>JAQVXZ010000015.1:0-19244 GCA_028708845.1 Bacteroidales bacterium
TACGAACTTAATCATAGTAAAATACTATTAACCTATACATAGCGAGGTTTTAATGTTTTGATAATTGTGAATTAACGGAAATAACACCTTGTTATAACTTTTATATCACCTTACAAAGATACGAAAATTATTTGATATAACAAGCATATTGTATAAGAAAAATGATGTTTTTTTAGTTAAATAATATTAGATTTTTGCCTCCTTATTCGTGTTAAATAATTGGTTGCTATCAATAAATTGGGGAAACTATCCGCATGAACGCAAATCTTCATCTATATTAGGTTTGTTTGTGAAACAGCTATTATAAACCACAATATAGTCGTAAATACTTTCATTCATATTGCTTAGAACATCCCTATATTTATAGAGTGTAGATTTACCACACTTAACCCCATTTTCTTTTAATATGATTAAGTTCTCAGTAATTGGCAGATTTGGATCATAGTAAAGTCTTATCTCCTGCCTCTTCAAGAATCCCCTAACTATTGCTGAATATGTTTTTGTTTTCATTTTATATTTATTGCAAAATGCCTTGTCAACAATAAACGCTTTTTTGTTCTCATAGAAAAAGATATTATTATTACCCTCAATATTTGTTTTAAAAGCACCATGTGCAGCACTGAAAATATCGTTAAGTAGGATAGTGTTTGGATTTTCGCAATGTTTATAACTCTCATTAAGCAAGAGATAGAGTAGGTAGTCAAACTTTATTTCCATATTGCGTTCCATCTTAAGAAACCTTAGTCCAGTATTATAAAGATATTTTTTCCTTTCACCAATCTTAACTTTATTTGTTTTTAATCTTTCAGTCAGACTGTCTTTGCCCCATTCTCTACGAATAGACTTAAAATTCTTATCAAGCAGGGCATAACCATCAATAAAATCAACCTCATCGTGTTCAAACAAAGGATAAAGATGAGCATATTCCTTAATCAAACTAAGCTTATTAGCTCTGATATTATGACTAAGACCTTCAAAATCAAGAATAAAATCCAAACAGTATACATCTTCCTTCACAAAAGGGCTATTCCATATTGAACTTGACTCAGTCTTCAGAGAAGAGGTCGTTTTCCTTGTTTTAAGCCTCTTTGCTGGCATCTCAGAGTAGTCTTCACACTTAGGTTTGCTTTTAGAAATGAAGTCGGCTTTGGAGTAAAATAAAGGATAAGAAGACAATTCGCATTCAGGATTTGACCCCAAGTAAATCTGCGATATCTTTTGCATAGCAATATCTAAGGATTTTTCATCAAATTTCTCATCAATCGATTTCATATCACTAATGATTTGACTATTAAGACAGTCGTAAACCATCTTGTATTCCTCTTCACCCTCAATGCGATTTTTGAAAATATATAGTAGCCTATAGCGATTTTTTCCTTTGTCTTTAGAGTGATTAAAAGTTGTGTAAATAATATTAGGCACTAAGGTTAGCTTTGTTTTTAAAGCTTCAAAACCAATATCAACACCATCTAAATCGAAGGGTATTATGTAAGTGCCAACAAACTTATCCTTAGTAATATTTTTTAAAGGACTAAACGATTTTTCTTTAATGTCATAAATATGAGCAAAGGAATGACCATTTTTAATTAAATAGGCTAAATCTTTTAGAATTGAATCAATATCGAATACCCTTTCTTGGTATCTTATTTTCGCAAATTCAACACTCTGAGGTTTTTTATCATAACCCTTCAATGAGACTGATACACTTATTTCCATATTCTTATTATTTTAATATATGACTTGTTTAATATCTGTTTGCGAAGATACAAAAACTAATTGAGATAACTAAGAATGTTTCATTAAAAAACTAAATAAATTAGACAAAAAAAGATAGAGAATAAACTCAAATCAAAACATAGGAGATATAATATAAAAGAGATTGAGTAAATAAGACTATAAGAATTCCATTTAGAAGTAATATATAATAACACTAATATAACACAGACTATATATATTGTAAATGGAAAAAACAAGACAAGAAAATGAAACAAAGAACTAAATTACTAGAACAAAGAAACAATCTGCTAAAACGAAGAGATAATTTGCTAAAACGAAGAGATAATCACCTTTTTGAATTGTGAGTTTATTATTAATTACGTCGTATTTGATACTCTTCTTGTGCGATAGGTATATAACCACCTGTTTGTCTTATTTGAGGAAGAACTTCACTTGTTACCCATTTACGGAATGCCTTTGCTTCTGGCTTCACGCTATCAAACACGCAGTCATAAAAATTACTTTCATCTACAAAGGTAGCTATTGAGTTTCCTAACATATTGATACTCACGCCGTCACTTGAAATGAGTTTATTTAAATCTATTGACACACAACCTGCTTGGTCTAATCTACTCTTTACTTGACTTGGGTTCTTTAAATCTAGTATCCTGCATACATCAGCCAAACAGAATAAAGGCTCATTGTTTTCATTTGTTGTTACTCTTACACTTCCTAAGTTAGTGTTATCGAATACTTGCATTGTTTTGTTCATAATATTATTTGTTTGTAGATTTGTAACCTTAATTGCTTTATTTATACACTTTCTCCTTGTTGTAATCAGCCTCTTTTTGACATTCGTCATCCGATATATGTTTCATACACTAAAATTTTTGTTATTTGTTCTGTAACCTGTTTTGATTTGTGAGTTTATTATTAATTACGTCGTATTTGATACTTTTTAGCCGTTTTAAGAAACTTTCTCTCAAGTTTGGTAATTCATCTTATCTTTTAATTTAAAATGTCTCAAAAACGCCTTATTGGTGATAAAGTTTGTTTTATTGGATTTACGTTGTCTCTTCTCATCAAGAAATTCCTTTAGAAAATTGTTCGGTAGTGAATGAGTTTATTTTTGACAACTCGGTTTCTTTTTATATATTTTTCTTTTAACTCATTCTTATCATTCTTATCATTCTTATCATTCTTGTCTGTTGCCCTTTGTTTGTCTTTTGATTGCCCCTCGTTTGTCCTTTGATTGCCCCTTGTTTGCCCTCTCTTCGTTATTTTTGTCTTCATCAGCTTGGTAATATTCGTATTTGCAGATAGTTACCGTTGTGTATTTGCTTGTCCCTTTTGTGATTATTTCTCCTGTTTTTTTAACTCTTTTACTACTCTTAAAATCTTGTAATTTCTTATTCTTTTTTCTTCTTCATTTACATTTAACTTCATTACAATTGCCACAAAAAACCCCAATACAACACATCATTTCCTTTATAAAAAAACATTATTAATCTCTTAAGCTTAATAGTTATAAGGTTTTGAAAGATATTTATGCTGGTAATGGATATTATCATAAGTATAGTATTGTTTTACACTATAATAATAAGATTGTAATGTTTTTATACGCATTTTATTAGATTAGAATGATTAATTTGTATATTTGCAATTAATATTACTTTTACTGAAAAAACATATAATATGACATTAATATTTGCTATAGACGATTTCCTATTCGAACTCTTTCCTGTGGATAAAAGAGATAAAAAAGAATTAGAAAAAGCTTTGAAGAAATTTTATACTGAAGGACCATTTGAGCCAAAGATTGAAATAACAGATGAGTTTGTTAAAATAACTTTTAATGATAAGCTTATTTCTGAAGACAGAGTTCCTTTTCAAAAGGTTTTGAATTATTGTAAAAATAAAGAGTTTGATAAAGCGAAACCTTTACTTTATGATTTAATTGAAAAGACACCAAATATATCGGAATACTACAGGGTACTTGGACAGATTCTATCTGAAGAAGGAGATCAAAAGGAAGCTATTAATCAACTTATAGATGCTTTCGTTGGAATCCAGAGAACGAATGGGCTCTTTTAATGATGGGGAATATATTTGCAAAATATGAGGATGATATTGATACTGCAATGACCTATTATAACCAAGTTTTAATTGTAAAACCTAATGATAATATTGCATTAAATAATATTGGAGCAAATCTGTTGCGACTTGGAAAAACAAAAGAGGCTAAAAGGTATCTTGAGAAAGCAATTAAGATTAATTCTAATTATCCAAACTCTTTTTATGCATTAGCATTAGTTGCTGAAAGTCAAAGAAATTTTCAAGAAGCGTTTCAAAGTTCTTTAGATTCTATAAAAAGAAATAAAAACAAAGATGAGTTATATTATAATAGTTTTAGATTGGCAGTTGAATCTGCACAAAAGCTATTTAATAAGATAGATGGGGAAATGATGGTTAATAGTTTTATAGCAAAACTAGAGTTGGAGTGTGGTATTGATATTAGAATAGAGACCTCAGACATTATTACAACAGCTGCTAAAATTGAGTATGCTGAAAATTATAAACGAAATTATCATTTAGTAAAATACAATCCAAAATATCCTGCTAAGGAACATCTTATTATGCATGAGCTAATGCATTTGGAACTTGTTTTAGAAGCAAGAAAAGCAGGAGTTAATCAACTTTTTATTACAAATCCATCGTTTAAGTCTAATTTCCTGTATTCTTTAAAAAAGTTTTCAACTACTCTTAGAAAAAAAGGTTTGTCTGATAAAAATATAGATGACTATTTAGAAGCTTTATTCGATGGTATGAATCGTCAAATGTATAATTCTGCTATTGATTTATTTATTGAAGACAGACTTTATAATACATATCCAACACTTAGACCATTTCAATTTCTTTCTTTATTAACAATAATTCAAGAGGGTATTGAAGCGAACACAAATTCAGATGTCGTTAAGAATAGTCCATCTCAAATTCTTTCCAAATCTAAAATATTGAATCTAATTAATGCTTTCCATTTTAAAGAATTGTATCATATAGACTTAATACTTGATTATAAGCCTACTAAAAGTGAGATGTCACAGGCTGAGGAGTTTTATAATGAATTTGTTGAATATCGTTCAGATAAAAAACCTGGAGAAGAATATGAACTTGTTCAACATTGGAGTGAGGATTTAGGTTTAGATTCATACTTTGAAATCGTACCTGAGGAAGTACATAGAAGAAAGACTATTGATCAAGTAATAACAGAAATTGAAAATGATCCTTATAGTTTAGATTCAATAGACTCATCTAAAGAGATAAGGATGAAAATGTTTTTGGATGAACATTCAGACAAAGATTTAAATTCTGCAGTAGTAATGTATATGGTAAGTGCGATGACTTATATTGAAAAGATTTCTTCTGATAAAACAAAACTATTAGCATTTGAATTTGCTAAATTAGGAATGTCTGGTATATCTCCAAGTAAAGATGGCTATATAGTTCCATCTATTGAAGGAGAAACATTTTCAGGTTACAAAGCTTTAGCTTATTACTATGTAAGCTTTGCTATTGCATTTCCTGAGATGTTGTCTAAACTCCAACTTCCTTTTGATAAAGAATATGAAGTAGCAAAAGAACTATATAATTTGTAAAACTATGAGTGAGTTAAATGAGACAATTAGAAAGTTAATTGAATTTAGGGACGAAAGAGATTGGGGACAATTTCATAACTCTAAAGATTTAGCACTAGCCATATCTATAGAAGCAAGTGAGTTGTTAGAACTTTTCTTATGGAAAGATAGTGAAGATGTCAATCTAGATAGGCTAAAGGAAGAGTTAGCTGATGTTCTTTCATTTTGCTTGTTATTAGCAGAAAAGCACGATTTAAACATATATGATATTATTTCAGATAAGGTTATAAAAAACAATGAAAAATATCCAGTTTCCAAATCTAAAGGCAATGCTACAAAATATACAGAATTATGATTATATACAATACAAGCAAAAATGGTTTTTGTAAAGATGTATTTTCTAATGATATAGAAAACATTATTTCACAAAGAATACATGAAAAAACAGGACACAGTATAGCTCCAAATGAAATCTCGTCATTTAGAAATTCTCTTAGTTTTATGGAAAGAATCGTAAGTGACTCAGAAATACCAAATGACTGTAGTATATCTATTGAATATCACTTACCTCAAACCTCAAAGAGAGTTGATTTTATAATTGCAGGAAGAGATGGAGAAAAAGAAAATGTTATAATAATTGAATTAAAACAGTGGCAAACTGCAGAAATTACTTCAAAAGATGGTATTGTAAAAACATGTTTTCAGCGTGGTATAAGTGAAACAAGTCATCCTTCCTATCAAGCTTGGTCTTATGCTGCAATCCTTACTTCATTTAATGCTACTGTCGACGAAGAATCAATATCTCTTTATCCATGTGCTTATTTGCATAATTACGAACCAGACAATGTCATAACTAATGATTTTTATGAGTACTATTTAGAAAAGGCTCCTGTTTTTTTAAAGCCTGATGCATTAAAGCTTAGGGAGTTTATAAAGAAATACATCAAGCAAGGTGATAAATCTAATATCATGTTCAGAATTGATAGTGGTAAAATAAAACCTACTAAAAGCCTTGCAGATAGTTTGAAAGGCATGATAAAAGGGAATAAGGAATTTATCATGATTGATGATCAAAAGGTTGTATATGAAACTGCACTTCACTTAGCATTGGAATCTCATGAGAAGAATAAAAATGTATTAATTGTTGAAGGTGGTCCAGGGACTGGAAAATCTGTAGTTGCTATTAATCTTCTTGTTGAATTAAATAGAAGAGGTAAAATGGCTCAATATGTGACTAAAACATCTGCACCTCGAGAAGTCTTTTTAGAAAAATTACGTGGAACAAAACGGATGGTTGAATTAAGGAGTTTATTCCTAGGTTCTGGTTCTTTTACACGTGTGCCAGAAAACACAATAAGCACTATTCTAGTTGATGAAGCTCATCGGTTAATGAAAAAGAATAGATACGATAACCAATCATATGATCAGATTCAAGAACTTTTAAAAGCAAGTGTAAATTCAGTATTTTTTATTGATGAAGATCAAAGGGTATCTGTACAAGATTATGGTGAAATTGATTTGATTGAAAAGTTTGCTGAAAAATTAGGTATAAAGGTACATAAATTAAAACTAGAATCACAATTTAGATGTAATGGTTCAGATGGATATTTAGCTTGGATAGACAACATATTAGGTATAAGAGAAACTGCTAACTTTGATTTAAACACGATAGGTTATGAATTTGATTTTAGAGTTTTTGATGATCCAAAGCAATTACAAGAAGAGATTTACAAAAAAACAAGATAAATAATAAAGCACGTATGGTTGCTGGCTATTGTTGGCCTTGGGATAGTAAAAACAATCCTGAACTTTATGATTTTACAGAAGAAGAGTTTGGATTCAATATGAGATGGAATATGACAGATTATGGTGGTAAATGGATAATTGACCCTGATTCTGTTACCGAGATTGGATGTATTCATACTGCTCAAGGTTTGGAAGTAGATTATATTGGAGTTATAATCGGAGATGATTTATTAATAAGAGATGGGAAGGTTTTAGTAAATCCAAAAGCAAGAGATGAAGGAGACAGAACAATATTTGGATGGAAGTCTGGTATAAGGAATGAACCTAGTAAATGGGAGCCTTTAATAAGAACTATCATTAAAAATACTTATAGAACTTTATTAACAAGAGGAATGAAAGGTTGTTATGTTTATTGTACAGACCCAGAAACAGCAAGGTATTTTAAAAGTAAAATGACAGTCATAAAAGATGAGGAAAGAGTAAGCTGATAAATAGAGGGTGAGATTTCTTTATCTAACGGATAACATATCCTAATAATAACAACGAAAGAGATACCATATCCCTTTCAACATTCTACAATATTCTTTTACACGTGATAAATCACGTCTCTACAAGGGTGGGGGTGTGATGATGAAAATCTATCTATCGGATAACATATCCTAATAAAAACAACGAATGTGATTACAAATCCCTTTCAACATCCTCATATCCCTTTCAACGTTTGCAGGGGGTAGGGGGTGTAAAAAAAAAGAAAAGAGAACTTAACCTATTTCAAACTCATCAATATAGAGCTTCTGTTATTAAATTCTCTTTTCCAGATTTATTAACCATTAATTCTAAATGAAGGCTACTGCTTAATGCTTCTATTATTAAATTCTTTATTTGTTCTGCAAACATACAACATTTTAATCCAAAAGTCAAGTAAAAAAGGATTTATTTTGTTTTTCTTATGCAAGTTACTAATAGTTATGGCTTTCGTCTTTTCTTTGTATGCACTCATTCTTAGGGGGTTTCTTTTATTTTTTTATTGTTTTTATTGTCTTTTTACTTGCTTTTTTTTGTTTTTTGTTGTAATATTGTAAAGTGACTTAGGTGGTTAATGGGGTTCTGCCTCTATTTTGCATTATTATTAGAATAATTAGAATTCTTTTTATTAAAACCTGCTGGCAACAGTATAAATACTGCTCAAAATATTATGAAAAAGAAATTATTACAAGGTTTTAAAGGTCTGCATTTCGGCGTGTTTATTGTTGCGATTTTGACTCTTTTGGCTATTGGCTTTACTGCTTGTACTAGTGATGATGATGAGAAGATTCCTGAAAAACCTGCTGTTGTTCTTAGTGAATATTTCTCTATTCAGAATGCAACGATTGTTTCTGGTACTATTCCTTCAAATCCGAATGGTCTAAGTATTGGGGAGGTAAGCATTAATAGTACTGTTATTGCTGGGGGTTCATCTCAGGTTTCTATAGCTACTGAGCAAAATATTCAAAAGATTTATGTTAGTGTTAAGGGGACAAATCATTATTATGTTATAAGTCCTGCTCAGTTAAAAAGTACTGTTATTGATTTTATTATCCTTTTAAGCCAAGGTCTTAGTAAGTCTTTTGATATTCAAATATCTGGTCTTTTGGGTGATGGAACTACTACTTCTCTTTACCAATCAAGTCTTACTTTTCACGCTGTTGGAACGGGTGGTTTGCAGGTAAGTCTTTCTTTTAATAATGAAAAAGATGTTGACTTATATGTTATTCAACCTGACGGTGATATTATTTACTATGGTAATAAAGGTGGAACTATTTGGGATTCTATTACTGATGAATATGTTTACTGGTGGGGTCTTGATTTAGATTCAAATCCTGGTTGTAGTATTGATAGTATTAATAATGAAAATGTGTTCTATCCAAGTTCTCTTATTCAAACAGGTACTTATCAGGTATGGATTAATATGTATAGCAATTGTGATCCTTCAATTCCAACTAGTTGTGTGGTTACTGCTCTTGAATCAGGACAGCTTATTACTCCAATTTATGGTGTTAATCCATCAACTAATGTTTTCCCTATTGGTGAACCTAGCAATTTTATTAGTAATGACACAACTGGTGCTGTTAAGGTTATGGAATTTACTATTGCTGGAACGCAACCTACTTCTAAGAAAGTTTATAATACTCTTCTTACTGAGTCTGCAAAGATGAAGTTGCAAAGAGCTAAGAGGAGATAGTATAATTTTGTTTTATTATATTGGATTTAGCAGGTTTATCTTTTTATGGTTTGCCTGCTATTTCTTTTTTTTGGTTTGCAAATGATGGGTGGTTTATAATTTAATGCTATGTTTTATCGTTTCTAATGGAGTAGTGATGATTTGTTTAATTTTAAAATAGATTATGATATGAAAGTATTAATTGTTTTTAATCGTGAGCCTTATGATAATACTGATGTGACTTGGAATGGGTTGAGGCTTGCTGATACTCTTTTGACTAATGGTCATGAGGTTAGGATTTTCCTTATGAATGATTCGGTGGATATGGCTAGGGATGTTTGTAAGCCTCCTCTTAATTATGATCAGGATTTATCACAAATGCTAATGGATTTAATTGCTCGTGGTGTGGTTGTGAAAGTATGTGGAACTTGCATGGCTCGTTGTGGGATTTATAAGAACTATCCTTATTTTGAGGGTGCAGAGAAATCAACTATGGGACAGCTTGCAGAGTGGGTTGTGGATAGTGATAGGGTGCTTACATTCTAAACCTATATTACAATAAACCATTGCGTTAAACGATAAACATTTATTTTAAAATTAGCTTCTCTACTTGTTTTGTTTTTTCTGTAATGATGCTGATAAAGTAAATCCCTTTTGATTGGTTAGAAAGGTCAAGGGTTGTTTCAAATTTATTATTAGCTATTGTACTTATTCTTTGTATTTCCCTTCCGCTTATGTCTCTTATGGTGATTTCAATCTTTCCTTCCACATTATCTATTTCTAATCTTGAGCTTGATGATGTTGGGTTGGGGTAGAGCTTGATTGAGATATCGCTATTGTTAATAATATCATTTAATGTGATTGGTATTTGCTCGGTTGTGAAGGTTTTAATTTCTGCATAGGTTGTTCCCATATAGTTTGTTACGAATGCTCTGTATTGATAGGTTGTATTGGATAGTAAGGTGTCTATTATGTTATTATATATTGGTTGGTTGGTTGGTTGGGTAATTGTTGTCCATGTGTTTGAGGTGGTTGGTTTGTATTTGAAACCACTTGTAAGAATTGGGTATGAGCCTTGGTCGTATGATCCATAAACTTTTACCGAACTTGGGTTAATAAATATTGATGTGTCGGTAAATACTACTGGCATAGTTATAGGTAGGGTCATAAAGGTATCAATGGTTTCAGGGTATTTCCTGCCTGATGATGTTACGGCATATGGTCTAACTAAATAATATTGGTTTTGAGCTAGTGAAGATAATGTGATTGAGTATGGGCTTGTGTTATATGGGACTGAAACGGAATCCCAATTAGTTGCGAATGATGGTCTGTATTCAATTCCTTTTGAAGTTATTGTTTCTGTTCCTTGATAGAATGAGCTGTGAATAGTTGCTGAATTATGAGTTATGTTTGTTATTGAATCGGTTTTGAGAATAGGTGAAAGGTATTGTGATGAGGTAACTGAAAGGTCATCAATGTATATGTTATATCCTCTTTTTGATATTGCTTTTAGTATAATATACGATTCTCCAACTGATTCTATTCCAATATTACAACTATAATTATACCAACCATTGGAGCTCATTGTTGGGTTTGTTAGTCTGTCATTGGAGATGGATCCAATTTTTCTTGCTCCTTTAAATGATTTAGATGAGTTGATATATACCTCTACAACTTCTTCGGATTTCGAATGCATGCCATTGGAACGATATATCCAAAAATTAATATCATAGAAATAATTAGGGAATATTATCTTTGGACTAATTAATGCTGTCCATTCGTTAGAGGTTACATTATAGGAATTGTATTTAAGCATATTTGTTCCTCCCTGTGGTGAGCAAGTAGGTAATCCTCCTGTTTCTACTATTTCAAAATTATCTCCTCCTGATGATATAATATTCCAACAGGTTGATAGGGATTCAAATCCTTCTGTGAAAGGAGGGTTGAGACTTGTTCCACAATCTGTTATAAAGGTTTCTGTTTTGGAGTATATTCTTCCAACTGGTGAAACGGAAAATAATCTATATTCGTAGGTTGAGTTTGGTATTAGGTTGCTTATTGTTATTTGTAATGGGCTAGTTGAGGAGGTTTCTTGTATGAAGTTTGTTTGACCAATGGCTCTATATTCGAATCCCATTGAGCTTATTCCAATTCCAGTAACTGTTCCGTTAAGTGTTGCTGATGTTGGATTTGAATTGGTTATTGGAAGAATGCTTAGAGTAGGGGTATTGCCGAAATAAATAAAATTTAGGATAGAATCTTGACCGTAAGAAATGTCGATTAAAGCTTTTCCTGTTGGGGTTAAGTTTTTTAGTTTTGAACCAATAAATGAAGTAATGTTTTGTGAACCTGGAAAAGTTGTGCTGCTAGTGCTAACGTTTGTGGAGTCACCATAGGCTGGAATAATGAAAAATCCTCTATCTAAAGGATTTACGTTTATTTTATTTATTCTTGAATTTATCCATTGGTTAATTAAGTTATTATCACCATGGAAAACAAGCATTCCTTTGGCTGGTGTATATGCATCCCATTTTTTCTTTGTCCTATGTTCAAATAAAAAGAATTCATTTGAGTTTAGATTTACTTTATATGCTTTATTGCTATCAGCAAGTGAAGGCAAGGAGCATACTGTGCTATCTAGGTTTAGTATAATTGGGTCAAGCCAACCGAGCATATTTCTTTCGAGTGAAGATAGGTAGGGTGGTGTCTTTGCTTCGTTGTTATAATTGCCGCTTGACATTAGATCCCATGAGTTTAATACTATTGCTTGTCCTCCTGTTCCCTCGTAGTCGGTGTCGTAGAAGTCGGGTAATCCTAAAACGTGCCCCATTTCGTGACATATGGTACCTATTCCGTCCATCTGATCAATTGTTCTTAATTCGTTTGAACAAGAATATCTATATAATGAGACTCCATTATAGGTTGGTGAAGAGGGTATGCTCCAGCTATGTGGCCAAATTGCATCTGTTCCACCTCCATTATGTTGTCCTCTGCCTGCAAAAACAATATGAACCATATCAAGATAACCATCATTGTTGTTATCGAAATCAGCATAGTTTATGTTTTGACTAGCAAGAGAGCAAGCCTCAATAACCATTTCTCTTGGTCTTATATCGTGACCACCACTCTCTGTTTCTTCACCATAGTATGCTTGATTTTGACTTAAAGTATATGGTCCAACAACTACGAAATTAGCGTTTAATGCTCCCATTGAATTATCATAATAATAATCTTTAACACTTCCTGTTGCTCCACCAGTGGTATAGTTTGTTTGAGAGATTTGGTTTGCCATATTTACTGCATTGGTAGAATCAAATGAAATATCAGAGAAATTGACTAATATTACAAGGAAATTAGGTGTTGAAGTGGTTGTGGTGAAGCTTGCTAGATTGTCTGAATATCTCTCTTCTCTTCTTTTCTTAAAAATATCGAGTTGTGAGGAATTAAAGAAAAGACCTTTTTCTATTGATGAGAGGAAGAGTATTTCTTCGGCAGACCTATTTTGTGGGTCATTGGCTATGATATTAGATCTTATAAGTTTTCCGCTACTATCTTTAATTGCATAAACAATTTCTTGCTTTTGGCTTTCAAGTAACGTGTAACCATCAATTGAAGTTAGCCAGCTAATGAATTCATCACCATTTATTGTATAGGTTATGGTTTTACCGTTTGCTTGTGTCTTGGTAAAGGTTCTGGTCTTGTCAGCAGGTGCTGCAAGTAAACTATAGTGGAAAAGAGTTAGTAGGAAAAACACCCTTAGAAATCTACCTAATATTTTCATCTTATGCTATTATTATTAATAATTTATATTCAAGTAGCAAAGATAATATCTTTTTTGAATTATTTAGAAAAAAAAAGTGGCTGCCTCTGTTTAGACAACCACTAATAGTTTAATTAACTAAAGTCATTATTTTATTGGATGATCCTTATGGAAAGCTTTTAGTCTTTTTGGTAAATCTGGTAATTGGTCGTGAGAAACTAGAGATACGCAAGCTCTTGCTCCCTCTGTTCTCTTACTACCTGTTATATTTAGTGAAATTGCACTTATTCCATAATAAACAAGTTCGTCTAGCATTTCAATTCCTGTCATTCCAGGATAGCTAAATGTGAAGTAGAAACCATCTGCAATATCAACATCTAAGTCTTTATCGTAAACAATTTTAAATCCATTGTCTGTGAAATCTTTTTTCATTATTTCAGCTTTTTTCTTATAATCTAATAAGTCATTTCTGAAATTAAATGTACCATCATTACAAGCTTTGAAAATAGCAGTTAGGGCATATTGTGCAGAGTGAGCTGTTCCTGATGTTAGTGCATAAAGGGAACTAAAGACTATTGCTCTTCCAAATGTTCTTTGACCAAAGTATTTTTCAAGCATATCTGATTCATAATTAAATAAATCAGGACTAATAATCATTACTGCGATTCTTTCTCCTGCATAAGAGAATGCTTTTGAACCAGAAATCAATAATATATATTTCTTAGCCCAATGAGATGCAGATGGTTGGAAAGGTGCAACGCCTGGAGTGGAATAATCTTGCCTAAAGTCCATTCCAAAATATGCAAGGTCTTCAATAACTATTACGTCGTATTTGTTAGCAACTTCTGCAATTATTTGAAGTTCTTCTTCTTTGAAACAAAACCAAGCTGGATTGTTTGGAGAAGAATAGATTAAACTTCCAAAATCTCCTTTTGATAGGTAGGACTCTAATTTATCTCTTAGTTTATCACCTCTATAATCGTAAACATCAAAATGTTCTGTTTCAATGCCTAGTATCCTACATTGCATTCTTTGAACAGGGAAACCAGGGTCTATAAAAAGTACCTTTTGCTTCTTTGGGTTCATTCTTGAAATGGTAAGAAAAGATGCAAATCCACCTTGCATTGAACCAACAGTAGGAACGCAAGAGTCTTCTGGCACATCAAGGTTAATGAAGTTTTTAAGGAAACGTTTGGTTTCGTATTTCAATTCCTTTGTTCCATAGATATCAGGATAAATAGCAGCAACTCCATCTTTTAGGGATTGAATTTGTGCATCTAATCCGATTTGTGTTGCTGGTAATCCAGGGATACCCATTTCCATTCTAATGAATTTTTCATTTGTGGCAGCTTCTACATCGTCAATTATTTTCTTTACTTCACGTATTGTAGAAGAACCAACGCTCTTCACTTTGTTCTTTTCTAAAATCCCATCAATGAGACTTCTATCAAATGGTATATTCTGCATAAAACTTTGTTTTAATATGTTAATATATTTGTTTTAAATCTTTTTAAAATTGTGTGTTATAGCCTCCGCCAGAATTTCCTCCACCCTTTGGACTTTGGTTAGGATTGCTTTGATTTTGCTGAACTCTAATTTGCTCGTATTTGTTAGTATTGGAAGGGTTTATCTCACACATTATTGTTATAACTTTTTCCTTTTCGTTATCTGGTGAATTTCTAAATATCTGCACAATTTCATCTGCTTTTGCGTCTATGAATTGTTGAACGCATACAAGCTGAGTTTTCTCACGATTTACTCTTTGAAGTGATTCTAATGCTGATAAAATGCTGTTTCTTGCTTCCGATTGATTATCTCCACTCATTCTATCGAGTCCCATTAAGTGATAGTTATACCATACATCGTGCATTTGACGATAAGCTCCATTGCTATAGTTTTCACTCATCCAATACTTATTCTTTTGGTTCTCGAATGATTTCCATCCCTTTTGTGCTGACTTTTGTGCCGCAGAAACTATGTTATGACATACTTGAAAATACTGCATTCCTCCACTTGGTGCAAATGAATCTCCATCAATAGCTAGAAAATAGTATAGGTAGAAGGCTATGGTAGAGGTTAGGTTATCATAATAGGTGTTTTGTTCGAATTCGAGTGGTGCTCCTTCTTGGTATTTAAAGAAATAGTCGGTCTCTTGAGTATTAAGCATTGTTGTTGTGTAGGATGAGTTGTAGACAGGGCGACGAAGCTGTATGTTGATAAAGTCTGCCTTAAAGTCTTCTTGGGAGGAGTGTTCTTTAATATTAATTGAAATAGAACCTTCAATCTTTTCTTCAACCTTATAGTTTGAATTAGTCCATTTCCTATTATTAACAAATTCATTAAGTGCTTTTTGCATATTCTCATATATCTTTCTATCTGTTCCCTGAATGGTAGTACTAACACTTACCTGAACCTTAAATTCTTGAGAGAATAGGGTTGAGGAGGTGATTAATAGGATAGATAGGATTAATAATGTCTTTTTCATAATGAGATAAGCTTGTTAACAATATCAATTGCAACTTCTTCTTTTGTTTTTAGGTTATACTCTTGTATATTTAGATTTTTATCTATTATAGTTATTTTATTTGTTGGCGTTTCAAAACCAGCACCCTTATCATTGAGTGAGTTTAGAACGATGAAATCAAGGTTTTTATTCTTTAACTTCTTTATTGCATTCTCTTTTTCATTATCAGTCTCGAGTGCAAAGCCAATAAGTATTTGATTATCTTTTTTTGTTTTGCCAAGTGTAGCTAGGATATCAGAGGTAGGACAGAGGGTAATAATAAGGTCTTGTCCTGTTTTCTTAATTTTGTTTTCTGAAACGCTAAGGGGTTTAAAATCCGCAACAGCTGCTGAAAGTATTGCAATGTCAGCCATAGGGAAGTATTTTGTAGTTTCATTAAACATTTCCTCTGCAGAAACTACATTTATTAGTTTTATATTAGGATTCTTAACTTTAAGATGTGTTTTGCCAGAAATAAGAATAACATTTCCTCCTCTAAGAGCAAGTTCTTCTGCTATGCAATATCCCATTTTGCCTGAGGAGTTATTGCCTATATATCTAACTGCATCAATCTTTTCTTGAGTTCCCCCTGCAGTTACTATTATTGTTTTGTTCCTTAGAGTTTGATTTAAACTTAAATAGGTTTCAATCTTATTAACTATTCCTATTGGTTCTTCCATTCTTCCATCACCATCGTAGCCACAAGCCAAATTGCCTGAGGTAGGGGAAATTATTTTTGCTCCTAATGATTCTACTTTTCTAAGATTTTCTTGAACTATAGGGTTATTATACATCTTTGTGTTCATTGCGGGTGCAATAAAGATGTCTTTATTAAAAGCAATAAGACTTGTTGAAAGCGTACAATCAGCAAGTCCATTAGCCATTTTTCCTATTATATTTGCAGTTGCTGGTGCCAGTATGAAGATATCTGCCCAGTCGGTTAGTGAAATATGTTCTGTTGAGTATTCTTCACCACCATTAAACATTTGGTGATATACTTTATTTTGAGAAAGGGTTCTAAGAGTTGTTAGGGTAACAAATTCTAAGGCGTTTTGGGTGGTGATTACTTTAACCTGACAATCTTTCTTTATCAATTCTCTTATTAATAAAGGGATTTTGTAAGCAGCTATACCTCCACTTATGCCTATAAGTATTTTTTTACCACTAAGCATTTCTTATTTTTTAGTTCTTTTTACCTTTGCCTTATCTTCTTTTGATTCTTGTGCTTGCTTAACGTTTAAAAGCATTTCATCTATTACTCCTTTACCATTTTCGTCATTCCTATATACTAATTGGTCGTTAAGATACTCGTGAATAGCAATTAAAGTTGCCTTAGGTAGTTGTTCGTAGAAACGAGCTATTTCAATTTGTTCTCTGTTTTCAAAAAGTTCTTCAAGGTTATCATTTTGAGAAGCAAATTCTTCTATCTTGCGATATAGTTCTTGTTTTATATCTTGTGCAATTTGGTTTGAGCGTTTCGAAAGCATGCTGATTGTTTCATACATATTATCAGTCATCTTATTAAAAGCATCACTATCACGAGTTTCTGTGGTCTTATCTGCCTTTGTTCTTTTGTAATCCATACTTTTTTTATATCTTAATTATTTAATTCCTTTAAACATAAGTCGTTGATTTTCTTTAACTCTACCAGTTTAGGTGATTCAGGATAAAATGCTAGAAATTTCTGATAGTCACTTGTAACCCATTCTAATCTTTCTTTTCTTTTTTCAGAAACACTATTCTCTGCAAATTTATATCCAGCAATTACAATGTAATACATTGCATCTTCACGATTTGACGCATCAGGATATTCATTTAGAAAATTCTTTAATGCAAATTGTGCAGATTGGTATTTCCCTGTTTTGAAATAATTATATGCTATTTCAAAGTCTTTCTTGATTAACTTTTCCCTTAATTCATCCATATATTTATTAGCCTGCTTCACCTTATCTGATTTTGGGTATTTATTAATATAGGTTTGGAATTGTATTAGAGATTCCTTCGTTAGGGTTTGGTCTAATGAGTGTTTTGGTGATTCTAAATACTTACAATAAGCTGCTTGAAAGAGTGCATCTTCAGCATCCTTTGAATAAGGAAACCATCTTACAAAATTTTCAAATTGATATCCAGCAGAATAATAATCTTTGGAACCTAAAAGACTTTTGGCATAATACATATTAACACTTTCTGCCTTATCCCTTCCTCTATAATAGAGTAAGAGGTTCTCAAATAATTGAGTAGCATGAAAATAATCTTGTTTTTCGAAGGCCGCTACTGCTGCTGTATATTTAGCATCATGATCACTACCCTTCAATAGTTTTTTATGCTTGCTACTTCCGCAAGAAAGTAATAATGTGCATATTATAATTGTAATTAGCGAAAAAATTCTATATTTCATAAGTTGCAAAGATAGTTATTATTTTATAAACCAAACGAATAAAGAACAAACATATTATAAATTTTAATTTATTTCGATAATCCAATCCACCTATTTAGATTTATATGCTTACTTTTGCAATAAATTATTACTATAAATTATATGCAACTAGTTACTCTTACAACAGATTGGGGACGTTCTGACCATTATGTTGGTGCTGTTAAGGCTAAACTCTATTCAACCATTAACGATTGTCAGGTCATTGATATCTCTCACGATATTAAGAAGTTTGACCTTATGGAAGGAGCCTTTATAGTAAGGAATGCTTGTTTGAACTTCCCTAAAAATACAATACATATAATTGATGTTGACTGCACAGAAAGTAAAAGAAAAAAACATCAACATGCTGTAATTAAATATAATAATCAATACTTCATCTGCACCGATAATGGAATGCCTAGTATTATTTTCGAGGGTTTGTCCCCAATTAAGGCAATTGGCATAACAGAATCTTACCAAGAATCATATTATTATACTTTTTCTGCTTTTGATTTATTTTGTAAGGTAGCAGCTCTAATTGCCTACGAAACCAATATTGAAGACCTTGGTTATGAAATAAAAGAACTTGTAAAGAAGAATGTATTAACTCCAATAATTTATCCAGATAGCATTCTTTGTACTGTCTTCCATGTTGATAGTTATGGAAATGTTTTTCTAAATATTACAATAGATGAATTTATTAAAAGGCTAGGAGATAAGGTTTTCACGATTGAGATTGAGAATAATTTCATAAAAACTATCTCTAAATCTTATGATGATGTTAAGGTCAATGATGCGCTTTTAACGGTTTCTTCATCAGGTCATTTGGAACTTGCAATAAATAAATCCAATGCATCTGAGCTACTTGGACTAAAAGTTGGAACTCCTCTAACAATTAAAATTGAGAAGAAATAATCTCCGATATAAACTCAATTGCTTTAAGTGATCTTGGGGTTTGTAGATCCATTAATTCACTTTCAATTCCAAATACTTTATTGTTTATAACTGCATTAAGCTTAGTGTAGGGATAGGTTTTTACAAAATTTGCAGAATCTTCTTTCCTTACAAAAATGAAATCAGGTTGCTGAGCAAATAATTCTTCTCTTGAGAATGACCAGTTAACACTATTCTTTGCAATATTATCTCCACCTGCAAGTGTTATTATTTCATTGATATAAGTATCTTTCCCAGCTGAAAAATCACCACTTTGACCATATCCAATAACATAATATACTTTCGGCGTTTTAAGGTTTTCTTTCTTCGTTTCA
>JAQVXZ010000015.1:19344-57332 GCA_028708845.1 Bacteroidales bacterium
ATCTCCACCTGCAAGTGTTATTATTTCATTGATATAAGTATCTTTCCCAGCTGAAAAATCACCACTTTGACCATATCCAATAACATAATATACTTTCGGCGTTTTAAGGTTTTCTTTCTTCGTTTCACGAAATTCTTTCTTCGTTTTAATTTCTTGTCTCTTCGTTTTAATTTCACGAAGCTTAGTTTTACATTCGCTGATTATTTGACTAGCTTTTTCTTTCTTATCTAAAATATCTCCCAGAACTTCAATAATATCATACATACCCTCAATTTCATTGGTTTCTTTAAAAGAGATTATAGGGATTTTAGATGACTCAATTGTTTCAAACATTTTCTTTGTGAAGATTGAAGAAGTAATAACAAGGTCTGGTTGCATTGAAATAATCATTTCTAAATTTGCATTATTTATTCCTCCAATAGATTTAATATTTTTTACTTGTGGGGGATAGGTGCAGAAATCAGTTCTTCCAATTAATCTATCTCCAGAGTCAAGGTCAAAGAGAATTGAAGTTATGGCAGGTGAAACCGAAACAATTGTTTTAGGTACGGACTTAATTGGAGCTATCTTTGAAACAACGTAATTATTCTTTTTCATATCCTTGTCTCCACCTTTGCAAGATAAGAAAAGAGATGAAGAGATAAGAGTTAATGTAATTAGAATATATTTAGATGATTTCATTATGCTTGATTATTATGTGCTTATTATCAATTATTTCAGCATTAATATTAAATAGTTCTCTTATGTTTTCTTCTGTTAGAATTTCTCTTGTTTTTCCAAAATATGCAAGTCGTCCTTCTTTTAGAGCAAGGGTTTTATCGGAATATTGAAGAGCAAGTGTTAGGTCATGTAGGATTATAAATATTGTGGTATTATTTTCTTTGTTTATCTTTTTTAGAAGTTCCATTATTTCAAATTGGTGGTGTATGTCTAAAGATGAAACAGGCTCATCTAATAGTATTATTGGGGTTTGTTGGGCTAATGCTCTTGCAATCATAACTCTTTGAAGTTCACCGCCACTTAATTGTTTTACTGATCTATCTTTAAGGTGAAAAGTATTGGTTTTCTTCATACACTCTTCAACAATAATCATATCTTGCTCTGAATCGGTTTGAAGTAATTTTTGATACGCCATTCGACCCATCATAACAACTTGAAAAGATGAAAAGTCGAAAAGAAATTCACTATGTTGTGAAACCACAGAAATCTTATGTGCTAAGAGTTTTGGTGTGTATTTGTTTATAAGTTTATTATTAACCTTAATCGTTCCCTTTCTTGGTTGAATACTATTGGAAATACATCTTAATAGTGTTGTTTTACCACTTCCATTTGTGCCAATAACTGAATAGAAACCCCCTTTTTTCAATTGGAAACTAATATCCTCAATAATATTTTTTTCTCTTACAGAATAAGATATATTATCTACTTCTAATATGGTATCATTACTAGCTTCTTGCATATTATTGATTGAGTTTCTTTTTTGCATTATATAAAAGGTAAATAAAGAATGGTGCACCAACTACTGCTGTTATTGAGCCAATGGGTAGTTCACTAGGGGCAATGGCTGTTCTTGAGATTATATCGGCTACAAGCATGAAAATCATTCCTCCGAAAATTGAGAATGGGATTATTCTTCTATTATCAGATCCAACTAATAGTCTAATGATATGAGGTACTATTAAACCCACAAAACCAATTACTCCACAATATGAAACAATTACTCCAATCATTAGTGTGGAAAAGAATAAGATTATTTTTTTTGTTCTTTCAACATTTACGCCTAAGCTTCTTGCAGTATCGTTTCCAGTTAGTAGTGCGTTGAGTTCTCTTGCATATATTCTAATAATGATAATTCCTATTAAAACAAAGGGAAGCACAATGGTTATATCCGAGAACTTACTACCAGAGAGGGAACCCATTGTCCAGAATATTATTTTATCCATACTATCTTGGTTAACTACCATAATAATTGATATTATGGCAGCAATTAGAAAGTTAATGCTAATACCTGCTAGTAGGAGGGTTGTTATATGTAGACGATTTCCAACAGAGGATATTCTAATAATTATCCAAACCGTTAAGAGTGCAAATGAAAATGCAAATCCTCCAATTGAGAAAAAGAATACATCTAATCCTAATACAATGGCAATTGCAGCTCCTAATGCAGCTCCTGAGCTAATTCCAAGAGTGTAAGGGTCTGAAAGTGGATTGCGAAATATTGCTTGGTAGGCTGCTCCACAAACAGCTAGTCCTGCACCAGAGAGAACACACATTATAACTCGTGGAAGTCTAAGGTGTTTAATAATGTATAATGAGTTTTCATCAAAAGATCTAATATCAACGCTACCTAAAAACAGTCCAAGGATCATTAACCCTAAAACAACTATTGTTAGTAAGCAATATAAAATTATATCTTTTTTTCTCATTTTGCAATTATTTCATTTGCTTTATCTAATGCTTTAGAAATATGGTCAAAGATAAACTCATCATCTAAGTATTTCAAGAAACCAGATTTTATAAGTGTTTCATGTACCTCAGGACTAACGCCTGAAAGAATTACATGTATTTTCTCTTTTTTAGATTTACTACATAATGAGGCTAAATTCTTAAGACCTGTTGAGTCAATAAATGGAACCTTTCTCATCCTAATAATTCTAACCTTAGGTTTTGATTTTGTTTCATAGCTTATTTCATCAAATGTGTTAGCAATTCCAAAGAAGAAAGGTCCATCAATTTCAAATATCTCAATTTTTTCAGGGATTTGTTCAATTTTAATATCTTGGCTTTCTTGATCCTCTGTTCGTTTGATTTCGTTTTCAATAACTGTAATTCCAGAGGTGTCCATAACTCGTTTTATGAAAAGAACTGCTGCTATCAAAAGACCTATTTGAATAGCAATAGTTAGGTCGAAAATAACAGTTAGGAAGAAAGTTACTAGAAGAACTAGAACATCAGATATTGGGTCTTTTAGTATTGCACGGAAAGAACGCCATTCACTCATATTATAAGCAACAAAAACTAATATACCAGCTAAGCAAGCAAATGGTATATAAGCTGCAAGTGGCATTAGGAAAAGATAAATAAGTAGAAGGAAGACTGCATGAACAATGCCCGCAACAGGAGTTTTTCCACCATTATTAATATTTGTCATTGTTCTAGCAATAGCTCCAGTTACAGGTATACCTCCAAAGAAAGGAACAATAACATTAGCTACACCTTGACCAATTAGTTCTGTATTAGAATGGTGTTTTTTTCCAGTTACACCATCAGCAACCATTGCAGACATTAAACTTTCAATAGCACATAGCATGGCAATTGTAAAAGCTGGAGAAAGAAGCAAGCGTATTGATTTTATGGTAATTTGAGGAACGACAGGACTTGGAAGTGGTGAGCCACCTGAAAGTTCAGGGTACTTGTTTCCTATTGTTGCAACTTCAATATTAAATTGATTTTTTAAAACAAGAGCAAGAACTGTACATAATATAATAGCAATTAAACTGCCTGGAATTTTCTTTGTTACTTTTTGCCAAGTAAATGCAATTACTAAGGTAATAACAGCAATTAGAGTTGCCCATATATTAATGGTAGAGAAGTTCTGAAAATAAACAACCCATTTATCTAAGAACTCAGAAGGAACCATTAGAGGGCTTCCATCAATAGAAGTTAGTCCAAAGAAATCTTTAATTTGTGTTGAGAAAATTACAACAGCAATTCCAGAGGTAAAACCAACAAGAATAGGGTAAGGCATGAATTTAATGAAGTCTCCAAGTTTTAAGACCCCAATAAGAATAAGTATAACACCTGCCAGAACTGTTGCAATAATTAATCCTGGTATTCCAAATTCTGCAATAATTCCTGCTATAATAACAATGAATGCACCTGTTGGACCTCCAATCTGGAAGTTAGAACCTCCAAGAAAAGAAACAATGAACCCCCCAATAATTGCAGTAATTAAACCCTGCTGTGGAGAAACTCCAGATGCAATACCAAATGCGATTGCAAGAGGGATAGCTACAATACCAATAATAATTCCTGCGATTAAATCTTGGAAGAATAGTTTTTTTGAATAAGATCTGTTTTTAATCAGTTCAAATAGCTTGGGTTGGAAAACCTCACGTATATCAAATTTTGCCATTAGAAATTAAAATAATTAATGAAAATAAAGTGCAAAGGTAATAAAAATAAGCATAGCAGAAGAAAAACATGGCTCATAATTTATATCAAAACCTACGTGTTTTCAGACTATATTTTAGGTCTAAACACTATTATTTTCTAGTAAAACATCCTTTTTTTCACAAAATAGACTATCTTTGCAACCTTATTTAATATTTTCATTGAAAAAGGATGCTTAATAGACATTTTCTTAGAGCTAAGGTTCTTCAATTGCTTTACGCTTTTCAAATTAACGATTGTTCTGATATAGAAGGACATAAGAAAAAATTGATTGATAGTTTTCGCCATCTTGTAGATTTACAAACTTATTTATTTTCTGCTTTAATGGAGTTTCATTCTATCGCTTACGATAAAATGGACGACAATAAACAAAAGATGCTTCCTACTCCTGAAGATTTAAACCCTAATTTAAAGTTTCTTGAAAATGAGTTTTTCAAAATGCTTTTTGAAGATAAAGGGTTAACGGAAAGAGTTAAAAAATTAAAAATTAACTGGTCGGAAGAAAAGGATATATTGAAAAATATCTTTAAAAGGTTTATGGAATCTGAAACATACAAAAACTATATGAATTCTAGCAAAATAGATTTTGTTTCAGAAAGATTAATTGTAGTTCAATTGTTTAAGAACTACCTTATATCTAATGAGCAGTTTTTTGATATGCTATGCGAAAAGAGGTTGGAATGGGAGAGTGATTATGATATAATTGCACAAAATGCCTTAAAATATTTGAAGGAATATGAAGGTAAATCCGATATTAAACTTGATGAGAGTTTTGATATAGAATTTATCACAGGATTGTTTCTGAATACTATTAATAATGACTTAGAATTTAAAGAGTTAATTGACAGTAGGATTCAAAACTGGGATATGGATAGAGTTGCTTTAATGGACGTAATTATAATAAAAATGGGTCTTGCAGAGTTAATATACTGTCCTGAAATTCCTGTTAATGTTACTTTGAATGAGTATGTGGAACTTGCAAAAGAGTTCTCAACTCAAAAAAGTAAATTGTTTGTCAATGGTCTATTAGATAAACTAATGGTTGATTTGAGAGCAAAGGGAAAGATAAAGAAATTTGAGACTCAGGAAGAAGAAGAAATAGACGAGGTATAAAATTAATGTTTTGAGATATGTATAGAAGAATTTATGTTTTAGTTGTTTTAGTTATTAGTTTGTCAGTGACATTAGGCTCTTGTTCTAAAAAAGAAAATATTATTACTGCCGATTTAATTGAAAACTCTACTTCTATTAATTTTGAAAAAGACTTTATTGACTTAGGAAAATTGACCTCTGGGGAGATAGTTACGTGTAGCTTTAAGTTTAAGAATACAGGTAAGCATGATTTAATAATTTCAGCTGTTACTGCAAATTGTGGTTGTACAGTTGCTGATTTTCCTCGTGAACCAATTTCACCAAATGGAGAAGGGCAAATAACTGTTAGATATGACTCTGAGGGCAGTGCTGGAATTAGAATAACTAAGGAAGTATCTGTTTTGTCAAATACAAGCCCAGCAACAACTAAGTTAAGGATTGCTGCTGATGTTAACTAATCTAATTGGATAGAATAAATAGAAAAATAAAAATAATTTAAAAATAGAAAAATGAATTTATTAAACGTTTTATTAATGATGCCTTCAAGTGGTGAGGGTTCAGGTTATAGTTCAATCTTAATGCTTGTTGCTATTGTAGTGATATTTTATTTCTTTATGATACGTCCACAATCTGCAAGAGCTAAAAAAGAAAAACAATTCCGTGAAGCTCTTAAAAAAGGACAAAAGGTAATAACTATTAGTGGAATGCATGCTAAGGTTGTTGAAGTAAAAGAAACTAGTGTTATTCTAGAAATAGCTTCAAATGTTAACGTAGAAGTTGAGAAATCAGCTATTGCGATTGATTTAAGTAATCCAGAAACAAAGAAATAAGATTTTATTGAGAAACATTATTGATAAGATTTGAAAAACATTGGTCTTACAGGTTCAATAGGAAGTGGAAAAACTTTGGTTTGTTCGGTATTTGAACACCTTGGCATTCCTATTTTCAATGCCGATACTCAAGCAAAGGAATGTTATAACGATAAGATATTTCTAAAACATATTGCAGATGAATTTGGTAAGAACGTAGTTAAAGACAATGTTTTGGATACAAAAGCCTTAGCTGATATTGTTTTTAATAACAAAGAAAGGCTAATCAAACTTAATTCAATGGTTCATCCTAAGGTGCTGGATAGATTTTTCCTTTGGCGAAAGAATCAATCAGCGCCTTATGTTATTTTAGAATCAGCTATTTTGTTTGAAATAGGTTGGGAAAATAAATTTGAAAGCATTATTTGTATTAATTCCCCAAGAGAAGTTTCAATTCAAAGAGCAACGAATAGAGATAATGTAAGTAGGAAGATTGTTGAGGAAAGAATTAATAATCAAATCCCTATTGAAGATAAAGTTAAGAAATCAGATTTTATAATTATTCACGATAATAAAACAATGTTAATACCTCAAATTTTAGATATTCATAAAAAGATTATTGAGTCTAAATAAGGTGTTTCGGTAAAAACAAAACAATTATAGATTAAAATACAAACGATTATGAAAAGATTATTATTAATTATTTCAATAGTATTTATTGCTAACGTTTCTTTTGCTCAATTAAGTGTTGAAGGAACTCCAAAAACATTTGTTCATAAAGACTTAGCTGTTCTTCTAACAACAGTTATTGATGTTGATCAGCCAGATTTATCTGATGTTATTGAGCAAGATAACAACACTGAAAGCATGTATAAGACTCGTAGATTTGGAGTTATTCTTCCTCTTGGGGTTGATTTCTTTGAAAAAGCAGATTATGCAGAAATTGATAAAGGTAAACTTTGGGTATTAAGAGTTAGGTCAGATAATGCTCAAGCTCTAACAATTTATTCAGATAATTTCTATTTGCCTGAGGGAGGAGAGTTATTCGTTTATAATAAAGATCAATCACAGGTAATTGGAGCATTTACTTCATTAAATAATCATGACTCTAAAAGTTTTGCAACTGAACTTATTTATGGAGATGAAATGGTTATTGAGTATTTTCAACCAAATTATGTTATAGAGCAACCAATTTTAAAATTAAGTGAAATTGGATATGCATATAGAGATTGTGTTTACGAACCTACAAAAGCAAGTAGTGAATATGGCGCTTCTGGTTCTTGTAATGTGAATGTTAATTGTCCAGAGGGTAATAATTATAGAAAGGCTCAAAGAGGAGTGGTTAGAATTCAAATCAGGATGGATCAAAATTATATAGGTTGGTGTACTGGTTCATTAGTAAATAATACTGCAAGAGACCTTGCACCATATGTTCTTTCTGCACTTCATTGCATTGAGGATTCTAGTCCTAGTTATTATAACAATTATGTTTTCTATTTCAATTATGAAAGTCCTGGTTGCATTTCTCAAACAGAACCAAATCGAAGTACTCTTAGTGGAACTACGGTAAAAGCTCAAGGATTAGGTTCTGATTTTGTACTTTTTCGATTAAATAATGATATACCTATAAGATATAACGCATATTGGAATGCTTGGAATGCAGTAAACACAGCATCTACAAGTGGAGTTGCTATTCATCATCCTGCTGGAGATATTAAAAAGATTTCAACCTATACAGCACTTTTACAAAGTGTTTCATATGGAGCTACAGGATCACATTGGAAAGCACAATGGGTACAAACTCAAACAAACTTTGGAATTACAGAAGGAGGTTCATCAGGAAGTCCTTTATTTAATTCATCTAGTCAAATAGTAGGGACACTTACTGGTGGAACCTCTGGTTGTAATGTCCCAGTTTCTGAAAAGAATGATTATTTTGGTAAGTTGTCTTATTCTTGGGCTTCAAATGGCTCATCAAGTCAATACCAACTTAAACCTTGGCTAGACCCTTTAAATACAGGAGTAATGCAATTTAGGGGAGATGATTATACTACATATCTTACATCTATTAATGATGTTGACCAAACAAAAGAATCATATTCTAGAATATATCCTAATCCTGCTAAAAACGATATTAATATCATTCTAACCCCACAGCCAAACCCAGTTCAAATAACAATATATGATGAGTTATCAAGACTAGTTCTAACTCAAACTATTCCTTCCAACACAAGCGAATACTCAATTAATGCTAAAAGCTTTAATCCTGGATATTATATTGTTAAATTCAATTCCTTAGATAAAACATGGAATGATAAACTAATTATCAGCCAATAAAAAGGAAAAAAGTAATGGAAGAAGAAGAACGTTTAGAAACAAATGATCAGCTCGAGTTAGCAAGAAAATACGTTGAGCAGACCAATACTAATATCTTCCTTACTGGAAAAGCTGGAACAGGGAAAACTACATTTCTTAAAACCTTAAGAAAAAACACCTTTAAGAGAATGGTTGTTGTTGCTCCAACAGGAGTAGCAGCAATTAATGCTCAGGGAGTAACAATTCATTCTTTTTTTCAAATTGGTTTTGGTCCCTTTATTGAATCACGTCAAGGAGACAAAGCTAAGAGTAGTTTTTTTAAGTTTTCAAAACAAAAAAGAGATATAATAAGAACTCTAGATCTACTTGTTATTGATGAAATATCAATGGTTAGGGCAGACCTCTTAGATGCAATTGATTACACATTAAGACGTTTTAGGAAAGGTTCAGGACATCTTCCTTTTGGAGGAGTTCAGCTTCTTATGATTGGCGACTTGCAACAATTACCCCCAGTTGTTAAGGATGAAGAATGGGAACTATTACAATATTATTACGATACACAATACTTCTTTTCATCCATGGCTCTTAGGAAGTCAAGTTTTGTAACCATAAATCTTCAAGAGGTATTTCGACAAAAGGATGAGAAGTTTATTAATATTCTAAATGATATTAGGAATAATAATATTACCGAAAAGTTAATTACAGAACTTAATGAAAGGAGTAATGTCGATTATGACCCAACCTACGATGAGGGTTATGTAATTCTTTGTACTCATAATTACCAAGCTAATAAAATTAATGAAAACAAACTTAATCAATTAGATTTTGATTCCTTTGTTTTTAAAGCAAAAATTGTAGGCGATTTTCCAGAAAACTCATATCCAAACGAATTTGAACTTGAACTCAAAAGAGATGCTCAGGTTATGTTTATAAAGAATGATTTTGGAGAAATGAATCAAAGAAAATACTATAATGGTAAGATAGGTAAGATTGTTGATATTGATGAGGAGACTATTACTGTTCGTTCTCCAGGAGACGATGAGGATATTGTTGTTAAGAAATATGTTTGGAATAATTATAAATATTCTCTTAACCAACAGACAAGTGAGATTATTGAAGAAAGTATTGGCACCTTTGAACAATACCCAATTAAACTAGCATGGGCTATAACAATCCATAAAAGCCAAGGTCTTACTTTCGACAAAATTATTATTGATTCTAACAAAGCATTTGCATCAGGTCAAGTCTATGTTGCACTTAGTAGATGTAGAACATTAGAGGGCATAATACTTACTTCTGCTTTTAATCCAGATTCAATTATTAAAGACCAAAAACTAATTGAATTTGACCAAGAACAAGAAGATAACCCTCCAACAGAAGAAAAACTACAAGAAGATAGTTTAGTATTTTTGGAGCAAACCCTTTTAGATCTGTTTTCTTTCAAAGATATAAACAATATAATAGGAGAGATAGGCACTCTTAATACAACACATTTCTACAAAATCTATTCCGATACTAGCAATAAGATTAATCAATTAATAGATACTGTTTTAAAAGATATTATTGAAGTAAGTTATAAGTTTGAGCATCAAATTATACGTTTGGCTAAGGAAGGAATTACAGAAAACTTGATTGAAAGACTAATAAAGGCTATTGAATATTATGTAGACAAACTTAAAATTGTTGAAGAGGTTTATGTATTAATCAATCAAATGGCATTTGATAATAAGGAAATTGAAAATCTAAGAGAATCTAATGCTGACTCCCTTATCTACGAGTTATATATAAAGTTAAGCCTTTTTGGTATTATTGATAAAGACTTTTCTCTAAAAGAGTTCTTAGTAAAGAAAAACAAGCTATTAGTTCAAGACCAAAAGAAATTTATTGACCATTACCAATCTAAAAACAATGTTCCTTATGCAAGAAAAAAACTAAGTCAGGTCGCAGAAGCTGAAGAAGGAGTTGATGATGACAAAGCTATTAATACTTCATCAGAAATAGTTAACCAAGAATTATACGATACCATAAGAGAGTGGAGATATAACAAGTCAAAAGAATTGGAAGTTCCCATATTTATGGTATTAACACAAGTTTCATTAGTTCAAATCTCCAATAACCTACCTAAAACCGAAAAAGAACTCCTACAAATAAAAGGAATAGGTAAGAAAAAGGTAGAACAGTTTGGAGGAGAAATACTTGAAATGGTTGCAGAGTACGATAAATCAAATGCATAACTATGAAATCAAAGACAAGACATATAATTAGACTAATATTCTTAGGACTAATGATAGTATTTATTTCTTCTTGTTCCTCATCAAGACCAGGTTCAAATAAAATGAAGAAAAAAAGATCTAAGAAATGTAATACCTGCCCTACATTCTCGCAAAACACAAATACAAAAGACATATACATTAACTTTAAATCCTAAAAACTCAAAATATGAAAAAATATAATTTTGATCTTATAATAGAACGAAAAAATACCGATTCTCTAAAGTATGGAGCATTACAAGAAATCTTTGGCACTACTGACCTAAAACCTATGTGGGTTGCAGATATGGATTTCAAAACACCTGACTTTATTATTGACGCCATAAAAGAAAGATTAGAACATCCAATTTTAGGATATCACGATTATTGGGAAAGCTATTATGATTCAATAAAGTGGTGGACAAAAAACCGTCACGACTTCGAGATTGAAAAAGAATGGATATGCTTTTCCCCAGGCATTGTTCCTGCACTAGGCATTTGCGTTTCTGTTTACACTGAAAAAGGAGATGATGTTCTAGTTCAACCACCTGTTTATCATCCTTTCTATTACGCAATTGAGAACCAAGGAAGAAATGTGCTTTCTAATCCACTAATTGAAAAAGATGGAGAATTCTATATGGACTTTGAAGACTTAGAAACTAAACTTAAGAAAGGAGTTAAGTTGATGCTACTTTGCAATCCTCATAACCCTGTTGGCAAACGTTGGGAAAAAGAAACCCTTGAAAAGCTTGCATTCTTATGTAATAAATATAATTGCATACTAGTTTCTGATGAAATACATTCAGACCTAACAATGCCGGACTTCAAACATTTCCCAACAGCAATTTCCACAACAAACGAAGACGAAAAAGCAAATATAATAACCCTGATGGCACCATCCAAAACCTTTAATATAGCAGGCTTAGCAACATCTGAGGTTATCATTCCAAACCCAGACTTAATGAAGAAATTCTTCCACCAAATAGGCGATGTCCTTCACATGTACACAGGAAACACATTAGGAGCATACGCACTTGAAGCAGCATATAGTCCTATGGGAGGAGTTTGGGTTGATGAGTTAAGAGATTATTTGCAAGAAAATCTAAAAGCAATGAATGATTATTTGCATTCAAATTTCCCTAAAATCAGGACCTATAAACACGAAGCAACCTATCTACCATGGTTAGACTTTTCTGCTTATGACTTAACTCATAAAGAACTTCTTAGAAAGTTAGCATTTGATTGCAAACTAGGACTTAATGATGGAACAATATTTGGAAAAGAAGGAGAAAACAAGATGAGAATCAATATAGCTCTTCCAAAATCAGAACTAATGAAAGCTATTGAACATTTTAAACACTTATAGGAAATGGAAAACAATAAAAAAGCAAAAAGATATGAGAGGATAATCACTCAACTAAGCGAACAAATACCAAAGACCAATAATCCACTTTCAAGAATGTCAACCATAATAGCGGTGCTACATAATAAGATGGATGATTTCTTTTGGACAGGTTACTATCATTTAATTGATGGACAGCTTTTAGTTGGAGCATACCAAGGATCCCTAGCTTGCCAAGTACTTAAAAAAGACGTAGGAGTATGCTGGGCTGCAATAAATAGTGGAGAGACCGTTGTGGTAAAAGATGTTCATAAATTCGAAGGACATATAGCATGTGACTCACGTTCCAATTCCGAAATAGTTATTCCAATCCGCAATAAAGAAGGAGAAATTGTAGCTTGCTTAGACGTTGACAGCAAAGAACTAAACACCTTTAATGAAATAGACGCCAAATACCTCGAAGAAATCACCAAAATGATATTTATATAATTCCCTTCTAGAGGAAGATATAGCTTAATCCAGCTTTTTAAGAATTATATTACAACTATCTACTTTGGCTTTATTATTAGTTTCTTCATATAAATCTCTTAGAAAACTTAGAGATTCTTTATAAGATTCATTATTTCGTCCATTATTAATATCTTCGTTGTATTTACATAGTTTCTCAACATTAACTATCATATTATCAATATCACCCAAATTCTCATTTAACATTATTACATCACTAAGAATAAGTGGATAATTACTACTCCATTTCCCATTTAGATTATGTACTGCCTCTATATGAAAGATAGAAAAGTTACCCAATTCAATACTTGATTTTAGGAACTCCTCTTTTTCATAAAACATACTGTATAAGATAACTAAAACATTATGAAGAGAAAGTTCGTTATCAATAGTATTTGCAGGGTGGAGATAGAATTTGACCTTATTATCTTTGAGTAAATTAAAAAGATCTTCAAACTCATTTTTTTCTAATAACTTTAAAATATTCTTGCTTAATAGTTCAACCTCCTTAATATTCTTATCCCTATCAATCTTTAAATCATCACCACTAAACAATTTATCCATTACCTTTACATCGGTCAAATTACCTTTATCATACACTATATAAGCATTAAAAGCATTTTTAAACAAATTCCTCTCTTCGCTCGAAAGCTTAAACTTATCATAATCCCCTTGATTAGTTTCTTGCTCCTTGCTATTTCCATTTGTTTCTGCCTTATTCCCCCCACAAGCACTAAAGGATAGAGAGGCAATCATTAAGAATAGTATTTTTTTCATAAAAATCATTTTATAATTACAAGTTAATATTTTTCAACTCTCCATTAGGACTTATTAGGATATATTCCTTTTTGGTTTGAGGGTTGATTTCTTTATTTGTCTTTTCTTTGTTTATTAGTAATTTTATCTCGTACATTATTTGAATAACGGGTTCTGTTATTATTGGATTGATTACAAAGTCAAATTCCTTGTTTACTATTGGTTGGTAGTATAGGGTGGGGGATTTGTCTGCTAAATTTATGTTTTGAGATTTCTTTTCATTTAATGAAGAACTATTATATGCTTCAAATGATTTATACATTTCAACTGGGAAAAGAACTTTATATCCATCGGATAGGCTCTTATCTAATGTGTCAAAGGAAATTCCTAATAATGATTGATAGGTTTTTATTTTTTCTTGGAGTATTTGTTTCGACTTATTCATTAGTTGTTTTTTTATAGAATCTTGGTTGTTAGCGAAATAATCTACTCTTACTAAATTGTATATATCTTGGTTTGATAGGATACTAATAAAATCATTTAGTTGATTTTGGTCATGATATTTTATATGAATATTCTTTTTTAATTCAAAGGATTTTGGAATTTCATTATAGTTTGTTTTGCTAAATATCTTCTTTTCTATTTCAAATTCATAGATAGGAACAAATGAGATCATATCTATAAATACCTCTGTTTCCTTGTGTTTATTTATTTCATCTACCGATTGTTTTATCCTTTTATCAATTAAATCATTTACCTCCTGGCTTGTCTTACCAACTTGATTTACGCTAAAGATTGCTACATATGAATCTGCTTTAATATTTGCTAATCCTTTCACACTTAATAAAGTATTTGATGTTGAGGGGTTAGAAACACTAATGTTTTGTTCAGGATATCTTGTTTGATTCTGATAGTTGATATTTCCAGAGGCTTGTCCAAAAAGTAGATTACTTAAGATAATACTTATTGCTAAAATAAAAGTCTTTTTCATTTCTATTTACTATTAATTTTAAACTATTTCTACTGCTTCAAATTGGTTTAGTCTTGCAAAGTAAAGCATTATATTTATAATACTTGTTATGGTTGCTAATAAATTGATAGTTTAAATCTATTAGTTTATCATTTTTAAAATTACTAATTAGTAATTCTGTTAGTTTGCCTCTTTTTTCAGAGTTTGAATTTACAGAACGAGAAGCCCAAACCCTTTCTATAATATATTTAGAATATAAATCATCAAAGAAGTCATCAAGTGGATTTGCTCCCTTACAATCTGAATTACTAAGCATTAGAAAACATTCTTTTTGTGTAATTTTGTCACAAAATTTCTTTAATCTTATTTGTTCTTTATCGTTAAAAGGTTCTTTAGAATAAGAATTAAAACTTGATGTCAAATTTAAAGGTCTGTAAGGAGGGTCTAAATAAAAGAAGGTATTTTCATCAATGTAATCAAGAGTTTTTTCAAAATCAACATTAATAATTTTAACTTTTTGAAGCAATTTACTATCCCTTAATATTGTTTCTTTATCACAAATTTTAGGGTTGGTGTATTTTCCAAAAGGGACATTAAATAATCCTTTGCTATTTACTCTATACAAACCATTAAAACAAGTTCTATTTAAAAAAATAAATAAAGCTGTGTTTTCAATTTCGTCTAATGATTTAGTATTAAATTTACAACGTTTTTCTAAAAAATATTCCTTGCGTTTTTCTTCCGATAATGGGATATATTCTTCCTGAATTGCCTGTAAGTAAATTATTAAATCATTTGGATTATTCCCGTCGTGCGGGATTTGCACTCCCGCACTTCTTTATTATTAGGATTTCTTTGCTATGCAAAGCGACAAAGTCGATAACTTGCTATGGCAAGCGGTAAACCGATAAGTAATCCGATATGTTATTATTTTTAAACTCAATTTGCTGGCAAATGTACAAATACATTTTGATTAATATATTGTTTAGAAATATTCTTTGATGATTGTATATCTTACGGATTAAAAATCCTTATAGTAATATCGTGCGGGAGTAGGAAATCCAGCACGACGGAACACCAGAAGTTATTGAACTTGCTCAATTGTTGAATAGGTCAGCTAATTCTATTGCAATACGTCTAAGTAATTTTGCTTCTTGTGATCCTTATCATCAAAATAGAGGAGTAAAGGGAATGGTTGGTGGATTAAAACAATGCCAACCTATTTGGGATGAGTTTTCTGCAAATCGTGAGGATTTAATTTTTGAAAGTGAAAATATATTAGCTCAAAAACAAGATAGAACAATTGAATCAAAATTTAACGATTATATTTTAGATATAAATGATTTAAAGGGAGAAACAAAGGTTAGAGAAATTAAAACACGTGTTAACCAAAATGTTTTTCGCCAAATTGTTCTCTCTAATTATAATATAAAATGTGCCATTGCGAATATTGATATACCTGAATTATTAATTGCAAGTCATATTATTCCTTGGTCAAGGAACGAGAAAGAAAGATTAAACCCTGAGAATGGTATTTGCTTATCTCCGTTGTATGATAAAGCATTTGATAAAGGATTAATAGGGGTTAATAATAACTATGAAGTTGTTCTATCGAATAATTTAAAACAAAATATATCCAAAGAATATTATTCTAATTTCTTCCAACCAATAGAAAAGAAAAAACTCAATTTACCTAATAAATACCTCCCTAAAAAAGAATATTTAGAATGGCATATGGATAATGTATTTAATACACCTAATACTTTTTTGAAGTAACAAATTATAGAACAAAATTACACAAAAAGGGATTCACTTAAAATAAAAACATTATAAAGATTTCCTTCTTAATTTTCTTGTAGGGTGTTGATCGTATTCTTTTTTTAGTTTATATAGCTCTGAATTACTATTAATAACATTATCTCTATAATCAACATAGAAAATCAATAAATTTTTAAATTTTGGATTTACATTATTTATGTCAAATGTGCTGAATTTATTATAATGAATTATTTCCAATAATTCTTTTGATTCTTTTTCATCAAGTAATAAAAAAGTTTCTTTCCATGTTTGCTCCCATGCCAATGTTGAAATATGATATTTCTTTTCTTCGCCTAACCATTCAAAGAAATATCTATATAAAATCATTGTTTCTGGCATTTCTAATATCTTAAAATATTCTTCTTCATTTGCCCCAAATGCTTTTTCAAAAAACTCTTTCCCCTTACCAACTTTTCCTTTTATAGCATTTAATATTGCCTGAATTGCTCTTATATATTTTCTATTCCAATTGACCCCTAAATAATCACGATTAAATCTATCTTCTCCTTTAATTGGATGAAACTTCATTGGAAATGAATATATATTAATATTCAATTCGTCACATAAATCAATATTGAACCTTAACCTTTGATATAATTCAATTGGATTATCTTGAAAATTATATAGTATATAATTTGAAAAATTTTTAATACCTGCTTTTGCACTTAATCGAATAGCATTTTCATAGTATTTCTTATCTTTTATATTATCAAAAGCTATTCTCAATGGTCGTATATTTATTTTCCCAAGTAAATTAGCTTTTTCTTCATTAAAAAGACGTGCATCTACCCCTTGATTAAAATCAACATAACGCATCCTAGGAAGTTTTCTAAAATATTTTGTATATAAAGGTAAAAGTTCATCAGAAACTAAAATCAATTTATCTTTTGTTGTTGTATTTATATTTAAAAGGTCATTATCACTTAATAAATTATAAACTTCTTGTTTCTGTTCTCCTTTAATTCTATTCAGTAAATCAATATTTAGATTAAATATTTTCTTAATATATGCCGTATCATTAACTCCATCTTTAAGATTATTGATTGATATACTATATTGATTAGGTTCAGTATATTTTGCATTTTTACCAAAACCACATTCAATTATTTCATTTATAATATCTTTAAATCTTGAAGATGCTAATACATTGTTATCAAGCAATAAAAGATTCCTTTGCTCACCATATCTCAATTTTGTTTCTTCTATCTTATTTTTTATTGTAATAAAATTACAATAATCAGGTTCTAAAATAGGAACTGCACAAAATGAACATTTTCGAATACAACCCCGTGTTATATAACCATAATAAGCATCTTTTTCAGGATATTTATAATCAATTTCATCAAGAATTGAATAGTCTAATGATAATGTATCAACAATTACATCTTTATACTTTCCTAAAATTTTTAAATCATTATCCAACATTTGAGGTTTATTAAGCAAACCTTGTATAGGAGTTATACCAGTATTCTCTATAATATCTTTATATAATAAAGTTGCAGAAACTCCACCAACAAAAATATCATTATTGCTCTTGACTAATTTTTTTGCAAAATTTATTGTTTCAATAGTAATATTCCAATAAAATGTAAATAGCGTAGCTATATAAACCCTATCAAATAAAGGTTCATTCTCATATTTCTTTTTATGAAAATTAATCTTTTGTTCAATTATAGCTTTTTCTAAAAGAACTTGATAATTGGATTTATTTATTGGAATATCATCAAAATCAATTTTTCCTCCTTTTTTTAAATAGCTTTTTATTGAAGTATAGTATAATCTCCAATTAATGTTTTCATCTATATAAAAAAGTTTATCAATACATTTTTTGGTATATTTATCTAAAATAAAATCTTTTAATTCCCCTTTGTAAAAAGTAACTTTATCGCCGAGAAGTCGATGATAAGTTGATATTTTCATTAAGCCAATTGGAGGATATTTATTTTTGTAGTTGGGTTCTAATAAGAGTATGTTTCTCATTTATATTTTTCTTCAATTTTTTGTATCAAATTTTCGGCAAGATCTTTTGTTAATACATTGTTTATTATTTCAAATATTTCACCAATAAATTTGCGTTCTTTCTTATTTAGTTTTGATAGTTTTTCTGTTATATAAATTGGTTTATCGTCATTATCTTCTTCAACAATAGTTGGACTTTCTTCTAATGAATCAAGTTTTGAATATGATTTTTCGATAATTTTATTCAAAGGTAATTCTTCTGAATTATCTTTTAATGTATTTATTGTTTTTATTGCTTTTTCTTTTGCTTCTTCTTGCTTTTGTAGTTTATTTTCTAATTCTTCTTTTTCTTCCTTATTTATATAACCTTTTTGATTTTTGATATTATATTCTTCAACAATTTGATTGAATTTTTCTATATCTTTAAAAGCACTATTGACTTTGGAAGCATCATAACATAGTTTATAAATTGTTTTATGAAAGAAATGTTCTAATTTATTTTCAAATTGATAATGTATGTCATTTTCTGAGAAATAATCACGTCTTGCATTTGGATGCAAATCAGGATGAACTGCATGAACTTCTCCAAAAAAATAAAATTGAAAACGTCTGTCTTTGTGGAGTTTTTGTAAAGTATCATCGTTTCCAATTTGAATATTGTGATTCCTTAATCTAAATCCTCTTGCGAAATTTATTTTTTGTAATGATTGAATTTTACTTGTGAGAGCATACCAACCCCAATAAAGTGGTTTGCCTTCTTTATCATTTTCTTTAAAAAATATTATATCAATTACTTCGTCAACCTTTTTTTTATTATTTGTATCTCCCTCATAAACATACCATTTATATCCTTTAAATATTTGTTCTGTATTTACATATATTTGATATTCATCAACTAAAAAATTGTTTTTAGAAATATAATCATATATTTTAGGTGTAAGAGTAGCAAGTTTAAAAGGAACAGGAGCAACCATTGAAAGGTATTCTCTTATTTCTGAAACGTCTAATAAGTCATTATTTGTAACATCTTGCAAAATTACTTTGAAATAATGTTTATCGATGTCTTCTTTTTCTTGTTTAAATGTTGTAACTGCATCTATAACTTCGTGAGCTTCTTCTTTTTTTGTACGATCACCAATAATTCTTTTTAAATTTGTGGCATCCCAAGTCATTATTGATTTGACATTTTCACCTTTAACAGATGTTTCAAAAATAAGTTTATCACAATAACCCAATCCACCCAATCTACCAATGCCTCTAAATCCTTTATCAGAACCTTTTGTTTTAGTTGATTGTGCAATATTTTTTAATATTGGAATAACTTGTGAAGATTCTATTCCAGTTGCATCATCTTCAAACTCTATTAATCTTTTTTCTTTATTAATAGTTATAAATATATTACCTTTATTAATTAAGTTTATACTTTTTGCTTTATCTATTGCATCAGCAGAATTTTGAATATATTCTCTATAAATAAAACGAGCATCTTCGTACATTGAAGTCGTTAATGATTCAATGACATCTTTACCAATTAACGTTCTATCTAAATTATCCATTTTTGTATTGTTTATATAGTGGACGTGGAAATTTAATATTTAAAGGTGAACGAAATACTGGATTTTGTATAATATATTCTCCTTGTTGTAATCTTGTAAGCATAGATTTATAAACTGATGGCATATATTGGTAATCCGATTTTGATACTTCAATTACATTTGTTCTTCCAAATGCGTGAGTTGCACAATTTCCTTTAACTCTATCGTGAATATCACTTTTAAATTGTTCTGCTGAGAAAAGAATAATACCTAATGAACGACCTCTTTCTGTAATATCAAGTAATTGTCTTAATATTGGTGAGTTTTTTGGTACATCTTTACTTCCATACTTGTTCAATTCATCTATAAAAATAATAATCTTATTAGGTACATCTTTTTCCTCTCTATTAATTTGTCCTAATTTTAATTCATAAATTGCTCTCATTACATCTCCAAAGACAAAACCTTGTGCTTCTTCGTCTAATTTTGCAATATCAATAACAAAAACATCGTTTTTATTGATCTGTAAAATAGATTCTTTTAAACGAACTTCATGATTTGATTCATCTCTTGAATTAGAAAATAATTCAGAATTTCTTTTTAGTATTTTATTTAGTAATCTATTAAACTTTCTCCAACTTAATACAGAAATTGTTTTATCTTTACCAGTATCACCTTTGGCTGCTCTACTTTGTACTTCTTCTAATAAGTCTGTCCAATTTCCAATACTTCCAAATTGAGTATCATCGGAAGTAATAGTACTCACAATAGATTCCATTGTTTGTGTAGGATCATCAATGTTTGCAAAAAGAAGATCTAAATTTTCTTTATCATTTTCAAAAACATATTTATATTGAAAAGCTCTATCAGATTTTCTTTGGAATTTAACATCATTAATATCTGCATATGTTGTAGATTTAATGTCTTTTGAAAATGGATAAAAATATTTTACATTACTAAAAGGTTTTTCTTCAAGCCCTAATTCTTTGTACATTTTATTATCACTATCTTGTAACTCGTCAGACGGTTCATCAATCGCTAACAAATCACGACCTTTTACATTTAGAAAAACAAATGCAACACTTTCATCTTTAAGAACTGTTAAATATCTTTCTTGAATGTTTTTTAATAAAAACATTGCATAAGAGGTTTTTGATGCTAAACCTGAAATACCTGAAATATTTAAATGTGCTCCTTCTGGACCTATCAAAAAATTTGAATTAAAATTTACTGGTATTGTGATTTTTTCTTCACCTTCATACATTTCAATAATACCACAAGGTAATGGATTTTTTATATTCTTCAAACCTAATGCCTCAGTTACTTCATCAGCATTAGCAAGAGATACAATTGCTCCGTCTAGTACTGGTGTGTAAATATTTTTTGTATTTCCAACAACTTTTGCAGTTAAATAATTCATACCTATTCTATTTGTGTAAGTTTTTGCTTCAACTTCACCAAAATCACTTGAAATATAACCTGCTAAAAAGCTTGCTCCATCAGTTAAATGAGCAATTTCTTCAACAACTCCAAATGTAATAGAATTATTTAAATGGTTTACTTTTATTACATCAAAGGGTTTAATTACAAGTTGTTTGTCAGTCCAAAAGTAAAAATATTCTACTGTTGTTGGCACTTTTTCAGTAGCTATGATTTTTCCTATTTTCTTCATATTAGAATATATTTAGAAAGTTTATATCACTTAAATATTTGCTTTTAATAAAATTCTCAGTTAAATAAACTGGGTATAAATGATTTGCCCATCGGTTATCTTTTCCATAACAAACTGGATTTCTCTCATTAATAATATTTGCTGTAATTAAATCTACTTCATTACTATCTAAGCCATTTTCTATTTCTTCATCAGTAATTAAGATTTTTTCTAATTTAAGTACACCAGCAAAAGGACTTGATGAATGCCTTTTTTCTCTAATTCTCACATACCATATTCCAAAATAAACATTTCCTACCAAACCATTACAATATTTATAAACCGGTGTTCTGTGAAATAATTTAAGTTCAGCAATTTTATCGGCATTACTTTTCCCATTATTATCTACACAAAGACCAGGATTGAACATTTTTGAGACCCCTACAACTGATTTATAATGATTTTTATATTTTATAAGTTCTTTGAAGTTGCTTGACTTCATAGGTTTGTATTGTAAAGATCCATCTTTAATTAAATATTGAGATGAGTTTATTAAATTTTCATCTGAAAGTGAAGCAACTATTATCTTTTCTGTTTCAATCATCTCATCTTGTATAGTTGCAATTCCAAGATTTTCATACTTTGTATTATCATCTAGTTTTCTAGAATCATATGATAGAATTTTGTCAAAATATAAATTCCTTTTTTCTAAGGAAGAATGTTTATTAACTTTGTCTTTTAAGTTATTAAAGAATAATTTTGCCTCAGCTGCATTTGGATTTGCTGCTCTTGGGAGTGATAAAACTAATTTATTGTTAACCTTGATACACTTAAAATTATCAGGTGATTTTCTTTGACAACAAGCAACTCCAATTTGTCCAGCTATTATAGGATAAACATTTCTATTTATTTCAATATCATCAATTTTATACGTTCTTCTTGAACCATCTAAGAAAAATTGAAAAAGTGGTTTGTTGTCAATAATTTTTTCAGAAACATGTTTTACACTTTTAGTGGTTATTAGACCAGTATCTGTTTCTCCACAAGAATTTTTAATAAAAGTAAAAGAATCACCTTTATCGTCATAGTCAAGTGTAGGTAATTTTAATTCTTCATCAGCACAATATTTATAAGATTGGTAACATTTACCATTCGTATCTTTTGCAATAATATCTAAAATTGAATTTGGCATAGACTTTAGGGAACTTCTAATAATATATATTATTTATTTTTTAAAGGACAGAAGTTCCCTTTTTTAAATCCTTTAAGAAATATGCGTCAAATATACAATCTTTTTTTATACTAAAGTGATGATTTGGGAATTATTTTTTATTAAATATTTACTGCTTTATATCTTTACTTGTTTGTCTGTAATATACAACAATAATTAATTTTTAATTGATAATAGATTTAATCTTATAATTTGCTCATATCTACACATATTATAAACTAAATTGACTAATCCGATTATTCCTTTAGCTTTTCTTAATCCTATTGAACGAATTTTAAAATCATTCATACTATTTGTTACAAATCCAAATGCATGCTCTACTCGACAACGAGTTTTTGATTTAATGCGGTTGTTTTCTTTTTGTTTATTTGATATTCTGTTTGCTCATCACTCAAATTGTAAAAACGTTTAAGTAGAATAATCTTAAACATCATAACTACATCGTATGGTTTACAACCAGCTGTACTTTTCTTATTTGTATTAAGCATGTTTTCCTCTAATTCTTTTATTTCCTGTTGTTTTATACTTATATTTTGACATAGTTATATATTTCACACAAAGATACAACTATTTATTTGATTGTCAAAGTGGTAATTATTAGAAGTGCCCATATTTATAATACTTGTTATGGTTGCTAATAAATAATAAACGCCATACAAAAATCATTAAAAAAAGAGGAATAATGATAAGTTTTGAAGAGATAAAAGTTCGCAAAAATGAAACGAAGATCTACGGAAATGAAACGAAGAAAGAATTTTTTAAAACGAAGGAAGAAAAAATTAAAACGAAGAGTTAGTTTTCAAATAATATAAGTTAAAAAATATTAATTTGATTTTTATTGTTTTAATTGTTTAAAATGATATATATTAATGCCTTAGGTGCTACGCCTTCTATTATGGCAGCTAATTTGCCCTTTGAGTTATATTGGTTGGAATAGTAGATTTTATCTTCTTCTTTTATAAATAATAATTTGCCTTTGCTATTGTATTGGTTGGAATAATATACTTTGTTTTCTTGCATTATCATTGAGAGTTTTCCCTTGGAATTATACTTATTAGCAAAGTAGATTTCATCTCCTTCTATTATCATAAACAGTTTACCCTTACTATTATATTGATTTGAATAATAGACTTTATTTCCCTCTGTTATTAGGGCAAGTTTTCCTTTGCTATTGTACTGATTGGCATAATATACCTTATCGCCTTCAATAATATATTCTAATTTTCCTTTGCTATTATATTGATTTGAAGAGTATATCTTTGTTTGGGCATTTAATATTCCAAACATAGAGAGGGTTATTAAAAATAATATTAATTGTTTCATTGTTTTTAATTCTTTTCTTGCTTCACTTAATAGATAAATTCTATATCTTTTACATCAAGTCTTGAGCCTGGTGCTCCCCAAAACTTATCTCCATAAGCACTGGAACTCATTAGGACTATGATATTATCTACTGGGGAGTTTGATGGGGCGTAGGCTTCATTTGCTTGACTTATATCGTAGGTTTGTCCATTTGGAGTAAACTTATAGAATATTACTTCTCCTCTAACGCCACCTATTTTCATATATGGATTTTCTATTAAGGTTTGAGCATTTGGCTCACCATAGATAAAAGGTAGGGTAATTTCAACAAATCCTGTTTCTGTTTCAAAGCTTCCTATTTCATCGCCTGTTCTAAGCCATGCTGTTGCTACTCTATAGAATTTATTAGCATCAAGATTTCTGTTTTGTAGTAAGAAGTAAATCTCGCAAGAGTCTTTTGATGGTCTTCCCTCAGGGTCGTTTTCTAATATTACTTTATTTTTTCCATCTTTCATCACTTCTCCTGCCTTATATCTCATCTTGAATTTAACCTCTTTTGGCTTTTGATAGAATGGTGTGCCTAAATTAACCATTTTTCTTGGATTGGGGTCGGAACCTATACCTGGTAGATATGTAGAATTATACATAAATTTGCCTGTAAATAATGCTCCTGTTACTATTGCAGAATTCATCAATGCACCTGTGCTATAGAGTTTTGTTTCCATTGATGCGTAGTCTGCATTTTCTACACTAGGCTTAGGATTTACTGAAAAGAAACCTGCCAATGTATTAGCTCTTGCACCATTTTGCCAAGGTGAAAAGACATTTGCCTGTCCTGGAAAATAAGCATAGGTTGGACCTATCTTTATTTCGTTACCATTTTCATCTTTAGCTATTGTCCATGATTTCATATTAGAATAAGCTAGTTGCAAAGGTGCATCAGTATAAAATACTCTTACTTTCCAAACCTTAGAAACGTTATCATCTTCTGCAGTAATTGTAAATACTACATCATTAGAGAAATCTTTTATCTTTAATGCATCTTTATCAGGTTTTGCAAGTGGTGAAAACTTTGCAGAGCTTACAGAGAGATTATTATAATTCATTGAAATAGGAATGCCTATCTCTACAAAGCCTGTGTCTGAGGGTGAGCCAGTTATTATTCTATTAGATATCTGACCTTCTATATCAAATACTAATATATTACAATCCTTTGATTCTGTATAATACTTCTCATCAACACAAGAAGCAAAAAAGGTTGAAACTAAAACTAATGCTATTATTATCTTTTTCATATTTATTATTATTTTTTCTTTTTGTCCACAGATTTTCACAGATTAATAGGATTTTCATTTTTCCTTCTGTGTTAATTTCACTTCGTGGCTCTCGACCTCTGGTCTTCGGGTGTGAGAATCTGTGGACAAAAAAAACTATACTCCGAAATAGTAAGCAAATCCAAAATAGACATTAAATAGATTTAACTTAAAATCAATTGACATATCAGTTCCTGAGCCTGATTTTATCTCATCTTGTTTGATAAAAGAACGGTTATAATACATTACTATGGGGTTGAAGGCAAATTCAAATGCAAAACCTTGTTTAAGGAAATACATAAATCCAGGGGAAAGACCAATGCTTAACTCATGTGTTGTCTTCATTAACTTCTTAATATTCTCTCCTCTATCATAAACATCTCTTGTTAGGGAAGAAAGATAGGAATAGGTGATATTAGTTTCATTGTAAACAAAGAAACGATTTGAGGTTCCAATTGGCACATAGTTCTTAACTCCAGTACCAACATTCAAAGATGAAGAAACCACATTGGAATTGTAAGTTGATGCATCAATCAAAAGATCTAATACTTTGGCACTAACAGTAATTCTTTTATCTGTAAAGCCATAGCTAACTTTAGCTCCCCAAGCAACATTGTCATCAATAAACCAAGAGCCTGAGAAAGAGAAATCGCCAGAAACATTCTTTATCTCATCAATGTCAACCATAGTAAAAAGCATATCATTTGAAACATCCTTCTTTGATAATCCTACCTTAAACCCAAAACTACTGACACCATTAGTTAGAAAAGCTTTTTTAGCAGAGGGGATTGAATCTTGCGAAAAAGAATCAATAGAAAAGAGACTAAACAATAGAAACAAAAACAAATAAGTCCTTTTATTCATAATTTTCAAAATTTAATTGTCAAAATTACGAAATAAATACCAAAATTGAGGTTGAAAGGATGAATTTAAGGAGAATTTAATAAAATAATAAGATTAGGGTGAATAATTATTATCTTTGCAAGCATTGATAATATAGAATAATGACAGATAGATATCGAAATAAATACCGTAAATCATCAAGCCGTATGATTAATTGGAATTATGAGTGGAATGCTGCGTATTTTATTACCATATGTACAAAAGATAGAGAATGTTTTTTTGGAGAGATTGTTGAAGGGAAAATGAAATTGTCAGCCATTGGTATTATTGCTGATATAATATGGCACGAAATAAAAAATCATGCAAAGGATATTGAATTAGGTGAATTTGTTGTAATGCCTAATCATGTGCATGGGATATTGGTATTGAATGGGGGTGGGGGTAATAAGGATATGGATGATAACGACAAATCCAACAATATAAACGATAACGAATCCAACAATAACAAAATCGACAATAACGATAACAATAACGACAAAATAAACAATAACAAAATCAACAATAACAAAATCGAAAATAACAAAATCGACAATAACGTAGAGACAACGCATGCGTTGTCTATACCACCACCACAACCACCACAACCACCACCACAATCACCACCACAACCATCACCACAATATAACAATCCATCATTCGCCCAACAACGTTTTCAAAATCAAGGTTCAAACACAGTATCATCAATTATCGGTTCTTATAAATCAGCTGTTTCTAAACATACACATAGGTTGGGTTTTGATTTTTCTTGGCAATCGAGATTTTATGACCATATTATTAGGAATGATGCAGAATACCAAAGAATAAAAGACTATATTATCAATAATCCAATTAAATGGAGCAATGATAAGTTCAACCAGACTAATGATTGAACCTCTCCTTGTTTTTCTTTTTATGTGTTTTATTTTGTTAATACAGCAAAGTATTAGTATTTTTGTACTTTGAATTATTAAAAATTGATATGAATATAAATAACTATTGTATAATTATGGCTGGTGGGATTGGAACTAGGTTCTGGCCACTGAGTAAAACTTCTAAGCCTAAACAGTTTATTGATGTTTTAGGGATGGGAGAAACTCTTATACAGTCTACTTTTCGTCGCTTTGAAAAAATCTGCCCAAGAGAAAATATATATATTGTTACCAATGGGATATATAGGGATTTGATAAATGATCAGATACCTAATCTTGATCCAAATCAAATTATTGCTGAACCTACTCGTAGAAATACTGCTCCTTGTATTGCTTATGCAAACTTTAAGATTGGAAAAATGAATCCTAATGCTAATATTATTGTTTCACCCTCTGACCATTTTATTGTTAATGAAGATAAATTTATTGAGACAATTGAAATGGGGCTAAAGCAGAGTAAGGATAATGATATTTTAGTTACATTAGGAATTAAACCTACCTCTCCAAATACTGGATATGGTTATATACAATATATTCAATCTAATTTCTTTAGCTCAAAAAAGCAGATGAATAAGGTTAAGCTTTTTACTGAAAAACCAGATTATGATATGGCATTACAGTTTATTTCAAGTGGTGATTTCCTTTGGAATAGCGGCATGTTTATTTGGTCTTTGAAAAGTATTAATAAGTCGATGAAAGAGCTTTTGCCTGAAGTTTATAATGTTTTTGAAAAGGGTAGAGATATTATTAACACTCCAAAAGAAGAAGAATTTATTAAAACAGCTTATTCAGCTTGTCCTTCTATTTCAATTGACTACGGTATTATGGAAAAGGCTTCCAATGTTTATGTTATACCTTCTGAATTTGGTTGGAGTGATGTTGGAACATGGGGTGCAATTTACGATGTTAGAGAAAAGGATAATAATAATAATAGTGTTGTTGGTAGGAATGTTATGATGTATGAAACTAATGATTGTGTTATTAATAATGCTTCAAATCAGCTTATTGTTCTTCAGGGTTTAAAAGATTATATAGTTGTTAATACAGAAGATGTGTTGATGATTTGTGAAAAGAATCAGGAACAAAGAATTAAACAATTTGTTACAGATGTAGAGGTTGAAAAAGGTTCGAATTTTATATAAAAAAGATAAATAAAAAATACTAAATTATTCAAATGAAAGATTTAAAGAGAATTGAGATTATTGATCTTTTGCAAGGAAAAGCAGATGATCAAATAGAAAAAGAAATCTGTGTTAAGGGTTGGGTAAGAAGCAAAAGAGGGAATAAAAACATTGCTTTCATTGCATTAAACGATGGAACAATCGTTCATAACATTCAAGTGGTGGTTGAGTTAGCTCAATTTGATCAAGATATGATAAAGAGAATTACAACAGGTGCTTCTCTAAGAATTAATGGAAAATTAGTTGAGTCTGTGGGACAAGAACAAAATGTTGAAGTTCAAGCAACAGAAATTGAAATTTATGGTGAAGCTGATCCAGAAACTTATCCTCTTCAAAAGAAAGGACATACTTTAGAGTTCTTACGTGAAATTGCTCATTTAAGACCTAGAACAAATACTTTTGGGGCTGTTTTTAGAATACGTCACGCTATGGCTTTTGCTATTCATAAGTTTTATAACGATAAAAGGTTTTTCTATTGGCATAGTCCATTGATAACTGTTTCTGATGCTGAGGGAGCAGGAGAGATGTTCCAGGTAACAACTCTTGATTTAGATAATATTCCTAGAACAGAAAACGGAAAGGTTGATTATTCTCAAGACTTCTACGGAAGAGAAACATCGTTAACAGTTTCAGGACAATTGGAAGGTGAGCTTGGTGCATTATCGCTTGGAAAGATATATACTTTTGGACCTACTTTTAGGGCTGAAAACTCTAATACTCCTCGTCACTTATCTGAATTTTGGATGATTGAACCAGAAATGGCTTTCTATGAGTTGGAAGAAAATATGAACTTGGCTGAAGAGTTTATCAAATATCTTGTTAGCTATGCTTTAGAAAACTGTAAAGATGATTTAGAGTTCCTTCAAAGTATGTACGACAAAGAATTAGTTGAAAGACTACAACACGTTGTGGAAACTGATTTTGTTAGATTGAAATATACTGAGGCTATTACTATTTTAGAAGCTTCTAATCAGAAGTTTGAATACCCTATTTCGTGGGGAGTTGATCTTCAATCTGAACATGAAAGATATTTGGTTGAAAAACACTTCAAGAAACCAGTTATCCTAATTGACTATCCAAAAGAGATTAAGGCTTTCTATATGAAAGAAAATGCTGATGGGAAAACTGTTCGTGCTATGGATGTATTGTTTCCAAAGATTGGAGAGATTATTGGAGGAAGTCAGAGAGAAGACAATATGGACAAACTTGTGGCAAGGATGAAAGAGGTTGGTATTGATCCTAAGGATATGAAATGGTATCTTGATACTCGTCGTTTTGGTTCTGTTCCTCATAGTGGTTTTGGATTAGGTTTTGAACGTTTACTTCTATTTGTTACAGGAATGGTGAATATTCGTGACGTTATTCCTTTCCCACGTACTCCTAAGAATGCTGAGTTTTAAATAAGCGATTAGTTAAGAAATATGATATCTAATAGTATACTCCAAAAGCTGCAACAAAAACTTTCTCCGCAACAAATTCAGTTAATGAAGTTGTTACAGATACCTACATTTGCTCTTGAACAAAGGATTAAGGACGAAATTGAAAAAAATCCTACACTTGAAGAAGACGAGAGCTCTGAAAAAACAGAGAATGAAGATAATCAAGAAAATGCTCAAGAGGAAGAAACTAATGTCGAGAATGATGTTTTTGGAGATATGGAGATGTTCCCAAATGACGATGATATCATAACTTTTAAGAATAATGATAACTACGAAAAACTAGACAGAAATCAAATCTTTGTTTCGGAGACTACATTTCATGAGGATTTAATCTCACAACTTCAACTTAAACCTATTTCTGAAAAACAAATCTTAATTGGTTTAGAACTAATAGGAAACATTGATGATTCTGGATATTTAAGCCGTTCAATTCCTTCAATAGTTGACGATTTTCTTTTTCGTCAGAATTTAGAAGTGGAAGTTAAAGAAATAGAAGAAGTTTTATCAGTTATTCAAAGCTTTGATCCTGTAGGTGTAGGTGCAAGGGATTTGCAAGAATGCTTGCTTATTCAACTAAATAAGAAGAAGCAAACTAAACCCATTCTACTTGCTAAAAGAATTGTTAAACGCTATTTTGAATATTTTAAGAAGAAGCAATACAATATTATCTTACAAAGAATAGAGTGTTCTGAAGAAGACTTGCAAAATGCTATTGAAGAAATTGTTAAGCTTAACCCTAAACCAGGAAATTCTCTTTTCTCAGATGGAAATGAGGCTGTTTCAATAATCCCTGACTTTATGGTTTTTCAACAAAATGGTAAGATTGATTTTCAAGTAAACAGCTATTCGAAACGTAAGCTTAAAACTAGCAAGTATTACGAAGGTCTTTTGGAGAAAGTTTCTGAAAGTAAAAATCCTTCTGATAAAGAAACAGCTAGTTTTCTAAGAGAGAGATTAGAATCAGCTAGTATTTTTATTGATGCTTTAAATAGAAGAAAAGATACGCTATACTTAATTATGAAAGCCATAATAAACTATCAGCATGAATATTTTATTGAAGGTGATATTCAAAAACTTAAACCTATGCGTTTGGTGGATATTGCAGATAAGGTAGATATGGATATTTCTACAATATCGCGTGTTGTTAGCAATAAATATGCTCAAACACATTTTGGAGTATTTAAACTTAAAGACTTTTTCTCTAACTTTATGATTAATGATATAGGGGAGCAGATATCGACTGATAAAATTAAGAATGAACTTGTAAGGATTATTGATTCAGAAGACAAACTCTCCCCATATACTGATGACCAATTGGTGGATTTACTTAAATTAAAAGGTTATTCAATTGCACGTAGGACTGTTTCAAAATACAGAGAGACCTTGAATATCCCAGTTTCTAGACTTAGAAAATCAGTATATTGAAAATGAATACTGAAAAATGGATAGCTAAGAAAATAGTAATAATATTTAATCCATTATTTACTTCTGTTTATGCTTTTATATACTATTTATTGCTAATGGTATTATTCTCTAATGGCTATAGGGATGCACTCTCAATTGTTCTAAAATCAATAACATTATATACACTTGTCTCTTGCTTATTCCCAATCTTTGTTATTTATCTGCTTAACGATAGCAGTTTTCATAATATAGAAGAAAATCTAAAAAACTCCAACACAAGCTATGTTATAGTATGTGTTTCATATCTTGTTTCTTATATGTACTTTTCAATGCTAAACATATCAGTTTGGTTTAATATGGGCTTGTTAATCCCTGTTTACGCTTCACTTATTTCTCTTGTTTTAAGAAAGAAAACAACCATAATATATGAGATTGTAATAATTGGAGCCATAACCTTTTATGTTTTTCTTCTTACAATACAGTTTTATTATATTTTTTCCATTTTCCCTCTTTTGATTGCAATCTTTTGCTCTGGATTACTGCTTTATTCATATCTCATTCAAAATCTATATACTGCAAATGAAACTCTTCATAATTATCTTATAGGTTGCCTATTAACAATATTAATAATGTTCTTTGTGCTAATTATTTAACGAATAATAAACACATTTCATCTTCAATATAAAATATTATTAGTATTTTTGTAGTTTACAATATTATAGACATATATAGTTAATGGAAAAACGACTTATTATATTTTGCGCTTTATTAATATCTTTGAGTATGTTCTCGTATGCTCAAAATAATAAGGATGTAGATTTACGGAGTCCAAATAGAAGGATAGCTGATTCGCTTTATGCTTTACATAATTCAAACAAACAAATTATTAATGCTTCATCGTTAAACAGATCTAATAAAAATGAATCAAGCAAAAAGGGAGTAAATTCAAAAACTTCCTCAGAAAGCTCAATAAGAACAAGAAATAATAATACTCCAATCATTGCTACTGTTGACAGTACGAAATATAATTTATTTCAATCTGCAGATCAAGAGAATGAAGAGAAAGAAAGAATTATTGTAAACAATAATGCTCCTTGTAAAACCTTATATAATAACACTTGGTGCACAAACAAGGTTAAGATGCCTTCTTTTAACTTTGGAGAGTTCCCTGACGAATTTACAATCAAACTTATAGACGAAAGGAAAGATCAATCATTTCATTTCCCTTGCGACAAAGGAGTGAAGTCTTCTCCTTACGGTTGGCGTTGGGAAAGACCTCATGGTGGAATTGATTTTGCTTTAAGTGTAGGGGAGCCTATTTATTCTGTATTTGATGGAGTTGTAAGAGTGGCTCAAGTAAATGGAGGGTATGGTAATATGATATTAGTACGACATTATAACAACCTTGAAACCCTATATGCACATTTAAGCAAAATGATTGTCAAAGTTGGTCAAGAGGTTAAGGCAGGAGATATTATTGGTTATAGTGGTAATACTGGATTTTCAACAGGTCCTCACCTTCATTTCGAATGCAGATGCCTATATCAAACCTTCGACCCTGAATGGATTCTCGATATAAAGAATAGAACACTAAGGACAAAACATATTAATATTGAAAAAACGTTCTTCGGCATTGAAAGAGCAGAGAAACAAATTAACAAGAAAAAACCCGTAACTCATTTAGTTAAGATAAATAAAACCTTCGAAGGGAAGCCTTATTATTCATTTAAAGATAAATATGCTAACAAATCAAATACTACTTTATTAGCCAAGGGAGGTAATCAGCCACTTAATTATGAAATAAATAATGAAGATAAAACCACTTGGAGATATTGGAAAGTTAGACCAGGAGATACTATAGTTAAGCTTGCGAATAGATTTAGGGTTACTCCAAGACAAATCATTGAAATGAATGGGCTTACCAATGAAAAGCTAACACCTAACACGAAAATCAGAGTTAGATAACTAGGTTTAACCTTCTCTTTAAATGAAAATATTCACATTATAATACAAACTTAAAACAATAAATAACAAGATGTCAACAGCATTAAAAAACCTTTCATTATACAATATTGATGAAGTTCCCTCGGGAGAAAATAGGATATTTGGAATAGTAGTTTCTGAGTGGAATTCAGAAATAACCAATGCATTACTCGAAGGTGCAGTAGAAACCCTTAAATTAAAAGAAGTAGACGAAAAAAATATACATATACAATATGTACCAGGAAGTTTTGAACTACCTTTTGGAGCTTCAAGTCTTTTAGAAAAGAAAAAGATTGCTGCCGTAATTTGTTTAGGCTGTGTTATTCAAGGAGAAACAAGACATTTTGATTTTATTTGCGATGCAGTTGCAAATGGCATTATGCAGGTTAGTTTAAAGAAAGAAATTCCTGTTATTTTTGGACTTTTAACAACCAACACATTAGAACAAGCTCAAGAACGCAGTGGAGGAAAACATGGAAACAAAGGAATTGAAGCTGCTATTACTGCATTGAAAATGGCAGATTTATAAACTTCCTTTTAAATATCAATAATGAGAATAGTTTTTTTTGGTACTCCCGATTTTGCAGTTACTTGCCTAGATACCTTAATTAAAAATGAACATAATGTTGTTTGCGTGGTTACTATGCCCGATAAACCATCAAATCGTGGACATAAGATTAACTTCTCTGCAGTAAAGCAATATGCACTAGACAATAACTTACCATTACTTCAACCAGCAAATCTTAAAGACCCAATTTTCCTTGAAGAATTAAGAGCACTTAAAGCAGATTTAAATATTGTTGTAGCTTTTAGAATGTTGCCTAAGGAGGTTTATGCAATGCCACCAATGGGTTCGTTTAACCTTCATGGCTCACTACTTCCTAAATATAGGGGAGCAGCTCCAATTCACTGGGCTATTATCAATGGGGAAAAAGAAACGGGACTAACAACATTCCTTTTAAATGATAAGATTGATGAGGGTGAGATTATGTTTCAACAAAAAATTCAAATAGGAGAAAATGAAACAACAGGTGAGCTTCACGACAGAATGAAAGTAAAAGGAGGCGATCTTATTCTTAAAACTCTTGAAGCTTTAAAAAATGGAGATATTAAGACAATTTGTCAAACTAAAATTGAAACTAAACCTTGCTTAGCTCCAAAAATATACAAGGATACAACCTTGATTCCGTGGCATAAAACAGGTCGAGAAATAGTCAATTTCGTGCGTGGAATGTGTCCATACCCTTCTGCTACGACTATTTTTTTCAATGAAAAGACTCAAACAGACTTGTTTTTGAAGGTTTATGGGGTTGAATTTGTTGAATTTCCTCATAATAAAAACATAGGCTCAGTTGAAGTAAATATAAGGGACGGGTTTAGAGTATATTGCCAAGATGGATTTGTTAAAATACTTGATTTTCAGCTTAGTGGTAAAAAGAGGATGAGTACTGATGAGTTTTTGAGAGGCAATAGATTGGATAGCAGTTTTGTAGTTAAAAATTAAATTTATTGTTTTTATTCAAAAAAAGCATACAACTTTCAAAAAATTTGTTACATTTGCAGCACTAACCATTTAAAAATTATTTGATATGACAAAAAAAGATTTTATCCATTTGATGTCTGCAAAGGCGGATTTGAATTTAAAACAAACAGGTGCTGCTTACGAAGCTTTTCTAAATGTTTTAGAAGAACAATTAATGCAAGGCGAAAGAGTTAGTTTTATTGGTTTTGGTTCATTCACTGTTGTAGATAAAGATGCTCGTACAGCTCGTAATCCTAGAACAGGAAAAGCTATTAAAGTTGCAGCTAAGAGAGTTGTTAAGTTTAAACCAGGTTCTGGTCTAAAAGACATGAAAAAAGCTAAAAAGTAAATTTATTAGTTTTTTTATTTCAAGCATCTTAAGTCTAATGGATATAAGATGCTTTTTTTATGTCTTACCCCAATTAGAAATTAATATTACAATACAAGAAAACGAAACGCTGAAAGAATTTACTGGATCTTTGTTTTAATTTTTTAAAACAAAGATTCAGTAAATTAATACGCAGAAAGAAAAAACCAGCATAAAGGTATGAGTTTCTGATTAGAATTAGTAATTTTGCAATATATTTACTTTTTCAGAGTTTTAATAGTTTGTAATAACTATTGAACAAAAGAGGGTATTTACTAAGATAAAACTATTAATTATATAAGAAATGAAACGTAGGAATTATAAGATATTGGCAATTGCTTTGATTCTATTCTCTTTATCAACTCCTTTAAAGGCTCAAATATTTAAAGGAATGCTTATTGGAGGGGTTAATTTTGCTCAAATGAATGGAGACCAATCTTTTGGTTTTAATAGAGTTGCATTAAATACTGGAATAGGTGTTATGGCTCCTTTAAACAATAAAAGAACTTGGCTTATGAGCATGGAGGTGCTTTACAACCAACTTGGAGCAAAGGAATCTCTTGACCCATTCAAATACAATACTACAATACAATATGTTTCAATACCACTTTTGGTTCATTTTGAAGATAAGGTTGGAAGTTGGACCTTTGGAACAGGGCTTCAATATTCAAGATTAATTGATGTTAATGAGGACTGGGGATTACCTGAACCTGAAATTAAATATATGGATAGACCTGTAATGGAAACTGTTAAGGATTTTAATAGAGATGATTTTTCTTTTATCTTTGACATTAGGTTTAGAATATGGGAAAGATTAAAATTTAATTTTAGATACCAATACTCCATTGTTCCTATTAGAAAAGATGTAACTTATTCTAATAGTTTCCCAATAGCTTCTCCAGATTATAAATCTTGGAAAAGAGATTTCTATCATAATGCATTATCACTTAGATTGATTTATGTTATTAATGAACGTTCTACTAAGGAACTTGATAGGAATATTAATCGTGAAATGTATTAATCTTTAGATAAAATGAATAATAAACGAATTGCAATATTTCCTGGTTCTTTTGATCCAATTACCAAAGGGCACGAATCGGTTGTTTTAAGAGCATTAACATTATTTGACGAAGTAATTGTTGCAATAGGAGAGAACACCTCTAAAAAAGGTTTTTTCCCAATACAGCAGCGATTAGAATGGATAAGAACAACCTTTGAAGATTATCCAGAGGTCAAAATAGAATCATTTTCATCGCTTCTTGTTGATTTTTGCCATAAAAAGCAAGCTAAATACATTCTAAGAGGATTAAGGAATTCCGTTGATTTTCAATATGAAAGAAATATAGCACTAATTAATCAAGAATTAAATTCTGATATAGAAACAATATTCCTTCTCACCAAACCTCAAGACACTGCAATAAGCTCTTCATTTGTTAGAGAAATATTATCATTTGGAGGCGATGCAAGTAAGTTTATCCCTTCCAAAATTACTATAAAACCTATGAAATACCTATAAATAGCTATGGCAAAAGTTAACTTTAAACCAGGGACAATGATATATCCACTGCCAGCCCTTATGGTTAGTTGTGGAGAAACTCCCGAGGAATATAATATAATAACAGTTAGTTGGGTAGGAACAATTTGTTCAAACCCTCCAATGTGCTATATTTCTGTTCAAAAAGCAAGGCACTCTCACGCAATTATTTCAAGAACTAAATCATTTGTCCTAAACCTAACCACAAAAGACCTTGCAAGAGTAACTGATTGGTCGGGAGTGAAGTCGGGAAAAGATTGTAATAAGTTTGAAGAAACAGGTCTAACTCCAATTCCAGCTCAAAAGATTAAAGCGCCAATGATAGAGGAAAGCCCTCTTTGTATTGAATGTGAGGTTGTGGAGATAAAAGAACTAGGTTCTCACGATATGTTTATTGCCAATGTTGTAAATGTTTCAGCAGATGAAAAGTATATAAATCCAGAAACAGATAGTTTTGAACTTGAAAAAGCAAACCTATTAGCATATTCACATGGTAAATATTATGCTCTTGGAGAAAAGTTAGGTTTCTTTGGATACTCTGTTGAAAAGAAAAAAAGAAAGAGATAATGTTTTGTTTATAATGAATGTGGAATAGCTATTTAAAAGGTTTTAAGTCGTACCTATTACTTGAAAGAGGCTTATCTGAAAACACAAAAGAGGCATACTTAAGGGATTGTAATCGTCTTTTTTCTTTTTTGGAAGATAACTATCCAACCATTGATGTTAAGACCTTAAAGTATCACCACCTTCAAAAGTTTCTTAATACCATTCAAAATCCAGAGAAAGATAAAGAAACAAGACTACTTAAAATAAGTTCTCAAAAACGATTAATTTCAGGCATAAGATCATTTTACAAATACCTTTTGATTGAAGACATTGTTGATACTGACCCAACAGAACTTATTGAATTACCTCGACTAGATAGCAAGTTGCCAGTTGTATTATCAAATGAAGAAATTGTGAAAATGATTAATTCAATTGATAAATCAACCTATAAGGGTGCTTGGATGAATTTAATGATTGAGGTTTTGTATGGAGCAGGACTAAGAGTGTCGGAGCTCCTAAACCTAAAGATTACCGATATTTATAAAAGCCAAGAACTAATTAAGGTTATAGGGAAAGGCGATAAGGAACGATGGGTACCATTAAATAAGATAGCATTTAAGCAGATTGATTTATTTCTCAAAAACACAAGATCAGCAATTAAGCCAGCCAAGGGTTGTGAAAAATTTATTTTCTTAAACCAAAGAGGAGGGAAGCTTTCAAGAATATCAGTTTTTAAGGCAATAAAAGAAGTTGCACTTATTGCAGGCATAGAAAAAAACATTCATCCACATACATTACGCCATAGCTTTGCAACAGAACTTATGCTAGCAGGTGCAGATATTATGGTTGTTAGAGAGCTAATGGGGCATGCAAGCGTTCGTTCAACAGAAATCTACACTCATTTAAACGTAAAACACCTCAAAGAAACATTATTACTATACCATCCACTTTACAATAAAGGTCTCAAAAAGCAATAAGGTATTTAATAGCAATCTTCCAAAACTAGATTTCAAAAGAATAAATCCTTAATATATTTATCTAAATCTTCGTATTAAGACTGTTGCAAGGTAAAAATCAGCATTAAATACTAACATACAGCTTGTTAAGTCATATATTTTGCTTATCTTTGCACTATGAATAAGATAGAACTCACAAGTTTTGCAGACCTTGCAGCAGAT
>JAQVXZ010000016.1 GCA_028708845.1 Bacteroidales bacterium
GCATATCTTTCAACTCTTCCAAAGAAAAACTTTGAGAAGGGTTCTCTATCTTATATTCTATATTAGGAAGTATGCCTTGGGGATTAGGGCTATCAGCTTCGGGTAAAGAATAATGTTCGTATTGTGAAGAACACATAGACATAATCCTGGAGTGTTTCATTTTTTTTGGTACTGCATCAATATAACAAGAAGCTAAACCACCAGTTTCTTCTCCTATAAGTGTTGCAAGTTTACAAGTTTTTGCAGTAGCAACAAATGTCGTAGCAGAAGAATATGTTTTTCTTGATTGAATTATATAAACATTTCCTTTGTATTTACAAGATGTCTTTTCGGGTTTCCATTTCCAATTCTCGACCCAATATGTTCCCTCTTTCAAACGACTTAATCTTCTAAACTCTTTTGAAAAAGGATAATAAAAGTAATAAAACTTCCACTTACTAATAAATTCCTTACGCAAATCTTTCATCGGTTTACTAACTTTGAATATACTTTGACAAATGGAAATGGCTGTTGTATCATCTGATAAATAACTCAAAAACTGATCACCATAAGCTGAGCTTCCTCCACAATTTGAAGTAACATCAACAAATAAGTTCTTAATACCAAGTCTATTTAAACTATCAAATGTTGTTTGCACCGCTTTTTTATAAGAATTAATTTCATCTTTTGTCTGGATTAAAAAACTATTAAGTTCAATTATTGCCAAATCTTCATTTGGAAAATATCTTGTATCTACAACAGAATTTTTATTTTGTGTTTTTCCTTTCTTTAAGGCAGGAAAGACAAAATCGGAATCAGTGAAATATGTTGTTTGAATACTATTGTCATTATTTAAATACTTTACTTCTGCTTTTGTACCATTAAAATTATCGCAAAGATAAATACCAACAATTTTTTTTGTGAAATTTTTAATTGAAAATAAATATTGCAACCCATAATTTTTAATTGTTTCTAAATTTGCATCTGCTATTGTTAATATTTTCTTACCATAAAGAGTAGTATCATTAATTCCTGCAACACTATTGGCTACATCAAAGTACATTTCACCATTCTTTTCAATAATATTAGGAATCTTAATCTTGTCATAGTTATCCCATTTCTCATCATTAAAGAATACAACTGTATGCGAATCAAAACATTGATTAAGTTTAGCAATATGCATTGAAAAATCATTAACTGTCATAGAATCTTTACACTCATCAATTATCTTATGAACATTTTTATCTAACATTGCAGGGTTGAGATTATTAAAAGGATTGGGATGAACCTCCAATACAAAATTATAAAACTCCAAGATGTCTTCTTCCATTTGTTTCGGCGAAAGAATAGTCTTATTGCTATGATACTGCAAATCATATTTTTGTGCATTGACTTTATATGTAAACATAATAAACATAATGACAAAGAAGATACTTAATGTTTTATCTATTTTCATTGTTTCTTTATTTTAGAATTAGAATAATGTCGTATTATTTCTTCTTCGAAGAATTTCATATTCTCCGTCGTGCGGGATTTGCAATCCCGCACTATATTATTATTAGGATTTGTAATCCGATACTTATTCAGCCATATCATTTTATCACTTCAACAACCAATATTCCTTTTCCGCCTGAATAATCAATCGCAGAACTATATTTATATTCTTCTGGCAAATTTACAAATTCTTCTTTAACTGGGTTATTATGAATGTAATTTAATTTCTGTTGAAGATAGTCATATAAGAATATTTCTTGGCAATCAACCCCTTCTTGCCAAAATTTATATTCTTTTACTTTCCTGTCATTTCTCGCCGCATACTCAAATCTATTTAGCATCCAATCTCTTCTACTTTCTTGAATATTATCTTTTATCATTGAAATTATCTTCTTGCTTGTAAACTTCTTAAAGTCTCTAATAGTATCTGAAATATTAAATCCTTCTTCTACTCCTACAATGGCATGCAAATGATTTGTCATTAAAACCCACGCATAAATTATTAATCCTTTCTCTTTTTGGCAATATTCTAAGGATTCTATAATAACATGCTTATATACAGGACGTGTAAAAACATCTACCCAGTCAACAACTGTTGATGTTATAAAATACATTTCCTTTATAACTCTGTTTTGTATTTGCATAGCTTTAATATTGTATATCTTACGGATTACAAATCCTTATAATAATATTGTGCGGGAGTACAAATCCCGCACGACGGACATAGTGCGGGAGTACAAATCCCGCACGACAAAAAATCCCGCACGACAAAAATGGTAAGTAAACTAAGTGTTGGGTTTCGTTGCCGTGGTCATCGGTGATATAGGATGCACTGCCTAAGTGGTCGCTATGGTAGTAGAAGATTGGCTCGCCTTGTGCTTTATGATTATGGTATAAGTCTTCCATTATATTAATTCTTAAATGACAAGGCAAAACTAATATTTATTTTTCTAATTTCCAAATATTTTCCATTGATTTGCATTGTTTTATCTTACAAATTATTTATCGGGTTACCGCTTGCACACTAAGAAATCCTTATATGTAATACAGTGCGGGTGTATTTATCAACTTGTTGCTTTGGTTGGAAAGAAAGCTTGAAAGGGGAATGAAATATATTTATTGCTACAAAGGTGTCATCCCTATGGGATTTTGTTGCTGGTAATATTATATTTAATAAATATTTGTAGCTCCGTAGGTGCGACACCTTTGTAGGGAAGCGAATATGCAGGGGCAAAACCATCTATCTTTCGTGCGAAAATATAAATACTGTGCGATGGGAAAAAGAGGGGACATTTATAAAAAAAGGTGGGACATAAATTTAAAAAGGTGGGACATAAATTTGAAAAGGTGGGGTCTTTAGGAAACGCCGTTTTAATTTCTTGAAACGCCGTTTAATTTTTTTAAAACAGCGTTTCAGTAAATTGTTATAGCGTTTTAATTTTGTGGGGTTTTTGGTTATGTTTTCGGCTTGTTTTCAGAGCCAACGTTTCCTCCGCTATATGGAATTACAAATCATAATTGGCTGGAGTATATGGCTTTTCACCAAGATATGATTTTTATATTAGATAGGAGAAATACTTATAGGTCATATCGTCTTTGGGAACCTCTTCGGCGTTCAATCTTTGAATATCTGATTCCATTATCTTGTCTCTATATTTTGTACCTTTATAAATAACAGTTTAGAGATATACCCTCAACTTCGCCAGAAGCAACTATATTGATTGTGGCAGATTCTACCGAAGACATTAGCTGAGCATCAAAACCTATACTTGCAAGTCTTTCATTAAAATTTACTTTCAAAGTATGGCAGTGCTTTTTGTAGGTCTTCGTCAAGTTGTAGGAAGATTGAATAATAGTATTTGTCTTCAAAGAGGGATTGAGCGATATATGCTTTCATTAGAAGTAGGATTTCTTTCTTGTCATTGCCTATTTGAAGATTGTTTGACACTCCATTCTTTGCTGCATATTGTTTCATCTCATTAAATAGGGTTTCACTTACATTAAAGTCTTTAATAAAGTCTTCTCCAGTATAATATTGCTTAAAGTTATTCCTATTCTTATCAATATAATCGAAACAGAACTTATAGAGTAAGCCTTTCTTAAGTAGCTCAGAATAGTATTCGGATTTCTTATAGTTATAGTATGGAAGTTCAATATCAGGTTCTATTCCTCCACCACCATAAACAGTTCTGCCTTTCTTGGTTGTGAATTTAAGACTATCTGGATGTGCAATTGTGTCTTTGTCGCCCTTGCTCATTGTTGCATATCTTTGTATAAAGTCTTCGAAGTATTGGTCTGGGTCGCCACTAACATAATGTCTTTGTATGCTTCTTCCTGATGGGGTATAATATCTGGAAACAGTTATTCTAACTGCTGAACCATCTGGTAATACTTTCTGTTCTTGAACCAAGCCCTTGCCAAATGTCCTCCTGCCAATAACCATTCCTCTATCATTATCTTGAACTGCTCCACTCACAATTTCGGATGCTGAGGCTGAGAGTTCATCTATTAATATTATAAGCTTACCTTGTTCGAAAAGTCCTCCACTTGTTGCAACCATATCATAGCGATCTCTTTTCCTTCCTTTGGTATATACTACTAAATCATCAGCAGGAAGGAACTGGTCGGCAACCTTATAGGCTTGTTCTAAGTACCCTCCACCGTTGCCTCTAAGGTCAAAAACAAGTTGTTTCATTCCTTTGCTTTTAAGGCTACGGAGAGCATCACTAACTTCTTGGTCGGTTGTTTGAGAAAACTGACTAAGTCTTATATATCCTGTCTTTGCATCAATCATTCCAGAATAATCAACACTAAAGGTCGGTATCTCATCTCTCTTAACAATGAATGGGATTAGCTTTGCAACGCCTTCTCTCTTAACTCCAAGCTTAACCTCTGTGCCTTTCTTTCCTTTAAGAATACGCATTACATCGGCATTTTCTATCTTCCTTCCTGCCCAATTGCTATCATTTACAGTAACTATTCTATCACCTGCCATAACGCCTGCCTTAATTGAAGGACCTCCTTTTACAGGTTGTATTACTACAATGGTATCTTCAATTATTCTAAACTGAACACCTATGCCGTCAAATCCTCCTTGAAGGGATTCTTGTTCTGCCTTAAACTGCTCGGCTGTTAGATAGGTTGTGTGTGGGTCAAGTTGTTGTAGGAATGAAGCAATAAAAGTGTCTGAAATTGAATCTAAATCAACCTCATCAACATATTCTTTGTCTATTAGGTCAATGATGTAGGCAAATTTACTTGCAAGTGCAGCCTTTGAGGAAGAAAGGAATTTTGAGTCACTACCTTCTTTTGGTATAATATAATAGCCTAAAACTATTCCAAATATTAAAGATATTGCAACTATAAGTGGTGTTCTTGCCTTATTATTCATTTTCTATGGGTTGTATTATTATACTTCTTCTTGAGTGTTATTGTCTGCTACCTTCTCTGGTTTCATTTGAGGGAAGAAAAGAACATCTTGAATTGATGGTGTATTGGTCATAAACATTGTTAGACGGTCTATCCCTATTCCCATTCCCGATGTTGGTGGCATTCCATATTCAAGAGCTCTAACAAAGTCGTGGTCTATAAACATTGCCTCATCATCACCTCTTTCTTGAAGGTGCAATTGGTGTTGTAGTCTCTCTAATTGGTCTATTGGGTCATTTAGCTCTGAATATGCATTTGCAAGTTCTTTACCGTTTAAAAACAGCTCAAAACGTTCAGTTAGCCCTTCTGTTTCACGGTGTGCCTTGGTTAGGGGTGACATTTCCTTTGGATAGTCGTAAATAAAGGTTGGTTGAATATAATGGTGTTCGCATTTCTCTCCGAATATCTCATCAATTAGCTTACCCTTACCCATTGTGTTGTCAACATCAATCTTCATTGCCTTGCAAGCTTCAAACAGTTCCTTTTCGCTCATAGTTAGAATATCGTAACCAGTATGTTCCATAATAGAATCTCTCATACTAACTCTCTTATATGGACGCTTAAAGTCTATTTCCTTATCTCCAATCATAGCCTTTGTGGTACCATTAATTGCAAGAGCTACTCTTTCTATCATTTCTTCGGTAAGTTCCATCATCCAAAAATAATCGGTATAAGCAACATATATCTCCATACAAGTAAACTCGGGGTTATGTGTCCTATCCATCCCTTCGTTACGGAAATTACGAGAAAACTCATAAACTCCGTCAAAGCCACCTACTATCAATCGTTTTAAATATAGTTCGTTGGCTACTCTTAAATATAAAGGAATATCTAAAGTATTATGGTGTGTTATAAATGGTCTTGCTGCTGCTCCTCCTGGAATTGGTTGAAGAACTGGTGTTTCAACCTCAAGATATCCTTTTTCGTTAAAGAAGTTTCTTATTGTATTGATGATTTTTGTTCTCTTAATAAAAACCTCTCTAACCTCAGGATTAACCACAAGGTCTAAGTATCGTTGGCGGTATCTTTGCTCTGGGTTGGTGAAAGCATCATAAATCACTCCATCCTTTTCCTTAACAATTGGAAGAGGACGAATAGATTTTGAAAGAACAGTTAGTTCCTTAACGTGAATTGAGGTTTCCCCCATTTGAGTAACAAAAACATAGCCCTTAACTCCAATAATATCACCAATGTCTAATAGTTTCTTGAAAACAGTATTATACATCGTTTTATCTTCTCCCTCACAAATCTCATCACGTTTTATATATAGCTGAATTTTACCAACGCTATCTTGTATAACCACAAATGATGCTGCTCCCATAATTCTACGAGACATTATCCTACCTGCAATTGATACCTCTTGGAAAAGGGTATTGTCCTCTGGGTACTTCTCTAATATCTCTTTTGAATGTGCATTAATTTCATAAAGTGGTGCTGGATATGGATTTATCCCTAATTCACGCATCTGATCTGCTGCCTGACGACGTAATACTTCCTGTTCGCTAAGTTCTGTGCTCATAGTATTTTCAAATTATAAAAAAACAAAGTGCAAATTTACGTGATTTATTAATTTATATCTAATTTTTCCATCGAATAATATAAGTAAAACAATATGTTATCCAATAAAAACAATAATCTTTGAAAAAACATAGTGAAAAAGCAAGGCAATAACGAGTGAAATTCAAAGAAAAGACCAATAGAATCAAACATTAAATTTCTAAAACAAAGCATTAAATTTCTATCTTAAAGAATAAAATTGCTGTGATGTACATCTTAGTTTACTCCGATGTACATCTTAGCTTACTCCGATGTACATCTTAGCTTGCTGTGATGTACATCTTAGTAAAATGAATCAAAGAAAGAATAATTTAAAACAGCGTTTCAGTAAATCATTACAGCGTTTGGCTGGAGCAATTCATTAATTTGTATATTGTTTGGTTTGTTTGGGAGAATAGGAATTGTGGAAGAATCACTTGGAAAAGGTATATAAAAAGAAAAAGGACAGCATAAAGCCATCCTTTTCAAAACAATTATAATTAACCTTTGTTGCGGGGATAGGGATCGAACCTATGACCTTCGGGTTATGAGCCCGACGAGCTACCGCTGCTCCACCCCGCGTCCTCTTTGGTTTTGCAAAAGTACTACTTTTTTTATAAATACCAAAGAAAACCCAAGAAATCTTTTGTTTTAATTTCATTATTATTTCAAGAATATCTTCAAACACTTAATAACTACGGAATTATACTTTATAATTAATTTAGTCTTTAAATGTATCAATATCTCTTCTTTCTTTCTTTGTTGGTCTTCCTGCTCCCCTGTCTCTTTGTTCAAAAGCAAACTTTCTTGCTATCTCAATCCTCTCATATTCTTCCTTAGGGGTTAGGTCAATCATATATTTCTCCACCAGCTTAGCCCCAACTCTTGTGCCAAGCAGTTCCTTAACCTCAACGATTCTTTTTAGCTGGTCAATATTAACTTCATATACATCGCCTACATTAACTTCCTTTGAGGCTTTCGCAATAATCCCCTTATGAGTTACTTTTCCTAAACGACATGAATCGGTTGCTAAGGCTCTGGTTTTATATAATCTAACTGACCAAAGCCATTTATCTAATCTTACTGCCATAAGACATTACATTTTTAACTCTCTCTAAAATAAATAATTACTGGAACTCCATTAAAGTCATATAACTCACGCATTCTATTTTCAACAAAGCGTCTATATGGTTCTTTAACATATTGTGGCAAGTTGCAATAGAAAACAAATTGAGGATATGCTGTTTTTAGTTGTGTAATGTATTTGATCTTTACAAGCTTTCCTTTATATGCAGGAGGAGGGTTTTGTTCTTTCACAATTGGTAACAAGTCCTCATTAAGTCTTGAAGTAGTTATTCTTCTAGTCCTGTTTTCAAACACTTGCTTAGCCGTTTCAAGAACCTTAAAGATTCTTTGTTTATTGATTACTGAAGTGAAAATAATAGGCACATCATTAAAAGGAGCTATCTTCCTTCTAATCTTTTCTTCAAATTCTTTTGAGGTATTAGTATCTTTTTCAACTAAGTCCCATTTATTAACTACAATAACTACCCCCTTATGGTTTCTTTGTATTAAACTAAAAAGGTTAAGGTCTTGCGATTCTAAGCCCTCGGATGCATCTAACATAAGAATACATATATCACTAGCCTCAATTGATCTTATTGAACGCATAACAGAATAGAATTCTATATCCTCAGATACTTTTCCTTTTTTCCTTACTCCTGCGGTATCAACAATAACAAAATCAAAGCCGAAAAGGTTATATCTTGTGTTTAATGAATCACGAGTTGTTCCTGAAACATTAGTTACTATATTTCTTTCCTGACCTATTAAAGCATTAATTAAAGAACTCTTCCCAACATTTGGTCTTCCAACAACTGTTATTTTAGGTAAACCTAATTCATTATCTTCATCCTCTTCTTCTTCTATTTCAAAGTCTTTAACTAGTTCATCAAGCATATCTCCTGTTCCCGAACCGTTTATTGCTGATATACTGTATATATCGCCAAGTCCTAAGGAATAGAACTCAGCATCATCGAAAGCTCTTTTTGTATTATCAACTTTATTAGCAACAAGCATAACTTTCTTATCTGTTCTTCTAAGCATTTGGGCAACATCCTCATCCATTGGAGTAAGTCCTTCTTTCACATCAACCAAGAATATTATTGAATCGGCCTCTTCAATTGCTAAGGCTACTTGTTTACGGATTTCACCCTCAAACTCATCATCGCTACCCACAATATAACCACCTGTGTCAATTACAGAGAATTCTTTCCCATTCCAATTACTTTTACCATAATGACGATCACGAGTTACCCCTGATGATTCATGAATTATGGCATTTCTTGATTCTGTCAAACGATTAAAAAGGGTTGATTTTCCAACATTGGGTCTTCCAACTATAGCTACAATTTTTCCCATATTATTATTTTATTTATTATCTGTTTTACTATCTGTTTTGAAATTAATCTTATTCACCTTTACTATCTTTTCCACCTCCTATATGAAGAGGAAGTTCATCGTTTTCATCCGTATCATATTCATCTTTATCATAAACTTTCCCATCATCTCTCTTATGTCCCTCAGAAACAGCATGAGCTATGCTTGCATTAAGTTCAAATCCAATTATAAGAACAAATGAAATCAGGTAGAACCATAAAAAGAATATAATTAACGCCCCAATTGATCCATATAACGCATTATACCTAGAAAAATGTGTGATATAGAAGTTAAATCCATATATTGAAAGAAGGAAAAGTATTGTTGCTAAGGTTGCCCCTGCCGAAAAGAATTTAAAATTGGACTTATCAGCTGGAGTATAGTAGTATATTACAACGAACATCATATATACTAATGCAATTAATAGTATCCATTTTGCAGTTTGTAAAACAAAGACCATAAAACCCTCCTCTATTAATCCATTCCTTAGAAGGAAATTAAAGAAAGTTTGCGAGCCTATAACCAAAACAAAAGACAATAAGACAACTAATCCTATTGCAAATACCAGACCTATACTTATTAGTCTATTCTTATACCATTTTCTTTTCTTGGATACATGTGTTGTCCTGTTAAAAGAAATTATCATTGCATTTATCCCATTGGAGGCAACATAGAGTGATGCTATAAAACCTATTGACATCAATCCTTGGTGCTTCTTTAAGAATATTTCATTTACTGTTTCTATAACCTTTTCAGCAATTGCATCCGGCACAAGAACCCCAATTAGCTCTATTACTTGAATGTACAAGGATTCAATTGGAACATAAGGAATAAGAGTAAAGAAGAATAGCAAAAGAGGAAAGGTTGCTAAAACGAAGTGATAGGCAAGTGCTGCTGCTCTTTGGTTGACAAAACCCTTAACAAGGCCATTAACAAAGAAAGACAATACATCAAAAATCGGCACACCTTGAAAACCTGGTAGCACAATCAATCTCGACATATGTATAGTGTTGCGAGTATATCTCCAATACAAAAACTTCCTTATATATTTATTACTCTTCTTCGCCACTAATTTCTCCCTTTTATTTTTTTATAAAGATTATATTATCGTTTTGGCTTAATGATCTGCAACCAAACTTAAATCTAAAGATTTAATTTGATGAGTTAAACTTCCAACAGAAATATAGTCTACACCAGTTTTGGCAAAGGAAAGTATTGTTTCTTCATTTATCCCTCCAGAACTTTCTGTTTCGTATCTTCCTCCAATTAATTTAACAGCCTCAAGGGTGAGCTCAGGAGTGAAATTATCTAACATTATTCTATCAACTTGTCCAACTTCCATTACCTTTTCCAATTCCTCCATAGAACGCACCTCAATTTCTATCTTCAAGGTCTTGTTTATTTCTTTTAGGTAATTACGGCTTTTTCTTATTGCCTCTTCTATTCCACCTGCAAAATCAATATGGTTATCCTTAAGCATAATCATATCAAACAGTCCTATCCTATGGTTATATCCTCCACCAACTTTCACTGCATATTTCTCAAACAAACGCATTGAAGGAGTTGTTTTACGAGTATCAAGAAGCTTAGCATTAGTTCCTTTTATTATCTCAACATAGTGATTAGTTGTTGTTGCAATGCCAGAAAGTCTTTGCATATAATTTAATGCAGTTCTTTCAGCTGTTAGAATCCCTATTGCAGGACCCTCAACCCTAAAAACAATATCTCCTTTCTTTATTCTATCTCCATCTTTCATAAGCGGAGTAAAAACAATGGTATTATCCACTAACTCATAGACCATTTTAGCAATTTCTATCCCACAAATTATACCATCTTGCTTTACAACAAGCTTAGCCTTATCTTTTGTGGTTTTGGATATACAAGCCAAAGAAGAATGATCGCCATCTCTAACGTCCTCTTCCAAAGCTAATTTAATATGATTCAATAAATATTGTTCAGGAATTATACTATACATTTTATTATAAAGGTTTTCTTTTATAATCAATTCAATTTGTGGACAAAGGTACGAAAATTAGTATAATTACTTTCCCTATGTTTCATTTTCTTGATAAAAAGGAGAAATAGAACAAACAAATAATTAACTTTGCATATCTCTTCTATACTTAAAAAAAGGAATATAGGAGTGTATTTTTTTATTAGATAAATATATAAACATAAACAATGAATATAGAAATAATCAATATTGGAGATGAACTCCTAATTGGACAAGTTATTAATACTAATGCTTCCTTTATGGCTCAAGAGCTAAATAAGGTTGGCTTCAACGTATATAGAATAACTACCATTGCTGATGATGCTTTGGAAATTGAAACATCGGTTAAAAAGGCCTTAGAGAATGCAGACTCTGTTATTATAACTGGTGGTCTTGGGCCAACAAAAGACGATATCACAAAATACACCTTAGCTAAGATTTTCGATAGCCAGATGATAGAAAGCAAAGAAGTATTAGCTAATATTAAAACAATATTTGATCGTAGAGGCTTTGAGCTTACACCAACAAACCGTCTCCAAGCCCTTGTTCCAGAAAAATGCAGAGTAATTGAGAACTTAGTTGGCACCGCAGCAGGAATGTGCTTTGAGAAAGATAATAAACTAACCTTCTCTATGCCTGGTGTTCCTTTTGAAATGAAGGAAATGCTAATTAAACATGTTATCCCTATACTTCAATCGCATTATAAACCTGATGCTATCTTTCATAGAACAATAATTACACAAGGAGTTGGTGAGAGTTTCCTATCTGATATGATAGAAGAGTTTGAACTTGCCTTGCCTAAGTACATTAAACTTGCCTACCTACCTTCTGCAAATATGTTAAGGCTTCGTTTATCTGCAAGAGGAGAAAATGAAAAAGAGGTTAAGGCAGAACTAGACCGTCAAATAGATAAGTTAATGCCATTAATTAAAGATTGCTTTCTTGGATTTAACGAAGGAGACCTTAGCCATGTACTTGCTGATATGCTAATAAAAGAAGGGAAAACCGTTTCTCTTGCTGAAAGTTGCACAGGAGGTAATATTGCAAGAAAGATAACTATTAATGCAGGCTCATCTCAGTATTTCAAAGGTTCTGTTGTTGCTTATTCAAATGATGTTAAGGTAAATGTTTTGGGAGTTGATGAAAAGGCAATCTTAGATTATGGAGCTGTTAGTGAAGAGGTAGCAAAACAAATGGCTATTGGAGCTATAAAGATAATGAATTCCGATTATGCAATCTCAACAACAGGAGTTGCAGGGCCAGATGGTGGAACCGATGAAAAGCCAGTTGGAACTGTTTGGGTAGCTGTTGCAAATAAAAAAGGAGAATGCATTGCTTCACAGCATAATTTCTATTCTAGCAGAGAGAACTTTATTGATAGAACAACCAATGAAGGATTTTCAAAACTTATACGCTTTATAAAACAAAAGAATTAATAACATGGAAAAACTAAATGCATCTGAACTAGTATTAACCCCTGAGGGAAGTCTTTATCATATTCATTTAAAACCTCATCAATTAGCTGATAATATAATTTTAGTTGGTGACCCAGCGAGGGTTGAAGTGATTTCGAAATACTTTGATGAAATTAACTTCAAGGCAAGCAATAGAGAAATTACAGCTCATACAGGAACATTTCAAGGAGTGGGTATTACTGCCATTTCAACAGGAATGGGCACAGATAATATTGATATTGTGCTTACTGAACTTGATGCTTGTGCTAATATTAACTTAGAAACAAGGGAGGTAAATGCAAATCATAGACAGTTAAACCTAATTCGCTTAGGCACAACAGGAGCTTTGCAAAAGGATATCCCTTGTGGCTCATATATTGCTTCAAAATATGTTGTGGGAATAGACGGTATGATGTATTTCTATAAGAATAAAGAAGGTGTTTTGGAAGAAGAACTAACAGAAAGCTTTATTTCATTTATGAACTGGGACAAATCCCTACCAAGACCTTATGGAGTTATGGCAACGGATAGCCTTTTCTCTAAAATAGCATACGATATGGTTTCTGGAATAACAGTAACTTCTCCAGGCTTCTATGGTCCTCAGGGTAGAGAAATTAGAGTTCCTCTTGCTTTTCCTAAGATTAATGATATGCTTCCTGCTTTCATATATAAGGACTATAAGATTACAAACTACGAAATGGAAACCTCAGCACTCTATGCTCTAAGTAGAAACCTAGGACATAATTGTTTAACAGTTTGTATTGTTATTGCAAATAGAATGAGAGGGGAATTTATAGAAAATTATCATAATGAAATGGATGCTCTTATTCATTTAACACTCAAAAGGCTTTGTAAATAAGAATATATTATTTATTTTTGCTGAGACATTTCTTTTAGAACATTATAATTAACCAATACACATCATTATGTTCAAGATTATCTCTCACCCCATCCTCGATATTCCTGAGGATAATATCATTGTATTTAAGTTTAATGGCATTGAAGTAAAAGGACAAAAAGGTTTCACTATTGCCGCTGCACTTCACCAAGCTGGTTTCCCTGTTCACTCTCACTCAATTGATGGTCGCAAACGTTCGTTGGAATGTGGCATAGGCAAATGTGGAGCCTGCGAGATGTTAGTTGACAGAACGGTTAGAAGAATATGCGTTACTAAGGTTGACGACATTAAAGAAGTAAGAGAAATCCCTAAGGACTATTTGCCTAATGAAGCCTCCCCCACTCAAAAAGAGAATAAGATTTACAAGACCGATGTTTTAATTGTTGGAGCTGGTCCTGCTGGCTTAGCGGTTAGAGAAGAGTTAAATCGTTTTGGGATAAATAATATTGTAGTTGACTCTAATGATAAGATTGGAGGACAGTTTAATATGCAAACTCACCAATTCTTCTTCTTCGAAAAGGAAAAGAAATTTGGAGGAATGCGAGGCTTCGATATAGCTAATACACTAGCAGGAGTTTCTAATGAAGGTATATTTCTAAACTCTTCTGTTTGGGATATATTAAAAGGAAACAGAGTTGGGATTAAGAACACTGTTAGTGGAGAGATTTACTATATAGATTGCCAGCACTTAGTTATTGCAACTGGTGCAGTACCTTTTATGCCTGTTTTCAAGAATGATGATTTGCCAGGGGTTTATTCCGCTGCAGTTGTTCAAAAGATGATGAATTCAGAGCTAACCCTTTTGGGGAAAAACATATTAACCGTTGGGGCTGGTAATATTGGCTACTTAACTTCCTACCAAGCAGTTCAGGCAGGAGCAAATATTGTAGCTATTCTTGAAGCTATGCCTCACGAAGGAGGTTTCCCTGTTCAAGCAAATAGAGTTAGGCGTTTGGGCATTCCAATCCTTACTTCAACTATGCTATTAGAGGCAATACCTAATGAAGATGGTACAGGTGTTAAGGGAGCTATTATTGCAGATTGCAAGAATTTCGAACCAATTGCAGGAACTGAAAGAATTATTGAGGGTATTGACCTAATAAATGTTTGCACAGGACTAATTCCTGACAACCAATTACTAATTAAAGGCAATATACTATTTGGAAAGAACTGCCATGGAGTTGGAGATTCAACAAGGATTGGAGAAGGAACCTCAGCTGTACTTAGAGGAAAGCAATGTGCTTATGAGATTGCTCAAATGCTAAAAGTTAGAGTTAATTATGATGAATATCTTCAAGTATCTAAGAGTTATATTGACTCGCAACAACACCCTGTTAGAGCATTAGAAAAACCTTATACCCCATATCAAGACAGAATGGACAAGCGTGCCTTTGTTCGTTTGGAATGTCTTTATGGTTTTGCTTGTAATCCTTGTCAGTTTGCATGTCAGTTTGGAGCCATAACAAAAAGCTCTACCTCTGTTGTGCCTGAAATTGATTATAAGAAGTGTATTGGTTGTATGGAATGTATTAATCAATGCCCAGGACTTGCCATATTTGGTTATCATACCAAGAAGAAAGAGGTCTACCTTCCTTTTGAATATGAGGCAAAAGAAGGAAATGAAGTGATATTAGTTGATAATGATGGTAAGAAAATAGCAGAAGGAAGGATTCATAAGATAAAAGAGAACGCTAATAAGACATCTGTTGCAAGGATAAAGGTAATCGAGGATGATGAAAACCCAATTGATGACAGGACCTTATTAGAAATTAAAGGTTTTATTCTCCCTTCCAAACTTCCAAAACAACTACGATTTTCCCCTTCCAAAGAAATAGATGAAAAAACCTATGTTTGCCACTGCGAAGATGTGACTATAGAAAAGTTATTAGTACAAATTGGCGATAGAAAAGTTATTTCAGTTAATGAGTTAAAGCATACCACAAGAATGGGTATGGGAGATTGTAGAGGTAATCGCTGCGTGCCAAGAGCAAAGCAAATACTCCGCTCTTATGGTATTGAAGTTACCGATGAGGCAACCCCAAGAGCTCCCCTTTCTCTTCAATTGTCATTTGGGGAAATCAGAAACGATGATAAGAAAGAAGTATTTATTACTCCTAATCTAAAGAAAATTGAAGTAAAAAGCCTTATTGCAGGAGGAGGAATTGGAGGCAGTTCATTATTTAGATATATGGCAGAAGAGAATTTCGACCCTATACTTCTTAACTATGAATTAGGAGCATCATGGCGTAATATTGCAGGTGGACGTCCTGCTTTCTCCAATCCAGAGCTTGCAGATATAGCAAAGCATAACCATGAACTTTTTGCAGAACTTCAAGACCTATCAAATATCGACTACCACGCAACAAGATATGTAAACCTTGCTCATGACGAGGCGTCATACAAGGGTTTGGAAAAGGCAATGCAGTGGTCTAATGCTTATATGGTTGACCCGAAAGACTTCCAAAAAGAAATATCACCTTATTTCAACAAAGACAATAAAGACTATATTGCAGCCCAAATAACAAATGAGTGCTGGCAAGCAACCCCTGGAAAAACAATTGACTTACTAAGATTGATTGGAACTAAGAAAGGCGGTAAGGTTATTGAAGGCTCTAAACTTGTTGAGCTAACAAAGGATGGCAAGACATATCATGCCCTTGTACTAACCAAAGACAACGAATATATTGAGTATATAACCGATGTATTTATTAATGCTATGGGACCTGATGCAGGGAAGTTTGCCAAACAATTAGGGATAGAAACAGGTCTTTACCCAGTCAAACACCAAGCCTTTATCACTAAGCGTTTGCCAATGCTAGGAAAAGACGGCAATATATTAGATATGGTTATTGACCGCAGACATTATAAAGGTTTTTCTTCAATCTATGGACAACAACTCCACGAAACAGGACAGATAATAGGCTGTGCATCCCCAATGTTTGACCCACAAGAAGCATCACAAGAACTCAAGGTAACATCCATTGAATTCTTAGAAATAGCATCTGAAATATTCTCAAACTGGATACCAGAACTAAAGAACGTAAGCTTCCAAGCTGTTTGGTCGGGCTACTACACAGAGCCTCGTTACATTGTAGATCCCGAATTAGGACTATTTGTAGGAATGAGAGGTCACGGCTTTATGCTTTCCCAATATATAGCAAAACTCTATGTTGATAAACTCTTAGGAAAAGAAACCCCAACCTATTTCGACAAACTAAAACTAAAAGGCGAAGGAATAGCAGAAACCGCACTTAAATAATGGTTAACTGTTAATGATTAATGGTTAATCTTTAATCATTACCTTTAATATTAACTTATGGACATTACTAACTCCTTGTCCATAAACAAAAACGAGGATTCAATTTATTGAGTCCTCGTTTTCTTGATTTGTTTTTTCAATCATTTTTGACAAAAGTGATTTCAATATAAGGTAGTATCCCAAAAAGTGTGTAAGAAGCTTCTAATTTTGTAATGCAAAGTTAATCATTTTTTTTTATATCATTTTTCTTTGACTTAAAAATATGCAGAAGAGGAACGGAGGCGTAGCCGTAGTGGAACTTCTGCCTATTTTTCCTTACTAATTTTCTTCTTCCCATCTAAATTTCTTTTTCTCACATTGTAGATTTGGTACTTTTCTACTGTATGCTTTTCTTGTCATGGCAACTGATGCAAGTAATAATATCGCTGCTTCAGGGTTAGGTAATGCTCCTCGCATCTTAGTCGTTCGTTTGTAATCCCTATTTAATCTCTCTATCCAATTGGTTGAGTAAATCATATTGCGTATATTGTAGTCATAGTTGAGATAAGTAAAGTATAATTTATACCTATCACTCTCTCCCTTAGCCTTAAAGTTATTATAATATCTTCCCCATTTAACACAAAACTCTTTCCATCTCTGTATTCCTTTTTCTTGTGTATCTGATGAGTCATTTACTATAAAGACTTCTTTTAAATTCTCTGCCATCTCTTCTTTGTGTTCTGGCTTAGCATACTTTAAGCTTTCTCTTTGTAAGTGAACTGCACATAACTGTACTTCTGTACCTTTAAAATGTTTGTTGATAACTGTTTCTATTCCTTGCAGTCCATCACTTACTATTAATCCTATTTCTTTTACTCCTCTTGATTTTAAATCAGTAAAAATATCTTCCCATATGCTAGAACCTTCTGTTGGATTATTAAAAACTGCTAAAACTTCACGTGTTCTATCTGGTCTTACACCTAGAATAGTGAAATATGCTTCTTTACTTACACTATCTACTCTTCTTGTCGATATGTAAGTAGCATCTATATAGCATACAGGATAATAACTTTCAAGTGGTCTTTCTATCCACTCCTGGACTTCATCTCTTGCATAATCAAATAGTCGGCTTACTTGACTTGTACTGTAACTCTTGCCATAGATTTCTCCAAATAAATCTCCTACTTGCTCGGTTGTTAAACCTGCTGAATATAGTTTAAAAGCTATTTTCTTACATTCTTCTTCTTGGTCTTTTAAAAGTGCTAAGATTAATGGATAAAAACTTCCTGAACGTGTGCGAGGGACTCTTAGTTCCAATATCTTTCCTCGTCCAAAAGTCTTGCGAGGTCTAAATCCATTACTTGAATCTAAATTAAATTCATTGTGTATTGTACGCTCAGATTTCATTAAACTTTCTAAGCTCATCTTTAAAATTTGTTCTAATCCGTCTTCTTTTGATAGAACTTGTTCTAAAACTTCGTAAATTTGTGGCTGTGTAAAGTGCATTGCTTTTCATTTTTATTTGCAAATACAAAATTAAAAAACTTTTGTGCTTTACACACTTTTTGGGACAGTATCACCCTATTTGTTCTCCTATTGTAGGTTTAAAAATAGATTTATCAATATCTGTTAAGTCTGCATACAATTGTTCTAAATTTCTATGTGAGACTCCAACTATAACATCAACAAAAATATGTCCTTTTGCTTTATAAGAAGTCATTCCAAAACTAAGAGTTGCTGTTACATTATCATCAAGTAACTTTACAAAATAGTATTGCTTTTTTTTAAAACCTATAGCTTTGCAAATTGTAGAAATTTCCTTATCTACTTCTTTTCTTAATTCTTTTGACATAGTTTAATACCTCTTTATTATTAAATAATAATTTATTGTTTCCTTGCCTACTCCACCAGGCCAAACTCCACCAGCATTTTTTCCTATTGGAATAATAGGCATTTTTGGATTGTCTTGCATTTGTGGATAAGCTATTTTTTGATTAGGAGTGAAACGTGCATTAGGACCATTCTTTACTTGCCGAATTCAAGTTTTAAATGCAACTTTTTCCTCATTTGTTAATACTTTATTTAATTGTTCCAAAGGGGACAAATAACCAAATCTTTTACGAGGTCTATTATTTAATTTATCTTCTACCTCTTGTATCATCTTATCTGTCAGCTTTGAGAAGTCCATTCCTTTTTTGAAGTATTGTCTAATTAGCCCATTTAAGTTTTCATTACTACCTCTTTCCCATGAATGGTATGGTCTTGCAAAGTAAAACAAAATATTTAATTTACGTGCAATTTCTTCGTGATAAGCAAATTCTTTTCCATTGTCAGCCGTTATTGTATGTATTAAATCCTTGAAAGGTGATAGTACATTTATTGTTTCTTGAGCTAAAGGCTTGGCTTCTTTTCCTTCTAACTTTCTAATTTTTACTATACCGGTTTTTCTTTCGTTTATTGTAAGCAATGCTCCTTTGTGATTTTCGCCTATTATTAAATCTATTTCTAAATCTCCAAAGCGTTCTCTTCTTTCAACCTCTATTGGACGTTCTGATATATCTACTCTGTTTTTAATCAATCCTCTATTATCATAATTATTGCCTCTTTTTCTATTTCTCCTACCTTGTCTTCTTAGATGTAAATGAAGTTTATCTTCACTACCTTTTTTCTTCTCTTCCCATATCCATTTATAGATAGTTTCGTGTGATACAAAATCTAATGAATATCGTTTATGTAAACCTGATATCTGCTCTGGGCTATATTGATTCTCAATAAGGAAGTATTTTATAATTTCTTTATAACAAGGTAGAAAAATCTCTTTTTTCTTCTTTGTTTTCTGTCTTTGCTTAGCCTTCCTGTCTGCTAAATCAAAGCTGTATTTTCCACTACGCTTATCTGAGTTCCTCTTCAGTTCTCTACCTACGGTACTTTTATCGACTCCTAATATATCGGCAATGTATTTATTTGTATGATCTTTATTTTTTAATTTACAAATTGTATATCTTTGCTCTCTGGTTAAGTGTTTCATATAATTGCAATCTGGCTGGGGGGCTTGGGGCGTAATTATTAACTTATCCTTCAGGAAAGAAAGGGAGTCCCCAGAACTCCTTTTCTTCTTGAAAAATATTTTAATAGTATATTACTACCAAAACTCCTTAATAGTTGCATTTATAAGTTGAACTTAGGGAGTAAGTAATCCTTCGTGAGAAAATAAAGGAAAAGGTTGTATAATACTTTCTAGTAAAGCAAACAATATTGCAAAAAGAACGGCATTTAAAACAACATAAGCATACTTATGTTTTAATGCAAATTTAGCTACAGCATTCATAAATTATATTTCTAATGTTTTATACTGCAAATATAGAAACATTTTGATACAAGACAATTTTATTTCATAATATTTCACCTACCACTTTTATTTACCAAGTTAGTATTATTTGCAAGTTATTCTTTTATTAGTTTTTTGCTCTAATCTTCTTTCTCTAATTAATAGATAATAATATTTGAATAGATAGATATATCAACTATTATTGACACTAACAACAAAACGAGGAATCAATAAAATGAATCCTCGTTTTTCTTTTATAGAAAAAAGTTACTAATATTCCTTCCCTACTATTTTCCAATAATCACCTTACCACTTATTGTTTTCCCATTAAGCGATACATTATAAGTATAAGCCCCAGCATTTAGATTAGAAACACCAATCCTATTGCCAAGCTTAGATTTCAATTTCTCCTTCTTAACTAATTTACCTTGCATATCAAATAATTCAATATCACTTTGCTTAAAATTACTTGCTTCAATATCCACATTAATATAATCCTTTGCGGGATTTGGATAAACATTCACCGATGATTGATTGTTTAATTCAACATCATTTATACCTGAATAACCATTACCATAAGGAGAATACTTTAATAGCCAAGCGTTAGATGTAGTGTTATTATTACGTGAATTAACATCCAATATAAGTCCATAATCATTAGTTGCAGTTACGCCTCTAATTCCTCTAACATATTCTGGTTGATAATTATTAAAAAGATACCTATAATTTAAACTACCATCTAATTTGAAATTAAATATTTCTATACCATATGAGCCAAAAGGGTTACTGTCTCTACGTTCACATGCAAAAAATATAGAATCCGAATTTTTAAAATCTATAAATGCTTTACTTGTTGCAAACCAATTCCAAGGGGAAGAAACTCTAGGAGAACTGACTTGATAATAATTATTAATAACTGTTTTGCTTCTTGTGTTATAAATATCTACATTAATTCCATAATAAGCATTTATACCACAAATTATTGAATCGTTGAGTGTTTTTAAAAATAAATAATCTCTATCAGTATTTATACTATCTACTAACTCTAAAGACGACTTATTAATATAATATATTTTTGTTGAACTATAGCTAGTACCAGTCTCTCTCCCACTAATTATAATATCATTACTTTGCTCATCGAAATTGAAATCATGTAATCTTCTATTAAAATTATTATATCTCAAAACATTACCAAGAGTATCTATAATAGTTACTTTGAAATGATTTGCATTTATCAAACTATTACTATCCATAATATCTATTCGAGGGGCAGAAACAATTGCTATTTCTTTTGATTGTTCAAGAAAGATATAACGATAAAGAAATTCAACTAAACTATCATTTATATTAACATAAGACTCTGTTCGACTTGAAATATCATAATAAAAAAAAGAAATTGAATCTACTACAGTGGTGAATAAAAAATTCGTATCCATTTCATCATGACATGCATAATTTAATAAATACAACCTATTACCATATTTGATTTGATAATCTCTTGGTATTGACATTTCAACACAACCTATCTCTCCCAAGGTGTCATTATAATTAATAATTTCATGATCTGAAACCTTAGACCAATAACCATCATTATCATAATTCATTATCTTATAATTACCTAATGGAACATTAGCCTTCTCTTTTATTTCAACACTATCATTAATATATGATGTTATGAACATTTGCGCATTGGCACCAATACTTAAACATATTAGGATTAAAAAAAACAATCTTCTCATGGGTATCATCAATTAAATAAAAATATTCGTATCAACTGTTAAGTTATGTAAAAAAGTACTTATGACATCCGAAACCTTTAGACCAAATTTCATCTGATGCATATATGCATGTGTCTGAATTTTCTTTGATGGGTAAACATCTTCTATCCTTCGGCATTTAGGAATAATATCTGTATTAGTATATTGTGAAGGATTGTTAATAAGTAAAGATGAAAGGAAATTTGATGCTCTAATTGTTGCGTTTACCATATTCACCAAACTGCCAATTCCGGAATTATAACCAATAGGATAAACAAAATTCATTGCATTATTTATTTGTGTAAACCATGTTGAACTCATATACTGTGCAAACAAATACCCATTTGTAGAAGGTAGAGGAGAAGTTATGGTTAAATAATTAATGTAGAAATCGTTTACATTTTTTTTACTATAAAATCTGAAAACTTCATCAGTTTCATTATTGTTAATATAATTCCAATCAGACGCCGTGTTATTAGGGATTGAAAGTGTTTCTCCATATTGTTTCACTATCATACCTCTACTAAAATTTGCTCCTACTTTGGCGAATGATGTCATTCCAAATTCAAAAGTAACTGAGGATGATGTTTTATTAGTAACATATAAGTCTGAATATTGAAGGAAATGTTCACCCATAGTTGACAAAATGTTTTGAACAACTAACATGTATTTTTTTCTCAATTCATCTGCATTTATTACACCATTTGAATTTAAATCCACAGTAAAACTAAAGTTTTGCGCTTCATAACTTATAGTGTCAAATTGTTTTTGCTTATCAACTATCGCATAATTAAAATAAGTCTCCATAACAAATACTGCTTCTTTGATAGTATAATTATTTTTAGATATTTGATTTTTCTTTAACAAAACATCAATGTGATTGATTAAAGATATCATTTCAGAATCCATAAAGCTATTTTTTTCATATTCACAATATTTATTATGAACAAATGCTTCTTCATTTTCAATGTTATAGTACATCATACTATCAATTTGATAACTAGATTTATTATTATTTAAAAAATTAGATGTATGACCATTTGTAATTTGTTCTTCATCAGTACATCCTACTGCAAATATTGCTAAAATAGCAATTGCTAATATATATTTATATTGTTTCATTGTTAATATTTTTTATTTTTTAATATAAAGGAAGCCTATTGTAAAGGTAATCGGTTATAAGTTTTCAGAAAAAGGCTTATGAATTAGAAGCTTTCTGAAAACCTAAGTCATACGAATTTGTTTTTACACAAGTAGAATATCCCATACATACATACATACATACATACATACATACATACATACATACATACATACATACATACATACATACATACATACATACATACAGGGAATTTATTCTCTGTATGTATAGGTTGTACTGTTTGTAAAAAATCTCTCATGATGGAAATATTAACACCTCAAAGATAAAAACATTTTTCAATTAAACAAACTTATTTGAAAATATTTTAAAGATTGAATTAAAATGAAGATTTAAGATTGAGTGAGTGAAAACTGAATGGATGATGGTAAAGTCTATAGTAACCTAAATGAAATTGATTATTATAATCATGCATTATTTCCTTACTAAATACAATAAATTAAGAATAATTATCGTCTAATATCTTGACAGGATAGAATTTAGTTGTATTTTTGCAACCAAAGTAGAACATGTTATGGAACATAAAATAAACAAACAAAGCAAAAAGGATATTAAAGTATCTACAAATGATACTAAGAAGCATAATGTGGTAATTTTTAAAAAAGCAACTTCTGAAGAACTAGAAAAGAAGAGGTGCTCTGCTTATTCGTACATTATGTAATGAGTAAAATAGTAATTGTCTTTTATTCCTAAACATAGTATTATATACTAATCCTCAATCTTATAATTAACAAACAATTTCTTTAATCTTCTTTTTCTGCTACTTGTGCAGCTAAATATCCTGTTGAGAATGCTATTTGTAGGTTGAAACCACCGGTGTCGGCGTCTAAGTCCATTACTTCTCCTGCAAAGTGTAAGCCTTTGATTAGTTTTGACTCTAAGGTTTTTGGGTTTATCTCTTTTAGGTCTACGCCTCCTTGGGTTACTATTGCTTGTTCGAAACCAAAGTCGCCTATGATTTCAAATTGACAACGTTTTAGGAAGGCTAAGATTTCTTTTCTTTCTTGTGAGGTTACAAAACTTGCTTTCTTTCTTGGGTCTAATTCTGTTTGATAGATTGCAAGATAGATTAACTCGTGTGGAAGGAATGCTCTAAGGACTGATCTTAGGTCTTCTTTCCCTCTTATGTTTAGTTCGCTTAGGAGTTTTTCATCAAGCTCTTGCTCTGATAGTGCTGTCTTGAAATCTATGTTTAGGAATAGTCTTTCGCCTTGGGATAATAGTCTTGCGATTTGCCTGCTAAGGGTTATGATGATTGGGCCCTCTACTCCATTTTCACGAAAGGTTAGCTCGCCAAACTCTTCACAGACTTTCTTTCCTGATTCAAGGGTTATGGTTGCATTAACGTTTCTTACGCCAAAGCCTATTATGGATGGGTCTATGCGTTCTCCGTTATAATGTTTTAGTTTTAGTCCTACGAGTGAAGGAAGGGTTGGGATTATATTATGTCCTACTTCTTTTGCTAAACGAACTCCATCGCCTTGGCTTCCTGTTAGGGGGTAGCTTTCTCCTCCTGCTGCAAGGATTACTTTTGGGGCTTTGAATGTTTGTGGTTTATAGCCTTTTGTTTGAACTCCTACGATTTTACCGTCTTCAACAATTAGCTTAGTTACTTCTGTATCTTTTAATATTCTGCAATCGGAGTCTTCCAACTCGTTGATAAGGGCTAAGAAAACATCTTGTGCCTTGCCTGATTGTGGGAATATCCTTCCGCCTCTTTCTTCAACGGTTTTAACTCCTAAGTCTCCAAAGAATTTAACTACATCTTTGGTGAAAAATTGATTGAATGAAGGGTAGAGAAACCTTGGTTCTGAACCGCAGTGTTTAAGAAAGTCTTTAAGGGGTAGAGTATTTGTTAGATTGCAACGTCCTTTTCCTGTGATGCGAAGCTTTCTTCCTGCTTGCGACATCTTCTCTATTAATAGTACTCTTTGTCCTTGACGTGTTGCTACTATTGCTGAAATCAAGCCTGATGCTCCTGCTCCTATTATTATTAAATCGTACATATTATATAAGTGAAAAGGTAAAAACTAAAAGGTAAAAGTGAAAAAGAAAGAGTGAAAAACTAAAAGGGATGTCAAGCTAAATTATATTCAACTCATACCTTTTACTTTTTCACTCTTAACTTATAAATCTATTTATTGTCGTAACCGAAACGTCTTAGTGAGTTATCGTTATTTCTCCAGTCTTTCAATACTTTGACATGAATTTCTAAGAAGCATTTCTTTCCTGTAAATTCTTCTATATCTAGTCTTGCCTCCGTACCTACTTTCTTCAACATTGAGCCTTTATGTCCAATAACTATTCCTTTTTGACTGTCTCTCTCAACATATATTACTGTGGATATCTTATTGATATTATTTTCTTCCTTAAATGATTCAACAACAACCTCACAAGAATATGGTATTTCTTTTTGGTAGTACATTAATATCTTTTCACGTATTATTTCCGAAACAAAGAAACGCATTGACTTGTCGGTTAGCTCGTCTTTTGGGAAATAAGGAGGGCTTTCTGGTAGTAGTTCTAATATCTTATTGAAGACTACATCAAGGTTGAAGTTTTCAGTAGCAGAGGTAGGAATAATGATAGCACGAGGTATTTCGTTTTGCCAATATTCTACTTTCTTTTCAACTTCTTCTTGGTTTGAAAGGTCTATCTTATTTATTAATAGTATTACAGGAATTTCAGAATTGATTACCTTGTCTAAGGTCTCGTGATTCTTTAGGGTTTCCCCTACTTCTGTAACTAGGAGGAATAAATCTGCATCTTGTAGGGCTAAATTTACAAAATGCATCATAGATTCATGGAGCTTATAATGAGGGTTTACAATTCCAGGAGTGTCCGAAAAGACTATCTGAAAGTCGTCTCCATTCAATAGTCCCATGATTCTATGACGTGTTGTTTGCGATTTAGAGGTGATAATAGAAAGTTTCTCACCCACTAATGCATTCATTAAGGTTGATTTCCCAACATTAGGGTTACCAATTATATTTACAAATCCAGCTTTATGCAATTTATTATTTTATTTTGTTTGGTCTTGAACCATTTTTGTGAACTCTTCAACTGTTACTGACTTTTCTTCAACTTTAAGATTGTCTCTTAGAGTTTTTGTTAGTTTTTGGTCGAAAAGATAATCGTATACTTGTTTGGTTTGGTCTTGATTTTTCATCATGTTTTCAGAAACGTTTTCCATAGCATCAAGTCTTTGCTTTGTTTCTTCTTCGGTTTCATTTTCTCCCTCTGGGAAGTAGTTACCTAAAAGAGCTTCTTTGAAATATGTTTTAACTTCGTCTTTTGTTACTTCTAAATTGAACTTTTCTACTAGTTTAGTTTCAATTAACTGCCATTTCAAACTATCTCTATACATTTCGTATTCAGACTCTACTTGTTCCATTGTTAGTTTTCCTTGGCTGTTTGAAACCAGCCAGCGTTTCATAAACTCATCTGGAAGTTCAAATGCACATCCTTTAACAATCTTTTGAGTTGCTTCATTGGTAAAGAAACGGTCTGATTCTCTTCTGTATGTTTCTGAAAGATCTTTTGTTGCTCTTTTGCGGAAGTCTTCAATGGTTTTAATTCCTTCTGCTTTATATGCTTTTTCAAATAATTCTTCATTTAATTCGTGAAGAGCTATTCTATTAATTGATGAGATAAGGAATTTAAAATTAGGATTAAGATCTTTTGCGTCTTCTTTATCCATTTTAAGCATTGCTGCTCTGTCTGTTTCGTTAGGGAAAGCTTGTGAAAGATTAAAAACAACTTCAGCATCTTTTTCTTTACCAATAAACTGGCTTTGGATTTCTTTGTCAGCAATCATATTAACTGCCAAAGAAGTTGTAGACAATGCTCCATCTTCTTTAATGTTTCCGTCTTTATCAAGTTCTGAAAGTTCTCCATAAACTAAGTCGTTTTCTTCTACTTTTTCAGGAGAAGAAAATTGACCAAAACGTCTTTGAAGGTCTTCTATAAACTTATCTAACATATCATCAGATGGTACTATATTATAATAAGTTTCTTCTATCTTGTCTAAATTAAGTTCAAATTCAGGCTGAAGTGCTATATCGAAATAGAAAGTAAAATCTTTTTGAGCTTCCCAATCAATTTTAGTTTTCTCATCGTTAGCTAATGGATAGCCCATTATTTGTATCTTCTCATCATCTATGAATTTATACATTGCTTCTGACATTCCTTTTTCAATAATATCAGCTCTAAGAGGTATCTCATACATTTTCTTAATCATCCCCATTGGAACTTGTCCAGGACGGAATCCAGGAACATTTGCTTTACGACGGTGAGTCTTTAATTGCTCATTTAGCTTTTGAGCATAATCTTCTTCACTAATATTTATTGTTAAAACTGCTGTTAAATCTCCAGTATTTTCTTTAGTTACTTTCATATAAAATATCTATTTTTCTATTTATTATTATTATTTTAAACGGGGGTGCAAAGTTACAATAATTTTCAGCATTATCTAATTTTCAATCTAAATTAGAAGCCAATACCATAACTTTTTATCGTCATCTCAAAGGCTTCTGACCATTCGGTATATCCTTTTTTAATATGAAGTCGGCGAGAAGAAAAAATGCCTGTTCCATTTTCGATATTGCTATATAAGGGTTTTTCGGTCAAAGATACTAATGGTGCATTATTATCAATGTATTCTTTTAAGCTCTCACCAGAGCCATAAACATAGATCTCAAATGAGGGAGAATCATTCATAAATGAACGAGATGCATTTCCCCTCTCTGAAATTTTATTTTTAATTTGGAAAAGAACATCTGCTTCAAAAATCTTATATTCTAGTGTTTTATCTGTATCTGTAAATGGATTTATAATGGAATTAGAACTTATGTTAATATGAGAACGATTACCGTTTTCCATAAAATTAAATCTAATGGCTGGTTGGAAAGAACGTGCCATTTCACCTTTTATAGGAGAGGTAGCACTTACCCATTTACAAGTTAAGATATTTGCATTATAGGTTGCATTATAGTTAAAGCCAAAAATAGATCCAGAAGGACCTGTTACCTTATAGTCGGAAACAAGCCTAGTGTTGGCAGTAGTTATGTTTCCTGTTTTATGGTTTCTAACAACAAGATAATAAGTAAAGTCAGCGTTTAGTTTTGTTTTCGTAAAATATATTGGAGCTGTTTCTGAATAGAACTCCCCCTCAGGCTTAGAATAGATTTCAGTATAGTTGAAATGAATTGTTTGTTTTGCTTTCGTTGTATCCCATCCTGAGGTTTCCCAATCGTAGAAGCCATAAATACTAACCTCTATTTCATCTTGTTTGTAGTAAATTGAGTCTTTTTCTCTTGCAAATTGAATATAGTTACCGTCTCCTAAGAAACATTTCTGAACTCTAATAAAGTTTGTATCGGCATCTTGGTCTAAGACTCCATAGACTATTGTTGTTTCTTTCCAGTCTCCATTAGGGTTAAATTCAACCTCACAAGAAACAAAAACAATAAGACTTGCTATAAAAAGAATAATGATAAGAAGCTTTGCTTTCATAGATTAAGCATTTAAAAGTGAACTGCAAAGGTATTAATTAATTTGTTTTCTCGCAATATTATTTGTTGAAGTTAATAAAAGCAGTAAATTTGCAATCGAATTAATTATAAGATAGCCCCTTATCCTTTTTAAATGATAATAAATAAAATCAATGAGATATTGTAAAGACTTTATAGTCGTAGAAAATGAAACAATTACTTCAACCCTTTTTATATTAAAGCTTCAATATCCAGAAACTCTTCCTGAGATTAAGGCAGGGCAATTTGTTGAGATATTGGTTGAGGGGAATAAAGATGTTTTTCTTCGCCGCCCTATTTCAATTCACGATGTTGATATTGAAAAGAATCAAATTTCTCTTCTAATTCAAATTGTTGGGAAAGGAACAGACCAACTTTCAAACCTTAAGATAGGAGATACAGTAAATCTTATCTTCCCTTTGGGTAATGGATTTACAATTGTTGGCAACAGGGTTCTTCTTATTGGAGGTGGCTGTGGTGCTGCTCCCCTACTTTATCTTGCAAGGGTTTTAAAACAAAGGCAAATCAAATCCGACATCCTAATTGGCTGCAAGGACGTTAACCACTTGTTTAGCAAGAAAGAATACGAGTCTCTTTCCAATCTACATATTGCAACAGAAGATGGTTCTTGTGGACTTAAAGGACTTGTTACTTCTCATAAGATTTTAGAAGAAGATTTTGATGCAATATATTGTTGTGGTCCTACCCCTATGATGAAGGCTATTTCAAAACATGCTAAGGAAAAGAACATCCCTTGTTATGTTTCACTTGAACATAAGATGGCTTGTGGATTTGGTGTTTGTTTATGCTGCGTTGTTGATACCAACTTAGGTAACAAAAGGACTTGCGTAACAGGACCTATATTTCTTTCAAGTGAATTAAAAGACTTTTAAGCTAAGACGATGAATAATGCAGATAAGAGACTAGAGGTTACCATTAAAGATATGGTATTAAGAAATCCAGTAATGACCGCATCAGGAACATTTGGATATGGATACGATTTTGAAGACTTTATGAGTCTTGAATCTTTAGGAGGAATTGTTGTTAAGGCTACAACAGGAGGAAACAGAGAAGGAAATGCTTATCCAAGAATGGCTGAAACAAGCTCTGGTATGCTAAATGCTGTAGGTCTTCAAAACAAAGGGGTAGATTATTTCTGCAATACTCTATATAATAAGATTAAGGATATTAATACAAATATGATTGTTAATGTTTCGGGTTCAAGTGTTGAAGAATATGTTGAAGTTGCTGAAAAGATTAACGAGCTGAAAAACATCCCTGGAATTGAATTAAATATATCTTGTCCTAATGTTAAGCAAGGTGGAATGGCCTTCGGGACTGACCCTAAGATGGCAGCAGAAGTTGTTAAGGCTGTTAGAAAAGTATATAATAAAACCTTGATTGTAAAACTTAGTCCAAATGTTACAAGTATTGTTGAGATAGCTAAGTCAGCTGAAGGTGAGGGTGCAGATTCTCTATCTCTAATTAATACATTACTTGGAATGGCTGTTGATACAGAAAAACGTAAACCTCTACTTTCAACCGTAACAGGTGGTTTATCGGGACCTGCTATTAAACCAGTAGCTCTTCGCTGCGTTTGGCAAGTTGCAAAACAAACCAAATTACCACTTATAGGAATTGGCGGAATAATGAATGCAAGAGATGCGATTGAATTTATTTTGGTAGGAGCAACTGCTATTGAGGTTGGAACTGCAAACTTTATTAATCCTGCTATTAGCCAAGAAATTGTTTATGGAATATCTCAGTACTTAGACCGCCATAATATCAAAAACATTGCGGATATTAGAGGAATAATCTAAGCTTTATCTAAAAGACAATCTATTTACTATCCTATTTAATTAAACCCTTAACTAAGGATGAAAATTCTTTTATATCTTGTTTTGATATTAAGAAATCAGAGAATCTAGTATTAGTCCATTTCTTGAAATAATAATATTCAATGGAGAATGAAGTGCTATAAGATATTATTGTAGTAATTGCCGCACCCCATATTCCGTAGATTGGAATCAGCCAAAACCCAAAGACAGCTGTTGAAATCAGACCTACTAAGGATGCAGATGTTGCAATTGTAAAGTTACCCTTTGAAGCAAAATGCTGAGTGAAAGTACTTGATATGCTTAATAATAAAATGCCGACTGAAAGGATTTGTATTACCTGCCTAATATCTGAAAACTCTTGTCCAAAAAGAAAAACATAAACCTCCTTTGGAAGAAAAGAGAAGAACGCCAGAGCGATAACTGTAAATATTATATTAACCTTTGTCATCAAGACTGAAATCCTCTTTGCATAAACCTCATCTTTTATATTTGATAGCTTAGAGTATTGAACCAGTGCAAGGCTTATTCCAAACATCAAGACGGCCTCCGATATGCTTATCCCATTTGAAAAAACTCCTAATGCTTTGTTTCCACAATAAAAAGCTATTAAGTAGAAGGATAGTCTTGCATTCATTTGTTGAGAAATACTACCTAATTGCTTAATTGCACCTAAACGAAACAGTTTTTTCAGCATTTGTAAGAAGTCTTTTAGAAGAGGAAGCTTAAGATTTCTATACTCATCTCTTAGAAGGTAAAAACCAAAAAACAAACTTATTGAATAACCTATTAATAATGAAATAACATAGATATAGGAATTGTCAAACCTATCGAATAAAAACAATGAAAACAAGAATAGTATAGATATAAGCTGTGATGATAGCTTAAGGTTATTTGCCTCTCTGACCTTTTCTTTTCCTATTAGGATAAAAGTATTTACTTCTGTTAACGAGGCTAGAAATGATATTACAAAGAGTTCAAAAGGATAGAGAACTAAGAAATTAGGTAAGAAAACAAAGACTAAAAACAAGGCTGATATAGATAGGATAATCCAAGTAATTGCAGGAAAGAAAAGATCGGAAAACTTATGTCTAGGAGTTAAATAAATCAGGGTGGAATTGCCAATAAGAGTTGCAAAAAGCATTAGGATAACAATATTGAAAAGGAATATAGACTGCTCTCCTTTTCCCTCTGCACCAATAGATTGACTTATTAGAATTATGGTAAGAAAGCCTATTATAGAAGAAACAATCTTTGTTAAAAATGTATGTAGTATTTTCTTTATCAATTCTGTCTATTTTGCTGGCAAAGATATAGGTATATCTTCAATTATTAAAATTAATACAGAATATTTTGTTAGTAATGAAAAAACTATCTATCTTTGCAAACCTAAATAATTACATGGTATGCGTAGCTCAGTTGGTTAGAGTAGTGGATTGTGGTTCCATTGGTCGTGGGTTCGAATCCCATCGCGTACCCTTAGAAAAGTTAATATCAAAAAAGAGATTTCGTATTTATATGAAATCTCTTTTTAATTTAATCCTTATTCTAGTTTTCTGAATCTTCGTTTTAATTTTCTAGATCTTCGTTTCACAGAATCCTTTCTTCGTTTCACGGAATTCTTTCTTCGTTTCATTTTACTATCTCAGCTTACAAGAGCGTAAATTTATTATCAAGCTAAATTATTCCTTCTCTTATTAGGTCGTGAAGATGAATAACGCCTACGTATTTATTATTTTCATCAACAACAAGTAGCTGTGTGATATGATTATCTTTCATTAGGGTTAGGGCTTCAACTGCAAACTTATCCTTTGAAATCGTTTTAGGATTTACTGTCATGATATCCTTAGCCTTTTGATTGTCTGAGGAAAGGCTTTTTGATAACATACGCCTAAGGTCTCCATCAGTTATTACTCCTTTTATCTCATTGTTTTCAACAACCGCAACACAGCCTAAGCGTTTTGAAGTTATTTCAATAAGAGTTTGAGCAAGTGGGGTTTCAAGTTCAACTTCTGGCTTTTCGTTATTTGGATATAGGTCTGATACTTTTAGATATAATCTCTTTCCTAAGGCTCCTCCTGGGTGATATTTTGCAAAGTCCTGTGCTGTGAATCCTCTACATTCCAAGAGACATACTGCTAGGGCATCTCCCATAACAAGTTGAGCTGTTGTTGAAGAAGTTGGTGCAAGATTATTTGGGCAAGCCTCTCTATCAACATATACATTAAGGAAGAAATCCGATTGAATTGCTAGCATTGATTGAGGTTCACCTGCAATTGCTATTAATTTGTTTCCTAAATTCTTTATAAGGGGAATCAATACTTTTATTTCTGGAGTGTTACCACTTTTCGATATACATATTATTACATCATCTGGCTGTATTATTCCTAAATCTCCATGAATAGCATCAGCAGCATGCATAAATATTGAAGGAGTGCCAGTGGAATTAAAGGTTGATACTATTTTCGTTGCTATGTTTGCGCTCTTGCCAATTCCAGTTACTATCACTCTGCCTTTACTATTGAAAATTAGCTCAACAGCCTTAACAAAGTCGTCATTGATGTTATTCATTAATTTCTCTATCGCTAAAGACTCCTTCTCAATTGTCTGAATTGCAATGCTTTTAATATCTAGTGCTGTTTTCACGTTCAAAAAAGTTATGTATATTTTGGTATTGTATCGAAAAAAGCAGTAATTTAGCATAATTAATATATAATACTGCTTCTTTTTTCGTAGCGACAAAAGTACATAATATATTTGATAATAGAAAAACGAAAGAAACAAAATGGCCCAAAAGCAAATAAAAACAACTGATGTTAACTTACATAGCGAACTTAAAAGAATATTCGGTTTTAATAAATTTAAAGGTAGACAGGAAGAGGTAATCAAAAGCTTACTTGCCGGAAATGATACCTTTGTAATTATGCCTACAGGTGGAGGAAAGTCTTTATGCTATCAACTACCTGCATTAATTCTCCCAGGTTGCGCAATCATTGTATCTCCTTTGATTTCTTTAATGAAAAACCAAGTTGACGCCATTCGTGGATTCGGCTCCATGCGTGGAGTTGCTCACTTTCTAAACTCTTCACTTTCTAAAATGGAAGTAAAAGAGGTAAAGGATGATTTGACAAGTGGGGTAACCAAACTATTATACGTAGCACCTGAAAGCTTAAATAAAGAAGAAAATGCTGATTTCCTTCGTGATATAGATATTTCCTTTTACGCAATTGATGAGGCTCATTGTATTTCTGAATGGGGACACGATTTCCGTCCTGAATATAGGAGAATGAAGCCTATTATTGATGCAATTGGTCAGAATGTTCCAATTATTGCATTAACTGCTACTGCAACACCAAAGGTTCAACAAGATATTATGAAAAACTTGGAGATAAATGACGCCAATGTATTTATCTCTTCTTTCAACCGTCCAAACCTCTACTATGAAATACGCCCTAAGCCTAGGAAGGATGTGGATATGAATAGGGAGATAATCCGTTTCATTAAGGAGAATGATGGAAAATCAGGAATTATATATTGTTTAAGCAGAAAGAAGGTTGAGGAGCTTGCCGAGACATTAATACTAAACGGAATTAAAGCTCTTCCATACCATGCCGGACTTGATGCTGCAACAAGAGCAGAGAACCAAGATAAATTTATCATGGAGAAGTCGGATGTGATAGTTGCTACAATCGCATTTGGAATGGGAATAGATAAGCCTGATGTTAGGTTTGTTATTCACTATGATATGCCTAAGAGCTTGGAGGGATACTACCAAGAAACAGGTCGTTCTGGAAGGGATGACGGAGAAGGCCAATGTATTGCTTTCTACTCAGAACAAGATATTATTAAGTTTGAAAAGTTTTTAAACGATAAGCCAGTTGCAGAAAGGGAAGTTGCACTTCAATTAATGGATGAAACCATTTCTTATGCTGAAAGCTCTGTATGCAGAAGAATTAATTTACTGCATTATTTTGGAGAAGATTATGGACAAGACAATTGTGGGTCTTGCGATAATTGTTTGAATCCAAAACCAAAGACAGATGCAACAGAAGATATTGAAATAGTCCTTGAAACTGTTGTAGATGTTAAAGAGATACTTAAAGCAATTGATATAGCTAATATTATTGTTGGTATTAGCAATGCACAAACAAAATCTTTTAAGAACATTCCTAATTGGGGTATTGGTCAGGAAAAGAAATTCCTTTATTGGAAGGCTGTTATTCGCCAAGCATTAATTGAAGGGTTATTATTAAAAGAAATAGAAAACTACGGTATAATTAAGATTACTCAAGAGGGATACCGTTTCCTAAAGAAATCTTATACTATTCTTGTATCAGAGGATCATGATTTTGAAAGCGATTACGAAGATCTTGATGCTACAATAATTTCAAGTTCAGATGGAGGAGGTGTGGACAAAGTTTTGTTTAGCATCCTTAAAGACTTACGCAAGAAAATAGCTACCAAAGAAAATCTACCACCATACGTGATTTTTGAGGATAGATCCTTAGAAGATATGACTATTCAATATCCTATTAATATGGATGAGATGCGTCAAATTATTGGTGTTGGAGCAAGTAAGGCTCAGAAATATGGCGAACCATTCCTTGATGTTGTTAGGAAGCATGTTGAAGAAAATGAGATTGAGCGTCCTCAAGATCTAATTGTAAAAAGTGTTATTAATAAGTCAGGCTTAAAGGTATATATTATTAAAAGTATTGATAAGAAACTACCACTAGAAGATATTGCTCAAGCCAAAAACCTTGAAATGAATGCGCTTCTAACAGAAATTGATAGTATAATTGCTTCAGGAACAAAGCTTAATATTCAATATTGTATTGATGAGATGGTTGATCCATACCATCAAGAAGAAATACTAGACCTATTAAGAGAGTCGGAATATGATAATATTCATGAAATCCTTGAGGAACTTGGAGAAGATGAATATACCGAAGAAGAAGTTAGATTAATGAGAATTGTATTTTTATCAAAATTCGGGTAATATATGGAGTCACATTTTAAAGAAACTCATAAAAGCCTAAGTGATTTAAATAGCTTTCTTGCTTTAAGACCTAATTCTAAGAAATTTATATTACTGGATCCAAACACATACACACATTGCTTGCCTATCTTAATTGAAGAGGTTGAAGAGCTCTATGGAGCAGAGATATTAGAAGTTGAAGAGGGGGAAGAAAGCAAATCCCTTTCAATTGTTGATAACCTATGTAGTGCAATGATAGAATCTTCTGCCGACAGAGATAGCATATTAATTTCATTAGGCGGAGGAGTAATCACTGATTTAGGAGGTTTTCTTGCCTCCGTTTTCAAAAGAGGTATACAACATATTTCAATTCCAACTACGGTTTTAGGAATGGTTGACGCTTCAATTGGAGGTAAAACAGCAGTTAATGTTGGAGAAATAAAAAATCAAATAGGCACATTTAACCATAATACTTTGGTTTATTTCCATAATGAATTCTTAGAAACTTTAGATAAGAGGCAAGTTCTTAATGGGATTGCTGAAATGATTAAAATAGCAATAGTTAAGGACGAATTACTTTGGCAAGAAATAAGAGAATCAAATCCAAATAAGGATGAAAGATTTTATAATGAATTTCTTGAAAGGAGTATATCTTTAAAGGAAGATATTGTAAGAAAAGACCCATACGAAGAAAATGAAAGAAAGATTTTAAACTTTGGGCACACTCTTGGGCATGCAATAGAAAGCATAACATTGAGCAAAGGTTTAGACGTTTTGCATGGCGAGGCTGTAGCTTCAGGAATCTACTACGCCATCAAGTTATCTCAGCAAAAACTATCCTTCCCAAAAGACAAAGCCAAAACCATTTATGATTATCTTACACAGCATTATAAGATTGTTGATTTAGAAGAATATAAAGACTTAATATTAAATTATCTTGCTGCTGATAAGAAAAATATAAACAATGAATTCTGTTTTATTTTATTAGAAGATATAGGAAAACCTTATATCAATTGTGTTATTAGTAAAGAAGAAATACTTAACTTAAAGCAAATAGGTTGATATTTATTTATTTCTTCGTATATTTGCATCTTAATACTATAAAAAATTATTAGATATGAAAAAGATATTATCAGTTTTAGCAATTTCATTGTTAGCAATATCAATGAATGCACAAAATGCTTTTCTAAATGCAGGGTTTGAAACATGGACAGGTGGACTTCCTACAAATTGGAATACTCTTACTATTCCAATTGCTGGGAACCTATCTAATATTAGCAAATCAACAGATGCTAATAGTGGGAGTTTTGCAGTTAAAATTGCAGCAAAAACACTACCTGTGACTATATCTGGTATGACAACTGCTCCAGGACTTCTAACAAATGGAACACTTGACGTAATGGGATTAGCTCAAATGGATTTTGAGAATATTGATTTTACACAATTATCAAGTCTAATAACAAATGGAACTTTATTAACAGAAAGACCTACAACAGTAAGTGGTTATTATAGCTGGAACCCAGTTAACGAAAACTATGAACAATTCATATTTGCGACCTTAGTTATTAGCAATGCTTCAGGCACAAGAGAAGTTGTTGGAATTGCTAACTACACTAACGTTCCAGAATTCACAGGATCAATGAAGGCAACATATGCTTCATTTGAAAGTGAGATAATGTATTTAAACCCAACTGCAACTCCAACCGAATTAGTTTTCCTTGCAATAACAATGAATGCGGACTTAAATGCAACAAGCTTTGGGTACTTACTTTTAGATGATGTTTCAATGACTACACAAATTGGCCTTGAAAAAATAACTAATGACACAAAGACTCCATTAGTTATTTATCCTAATCCAACTAGTGGAGAGTTCAGATTAAATGTTAAATCAAATGTTGAAGTTAGTGTTTATAATCAACTAGGACAAGTTGTTATTCCTCCAATGAATTATTCTCCAAACACAAAAGTTTCTGTTAAAGAAAAAGGCATATACTTTGTTAGAATAAAAGATGCAAAAGGAACAAAGACACAAAAACTTATAGTTAAATAATAAGAATTAAAACTAATTTGAAAAAAGTTATTCTTAGTATAGTAATTACAATCTTATTTAGCTCTTGTATTGGAGGTTATTCCTTTACAGGAGCTTCTATTTCTCCAGAAACAAAGACTTATAGCGTCGATCAATTCTCAAATAGAGCAAGTATAATACAACCAATGCTAGCCTCAGACCTTACGCTTGCCCTAATAAATAAAATAAGCTCAGGATCCAACCTTCAATCTGTTAATAATGATGCCGATATTAGTTTTAAAGGAACTATTGTTAGCTATAATGTAACCCCAGTTTCCATTCAAGGAGACGACAAGGCCGCAAAGAACCGCCTAACCATTACTATTAAAGTTGTTTGTGTAAATAGGAAAGATAAGAAAATGGATTTCACTCAGAACTTCTCCAAGTTTAGGGACTACGATAGCAGTCTTTCTCTTAGTGATGTTGAAGAGGCATTAATAAAGCAGATAAATGAAGAATTGGTTGAGGACGTTTTCAATAAGGCATTCGTCAATTGGTAGGTAAATCCAATTAAATATTCAAGCAAAGATGATAAAATACAAAAAGACAGTAAATCATATTGGTTGGATAATTGGAATACTAACCTCAGTTCTCTACATCCTTTGTGCAGAACCTACACTTTCGTTTTGGGATAGCGGAGAATATATACTCTCAAGCTCAAAACTCCAAGTAGGTCACCCACCAGGAGCCCCACTATATCAAATTATTGGAGCCTTCTTTTCTATCTTTAGCTTCTCTAACCCCAAACTCATACCCATATTAGTAAACTCATTGTCCGCCCTTGCATCAGGAGCAACCATATGCTTTCTTTTCTGGATAATAGTTAGGCTAATGTATCGTTTTAGCAATAAATATATTTCTAATATTATTGCAGGAGCAATTGGAGCCTTAGTCTTTGCATTCTCCGACACGTTTTGGAACTCCGCAATTGAAGCAGAGGTTTACGCACTATCTATTCTCTTTACCACAATAACCTTTTGGTCAATACTTAAATGGGATGAAAAACCTCACCCAAGGTGGATAATCTTCATTGTTTTTATGATTGGTCTTTCAATTGGAGTTCACCTCCTATCCCTTCTTGTTTTGCCAGCTATTTTTCTTATAGTTTATTTCCACTATAAGAAAGGAACACTTTCAGGAATAATTACCACCCTAATAATATCTTCTGCTATTATTGGCATAACGCTTTGGCTAATTATCCCAGGCATATTAAAACTTATAAGCCTTAACCCTATATTAGCAATAACCTCAATAGTACTTATATTAGCTTTATTATTTGCCTTATCTCTTTGGAAAAAGCTCCCACTTCTCAACACCATTATCCTTGCAACAAGTTTCTTCCTTATTGGTTACTCAACATTTTTTGTCTTAGTTATTCGTTCAGAAGCAGACACTCCAATAAATGAATACAGACCAAACTCTGCCAAAGAACTTACCTCATACCTCAACCGCGAGGCTTACGGAAAAACTCCACTAGTTTATGGTCCAAGTTATACTGCCCTTCCTCCAAAAGACTTTAAGATAACAGAAAAAGGACTTGAGCCAATATTCGACAGGGAACTCATGATGCTATTCCCAAGGATGTGGAACTATAATAACCCAAACTACGAAATAGGCTATGTTGACTGGGTTGGCATTCCTCAAGATACTGTTGTAATTGATGGATCAATAAGAGCCAAACCAAGCTGGATACAAAACATTCAGTTCTTTGCCAACTATCAAATTGGCTATATGTACACTCGTTATTTGCTTTGGAACTTCGTTGGCAAGACTAATGACGAACAAGGCTTTGGCGACAATCATAGAGGACAGTGGATGACAGGCATAGAACCAATTGACGAGTTTCTTAATAAAAGCACAGATGTACAACCCTCACATAGAATTAATAAAGCAAATAATCTATACTTCGGCATACCTTTCCTTCTTGCAATAATAGGTATTTTCTATCATATAGGAAGAGATACAAAAGGTTGGTTTGCCCTTATGGCATTATTTATTTTCACAGGCATAGCAATAACTATCTACCTTAACGAATACGCCTACCAGCCAAGAGAAAGAGACTATGCATATGTTGGTTCCTTTATGACCTTTAGCATATGGGTAGCTATTGGCTCCTTTGCCATAAGTCAGTGGTTAGTTAATCTTATTAGAGTAAGGAAACCAAAATACGTCTTACCTTGTTTCCTCCTCGTACCTGGCTTAATGTTTGCCCAAAACTTCAATGACCATAACCGCTCTCATAGATATACAGCCCATAACTTCGCCTCCTCAATTCTTTTGAGCTGTGATGAAAATGCAATACTATTTGTAAATGGAGACAACGACACCTTCCCTCTTTGGTACTTGCAAGAAGTTGAAGGAATAAGACAAGATGTTAGAGTGATTAACCTACAACTCCTTAATAGCCCACAATATATTGAAAAGCTGACAAAGAAAATTTATAGCTCAGATAAAATAGAACTTATAGCAAAGAAAGAAATATACAATAATAACGATTGGAATATTTGTTTTATCAACCCAAGCAATAAGACCCTTGAATTAAAATCTGCCCTTAAAGATTTGTATAACGAAAAGAACGCAATACAGATTAACAAATCAAGATTCTACGCCCTTGCTTCCAACAAAATACAAATAGATATAGACTCATTAAAATCTATGGAGATAAATATTGAAAGCTCAGACATGACTAAAAGCACAATGATAGTTTATGATATAATAGCAAGCAATATAAACAAGAGACCTATCTACTTCTCCAACTATTCCATTGATGATATCTTTGGATTTGAGGAGTACATTTCAAACGAAGGCTTCCTTAATAAACTAACCACTCAAAAGCAAAAGCCACAAAACATAATTGTTGAAACAAAAGACATTAATTTCTCCACCGATAAGATGTACGAAAACCTAATGCACAACTACGCATTTAAGAACTTCAACAAGAAAAACATATACTACGACGAACTACATAGGAGCATAATAGAACAATTTGCACAACAAACCTCCATACTTACCCACCTCTTAATTGAAGAAGGGAAACCAGAAAAAGCCCTTGCCGTTGCCAACCTCTGCATAGAGAAAATCCCTCCCACAATTCACAACTACCCATATGTCCTATCCGAAATCTCAATAGCCTATTCCCTACTCGAAGAAGACCAGAAAGCAGAAGCCCTAATGAGTATTGTAGTAAAGTACTTCACCCAAGAAATGGATTACTTCTTAGACCTTACCCCCTACGAACAATCTCAAAACAGACTAACAGCCCAAAAACTAATAGGCTCATGGATTAGTCTATGCGAAATAACCGAGCAGTGGGGATTAGAACCCTTACGAGTTCAACTCGCAGACCAGTTTTTCACCTACGCCTCACCCTACTGCCTTGCATGCTTTGACCAACTAAGTAGATTAAACAAGAACCCAGAATACTACGCCCAAGAAATAGAAAGACTAAACTCCCTATTAGAAACAATCTATTCCTTTGCCGAAAAATACGAAGAAGAGCTCCCTGTTCTAAAACAATAGTTTCTTATTTGATATTATTTAAAGAAGGAATGTATTTATATCTTGAATACAATTAGCTTTGCATCAATTAATTTTGCAGGATTATTTGGATCTTTCACTTTGACGTTAGAAATTGTTAGGGTTGAGTTTCCAAGATTTTCTATTTTTCTTCTGCTATCATCAGGGAATGAGTTGTATTTAATGGTAGGGATAATTGCTACTAATTCAAATCTATCTCCACTAGAGTGTAAATAATTAAACACTCGTCTTGGGTTTTGAATTTGCCACATTCCCCTTATTCTTAAATTCGTTATTCCTAAAGGGTCAACTCTATTTACTCGTCCTAGTTCATTAGTATTTGCCAATTCGACATTTGGAATTTCATTGATTCCCTCTGTGATTTTTTGTTTGATAAGTTGGTATGTTTCGTGCTTTGCTGCATAAATGCTTCCGTAAACCATCCATAAAGACTTTATAGAAGTATCAGAAGTATGCCCTACACAATAAATCAAATCCTTTTCTTCCCAATTCTCACATGCCTTGCACTCTCTTGTAATCATAGTGCTTTTGGACTGTATGGTGGTTTTTGGATAAGAACTATTTAAGGCTAAACCACTCTCTGATGATTGAGTTTTCTTAACTTCAATAGCGTCTCCCGCTCTAATCATAATATCTGGCGGGTTGTTTTGACTGCCTAACCAAGAGAAGTTCTCACTATGAATTGTCATTTTAACTTGAGGGTCTTGTTCTTGTATGGTATTTGCAAAAGCATCTTTAACAAACGTCTCTAATGCTTCGCCTACATTATTTACTCTGTTTCTTCCTGTGTAATGGTTTATTATTTCTACAATTGGATTATTTACAATATTTACTATTGCTTCTAATATATTTGTCATACTGCAATTGCTTTATTGATTAAGACTTGATTTACGGCTGAGTTTTCAATTAGTTGTCGTTTAATACTCCTTGCTAAAAACTTTGCTAAATTAACAGGAACTGCATTACCTATCATTTTGTAACCTGCTGGAACGCTAGTGTAATGAAAAATGAAATTATCTGGAAAGGTTTGAATTCTTGCACATTCTCTAACACTCAACCTTCTGTATAAATGTTCTTTACCTGGAACAAATATTCTAATATTCTGTTCTATAAATTTCATTTTTGGAGCCTGTGGATGTATTGGAGCATGTCTTCCTCCTGCTTGAATAGTAAAAGATTGTTCATCCCAGCTTCTAACCCTATTTCTTGACATAAAGATAGAAGAGAAATCACCTGTCATATATTCGTGATTAGGAATATAACATTTATTTCCATTTGTTTTATTGAAAGGTAGTGCAGGTAAAACAGTTTCTTTTAAGTCGTATATAGCGTCTCTTAAAGTAAGCTTTGGAAAATTGGGCTGTTCAAACTCATATTTGAAATCTAAATCTTTTCTAATCCCAACAAATATAACTCGTTTTCTATCTTGTGGAACATTGTATTCAGAAGCATTTACCATTGCAAAAGATAGCTCATACCCTATCCCTGCATTTCTAAACATTTCTTTAATATTACTCAAAGCTTCTGTATGTTTGTCAATCAACATTCCACTTACATTTTCAGCAAGAAAGAATTTAGGTTGTTTCGCAGAAAGAATACGGATGAAATCGTAAAATAACTGACCTCTTTTGTCTTGAATGCCTTTCATCGCACCAGCTTCACTCCAGCTCTGACAAGGAGGGCCGCCAATTATTCCATCACATTCAGGAACCTCATCAACAGGAATATCTACAATACTTCTTTTATCTAAGATTGTATTTGGGTGGTTTTTCTCAAATGTTTCCCAAATTTCTTTATCATATTCATTTGCCCATATCACATCAAATCCTACTTTTTGAAATCCAAGGTCAAGACCTCCAGCACCAGAGAATAATGATACTATTTTCATATTATTGTTTTTTTTATTTTAAGTACTCTATGTTAAGACTATCAGTTCAAGTATTATTTGATTAATTACTAATCAATAATACTATTTAAGCTCTAATTATAACATATTTCTCTTAATAGTAATCAAACGCAAAGTTAAAGAAATTTTTCATCTATTTCCTCTTTTTGATATAATTGCAATCTAATTATTCTAATAATATTCTTGTTTACATCATTCTAATAATCTCTTTTCTCTTATCTTCACCCCAATATCCCAAACAATTTCCTATCTTTGAAGCGTGAATAAATCACCATTTCTATGTAGATTGCTATTTTACTTAATCAATAAACAGACAAACAGTCCACCTCATAATTAATATAAGGATTATTGCTATGACAAGCAGTAACCAGATGATAAAATACATAATATATAAAGTCAACGTAATGCAAAGAAAGTTATACTATATAATGATAAATAGAAATCCTGCACGAGGGAGAATAATAAAGTGTTTTGTAATTCTATCTTCCTTAATTATTTTAAATACATCTTGTACACAGATTAATTCAGTGTATAAACATGCAAGTAAAGAGACTAAAGAAAAGACAAAACCATTAGAGATTAATTTAGTAAATATAGATAATACCTTTCTGTTTAAGCAGGATACTAATATACTATTCTATAAGGTAAACGCTGAAGAACTAATAAAACTGATTCAAAACCCTCCAAAAGAATATACCTTATGTATATCATTTTATTATTGGTGTTCTTATAGTAGAATAAATTTTGATTCTATCTTAGAGTTCCGTAATAATAACTCAAAAGTTCAATTAGTGGTAATTGATACTGACGATTGGTTATATCAGAATAATAGTCGAGACTTTTTTAAAAGCAAGAGATATTATAATCCTATTCTAATTTTAGATATTGAAAAGTATGGATATAACTTTAGTAATAGGAAACGGTGGAGGAATTTTATTTATGATATTTCTGGAGAAAAGACTAAGCTTTATGGAAATTTTGATGTGATTTTATTTAATCGAGATGCTAATATTCTAGTATATGGTAATTATTTTGATGAGGTAGAAAAATTGAAAAACATTATTGGGAATTAAATCTCTATCGAGGAGGATTGCTTGCTATGCAATTTGTTAGCAGTAGATTTCGTAGGAAACACATCCCACACGAGGGAAACGAAGCTTTAAACAATTAAAACTAAGTCTCAAACTTTTTTATCTTTGATTCAATCTCCAATTCATGGCATGATATCGGTCAATTCATGGCATGAAACAATAAGAATCATGGCATGAAACTACCGATATCATGGCATGATTCTTATACTGACTCTTCGTTATATTTCTTTCTTTCCTTATAAGAGTAGATTACTTCAAGGATAAAGAAAATTATATCTGTAGAGACGCGATTTATCGCGTCTTTTGTCTGAATCAAGATTCTTGCTAAAGCAAGCGGCAAGCCGATGATACAGGATTAAGTGATTTTCTTGATTGCTAATTATGTAATTAGATATCCTATACATCCTTTAATCTTGTAAATTCTGATTCTGAAAATTTCTTTTCTTTTTATAAGACAATTACTATATCAGATTTATCACTAAAAATCTTGTTTGCTTGGAAAATTGTTCTACATTTGCAATATAAAATTAGTTTAACTTATAAACGAAAAGACTATGAAGAAAATCAGTTTAGTTTTATGTGCTATGTGTTTTATAAACATTGGTTTATTTGCACAAACATCTCAAGTGGAGAATAAAGAGTCGTCAAAACATCATTTTGGATTTGGCTTAACAACAGATATCTTTGCTGGAAACAGGGATATGAATAGTTTTAAGACCAATACATTTAATTCTGACAATTCTTTTTTAGCTCTCAATCTCCCTACTTCGAATTTAGAATTACTTTCTTCTACATTTTGGGGGTTCTATCTTGAATATCAATATGATCTTTGCAAGAGTTTTTCTGCCTCTACTCGATTAAAATTTACTCTAAGAGATAATACCTATAATTTTCACTATTCAGACTATTCAACATTAGATAATAAAAGATATTATTCAATGCATAATTATGATGTATCATTAACAAGCTTGGAAATTCCTTTAATCCTTAACTATAAGGTTCTAATGTCGAAAAATGTATCTTGGTTTGCTTCTTTAGGTGGTGGAATGAATATCACTTTATCTAAACCTGATTATTCAATAGAAGGGAAAACTCATACTTTAGATTTAAGTGATAGAGTATATCATCTTGATTTTGAAGTCTTAAATGCTGTTTCTCCTTTTGTTTATATAGGTACTGCTTTTGATTTCAATTGGAATAAGCATCAATTTAGAACAAGTCTTTCTTATACCCTTTATCCAACAAATGATTATAGATTTAATCATTCTATCAAAGGAAATAACGTTAATATGGCATTTGAAAACTCTCCTTTCTCACAAAACAATTTAGAAGTAGGCTTAGCTTTCTTCTGGTAAAAAAGGTTAATTAGTTAAAAAGAAAGCCCTCATTAATTACTTAATGAGGGCTTATTTGTTTTATAAAATTGAAGTCAATTAGTTTTCTTTAGACATTGAAACGGAAATGCATTATGTCGCCATCTTGAACTACATATTCTTTGCCTTCAACTCCCATCTTGCCTGCTTCCTTGCATGCTGCTTCACTTTTTAAAGATATATAGTCTTCATATTTTATTACTTCAGCACGGATAAATCCTTTTTCAAAGTCAGTCAAGTTTTCCCTTGCAAGTTGCTCCCAAGCAGAGCTTGTTTACTCTTATTTGACTAAAAAAAATTAGAAATAAATTTATAATACACCTCTGATTGCTCAAAAAAAACAGCCTGAATTTTGTCCATTAGACCGTATTTTAATTTCAAGTCAAATATATGCAAGATGAAAGCTGGTAATAAAATAATAAACAGAAAAAATACATAATATATACGAAAAACATAATTAAACATAATTAAACATAATTAATCGTTCATTTGCTAAATATGTCATATTATTGCATAAATTTAAATTAAAAATTATGATTAAAAAACTTTTTTTAGCATCCTTGCTAGGATTATTATTTTCGTGTTCAGATGAACATATTAATAATCCAGATTATAACTCAACAAAAGTATTGAGTTATAATATTAAAAAATCAGAAGTCACATTACTATCTTTTCAAAACATTGAAGCTTATGAAAGTAAATTAGCTGAATTAGATAGTCTTAGAAAGATTAAGTTAGAAGAATTCACAAAACTGTATAATGACTTATCTGAAGAAGATTATAATAATAAGATAGAAGAGTTAGGATTTATTGAGGATTCACCATATATTGAATTTGAACATAAAATGAACTTTCAGCATTCTATGAGAAAAGAATTTACTACAGAGGAAGAAAAAATTCTTGAAGAAGATAATATTGACAACATTGACAAATTAAATGAAGCTTACCCATTTTCTGTTGCTCAAATGACTTTATTAAATTATAAAGGAGAAGTAATAATTGGAAAGTCAATATTTAAATTCTCAAAAGATGGATATATAGAAATTAGAGATGGTGATTTAACTAAATTAATAAAAATAAACAATGGTGATTTAACTATATTTTCTGACACAAACGTGATTGTTACCTATAAAGAAGCAACTGAAAACATACCTACTGTAGAATGCTATAGATGGAAATCTAAAGAAGAATCTTTCTACTTCAATAATAATTCAGAAAAGGTTATTTATAAAGTCCGATTTCACAGTTATCCTTGGAAAGGAACTGGATTTGCAGAAATAAACAATTATAAAAAAACTGGGAAGAAATGGAAAAAAAGAGCAAAAAGGATGTCTGTTAATCTTCAAATTCAATTTTCTGATAAAGATTGTTATGTTGTTACAAGAGGATTTGATTCGGATTCAGAATACTCTAAGAATGTAGATGTGTATTTTTCTTCATGGGGATCATTCCCTCAATATAGAGCAAATAAAGATACTGGAATAAGAGCTTCATTCTTTTTTGGTAGCTTTTCAAAATTATTATCACTATAAATAAGAATAGATTATGAAAAAAGTTTTTTTAATTGCAATTTTATTTCTAATGGGTGGAAATATATATGGTCAAAATTCCATAGAGAAATTTGATGAATATTATAAGGTTGGAATAACTATTGGGCTCAATAGATTAAGTCAACCTTCATTAAGTAATAAGGTTGGTGACTTTCATCCAGAACCAGTAAATGCCTATAATCCAAATTTAGGAATACAATATGACCTCTTCCCAAGAAATAGATTTTCTATCCTTCTAGGAGCTCAATTCTCATTAGTCCCAACTCAAAGATTCAGTCTTTTTATTCCTTACGATAAACTTAATTTCCCAAATAATCTGGATATTAAATATGTTATTGAAACAGACCACTCTCATCCTGCTCTTACAATTCCTATTTCTATATCATATAAAGGATTAATAATAAAAAATATATTCTATAATTTCAATATAGGTGGAGAATTCTCATATTTATTTTCATCTATGGAAGAAAATTATACAACAGGAGAATACACTGGAGGAGATATGAGCAAGCCAATAGATTTTGATAATGCTCCTTTACTACGATTTACCTATAAATCAGGGAAACAATTCAACCAAAGTCTATCTGCAAGTGCAGGACTAAAGTTTGCTACTAAAGCTTTACTAATAGGGACTGACTTGATTTTCTCTTATAATATTGGGGATATAATCAAAGAAGGAAAATACACAATAACTGATGCAAATCATCTAACAATAGGCTCAGGGAATTACTCTTCCGATCTTACATATATTGGACTAAAATTAAGTTTCCGATCCAAAAAGTTTAAGACATGTTGCTTGAAATATTAAGAAATACAACAGAACTGAATACTATTCAAATATTCATTATATCTAATTGAAGATTAAGTCCTTATTATTTTAATTAATGAGGGCTTTTTATGTTTTATTATCTATGATTATACATTAAAACGGAAGTGCATTATGTCGCCGTCTTGGACAATATATTCTTTGCCTTCAACTCCCATCTTTCCAGCTTCCTTGCATGCTGCTTCACTTTTTAAAGATATATAGTCTTCATATTTTATTACTTCAGCACGGATAAATCCTTTTTCAAAGTCGGTATGGATTACTCCAGCACATTGTGGTGCTTTCCATCCATTAAGGAATGTCCATGCCCTTACTTCCTGAACTCCTGCTGTAAAATATGTATTTAGGTCTAATAATCTATATGCTTCTTTTATCAAACGATTAACTCCACTTTCCTTAAGGCCAAGTTCACTTAGGAACATTTCTTTTTCTTCAAAAAGTTCTAGCTCTGCAATATCGGATTCTATCTTTGCAGCAACTATTAATATTCCTGCTCCCTCTTTCTTTGCAACCTCTTCAACCATTTGAGAGTATTTATTACCGTCTTTTGCGGAAGCCTCATCAACATTGCAAACATAGAGTACTGGTTTTGTGGTAAGGAGGAATAGTTCCTTTGCTGCCTTTATATCTTCTTTTGATTCAAATACCACTTCTCTTGCATTTCGTCCTTGAACCAAAACATCACGGTATTTCTTCATCACTTCCAAAAGCACCTTTGCATCTCTATCTCCATTTGTCTTTGCTTGCTTTTCTGTCTTTTGCAACCTTGATTCTATTGTTTCAAGGTCTTTTATCTGAAGTTCTGTATCAATTATCTCTTTATCACGAATTGGATTAATACCCTCTTCAACATGTACAATATTATCATCATCGAAACAACGAAGCACATGGAGTATTGCATCACATTCACGAATATTACCCAAGAACTTATTACCTAAACCCTCTCCTTTTGAAGCTCCTTTTACCAAGCCTGCAATATCAACAATTTCTACTGTTGTTGGAAGAATTCTCTGAGGTTTAACCAATTCTGCAAGTGCATTTAGTCTTTCATCTGGAACGGTTGTTACTCCTATATTAGGTTCTATTGTACAGAAAGGGAAATTTGCCGACTGTGCCTTAGCACTTGATAAACAGTTAAACAGAGTTGACTTCCCTACATTAGGAAGACCAACAATACCACATTTTAAAGCCATATATATTATTATAATTTAATTCTATTTTTATTACGAGGGTGCAAATTTACTAAAATAACACGTAGTAAACGAATTGATAAAAATAATTTGTACTTTTGTCTAATGAAAAAACTAATTATAATTATATCTCTTCTGTTTTTTATTTCTTGTTCTAAAACTCCCTATGACAATAAGGATGTTTTGGAAGAGAAAGTATTTATTGAAATCCTTACAGATATTCAGAAATCACAAGCCTTGGTTAATTCCAAAGCCGACACTTCGCAAGATATTAGAAATCTCAGACTAAAAACATATAATGAAGAGGTATTGAAAAAGCATAAGATTAAAAAAGAACAATATAATAAGAGTGTTGAATACTACACCTCTGACCCAAATAAGTTTAGTAAGATTTTGGAAGAGGTGGTTAAAAACTTAAATAAAGATGTTAGTTAAAGTTTTTGGAAGTGCAATTAGTGGAATAACTGCAACAACAGTTTGTGTTGAAGTTTCGGTTGATCAAGGGGTGGGTTTCTTCCTTGTTGGTCTGCCTGACAATGCTGTGAAAGAAAGCTATCAAAGAGTTTCTTCTTCTCTGCAATGTTTTGGATATAAGATTCCTGGTAAAAAGATAATAATTAATATGGCTCCTGCCGACATTAGGAAGGAAGGTTCTGCCTATGACCTTTCAATTGCTATGGGTATTTTGATTGCATCCGAACAAACCATTGCGGAGAATATATCGGAGTATTTAATTATGGGAGAACTATCTTTGGATGGTAGCCTACAACCAATTAAGGGTGCCTTACCAATAGCCTTAGAGGCAAAAGCACAAGGGTTTAAGGGTTTTATTCTTCCAAGTGCAAATGCTCAAGAGGCTGCAATTGTAAAGGGAATTGATGTTTATGGGGTTGATAATATATTAGAGGTTATAAGTTTCTTTAATGGAACAAAGGACTTAACGCCTATTGAGGTTGATTGTGAAGAAGCTTTTAGAAAGGGCTTAGAGGAATACGAATTTGATTTCACAGACGTTAGGGGACAAGAGAATGTTAAGAGAGGGATGGAGATTGCAGCAGCTGGTAGCCATAATGTAATTCTTATTGGACCTCCTGGCAGTGGAAAAACAATGTTAGCAAAGAGATTACCCTCAATACTTCCCCCACTTTCCTTAGATGAATCACTTGAAACAACAAAGATTCACTCGGTTGCAGGCAAGATGTCAAAGAATACACCCTTAGTTTCTGTCCGTCCTTTTAGAAATCCTCATCATACAATTTCCGATGTTGCACTTGTTGGAGGGGGAGCTAATCCTCAGCCTGGTGAAATATCTCTATCGCATAATGGAGTCTTATTTTTGGATGAATTACCAGAATTTAAGAGAAATGTATTGGAGGTCTTGCGTCAGCCAATGGAGGAAAGAGAAATAACTATTTCAAGGTCTAAGATGTCTGTTCGTTATCCTGCAAGTTTTATGCTTGTTGCGGCAATGAACCCTTGTCCTTGTGGCTATTATAATCACCCAACTGCAACTTGCACCTGCCAAACTGGTACAGTATCTAAGTATTTGAATAAGATATCTGGTCCTTTATTAGATAGAATTGATATTCAAATTGAAGTAGTTCCTGTTCCTTTCAAAGACCTTTCGGCAATGAGAGATGGCGAGCCTTCGCATATTATTAGGGAAAGAGTGCTTAGGGCAAGGAAAATTCAAGAAGAGAGATTTAAAGACTTTGAATATATTCACTGCAATGCTCAAATGACTACAAAGATGCAAAAGAAGTATTGTAAGATTGATGAAAGCGGAATGAACTTATTGAAAAGGGCAATGGAAATGCTTGGACTTTCAGCAAGGGCTTATGATAGGATATTAAAGGTTTCAAGAACAATTGCCGACCTTGAAGGGAGTGAGAAAATAGAGAATAATCACTTAGCAGAGGCTATTGGATACAGGAGTTTGGATAGGGAAACTTGGGGAAGATAATAATAAAACAAATTACAAGAATATGAATTTCAGAAAGATTTTACTCTCAGCACTAATTAGCTTTATGCTCTTAACTTCTTCTATGGTCTTTTCTCAAACAGCCCTTAATAGAATAAAACAAGATATCTTTGTCTTAGCTTCTGATTCCCTAATGGGCAGAAGTGCAGGAACAAAATACGGAGATAAGGCTGCTAAGTATATCTTCTCACGTTTTGAAGAAAATGGTATGGAACCAAAATACCAAAGCATAAAGACTACGACTACAGAAAAGAATATCTACGCTGTAATTGAAGGGAGCGACCCTATATTAAAGAATGAGTTTATTATTATGGGTGCTCACTATGATCACTTGGGATATAAGACAAAAACAAAATCTGGAATTATAGATACAATAGTTTATAATGGTGCTGATGATAATGCATCGGGCACTTCTTTGGTTTTGGAATTAGGCAGGATGATAGCTAAAAACAAAGGCGATTTCAAAAGAAGCGTTGTAATTATTGCTTTCGATTCTGAGGAAACAGGACTTAATGGTTCCTCTTATTTTGCTAATAGTGAGGATAGATATAATGATGTAATAATTTCTAAAAACACAAAGCTAATGATGAGCCTTGATATGGTGGGTTGGTTAAGGCAATCGAAGAAACTAACTATATCAGGTATTGGACTTTTAGATAATCCTTATCAGTATTTCGATAAGCTAAGCCTAAAAGGAGATAATACAATTAAGTTTAAAGATTTTAGCAGGAGTTTATTTACTGGCTCAGACCATATGCCTTTTCTAAATAAGAACATTCCAGCTTTTCATGTTACAACAGGGATTAAGTCTCCCTATCACAAGCCAGGGGATGATGCGGAACTAATAGATTGTGAGGGAATCTTAGAACTTACAAATTACTTCTATGATGTGGTTAAGAATTTTGCTAATGATGAAAAGGTAAAACCCTCAGGCAAGAACCCTGCAATAAAGAAACCTATCCCTTATAACTATTGGGGTTTTGAACTTGGGGGAGGTAATAATGATCATTTCTATAATAAAGGTAATATGACAGGAAAGTCAGACTTCTTATATTCTGGTGGCTTTTTTGCACATTTTTCTCTTAATGGATATTTAGCAATAAAGACAGGAGCAGAATATAATTATAAGGGAGCAAAAAGATATGAAACAAGGGTGAAAGCTCATAGCGTTTCCATTCCTGCTATCTTAGTTTTAAAGGCTGCAACTCCTGATAATAATTTTGTTTTATCTGTAGGCTTTGGTGGGTTCTACGAAAATATACTTGATAGTAGAGCAACGGTAAATGGTATTAAGGTTTCTCACTATTTAAATCAAAATCTTATTGGTCTTCAAACAGAATTTGAACTAAGAGTATTTAGATTTGTATATGGAATATCTCTTAAGAGGAGCTTAACAAATATTCTTTCAGACCCGACTTATGGCAAAACAAATCAAAACTCTACAACATTTAAAATTGGATATGTATTCTAAAAACAAGATTATGATAAGACTTAGATATTTATTTATTTCCCTTCTACTATTATCTCTAACCTCAAGCTGCACAAAAGAAAATATTATTAAGGATTTTAGTTTAGACTTCTCTAATATTACTTCGATAGAAAAGAAAGACAATTCCGACACTTTGTTTATGCAAATGGATTTGTCCGATGCTATTACCCAAGGCATAATCATCCCAACAAAAAACCAATCTTCTAATGGACTATTTCACTTTAAGGCAAGAGCAAAGAAGACTGATAAGAAGCTATACTATAAGATTTACTATCAAAACGAGTCTTATAAGTTTGAGGAAAGCAACCCTTTGAGTGGAGAAAACTTTTACGGTTCTTGGGAAGATACAGATATAGAATTTAAAGAAGTTCCTAAGAATGGCATTATTGAAGATAATTTTAGAATTGTTGGAAACCCAAGAAACGAAAGAGTTTATTATGGAGCAGACCCTAAGTTTAAGGATATGGAAGAAGAAATCCAAAAGGGAATGGACATGATTAGAGCTGATGAGAACTGGTTTAATGATATAAAGACTAAAGCTAAAGAGAACAAACTTACAGTTGACGACCAGCTTTATAGAGATATTTGTTGGACTTTAAAACTTAACGAACAGCACGGAGAAACTAATAATAGGTTTAAGAGAAATCCAAGAACAGGAGTTTATAGCTTCCTTTTGGTTATTGCTGATGAAGAAGCCATAAAGAAAATCCCTAAAGAGATAAAGAATATTGGAATATCAGACTCTATAAAAGGCTTTCTTAACCCCTACGATTACTTTCTTAATGGTAAGGGTAAGAGTATTAAAGGGATAAGCACAAGTTTTTCAAAAAAAACTATAAGCCTAAAAGCTATTATCTCTCCTGAAAACGGAGTATATGTTGATATCCTTTCATATCCTAATGAAGACTTTAAGATACATCCAAACAATGGAAAGCTTGGCAATACAGACTCATTATATTATAAGGCACTCTACCAACAATTCTTTCATAATGTACCAAAGACTCATTTCTTAAAGAATATACCCTTGGTTGCAGATATCCTTGATGATACATATACCCCCAAAGAATACAATGCTAACCTAAAGAAATACACTAATAGCAAAAGCTTAATTGTTGATCATCCTTATATTACTGACTATCCTGGAAAGACAGTTAGAGTGGATAATGAGGGAAAGTATATTTCTCTAATTAATCCTGGCAATGAAGACAGGAAAGATAAGCCAAAGAAAGAAAGTGTTGGCATTAGCACTAGGATTGGATTTACTTATGGCAAGTTTAGAGGAAAGATAAAATTCCCTGCACAGCTAAATAAATCAGGCGTTTGGAGTGGATTAACTAATGCTTTTTGGCTTATATATCAATCGGAACAAGAGTGGAACCAAAGAAGAACTTGTGATAAGGGTGGCTATGTTAAATATGCTCAAGACGATGGAAGCCAAGCCGAAAGAGTAAGCAGCTCTAATTATTCTGAAATTGATATTGAGATAATCAAGACCTCAAAATACTGGAACGATAAAGACGCTCCAAAGGGTTATGATCCATTTAATAAGGATGAATGCGTACTGGCTTGCACCAACTGGGACCTATCATGCCCAAGTCCTAAGAATTTCTATAATGGAGGAACTCATAAATATAATTACCTCTCCAAAGACTATACCTATCATCGCTGGTACGATGCCTACCGTGCCCTAACCTCAAGGGAAACAATACCTAATAATATATTCAATAAGGAGTATTATTATTATGAAATTGAATGGAAGCCAAATGAAATTATTTGGAGAATAGGCGAAAGCCCCGATAAGATGTATGTGGTTGGTTATATGAATGAGAAATTTACTGTGATACCAAACAACCAAATGCTTAGCGTTATCACACAAGAGTATCATTATTCTGAATTTTGGCCACCCATTATCTACGACCAAAACTTCCTACCCTACCCTAAGAAAGATATAGAAGGCAGGGTTTATGAGATAGTAGTGGAATAAAGACACAGTAAGACCGTTGTAAAATCCAACGCACTCTTTAAATAAGTTTTTATGTATCTTTGAGGACAGATTAGTGCTCTGAGTTTAGATCTATACTTTCCCATTTACACAAAATATTGTACAGTCCCGACTAAAAAAACGTACTCAAAATTTTTCCTTAATAAAAAAAGATTTTTCCTTAATAAAAAAGTTTTTTTCCTTAATATAAATTTTTTTTTCCTTAATATAAATTCAATTAGATTAAATCTATTTTCCTACAAACCTTTCACCCCTTCGTGGTAATCATGAAAATCCTTTAATCTTGTAAATCCTGATTCTGATCAAAAAGCTTATTAATAATTTTTTCTTAACTTATTTTTGAAGAAGTCCCCCCTCTAAATTTGATTTTCTCACATTGTAGATTTGGTACTTTTCTATTTTACGCTTTCCTTTGAAATTTCTATTTAATCTCTCTATCCAATTGGTTGAGTAAGTCATATTGCGTATATTATAGTCATAGTTGATATAAGTAAAGTATAATCTATACCTATCTTTATCTGCTGCAAGATCGCAAAACTTGTGAGTTCCATCTTATTTATAGTGCAAAGATAAGCAAAAAAACGACTTAACAACCTGTTTGCTAGTCTTTAATGCTGATTTTTACCGTGCAACGGTCTTAACATATCAAAACTTTCATTTGTTGGCATTTTTAAGCTTGTTTTAGAAGATAAAAATAGAAAAAGACAGAATATTATTCTGCCTTTCTCTCTAAATTAATTTTAATTATTGTTGTATTTCAATCAGTTATTTGGATAACTCCTGATCTGATACATTACCCCTGATCTGATACATTACCTATTAACTTTGAAATATAATTCTTTTATATTTCCTGATTGATTATTTCTTATTAAATGATCTCCATTAATTTTTAATTTCTCATTTATAAAAATATATGGATAACAATCAAAATATATAATCTGGTAATAATTACCCCCTTTTAAATATCTTATATCCAATTTATTTCCGACCTGATCCATAAATAAAGAACTAGTATAATATCCTTTGCTTGGAATAACTATTACACCTTCTTTATTTGTTTCTCTAATCAAACTCTTATCTTTTTGTTTATTATAAAGAATAATAGACATTCCTTCAATTGGCATACTATCTGAAAAATTAATGAATTGTATCTTAATGGAATCTTTAGGTTCAAATATTGAAATCTTTTTAATACACTCCTTTAGGTTTGTACTTTGAAGATTACTATTGATAATTATACTCCCTTTATTAAGATTCCATACCCCTTCTGTTTTTCGACAAAAATTCATTAAGCCCAAATAATTATTCATATAAGGGGTATATTCAAATTTACCATCTTCTTTTAATTCCAATATAATTGTATCTGAGGGAAATTCGAGAACAGGAGTAAATTTATACTTACCTATAAATTTACTCTCTTGACAAAAAATATTGTTATTACTAAAGTATAACAACAATACTATTACACATAAAATTATTTTTCTCATTTTTTAATATCTCCTTTCCAGCCATGATATAATACTGCAGGACTACCTGTTGCATTATAATAATTTTTATTATCATTTATAATATCTGGCATATAGTTTTTAATCTGTTGGTTTTCTTTATATAGGTTTAAATTTTTATATGCTTGATTTTTATCTATTTGATCATTTGTTAAAGTTTTCCGTCGTGCGGGATTTGCAATCCCGCACTTTATTATTATTAGGATTTTCAATCCGATACTTATTCATAAATATCATTTTATCACTTCAACCTTTAATATTCCTTTCCCTGATGCATAATCAATCGCTGAACTATATTTATATTCTTTTGGCAAATTTACAAATTCTTCTTTAACAGGGTTATTATGAATGTAATTTAATTTTTGTTGAAGATAGTCGTATAAGAATATTTCTTGGCAATCAATCCCTTCTTGCCAAAGCTTATAATCCTTTACCTTCCTATCGTTTCTTGCTGCATACTCAAATCTGTTTAACATCCAATCCCTTCTACTTTCTTGAATATTAT
>JAQVXZ010000056.1 GCA_028708845.1 Bacteroidales bacterium
CTGATTGGGAGTGCAAAAGTACAACCTTTTTTATAACTAACAAACTTTTCTATACTTTTATTTGCTCTTTTTTTACGATTTGTTCCTAAAGTGTTGAAAACAATAGAGATATTTTTAAAACTTTTTTTCGATTTATTTTGTGGTCTTTTGGAATTTAGAATGTTTGTGGGTAAAAAAAAGGTTGTGGGAGTTGTGATGGTTGGTTTTATGAAGCAAAATGAAAAAAGTAGAAACAAAGAAATTATGATAGTAAAGAGATGTTTTGGAGGCTGCCTTATATAATAATGTATAGAATGGAAATATTAGGTTTTTAGAAAGTTGAATAAGGGAGATAGTTTGTAATTATGGTATATTTTGAAAAAACATTGACAATTAACGAAAGATTTCGTATATTTGCATAATAGAAATTGTAGGATTAAGTCCTTGATGTTTTATACCAAAATTTCCAATAAAATTTCATTAAATAAAATGATGTACATCTTTCACCCCAAATGATGCACATCATTTGCTATGAATCATGTGCATGATTCGGGTATTGAAACGGCGATTCAGCAAACTATATCTTCGTAGTAATTTACTAAAACAAAGATTGTGTAGATTCTTTCTTTGATTCAATCTTATGTTTGCTCTTTGAGAAGAAAGAATTCATAGCTTAATAGTAAACATTATTGAATATATGGTGTTATAATAGTAGAAAATAACTATTTTTGCACTTTAAAATTGGAGATACATATGAAAAAGAAGTTTTTATTATTATTATTTTTATCAGCTTTGCTAAGCCTTAATGTCTTTTCGCAGTCATCAACAGCGTCTTCTTGTCCCGATGCCTCAATATTTGACTTAACTAATAATCAGTATTGTTCTGGAGATACAATACAATTAACTTGTGATATGCCATCCATTACTTTATCTCCTAAAGTTTATGCTCCTGGGGCTTCAGATACTTACACATACGAATCTATTCCTTTTAACCCTCCTTGTTCGTTTACTCTTAGTGAATATCCAAATAGGGTTGACTATCTACTTCCAAGGGATGATGTTTGGGGTGAGGTTATGAGTTTGGATTTTGGGCAACCAGACACTGCACAACCTTTTATTTTCTCTTTTTATGGACAAAACAATTTAAATTCGTGTACCGTTGGGTCTAACGGAGTTCTTTCTTGGGATTTAACTCAAGCATCTGGAAATGGCTTTCCTGGTAATGGTCATTTTTGTAGCTATTCTGCGGGAATCCTTCTCCCATCAACAAATGCTGAGTTTCTAAATTGTATTTTTGCTCCTTATCATGATATTTTCTTTTCTGTTCCAAATAACTGGGGAAAAATGTATTTCTATATTGCAGGTGAATATCCATGTAGAAGACTTATCTTAAGCTTTTATCAAGTTCCTCTTTTTGGTAATACTTCTCAACTTGCTACTCATATGCTTGTATTATATGAAACAACAAATACTATAGAGTTTTATTTACAAAACAAACCTTGTTGTACTTCAACAAATGGAGGTAAAGCAACCTTAGGAATACAAGATCCAACAGGTACTCAAGCAACATTTATTACAAACGCAGCAGGTGTAGCATATAACAACACTATATGGACTGCAACAAATGAGGCTTGGAGAATTAGACCTGAGGGAGACTTAAACCACTCGACACAGTGGTTTAGAAGGCCAGCTGCTGGAGGAGGGAGAGTTCCTGTTGCTTCAAATGATGATTTTCAAACTATAGCCAACCCTACATCAGCTGATGGTGCTCAATGGTATATAATGGAAACTACAATTCAAAGACTTGATGGAGTCTCTTTATTTTATCATGACTCTTGTCTTGTTAAACCAATTGATTTAGAACCATTCGTCATTACACATAATGGAAAGGTTGGACGTTATGATACCATTTGTAAGGGTTCAGGTATGAATATTTCACTAACAGGAGGGGATCATTATAGAATGATAGCACCAACATACCAAGATATTGCTGACCCAAACTCTATTGTTGTTTCACCAAATGTAAACACTACTTATATTTTTGAGGTTGATAATTATGATGAAAATAACCAATTAATTTGTACTAGGGTAGATACATTACATGTACACCCTCGTACTTTCGAGGTTTCATTAGCTAATGATATGACTATATGTAAGGATGATATTATAAAGTTATGGAATGAAAACCCAGAACCTGTGTCAGGTACTTCTTTATGGTATTATGATATTAACAGTCCTATTTCTACAAATGATACATTAGTATATGCTCCTCAGAGTTCGGGACGTATTTACTATAAGTTAACAGATAAATTTACATGTGAGGCAACAGCTTCTATTAATGTAACTGTTAACGAAGCCCCTATTGTTAATATTAGTGGAGAAACCAAAATATGCTTAGGCAATTCAACCTCTCTAACAGCAACCTCTTCATTACCTAATTGTACATACTTATGGTCAACAGGACAGACTACTTCAACAATTACAACAAGACCAGTGGACAACGTAACAGAATATGAGGTTAGCGTTAAATATGGTACAGCAAAATGTGAGACTATTGCAAAGGTAGTGGTTACAGCAATGGATAAACCTATTGTGAACGCAAACCCTGACGTAGTTATATGTTATGGAGATTCTGCACAAATATATGTTAGTGGAAATGCTGATAGCTATTTCTGGAAGTCAATGCCTGTTGATGCTAGTGTTGAAAATAGTAATATAAAGAATCTAACTGTTAGCCCTAAGCAAACAACTATGTATTTTGCACATGGATTGAGCGATATTGGATGTGAAAACATTGATACAGTTATGGTTTTTGTGCAAGCTTTACCTGTGGCACAAATGTCATTTAACCCTGCAGTTATTGACGACCTTGATCCAACAGTTATATTTACTGATGAAACAAGTGGAAGCGTTGCAAGGAGATGGACATTGAGTGATGGAGGAACTTCAACCGAATCAATCTTTGTTCACTTATTTGATATATCCGATACAACTCAGTCATTCTTTATAAACCTATATGTTGAAAACGATGCTGGATGTGAAGATTCAACAACAAACATAATAAGAATTTCGAAAACGCATTTCCTATGGGCACCAAACACAATCTATGTTTATGACCCAGACCCAAGAATAGCTAATTTTAGAATATACGTTGACGATCCTGTTGAATTTGAATTACAGATATTTAACCGTTGGGGAGAAAAGCTGTTTTCAACAACAAATCAGGAAATAGCTTGGGATTGTAAATATAAGGGAGACATAGTTCCTCAGGGTACATATGTTTGGATAGCTAAGTATCGCTATCGAGGAAAGAAAAATGAAATAATAACAGAAAAAGGAAGTTTTACAATATATAAATAAGACATAAGTAAACTATCTTATCGTATTAGCCCTTGATTATAATAAATAGTCAAGGGCTAATTTTTTTTAAAGCTACCATTTTATCAATTCTATCTTTTATCTCTTTTCTAAAACTCTCAGGACTTATTACCTCAACATGATTAACCTTTGCCAAAACAGCTTGTTTGAAATCATAAGTAGGCTTAATCT
>JAQVXZ010000035.1 GCA_028708845.1 Bacteroidales bacterium
CTTGGTTCTGCTTTTTTGACAATCCATTATGATTTCTCAGCTTATTCTTTAAGTCTAAAACATTCCTTATAAAGCATTATTGGTATTTGGGATTCCAATTTCAATATTATCATACCAAGTCCACAAATAAGGAATGTTTCGTTTTAGGTGAAGGACAGCGATTAACTTTCTTTGTTTGATATCACATTGTCCTTAAAAGCTCTTCTCTGCAAGTGGAGCTGAAGGTATCTTCAGGGTCGAGCTCTATGGCTTTATTAAAGTCTGATAGTGCTTTGTCTTGGCTTGATTTATTTTGCGAATATAATACTCCTCTGTATATGTATCCTGATGAAGACTCTGGCTGCAATTCGATTGCTTTATTGAAGTCAAATAATGCCTCTTTATGTGTTTCTTTATTTTTTGAATATAACCTACCTCTATATATATAGGCAGATGCGTCTTCTGGGTCTAATTCGATGGCTTTATTATAATCCTCTAATGCTTGTTGTGATGTTTCTTCATTTTGGGCATAAAAATCTGCTCTAAAACAATATGCAAATGCATCATCGGGTGATAGTTCTATGATTTTTGTGAAGTCAGCTAGTGCTTCTTTTTCTGTTTCTTCTCTACGTAGATAAACGCTTGCTCTGGTATAATATGCCTCAATATCCTCAGGATATAGCTCAATAACTTTTGAGAAATCGGCAATTGCTTTATCTAGTTCATCATTTCGTAGATAATAAAGCCCTCTATTATTGTATGCCTCGGAGTTTTCAGGGTCTAGGTTAATTATTTTAGTAAATAATACAATAGCTTTTTCTTCATCTACTTCTTCAAAGGCTTCGTCCATAAGCTTTTCTAGTTCTAGTTCAGCTTCAGACATTTCTTCTATATTGTTTTCAAAATCTTCCATATTATTAGATTTAATTGGGTTAACTTGGTACTTTTATACCTGAGATGGTTTTACATTTAGGCTTTAAGACCATTGGAAGTATAACTCTTTTAGCTTCTTAACCATAACCAATATCTCGCAGAATTTTATATCATGCATTTCACCATCACTGCCAAAACAAAGGTAAATACTATTACTTAATATGAGAGGATAAAAGTAATAATTTTATTTTCTAGTATCCTCTAGTTCCTCTGCTTTATTATAATCAGCTTCTGCCTTTTCTTTTTCGTTAATTTTTGAATAGAACTCGGCTCTGCAAAAATAGAAGTCTGCATTTTCTGGTTCTAATTCAATTGCTCTATTGTAGTCTGCTATGGCTTCCTTATGTGTTGCCTTGTTTTCTGCATATAGTTCTGCTCTGAAAAAATAAGCAAAGCCATCACAGGGTGTTAGTTCTATTATTTTTGTGTGGTCAGCTATTGCTTTCTCAAGGGTTTCTTCTTTCTCAACATATAGACTTGCTCTTGCGTAATAGGCTTCTACTAAGTGAGGGTTAACTTCGATAATGTTAGATAATTGCTTAATAGCCTTATTATTATCCTCTTCTTCCAAGGCGTTATGAATTAGCTCTTTTAGTTTTTTATGTTTATCAATTAACTTCATTGCATAGTGAGGGATTTCTGCTTCGTAGAATATTTCGCCGTATTTCTCAAAGCCTAATCTTTCGTATAGGGGTATTGCAAGGAGCTGAGAATGTAGGGTTATTGGTTTTGAGGTTATGAGTTTTAGATCATCTAAGGCACATCTCATCAACAGCTCGCCATAGCCTCTGCCACGGTGTTCTTTTAAAACTGATACTCTTTCTATTTTGATTATATCTCCCAAGTCTCTCCATCTCATGGTTCCAACTGCTTGGTCTTGGTCGTTATAGATTATATAGTTTTCTGATTCTTCCTCGTCCCAATCCTCTTCATAGGGCACATTTTGCTCGATAATGAAAACTTGCATACGTATTTCTTTTACGATAGCCATTTTCTCTTGGTCTGTTATTTTAACGCGTTCTACTTTCATCTTGTTTTCCAAATATTGTTTTATGTGATAGTATTGCCATAAATATGCTTCTGCCTAAAAGGTAGGTAATGAAGGCTATCCACAGAGCTGTGTTTCCGAGTTTTGGTTCAAGCAGAAAGTATAATGTAAAAAACGCAGCAGTTGCTATAAATATTGCGTTTCTCATGATTGCGGTTTTGGTCATACCTATTAAAATGCCGTCATAGAGGAATGCCACAAAGCCTGTTAGGGGAATCAATAAGACCCATACCATATAGGGTTTGGTGGCTTCTAAGACGTGTTTTTGGTCGGTAAGGAGGCTTATTAAATTATGTCCAAAGAAATAATAGAGTATCATAAAAACTATGCTTATTCCCAAACCCCATAAGAGGATGTATTTTACGCTTTTCTTTAGGTTGTTTTGGTCTTTTGCTCCGTAGTATCTGCCACATAAGGATTCGGATGCATAGGCGAAACCATCCATAAAATAGGAGAAGAGAGTAAAGAGTTGCATTAGGATTGCATTGACTGCTAAGAGTGGATATTCCATTTTGGAGGACGCTATGGTGAAGTAGGTTGTGACAAGGATTAGGCAGGTTGTTCTTAGGAATATGTCGGAATTGACTTTGAAGAACTCTTTCATCTTAATAATATCTAAGCTTTCTCTTAGGTTAAAGTATTTCTTGAGCTTTCCATATCTTAAATACCATATAGCAATAACTGCTACCAGCCCTATATACTGTGAAAAGACAGTTCCAAGTGCTACTCCTTCTATTTTCATATTTAATTGGAAGACAAAGAAAAGGCTTAGGGCAATATTCATCATATTTATTAGAATAGCTATATACATTGGGGTTTTGGAGTCTTGCATACCAATTAGCCATCCTTTTATGGCGTACATTCCAAGCGTTGCTGGTGCTGCCCAAACTACAATAAAGAAATATCTTATTGCAAGGTCTAGGACTTGGTTCTTGTTTTCAATAAAGCGTTTTACTGCAAGTGCTATTGGGTACTGTAATAGGATTAGAAATAAAGATATTATAAGGGCTATAAGTAATGCTCTTGTTAATATATTCATAGCTTCCTTTAAATCTCTTTTGCCATAAGACTGGGCGGTGAAGCCACTTGTTCCCATGCGTAAGAATCCGAAGTTCCAGTATATGAAATTGATTATCATTGTGCCAACTGCTATGGCTCCAATGTAGTCGAGGTTTGATCCTTGGGTGTCGAGGTGTCCTACTATTGAAGTATCGACAAGTCCAAGCAAAGGGACTGTTATATTAGTTATTATATTAGGTAGTGCTAAGCTTAGTATTCGCTTATTCATTGGGTAAGCCGGGGGTGGTTTTCTTTGTCCTTATTAGTTTTTTGAAATAGGTTAGATGCCATAAGATGTGTATTATGGCAACTAAAGTCATTGCAATTCCAAATTCTACGTGGATCTTTAAGTTAAGAAGGTATAGGGATTTGAGAACGTCGTAATTAATTTGAATAACTAAAAGAAAACCAAGTAGACAAGACATTAAAAAGGTTATAAGGAGTATTGAGTTCCAAATCTTTCTATGGGTAATTCTTTTTATTCTACCTGCTCTAACAAGAATCATGGTTAAGAAATACGCTAAAAGAGTTATGGATGTTATTGCTACTAATCTGTATGGCTTGGGAGTTTTTACTAAATCAACGTTTTCAATATCATCTTCGTCGTCTTTATCACTTCTATTACGTTTAGAGTTAGGATTCTCGCGATTTACAATTGATACCACAACTGCTTCTACAACAGTATCCTCACCATCAATAATAATTTCAGGTACAAGACTATCAATAATAAGTTCTTTATCAGATGTATCTTCGACTTGCTTTTTAGGTTCTATCTTTTTTGGATTTGCTTTTATTTGAGGTACGTCTTGTTGTGATGACTGTCTCTTTGGCTTTTCTTTCCCTACAAAAGGGAGATCACAATGTCCGTCTCCATCCTCGTCAATAAACCTTCCACATTCTCCCTCACAATTCACCTTTCCTCTTGGGCATTGTGCATGTATGTTGTTGCTATAACTTAGAAAAGTAAATAGAAAAACTAATAAAAATAGAATTTTAGTCCTCATTTTCAAAATAAAATAGTGTTTTTAATTGCTTACAGAATATCTGCAAAATTAAGAATAAGTTTTGAACTTTAGACTATTTATACATCAAATCTATTAGGTTGCTTTTGAGCGTATGTTTCGTATTCCTTTTTTATTCTAGTAAATGTTTCCTCAACAGTGATGATTTCTTCTGCTCTATAAGCGTTCTTACCTGCAAAGCAAAACCCTCTTTCCAATTTACCATAATATGCATTAAGAAGTGCTCTCATGATACAATATGGGCTATCCTCTACATTACATGTTTTTATGCAATGGTGAGCACAGTTTGTCGGATGACGTTCTCCTCTTTTCACACTTTCAAGAAATGAATTATTTATCGCTCTTCCTGGCATTCCAACAGGGCTTTTGATGATTACTACGTCTGTTTCTTTTGCATCAATATAGGATTGTTTAAACTCAGGTGAGGCATCACATTCTTTGGTTGTCACAAAACGTGTTCCCATTTGAACGCCAGATGCTCCAAGTTCCATTATTTTATAGATATCATCGCCATAGTAGATTCCTCCTGCTGCTATAACAGGAATTTTAATTCCGTATTTCTCTTCAAAAACACGAACTTGTTGAATTACTTTTGGAAGAGTTGTTTCTAATGCAAATTCTTCAGAATCTAAGTCTTCTAATTTATAACCTAAGTGACCACCTGCCTTGGGTCCTTCAACCACAATTGCATCTGGTAAATAATCATAATTAGCTTTCCATTTTTCGCATATAATCTTAGTTGCTCTTGCTGATGAAACAATTGGAACTAATTTGGTTACGCTGTCAGGTTTAAGATATGAAGGAAGATCAAGAGGGAGACCTGCTCCTGAGAAAATAATATCGGCTTTCTCTTCTATTGAAATTCTTACCATATCAGCAAAATTCGATACAGCTCCCATAATATTAACACCTATTATACCTTTAGTTTTTTCTCTTGCTTTTCTTATTTCTTGTTTTAAACCATAGATACAAGCATCTATATAATTATTAGCCTCTTGCATATAGTAGAGACCAAGACCTGCTGCTGAAATAACTCCAACTCCTCCTTCGTTTGCAACTGCTGCTGCAAGTCCGGAAAGAGATACTCCAACACCCATTCCCCCTTGAATTATAGGGTATTTAGCAACTAAATTGCCAATGTTTAGATTTCTCATTTAAAAATAGTATATATTTGCAAAGGTAACGCTATTAATTCAAGTAATGTTATGTTTAGAACACTTTTTTCTATCAGTAGTTTCCTACTGCCTCGTTATTGCTGTGGATGTAAGAAGATTATGAACAATTTAGAGGATGTTATTTGTGCAGATTGTTTATGTGAATTAGGTCAATGCTACAATGTGTTTGAAGACAAGGGCGAGCTAAGAAAAAAAATCTCAATTTACTATCCAATTAAGAATTCAGGAGCATTTATTCTCTATAAAAAACAATCTATTGCAAGCAAATTAATTCATAAGTTTAAATATGATGATGATATAGTTATTGGAAAGTACTTAATGGAATTGTTCTGTAATGATATAAAGAAACTTGACTGGATAAATGATGTTGATTTAATTATTCCTCTCCCTCTTCATTGGAGAAGAACTTGGCATAGGGGATACAATCAGTCGGAGGTTCTTGCAAGAGAAGTTGGTAAGGTATTTAATATTAGAGTTGAGACAAAGGCTATCAAAAGAATTAAGTTTACTAAGAGTCAGGTTAGAAGGAGTGCTCAAGAGAGATGGGAAAATGTTGAGAATATATTTAAGCTATGTGACAAAAAAAGGCTTGAAGGTAAGCATATATTAATTGTGGATGATATAATAACCACTGGGGCATCAATAAATTCTTGTGTTAAGGAAATTAGTAAGGTTAAGGGTATTGAGATTTCTGTTATTGCTTTGGGCTTAGCAGAATGATTATAAACAAAGCAATAGAAAGGCAAAGAAAATAGCCTAATAAATCTTTTCTTCAATTATTTTTTTGTAAATTTGCATTCTAATTTTGAATTAAATAATTAATAATCTATAAACTTTATATACTATGGGAAGAGCATTTGAGTTCCGCAAGGCAAGGAAGATGAAACGTTGGGGCAATATGTCAAGAGTGTTTACTCGTTTGGGACGTGAAATTGAAATAGCAGTTAAGGCAGGTGGACCAGACCCAACAACAAACTCAAAACTTAGACTTCTTATTCAGACCTCGAAGAACGAAAACATGCCTAAGGACAATGTTGAACGTGCAATTAAACGTGCTGTTGAAAAGGATACTGCTGACTATAAAGAAGTTGTTTATGAAGGTTATGCACTACATGGTATTGCAGTAGTTATTGAAACTGCAACCGACAACCCAACAAGAACGGTTGCAAATATTAGGAGTTATTTCAATAAATATGGTGGTTCATTAGGTACTACTGGAATGTGTGATTTCTTATTTGATCGTCAATGTAACTTCACTCTTATCCCAAAAGAAGGTGTTGATATGGAGGATTTGGAACTTGAACTTATTGATTATGGCGTTGAGGATTGTTTCTTGGAAGATGACGAAATACATATATATGCTGAGTTCTCTAATTTTGGACCTATTCAAAAATATCTTGAAGAAAATGGATTTGAGATTAAGTCCTTTAAGTTCGATAGAATTCCTCATGAGATGAAATCGCTTAGCCCAGAAGAACAGAAAGACGTTGAGAAGCTACTTGATAAGATGGATGATGATGATGATGTGGTTAATGTTTTTCACAATATGAATCAAGAAGAAACAGAAGAGGCTTAGTTTGTTTTAACATCTTTGGCTACTCGGAAACCTGTTCCAAAACCTAGTGTTTCATTGCCTGAGCCTCTACGATGAGATGTTCGCATTAACTTGTAGTCGAAATTAAAACAACCTCCCCTATTTGATTTCCCAAGCCCTTGTTTTGGTCCCTGTGGATTAGAGCTAGGGCTTTCTGCATAATAGAAGATTTCGTAGTTATCACTTACCCATTCCCAGACATTTCCACTCATATCATATATTCCTAATTCGTTAGGTTTCTTTTCTCCTACTGGATGTGTTTGAAGGTTGGAGTTTTCATAGCACCAACCAATTTCATCGTATGTGTTACTACCTGAAAAAACATAACCTTTACTTTTATTCCCTCCTTTTGCCGCATATTCCCATTCTGCTTCTGTTGGAAGTCTTCCTCCTACCCATTTTGCATAGTCAACTGCATCTTGCCACGATACATAAACAATAGGATGTGAATCTGTTTGCTCCCAAGATGGAGAAATTGGCATTTTCCTATTATTAGCCTTACAAAACAGCTTATAATCTCCAATTGTTACCTCATACTTACTAATCATAAAGGTTTTGATGCTTACCTTATGTAGAGGCTGTTCGTCAGGATAGCAATCCTTATCAGTTTCTTCACAACCCATCATAAAGCTTCCGCCATCGACCCTTATCCATTCAATGTTTGGTTTGTCTTGGGAAAAGGCAATAAGTGAAACAAATACAAATAGTATTGTTAATAGTTTATTTCTCATAATCATTAAAATTAGCGTTAATGTTTCGTACTCTCAAAGAGTTTTTAGCTCCAATGAATCCGTAAGCATTTTCAATTCCATCAACAATTATTACTGGCTCACTCATAAATGAAGAATTATTATGATATCTATTTAGGGTGAAAAGATAATCATAAGACTTTTTATCTATTGCTGAAAGATTTAAGCTACCATATAACCTACTTGTTTCTTTTGGATATTCAGTATGATATGAGCTATTGATTGGGATTGCAAGTTTTAATTTATAAGTTCTTCCTTTGAATTGTTTATTTGAAAAAACTCCATAACGATTTGATGGGGTTTGGAAACTAGATGAAGCTTCTTGATATACTCCTGCAATGCTTTCCCAAAGGAGTTCTGCTTCATTCAAAGATAATTTACGCGCCTCATAATAGTCTTCATAATATAGGTCAGGATCTATTTGATAATAGTTATCCCCTCCATTATCTATAATTTCTAAATAAACAACTACTCGATATAGATATATTTCTTGAACAGAATCAATGACTGCTTTTTGAAATATAATACTATCTGAACCAATAACAGGTTTTAAGAGGTTAAGAGTCGCGTTACCTATTGCCTGTTTATAGTCTTTATAGGATAATTTAATCTCAACATTTTCATTTGCTCTAGGAATCGAATAAAACTTATATTGATTTCTAGTTGTTGCTGCATTTAGGGTTTCTCTTAGAGTTCCGTCAATAAACAGCTCTGCTTTTGCATTATAAACAAAAGAAGATGTATCGCTGTAAAGTGGATTAGGTCCATCATACCACAATGAATTTATATATGTTCCTGGCTTAGCACTTTTGGAAAGAGAAAATGAAATTACACTATCTGCTTGAATAAATGATGCTATAACAAGTTTATCCGCTGGCAAATCTCCTTTATAATCTATCTCATATTCACAAGAATTGAAAAGAAACAAAGAGATTATTGATATTAATATATATTTGATTGATTTCATGTTATTTTAATTTATAAGTATATGATATTGTTGGGATTATTGGCATTATGCTATAAACAGTAAGCTTATTTGGCTCACTACCTTGTTTTGTCATAATCATAAACGCATTCTTTCTATTATAAACATTGAAAACATTTATACTCCATGTTCTTGTTCCGTGTTTCTTTACTTTATGGAAGTTTACACTCACATCTAACCTATGATAGTCTGGCATTAGATAATTGTTTCTATCTCCATAAACTTCAACTAATTCTGGGAAAGTATCATCTCCCGAAGACGGATTATAATATGACGCAATTGGTACAGATACTCTATTTCCAGAATTATAATACCAAGCAGCTGTTGCATCAACCATATCGCTAAACTTATGAGTTACTACAATATTAAGTTGGTTTCTCGAATCATATCTATCGAAGTATTTCTTTCCTCCATTAATCTCTCCACCTGCAAATTCTCTATATGCCCAAGAAAGAGTGTAGGATATCCAACCTGTTGTGTTACCTTTCTCCCTTTGAACCATAACCTCCATTCCATAAGCTTCTCCCTTGCCCTGAGCTACTTTATCTTCCCATTTCTCTGCTCCACTATTGAAAGATGAAACCCCGTCCTTGTAGTCAATAACATTATTTAGTTTTTTGTAATATAACTCATAGCTAAGGTTTGCCCATTCTTTTAGCTCGTAAAACAAACCTGCACTTATTTGATGTGATGTTATTGGAGCTATTCTTTCAGTTACTGGCACCCATAGGTCAGTTGGCAAAGATAATATCCCGTTTGCAAGAAGGTGAATGTTTTGATTCATCATTGCATAGCCTGCTTTTAAGGATAGGTTTTTCAGGATTGAATAACGAGCTCCAAGCCTTGGCTGAATAGAATGATAGGTTGTTGTTTTGTTAACATTAAACATATTATAATGAATACCTGGGTTGATTGAAAACCTTTCTGTGAAGTTCATTTCGTCTTCAATATAAAGTATTACTTCATTTCCATAAACCCTGTTATTTACATTATACTGGTCGCTTATTACAAAATCCTCTATTGCCTTAATTGATGTTATTTCTGGGGAATAGGTATGATAGGTGTAGTTTATTCCATAGTTAATTGAATTCCATCCATTCAAATAGAAATTATAGTTATTCTTTATTGACCAGTCTTCAATACCTGAAAGGAAACTAAAGTCAAATTTATAGTTCATTTCCATTCCACCATCTCTATATGTATTTTCAATCACAGAACCCATATTTGAACGGTATCTATTATAGGAAAAAGAAAGGTTGGAGAAAAGCCTATTATTTATTTCATAAGCCCAGTCAATTGTGCCTATTAGGTTACCCCATTTAACATTCGCAGTGTTTTTAGATGGATAATCTCCAGTATTATCGTTTGTTCTAAACTTAAACTTATCATCTCCCCAATATACACTTGCTGTTAGCCTATTGCTTGGAGAAAACTTGTGATGTACTTTTAGGTTTAAATCACTAAAGAAATAAGCGAAATCTGCATCCGTACCTTCTGTTCTATTAATGTAAGCAACAAGTGGTCTAGTTAATAAATCTATATAAGTTCTTCTTCCAGATATGCTAAAAGTTGTTTTATCTTTTATTATTGGTCCTTCAATATTTAACTTAGCAGATATTAAGCCCACGCCTACCTCTCCACGTATTTTTTCATTATTACCATCTTTCATTCTTACATCTACAACCGAAGAAGCTCTTCCTCCATATCTTGCAGGAAAGGCTCCTTTATAGAATTCAATATTCTTAATTGCATCTGTGTTGAAGGTTGAAATAAATCCCATTAAGTGATTTGGGTTATAAATTGGAATGCCATCAATAAGGTATAGGTTTTGATCCATATTGCCTCCTCTAACATATAGCCCTGTTGTTCCTTCGGTTCCACTTTTAACACCTGGCATAAGTTGCAAGGATTTCAAAAGGTCACTTTCTCCTCCAATTGAAGGTAGTGAGGTTATTGTTATTGGGTTAATGGTTATTTTCCCTGGTGTTGGGTCTTCAATAAATCGTTTTGCAACGCTCCTATCCTCAATCACAACTTCCTTAAGTGTTGAACTTGATGGCTGTAAGTATATGTTTATTGATGTGTCTTTTGTGAAATTGTATTTAATTAATACCTTTTCGTATCCTATATAGGAGATAAAAAACTCTGCTTGTCCCTTGGGAATAGAAATTGAATAGAACCCATAGTTATTAGATGATGTTCCAAATTTACTATTCATATCATAAATGGTTGCTCCTATTAATGTTTCCCTTGTTTTGGAATCATACATGTACCCATTTACTCTAATGTTTTTTGATTTTGTCTCCTGAGCAATTGTGGTGAGGCTGATAAATAAGAATGAGATTAAAAACAATAGATGTTTTCTTGTCATGATTTTTTTAATTATTAAATTCTTCTTACACTTTGAATACCGTCAACACCTTCTAAGTTTTTGATTAGCTTATTTAATTGTTCAGCGTCGTAAATATATACCATTATCGTTCCTTCAAACAATCCCTCACTACTTTCCACAGCAAGTCCTCTAATGTTGATATTCCACCCCTCTGAAACTACTCCTGTAAGTTCTTGCAACAAGCCCCTCCTATCAATACCTTTAACTCTAATACCTGCTAAGAAAGTAATCTTTTCGTTCTCTCTCCATTTTGCCTTGATTATTCTATGGCCAAACTTAGACATCTCGTCTATTGCTTTTATGCAAGATGTTCTATGCACTTCAATTGAGCTTTCCCTTATAAGTCCTACAATATCGTCTCCTGGAACTGGACGACAGCACGGAGCAGTAACATATTTAAGGTTTTCCATATTTTGTTGGATAACTACTTGCTCTGGATTATTCTCAATTTGTTTTTTAATTTCTTCATTTAATGTTAGCTTTTCTCCGTCCTTATCTCTTCTAGTTGCAAATGGATTCCTAAGGAACATCCAAGATGAACTTTTTGACTTCTTTTTATCAAAGCAAAGTCTAACATCCTCTATTGTTATTTCCTCTTTAGCAACTTTATAGTAAAAATCTATAAGCTGAGGAAGCCCAACATATTTACTTAGCTTATCTATGTTTTCATTACTAAACTCTATGCCTAGTTCTAAGTAAATCTTTTCTAGTTTCTCTAATCCTTCTTCATAAAAACCTTTACGATAATCTCTTAAATAGTTCTTTATTCCTTGAACTGCTCTTGAAGTCTTAACAAATGAAAGGTATTCCTCTTTTGGATATGATATTTTAGAAGTTATTATTTCTACTTGGTCAGAAGGTTTTAGCTCGTGATTTAGTGTTACAACCTTATAGTTTACCTTTGCTCCCATACAGTTTATGCCAAGCTGGGTGTGAACATTGAAAGCAAAATCTAATACTGTTGAACCTTTTGGAAGCGTTATAATCTTTCCTTTTGGGGTGAAGGTTGTTATTTCGTCTATAACTAAGTTTAGCTTGAAATCATTAACAAAATCAATTGCATTATCAGACTGGTTATCCAAAAGCTCTCTTACTTTTCCTAACCAATTATCTAATTTCTCGTCTAACTCCCCTTCCTTAACTTCTTTGTATTTATAATGTGCAGCTAATCCCTTTTCAGCAATTTCATCCATCCTTTGGCTTCGGATCTGAACCTCTACCCATCTTCCATTATTTGCCTGAACAGTGAAATGGAGTGCCTCATATCCGTTGCTCTTTGGTTTAGAAATCCAGTCCCTTAACCTATCGTGCTTTTGTTCTCCATAAATTGTATTAATTACAGAATAGGCAGCAAAACAAGATTCTTTCTCAATTTCAACTGGAACATCTAAAACAACTCTTATAGCAAATATATCATATATCTCATCAAAAAGAACTCCTTTATTTTCTATTTTTCCAATAATAGAGGTTATAGTTTTAACCCTTGCTGAGACAGTAAACTTATAGCCTTTAACTGTAAGTTCATTTTTAATAGGTTCAGCAAACTCTTTAATAAACTTATTTCTAACCTCTTCGGAGTCTTTTAGCTTTTCAACAATTTCTTGGTACCCCTGAGGATTGATATATTGAGTTGAAAGATCTTCTAACTCACTCTTAATTTGATATAATCCCAAACGGTGAGCAAGTGGAACATATAGCATTTGAGTTTCGGAAGCTATTTTCAATTGTTTATCCTCACGCATCGATTCAAGAGTCCTCATATTATGAAGCCTATCGCATAGTTTTAAAAGAATAACCCTAACATCGTCACCCATTGTGGTTAAAAGCTTTTTGAAATTCTCTGCCTGAATGGAATTGGTTGCATAATCGAAAACACCCTCTATCTTTGTTAGGCCGTCAATAATTTGAGCAACCCTATCATCAAATATCATTCTAATATCTTCAAGGGTATATTCGGTATCCTCAACCACATCATGCAAAAGCGCACAAACAACAGCAACTGGTCCAAGGCCTAAATCCTCAGCAGCAATCCTTGCCACCTCCATTGGATGAATTATATAAGGCTCCCCTGTCTTTCTCCTAACCCCCTCATGAGCCTTTCGAGCAACAGTAAAAGCCCTTCTTACCTGTCTTTTCTCTTCCTGTGAGGCTGATTGAGAAATCAACTGAATAAGATGTTTATACCTTTTTAATATATCTCTTCTTTCTAACTCTTCGTCTATAATATACATACTCCCGCCTTATCTACTTTATCTATCTCTTTTTCTTAAAAAAATCCTTAACTATTTTAGAACATTCCTCTTCCAGAATGCCTGACTCAACAATTGTTTTAGGGTGATATAAGTTTACACCTGTTGTTGAGGCTCCTCTTCTTTCATCCTTAACTCCAAAAACAACCTTACCTATTTGCGTCCAATAGCAAGCACCAGCACACATAACGCAAGGTTCCATTGTAACGTATAATGTACAATCATTTAAGTATTTTCCTCCCAGTGCATTTGTTGCAGAAGTAAAAGCCTGCATCTCGGCATGAGCAGTAAAATCGTTTAACCGCATTGATAAATTATGAGCCCTTGCAACAATTTTATCTCTACAAACAATTATTGCACCAATCGGAACTTCATCAATATCCAAAGCAAGTTGAGCCTGTTTTAAAGCCTCTTGCATATAATAAATATCATCTTTTACTAATACTGAACCCATAAATTAAAAATTATCCTGACAAAATTACGAAAACAAATTGGAATATCGTATTTTTGCATAAAATACAGAGAAAAATTGACAACAAAAGAAACCTATAAACATAGCATACCTATCCAAATTAGATTTAGCGATATCGATGCCCTAAGCCATGTGAACAACAGCTTTCACTCACAATACTACGATCTTGGAAGAATACATTACTTCGAAAAGGTGATGAAAGAAAAGATAAATTGGACAGAAATAGTTGTAGTAATTGTGCATATTGAAATAGATTTTATTTCGCCAATACTTCAAGGAGATAATATAAATGTTGAAACCAAATTGTTTTCTTTTGGAGAAAAGAGTATGAAGATGCACCAACAACTAATTGATAAAACAACTGGCATTGTTAAATCAAAATGCACAACCATACTATCTGGTTTCAATAACAAAACAAATACCTCAGTTAAAATTCCGGATGACTTTAAAACAAAATTCCTAGAATTCGAAGCATAATTGACATTTATTTAACTTCTAATCATGTCGCTTTACTGAAATGCAGATTTACAAAATTAAAACGCTGAAATAAATTCTTGAAACGCTGAAATAAAAAATTAAAACAAAGATCTACGAAGTTAATACAGCGATTCATTAGGAAGTATTATTAGATCCTGGAAATCAAATCAAAAGAAAACATATAGGTATATAAAAAAAAAGAAAGCGGATAGTCGTAAAGAATATCCGCTAATCCACAATTATGAAAACAAAAAAGCCTCTCGGCTTTCGTAGTCTCAGGCGGACTTGAACCGCCGACCCCTACATTATCAGTGTAGTGCTCTAACCAACTGAGCTACGAGACTATATAAAAAAAAGAAACCATTAAAAGTAGCGAAATACTTAATAATAAAATTAAGTAAGTGTCAAAAGTTCGTGTTGTGAGACATAAGTCTCTATTTTCTATCTCTAGAAAGGAGGTATTCCAGCCACACCTTCCGGTACG
>JAQVXZ010000017.1 GCA_028708845.1 Bacteroidales bacterium
CCTTAAGCTCCTTAATTTGTCCTTTGACCTTTGACCTTAGACCTTTGACCTAAGTCCTCTATTGAAGTCCCTTAATCTCAAGGTTCGCTTCAGAGAAAGAAGTCTTTGCAAGTGAGCGTTTAAACTCTGGAGAGGCAAAGAACCTGCAACGAGCCATTTTGATAGTCGATGCATCTACCATATCAAGGTCGTCCATTGCCGTAGCCTTAATAGCTGGGATGAAAGACCCCAAATATCCAAGCTTAACAGCAGAACCATTTAACACGTGCCTTGATATAGAAATCTCAAGTGCTTTAAGACAAGCCAAGACGTCAGGATAAGAAACGGTAGTCGATTCAGTAATCTCTTGACAAAGCTGATCCATAGATACGTCATTGCCTCTAAAGATACGAGCTAGGTACTTTTGTCCTGGATTTGCTCCTGTTTGGATGAGTTTTTTAACTCTTACGAACTTAATCATAGTAAAATACTATTAACCTATACATAGCGAGGTTTTAATGTTTTGATAATTGTGAATTAACGGAAATAACACCTTGTTATAACTTTTATATCACCTTACAAAGATACGAATACTATTTGATATAACAAAATAAAATACGAGTAAAATTACTATTAATTATACATTTTTTTACGCATTTTTCTTTCTTTAATCTAGTCTTCTAACTCTTCGTTTGGGCAAATTCTTTCTTCGTTTTGGTGTTTTCTTTCTTCGTTTCGCTAGCTTTTTGTTGCATTAAAAAATCTGCAATATCTAATCCCTTTTCTCTTTGATCCTCTGTTGCCACCTTTTCCAATACATCATTAATTACCATTTTGCACCCCACTGCCTTTGATATCTCTTCTGCTTTCTCACTCCACTCCTTTGTTGCTCCAAGGTCTGGAAATATAATAACATTTCTACCCCTAAGACACTTGCATTCTTCTTCTGTAAACATTCCCTTGCCTCCTGTTGCTAACCAAATACAATTAGGCATTTTAATAGAGCCTATTATAGCCGTCTTCTCTCCCTCTACAAGCATTACAGTAGATTTGGGATTATTCTTCAGCAGATGCTCTCCAAACAAGCACCTTGAGAATGTCCAATCTTCAGGTAAATTATTTTGATTTTTCAATATTGTATGCACCCATTTAACATCAGGCTTTCCCATCATTCCATTATCCTTAACTCTTAATCCTGTGTTAGGATTATAATCTATAATTTTCCCACTACGAAAAAAACTATTTATATCTATATACCAATATATAACTTCCTTGTTTCTTGTTCTTCCAAGAAAGTAGAGTTTCATAACCTCATCGATTTCTTCTTTTGTGAAATGTTTTTTCAAGTACTTGCCAAAATTAGATTCTATGTTAAGTGAGCTTGAAGCATAGATTGACGATAATGTGTGAATGGTTTTTGGGGTTTGTGGCTGTGATTTTAATTTAGGTGGCGGTAGTTTGTGTGAATTATCACTTTGTGATTCAAGTTCACGATACTTAACAAAATCAGCATCGCAATGATGACAATGTCCTAATTCTTTATTTCTATTCCATGACAAACATTTCTTCTTTTGGTTTTGTGGTTTCCTATTTTGAGAGCAAATAGGGCATGTTGAGTAAAATTCTCCACTACCTTGTGGAATATTTACCTCGTATTTGTTTTTGTCTGTTAAACAGTATAAGTCCATAGTTTTGTTTATTGGTTTGTAATTATTCATTATTCATTTATTCATACCTATATATATAGAGTGAATAATAATATTCTATGTATATATCCCCCTCGTAAGCGAAGGGGGATACACTATTTACAAGCTTTTAATTATTTATGTTTTTTATATTTCTAATAAACTTTGAGACTTTTGATTGAGAGAAGGTTTCATCAGGAAATTTATCCATTAATATTTCTGCTATTTCAGCTTGTGTTATATTTGGATTGAATGCCTTTAACTTAATTATCGTATCAGATATAGCCTTTGTGTTGTCTTGTCTTTTAGCTGAAAGATGAATTCTATCGCTTTGAACAATTTCCGATACTGATGTAAAGGTTAGTGTTTTTTTATCTAGTATCAGCTTATATGAATTTTTTAGGAATACATTTTCTTGATAATTGTTCTTCATAGGGGTAAGATAAACGCAATCTTCCTGGTCAACAACTCTGCGTAGTTCGAAAATTGAACGTGGCTTGTCACCAAAAGCTCTTGTACCACTTAAATCTTCTTTTGTAGGAGCTTTGTCAAGTGTATATTTACGCTTATGATGTATTCCAAGTATAGTACAATTGTATTTTGAGCCAAGACTTGAAAGTTGGTTTAAGTAGCTCCTAACGACGTTATTATCGTTCATAGAGCCTACTATATCGTCTTGTGGAGTGTCTTCAACTATCATAGAATAAGACACATCTCTTAATCTCTTCTCCAAGGTTTCAATTATTCCATTCTCGCAATCTGAAATAATATCAAAGACAGGGTTCTCAATAGTTCTAAATTGTTCGAAATACTTAGCTTGCATTTGAATAAGAGTTTTGATGCTTCTTAGTGAATCTTCAGTAATAACTAAGCATACCTTTCGTCTCTCGGGTGGCAAATCTATCTTAAAGCCCAGATACTCATCCATACCATAAGCAATGGCAAACAAGATACATCTTGCCAAAGTGGATTTGAAACTTGCACTATCTCCGTAGATTAAGCATAATTCACCCTGTGGTAGGAACTTATCCCATACGTAACCAATAGGCACAAAAGGGGAATTGATTAAGTTAGTAGTAGAGGTAATATTAGCATTGTATTGCTCGTAAGTTATTACAGCATCATCACTTGTTGTAGTCTCCTCAAACTGCTTTTTAATATTCTCCACACTGTCATTTAAAGTTTGGAAAAAAGGTTGTTCACTTATAGAGGTTGTTTCCTCTACATTAATTTCATTGTTGTTGTCTTCTTGTGGATTAGCTTGTAAATTACCTGCTTGATCCATTTTTGTTGTTGTTTCCATAAATTATTTATTATTTGTATTATTATCTCTAAACATCCCATCCTTGCATATAAAACAATAGTGATTGCTTTTGTTTTTGCAGATGCTTTCATCATAATTAGCGCATAAGTCTTTAATGAATAAGACATTGCCCTCTTGTTTTAGGTGTTCAATACTTTGATTAGAAAGTTCATTAATCTTCTTTCTGTGCTTTTTTAGCATATCTCTAACGACCTTCCTTTTAGCCTTTTCTACGCCCTTAAAGTAATTCATACTCTTACCCATACTCATAATCATACAAGCCTCATAATAAGTTAGCGTAGGAGGAACTTCCCATAACTTTGTTCTCTCATTCATCCAACCCCAACGGTTATCGTTCTTTCCGCTTTCTTCTAATGTGTAGGTCTCAATAATGCATTTTGAACTAGGTTTTTCTTGTTTTCTTTTCATTTCTTAATTATTTATTAATTTATAACTTATATTAGTTGTCATATAACAAAACTTCAACTAGTGCACTTAGCTTTGGTTGTGTTACTTTCACATTGCAAAAATACAAAAACTACTGACACCTCAACGCTTTAACGTATTGTTTTTCAGTTGTTTGTATAGGAAATGGTATTGGAAAAGAATAGGAAATATACTTATAAATGAAAATAGGTGGCACAAAAAAAGCCTCACAAGTCGTTGACTAAATGAAGCTTATATATATATCCGGAGATTCCGGAAAATCTAAGGAAAAGGGTATGGAAAAACTTTACATTATACCTAAAAAGTCATTTGCTCTTTTCTCATAATTAGGGTTTACTTTCTTTAATACACGGTAGAAATTGTTTTTATAACTCTTTTTAGAGTGGTCTCTGCCTTCAACTGCTATGGTAAATATGTTTTTTGATTCTTTAAAAGGTATCTCAAAGCAATATAAGAACCGAGCTATATTTGCCTTATTGTCATTTTTCATCTTTAATTTCGGACTTCCTGCTGGTAAACAAAAGTTATTGATAGCACTTCTATATCTTGCAGAATCTCCCCCTTCAATGAAATCTTCAAAGATTTTAGGCATAGAATCATAATCGAAATCAAACTTCTTTTCTTCTTCAGTAGGCTTTGGATCTAGAATTGCTACGGGTATAATGTTTTCAATTGGCTTTTTTACAAATATATCTTCATCGTTTCCTTCTTCATCGGAAGAGTAACAGTCAATTAATTCGATATAATGATATTTTATATCTTCGTCATTTAATAAACTTGACATCTCACTTACAAAATCCATTCTGCGAAAACCTTTAATAAAATCTCCTTTAAATTGGTGAAGAAGAACAAACTTAATAATATTAATACCACTAGTATCAATAAATGCCATATCGTATTTTTTTAAAACATAATTTATGAATTCAACCCCATCCTCATCATAGTAAGAATAATCAATTTCATCTAACCTTTTGTTAATAGAATTAACTTTAAAGCTTCTAATCTCTTTGCTCGATGCTTCACTACCATTTCTTTCTGCATAACTCTTTTTATAACCATCAAGCAATTCATCCAAATTCAAATCAGACTTATTTGTATCATAAAAATTGTTTTCAAAGCGAATTAAGAAATCATCGTTTGTATTATGTAATAAACAATTGATATATGTAATTTCGTTAACAGAGAAAAATCGATATTTCATAGTATAGTTTATAAATATTTCATTCTGCTAAAGTACAAAATAACCTAATACAAAGTATTATTTAGCACAAAAAAAGACGACATCGTGTTATTGACATCGTCTCTCTCTTGTTTATGTTTTGTTTAATACTATAAGCCTAGTTTCTTTTTCATTGGTTTTGATAATGCGTTTTTGTTTATCATTATGTCAATGGTTTTGTATTTGATGAAGGATTCGGATGCAAAGAAATATCCGTCATATTGGCTTTCTGTTCCCCATGAGTTCTTAACTTTGTAGAATTTGTTGCCGTTTTGGTCTTTTGCTATTCCTACTAGTTGCATGCCGTGGTCATCGGTTGTGTTATAGTTGTCGAATGCTTCTTGACGCATTTCTTGGGTTATTGTTTTTTCTTTTGCTGTTCCGTCAAATGAGTAGTTTGCTTTTGCTTTTTCTGCTGGTGTTAGCTTTTCCCACTTGTCTCTTTCTGTTCCGCTTAGGTCTGATTTGTCTTCGTCTGGAACTATTGCTACTGCATTTTTCCATGAGAATCCTTTTTCACTTACGTCTGATCCCCAACCTACGGTGTATCCGTTTTCTATTGCGTTGTCGATTATATCCATCATTTCGTTTAATGGTACGTTGTAGATTGAGCCTAGCATCCAGTTGTCTGGTATTTCGATGATGAATTTTGAGTAGAATGGGTGGTGGGTGAATGATCCGATTTCTATGTAGTCATCCATGTTTAGTCCTAAGTGTTTTGCAAATGATTCTGGGGTATAGGTTAGTCCTTTATATGCAAAGTCTTTTGGTCGTTCTCCAAAGTATGCATCTAGTAGTCCGTTGAATGCTGTTTTCCACGCTGGTGATATGGTTTTTTGGGTGATTATTGATTTCATAAAGGCTTCCAATATTGCGTCTAATTCGCCATGGTTGTGTTTTTCAACGCCATAGTTTAAGCCTGGATATGCCTCCTCGGTTACTATTCCGTATTTCTTAATCATTTCGGTGATATCGTGAAATCCTCCTCCTGATGAGAAGTTGATATTGCCATGGAAACGTACGTATCTTTCTGCTTTTTCCATATATGCGTGACGTACTATCCACATTTCTGATAAGTCTATCTCGCCTTTGCCTGTCTTGATTAGTTCTGACTCTAGTAGGGATAGTCCTGCAAAGCTCCAACATGTACCTGAGCGTGATTGGTCTCTTGCTGGGGTTGATGGGTTTTCTTTCACAATGGTGAATTTATAGCCCTTTTCTTCTTTTTTGTCTTGTGCAAATGCTGTTGTTGTGATGAACAATGCTGCTAATGCCAAGCTTATAATTTTTTTCATTTTTGTTTGTTTATATTGTTTTATTGGTTTTCTTTATTAGTTTGCAAGCATTACTGGCATTACTAACATAAGTATTGATTCTGTTGTTTCTTCTACTCCTTCTTCGTATGGGTATAGGATTCCTGCTCTGTTTGGTTGTGACATTTCAAATAGTACGTATTCTGTGTCTATATTGTTTAGCATTTCTAGTAGGTACTTGGAGTTGAAGCCTATTTCTAAATCGTCTCCGGTGTAGTTGCAAGCTAGTTTTTCTTTTGCTGCATTTGAGTAGTCTATATCTTCTGCTGATATAACTATTTCGTTGCCTCCTAGTTTTAAACGAATTTGATTGGTTGATTGGTTGGCAAACAATGCTACACGCTTAACTGAGTTAAGGAATGATGCTCTATCGATTATTAGTTTGTTTGGATTCTCTTTTGGTATTGCTGCCTCGTAATTAGGGTATTTCCCTTCTATCAAGCGGCATACTACGGAGTAGTTCTCAAATCTAAATGCTACGTTATTGATATTGTATTCTACTAGTATATCTGCATCTTCTTTGTAGGTTACTAGTATGTTCTTAATTAGGTTAAGTGGTTTCTTTGGAAGGATAAAGTTTGTTGGGGTGTCGTTTGAGAAATCGCTTCTTCTGTAACGAACTAGCTTATGTGCATCGGTTCCTACAAAGGTTATGTTGTTTTCGGTTTGTTCGCAGTAGATTCCTGTCATTTGAGGTCTTGTTTCTTCTATGCCTGCTGCAAATATTGTTTTAGATATTGCATTAACAAGAAGTGATGATGGGATGGTGATTTGTGATGCGTCTTCTACTGTTGAAAAGCTTGGGTATTCCTCTGCTGATGCTCCTGTAAGCTTGTATTTACCTTCTCCTGAGGTTAGTTCTATTGCATAGGTTTCTTCGTCAACCACAAAGCTTAGTGGAACGCTTGGAAATGATTTAACAACTTCTGATAGTAGTTTGGCTGGAATTGCAATTTCTTTTAAGCCATCAGATTCAGCATCTGCAAGTTCTAGATTAACAGTAACCGTTGTTTCTATGTCTGAAGCTGTTATTGATAATGTTTTCCCATCTAATTGGAATAGAAAGTTTTCCAAAATAGGGATAGCGCTATTTGTTGTAGTTACTACGCTATAAATTGATTGTAAGGAACGTGATAATGTGCCTCCGTGAACAATAAACTTCATATCTGTATTTTGTTATATTAATTAATTATTAGTTAGCAAAAATAAAACCTTTTCTATTATAAACCAAAGTATAAGAGGTTTATTTATTAACAGGCTTTGTAATTATATACCTATAATCTTAATATAGGGTTTAGTTTCTACTGCCTTTGAGAGAAGTAATATGATGCTGGTTTTAGGAGATTATCGAATGCAAAGTATTGGAGAATCAAAGTATCCTTGCTTCCATCCATAATGCCATACATCCTGTTTATATCGAATATCTCGTAAAAATTATCCTTATCATGCTCGCTTACCCACGAGTCTTCATTCATCTTCATATAGGTTCTAAGGCTTTTTGTTTTTCCGTCCTTGCCTTTTACTGTAAAAATAAAGCTTGGTGACTTTGCAAAAATAGTATCTCTTTCAACTTGTGGTATATTCTTTTCTATTCTCTCAAAGCTAAGGTCTATGAAGCTGGATATAAGTGATGTTACTTTTATGGTATCGAAGCTTGTGAGGTTCTTATTATCTTTTAACATTCTGAAATGGAAGGTTTCACCCTCACTATATATTTCAAAGCTTTCTTCTTCAAGTGATGGTATCTCAACCTTGATGGATGCAATATTGCTTGGGTGGTATTTGAAAATGGTATGTGTTTTCCAATCATCTGGGTCAGCATCGAAACGAGTTGATAGGTATCCTCTGAAATTAGGGATATGAACAACGCAAGGGTTCTTAGTACCTTTCACTAGCATATAAGTTCCCATATTGTCCATTGTTTGGCTACCAACATATAGGGTTTTTTCGAATTTCTCTTTCTTGAAAAGCTTTATGAAACCTAGGTTGATATAGTAGCTTTGGGAGTAGATATCAATTCTGACATGCCTTGCTGAAAGTTGTTTGATAATATTAGCATGTGCTGATTTTGCAACAGGCTCTCTAACTCTCATATCTCTAAGTGTTTCAAGCAAAGTCTTAACCATTTGGGGAGCTGCCACGAATTCATTATTCACCATCCAAACGCTATCATTTGCTTTTGTTAGCTCACTCTTGTATCCATCTCTGTCTTCCATAACAATCCTAACAACCTTTCTTGTGTCTTCGATATGAAAGTTCTGTGCTATGGTGGAGGTCTTTTGGGTCGATACAACAATTGCAATTATCAATGTAAGTACAATAATTGTCCCTATTATTATTAAATTCTTTTTATTACGGCTTAGTTTCTTCATAAATTCAAATTATTCTTTTTTCTTCTTAGCTTTTAACTTTGCTTTTGATAATACATTAGGCTTTTGCAACACATACTTCCTCTTTCTTAGAAGAGATATAATAAACCCAATAAGTATAACTAATATTATAGGTAGCCCTATATTTATTATCTGCCAAAATGTTTTCTCTCTTTCAGCCTTTACAATGTCAAGTTTCCTCATCACAACCTCTCTTGAACGTAGGGGAATCATATCCTGGTCGCCCGATAGGTAGTTAACGCAGTTTATAAGGAACTCTTTATTGCCAAACATCTCCCTTGTGTATTTGTCGTAACCAAGAGGTAGGAGTTGGTTGTTAGCAAAGTCATTCCTTATCACATCACCATCTGCAACAACAATCATAGCATTGTTTGTGTCGCACTCGCTCTTAAAGGCAATCATTTCGTTGCTTTCCATCTCTGGAGTTAGGCGGTGACGGAATGCTGAAATAAACTTTCCTTCCAAAAGCATCGCAATAGGTAGGTTGGAAAGGGTGAAAAGTCTTGCATCTTGTCTTTGTTTAAGTATCTCCAAAGAAACAATAGCAGGGGTATTCATTATTCGTGAGTTATTGGAAGAAAAGAGTAGGGGAGTTTTCTGAATATTATTTTGAATAGTGTCTATGCTACTTACAAACTGAAACTTAACAGGATTGATTTTCTCAGTAATAATATGGTTTGCATTTGGACTTGCAATAGGGAAGAAGTTCCAAGGGTAATAGGTAAACTGAGGAGTATTATCTCCATAAACACCTGTTATTATTGGCACCTTAGAGCATTGCATATCCATAACAAGGTTAGTGTTAAGCCTTACTCCATAACGGAATAGCGGGTCTTCAACTCCTGTAAAATTACTAATTGCGTAGGTCTCTCCCTTTGATTGAACACTATCCATTGAGCAAAGAAGTGGGTCAACTAAGAAAAGCACCTTTCCTCCATGCATAATAAACTGATCCAGTATATATAGGTCTTTATAGGAGAATACAGATAGTGGTCTTGCAATAATTAAGGTCTCGTATAGGTTTCTAAACTTAATTTCATTAGGTCGTAGGGAGTCGTAAGTTCTTTCGGTAAGAGCATTAAGTCTTTCGTTAATAGTAATAGTATCAACAGCATAATAGTCATTTATACCATTAACAAAGTCCCATATATAATCAAGTTCCCATTCGCCATGACCCCTAATAATTCCAATCTTGCTTTTAACAGTATTGGTTAATTCCCTAAGTGTTGAATATATATTATACTCTAAGTTCTGAACAGAGCTATTAAGTATTTCTTGTTCCCCTGTTCCTTTTGAGCTAATAAGCGAAATAGTCTTGGTCTCTCCCTTATAAGTAATCTCAAGATAAGGGAACATATATTGGCGAACCTGCCCATCTTTTTGCTGAGTAGTCTTTAAGATTGGTTGAAAGCCTTTCTCAAACAGCCTTTGGTAAAACTCAGCCTGTTCCTTTTGGTCTTTGAAATCATTAGGATTACGGAACTCAAACTCAATATTCTTATTATATGATCGAAACTGAAGAATCATCTCCTTGGTCTCATTTCTTAGCCTCTTGTAGTCAGCAGGAATTTCACCCTCCAAATAACAACGTATAAAGACAATATCATCAATCTCTTTCAATAGCTTCTTTGAGGATTGAGAAAGGGTATAACGTTTTTCGCTTGTAAGGTCTAGTCTGGTGAAAACATAGAACCCAACAATATTAAGAAAGATTATAATAACCAATCCAACAACTAATTGGAGAATATGAGAACGCTTAACATCTGTTTTGGCGTCTGGTTTAGCAAATATCTTTTGTATAAAATTAAATTTCTTCATCTATTCTATCTCCTTATTTCTTCCAATTTCTACTTTCCAAACTAATCTTAGTAAGAAGCATAAAAAACGCCATAGCACTAAGATAATAAATAACATCTCTTGAATCAATCACACCCCTACTAATGGACACATAATGGTGATTAATACCAATGGATTTGATGATAAGGTCTGCAGATCCAAAAATACCTAAACTAGTAATGGCATCGAAGCCAATATAGGTAAAAGCTGAAAAAAGCACAGCTATAATAAAAGCAATGATTTGATTATTGGTAATAGAGGAAGCAAAGATGCCGATAGCAACAAAGACACCACCAAGAAAAATCAAGCCAATATAAGAACCAACAATACCACCAAGGTCGAGGTTACCCTTAGGAGAGCCAAGATTATAAACCGCAACAACATAAACCACAGTAGGCAGAATGGTAAGAACAACAAGACAAAGACCTGCCAAAAACTTAGCTACAATAATTGAAATATCTGTCAAAGGCTTGGTTAAGAGGAGTTCAATAGTACCGTTTTTCCTTTCCTCAGCAAACATCTTCATGGTAATAGCAGGAATAATAAAGAGAAAAACCCAAGGAGCAATAACAAATAAACCATCCAGTCCAGCGTATCCGAAGGACAAAACATTAAATTCCATAGGCAAGATCCAAAGAAATAGTCCCATCACAACAAGGAAAACAATAATAGTAATATACCCTATAAGTGATGAAAGAAAACTATTTAACTCTTTTAAAAACAATACGTACATTATTTTTCTTATTAGTAAATATTTTAAATTATAACTTGCAAACATACGATTATTTTTTTAAATATCACCCATTTCCCACCCCAAGAAAAGAGATAAAAAACGATAAACTAAAAAAACAAAACCCAAGAAAGAAAAATCCAACAACCAACACCTTATTTATAGTCCTGAATAATAAATAATAGAAGTCGTAAAAAAAGAATTAAGAAAACCCCACAATTGTTTGGCAGTTACAAGAATAACATATAAATTTGCCACATGAGACAGAACCCTTTTTCCGTTGCAATGCTAGCATATGTTTCAATGTTTTTTGCAAAAAGCATACTGAACATGTTTGTTTATGATTTACCCATAACCAGAGAGCTCTTATACGACCCCATACTAATCGTTTTCGCACTAACTAGTGGTATTGGTTATTACTATAAGCAGAAAAAGAAGAAAGAAAAAGACCAAGCAAAAGACCAAGAGAACTAGTAGCTTCTTCATTCATTATAAAGCCTTAAACTCTCCATCTTGCAGGACTTTATGTTTATCAAATTACCTCAACTTCTATATCAAGCTTTTCGATCTTCAAAGACAGTAATTTGTTTTAAATGCGTTTGTGAAATAAGATAGAAGAAACAATCTACCCTTTTAAGGAAAGAAAAAAATATAACGAAGAATTAGTATAAGAATCATGCCATGATATTGTTGGTTTCATGCCATGAATTGACCAACATCATGCCATGAATTGGAGATTGAATCAAAGAAAGAGAAAAATGAAACAGCGTTTTAAAAAATTATTACGCAGTAAGAATTTTACAATATCAACCTTAGTTTAAATCCGCCTTGGGTCATGGAGTTGCGGTAGGCGTTGGAAACGTATGGGGTATTGATTGTCATTTCGAAGAAAGCGGTTAGCATTATCTTTTCGGAAATGGAGTATTCGCCTTGGAGGTTGAGGTTAAGAACATCGGAACCTGAGGACATTAGATTTACTCTTTGGTCTATTTTCCTAAGTATGGTGGTGTTTTTATTCCAGGTTACGGTTGCTTTTATATCGATATCGCTTTTCAGTTCTCTTGTACTTTCTCCTGAACGGATATTTATGGAAACATCCTTAAACCTATAGCCTGTGCCAATAACATAGGATAGGCGGCTAACTTCTGTTAGTTGGTTGTTGGAGAAGCTAAGTGATAGGTTTCTATCTTTTCGTATCTCGAAATTAGCTTGCATGCTGTTTTTGAGGTTTACATCAATTTTGATAAGTGGACTTAGGGACTCTGAAATTGTTATATTGTCAATTACATCTTTTGGGAGGTAGTTGTTATTGAGGTCGTTTCTCATCCATTCTGTTCCATAATCGTACCTTGGGTCGTTGACTGGGACTCTGATGTCAGATGTAAATGAACCAACGTTATAGGTTGAGGTATATGCATTTGAGATGGTTATGGAGTTTACCCATTTCTTGAATATTTCTAGTTTTGATAGTCCATTATAGTCTATTGTCCAGTTCGGTAATGGCATTTTGGAGAAAGGGTTTAATGACCTTGAATTTGGACTTGTTCCGGTATAGGCTGCAAGGAAAGCTGGTATTAATACTTGTTGGGAGGTTGCTCCATAGCCATCGGGATAGTATTTGCCATTGCTTGTGTCTAGTATCATGTTTCCTGTTGCATTTGGGTTTCCTTCAGATAATCTTGCAGATATTATATCTCTATAATCTAAGAAGTTTTGGAATACTGGACTGGTATTGTCTTTTCCTATTGAGGTGAAGAAGGTTGAAAGTGTTATGATTGAGGTGCTGAAGTTTCCTGTTCGGGTAGGTGATAATGGTCCTATGATTCCGTTGCTTGCTCCGTCGTATTTGTAATATGCTACGTAGTTTTCGGTTTCGTTTCTGGTGAATTTAAGGTTTATTTTTAATTCCTTTATTGGTTCTACTAAGATTTGTCCATTTATTGTTAGGTTGCTTTTTGTTTGGAAGGCATTGTTTTGGAGGGAGTCTCTAGATATCCATCCCCTTGATATTGCTTTATCCATTATGTTTGCTTGTGAGCCAAATACAAAGCCAAATCCTGGTGCCCAACCCTCATTAGGTGACATCCCAACAAACTTAGCAACTGGCATAAATCCTGGAATATAAGTACCGTTGCTTTCTGTGTAGTTTAAACTTGCTTGCTTAACGCTTGTAAGTAACCTTATGGAGTATTTGCCAACAGCTTTGAAGACTTTTGATGCCATTGATTCAACCGTATCTTGCTTTTGTTTAGGGTCTTTTAGGTTAATTGGTTTCTTGTCTTCCTCTTTTTTATCTCTTGATGGAGGTCTTGTTGTTGGTTTTTTTACATTGGTTCTGGTGTCTGCTAGGGCTCTTTTTATAAATGGTATTTTATTATAGATTGTTGAGAAGCTAAGGTTGGTGTTAATGGAAAATCGTGCTGAGTTTTCAATTGTGTTTCCTAGTCTTTCGAGGGCTTGGCTTGAGCCTGAAAATGTATATTCTCCATTATAGGTTGTTGAGACTCTTACCCATTCTAAGTATGGTATTCTATTAATTGGAACGTTGAAGGTTAGGTCTGTTTTTTGCCTATATTGTTGAGCTCTTCCAAGATCGAATACAGAAGCCCAGACTGAGTCTTTCTTTTCTCTTGAATCAATCTTCCCTCTTGGCTCATCTATCCTAGCATTCATTGTGGCGTTATAGGTGAGCTTGAGGTTTTGTGTTATGTCGTATCCAAATGTATATGCCCTATTCCAATGGAATTGTTTGAAATAGAAAGGTTCCATAATAATTATCCCTTGGCTTTTTGGTCTTATAAGTGTTTCCTCAAAATCCCTTACAGCTTCGGTTCTTATGATTATATTCTTTGGTTTGTAGTTGAAGGTTATATCTTTTATTATTGCAAAAGCTTTTGGTTGGAATAGTTTGATTTTACCAAATGGTTTAATAGGGTTTGGTTTGAAGTTGTAGTTATAGTTAATGCCTCCTCTATGTTGTGTTTTTGAGTTATATGAAATATCTACATCTCTGCGATAAACATTTGAATAGGAATAAGAGGCGTCGAAGTTTTCAATTCCAAGTAGGTATTGTTTTGAGTTAGCTGTTGGTGTTTTCTCCTTCCTAACATTCATAAAGTTAAGGTTGGTTCTTGCTGTGAAGTCTTGAACCATATGTCTTATTGAATCCTTTTCTTTTTCTGTTTTATAGGTAAGAAGGTCGTTCTTAAGTAATACGTCAGGGTCTAATGGGTTATAGCGTGGGTTTTTAACTTGTTGTGAATAGTCAAAGTGCATAGGTAGTCTTACTCCTGATGTTTTTGGGAAGAACTTGCCTAATTCAAGGTTTGTTGAAAAGTCGAAGGCTCCAACATTATCTTGTGATATTTCTGAAATAGATTGCTCTAAGGATCCAAAGCCTGCCGAGCGGAAAGATCCAGAAAGTGATAAGTCTCCAAGGTCGGCTAAGTTTGTTCTTGCAAATCCTGTTGCTGCCCAGCCTGATGTTTTATTGAAATCGGTTAAACGTAGTTCGTTGATCCAAACTTCAACACTCTTAGGTAGCATGTCGTCATGGTCGTTTATATGAGCTTTCTTAGGGTTTCTAACGCCAATCATCATAACCTTCACGTTGCTTATGCTAGGCGAACCAAGAACGGTTATCTTTCTTCCATCCACAATTTCGTAATATGGCAATAGGGAAGAGGTTGTGTTGTCGCCCGAGCGAACCTTTTCATTACGATTTTCTTTTACTTTAACTATCTTCTCTAAGTCAAGTTCAATATTATTTGCTTCTGGCCAAATAGCTTCCTTATCACTTGCTCCTGTGTTCCAAGGGGTGAAATTAAGTGGTAGTTCGTATTCGTAATAATTGTTGGTAAAGTCAGAGCCTAAACGAATAAACAGGCTAACTTCTCCATTCTTATATGCATCTCTTTCATACATCTTTTCAGCGTGAACAAACATCTTTAGTTTCTTATACTGACGCATATCTAGTTCTGCTGTCTTGTAAATTGCTCTTGCATCTCCATCAGAAAGATCTGAGACTTTCAAGCTAAGTGCTTGCTCATTCATTTGTTGGAAGCTTGTGGAGCTATACATTTTCTGTCTATCAATGCCTGGAGGCAAGACATAAGGTACTGGTTGCCTTTTACCGTTTTCTTCAATATTAACTGAGGCAACAGTAAAGGTAGTGTTTTCGGTTTGCGTTCCTGTTGGGTACATGCCTGGTGTAAGGAGGTTGTCGGTGTATTTTCTCCAGTCTCCGCTAACGAGTTCAAAGGTTGCAAAACGTAGTATAACAGGTTCTTTGAAATCCTTTAAGAACATTCTAATAAAACGAATTGATTGGAAGCCTTGAATGGATCCAACTGTTTTTTGAGGATTACGAATAGGGATTTTAAACTGATACCATTTACAATCTGCATAATCTCCATTAGGCAGGGCTATATTGGTTGCATTTTGAATATCTGTTATGTAGTTTTGTCCAACAACTAAGTTCTCTGGGTCAAGTTCAATTGAATACTCGTAATAGTTTTCTGCCTCGCTAAGGGTATTGTCTTGGTTAATATCTTCAACATTGGGAAGTGAGGTCTGCTGGGTTGAATATAGTTCGTTTGAGTTATCGGTTATGGCTGAGTTTCCTTCTGAATTATTAAAATGCTTGTAACGGTCTGTTATCTTTACATTATTATTATCATAGTATGTGCTTCTGAAATATCGGAAATCATCTGCTGAAGGGTCTGCGCTTATCTTATTATAGGCTTCATTATTAACTTGGCTCTGAATTTTTTCTAAAAATCGATTAAAGAATGTTTCTTCGTTTCTAGAAGATAATCCGTCATATCCAACGTCTTGGTATTGTCTTGAATCTGGGTTGTTATCGAAAGCATTAACTATGGCTTGGTTTCTAGGAACAAGTCCCCATATGGTTGTATCCACATCCACAATTGCAGATGTAGTAGGTAGTCCATTCTCAAAACTCTTTCTTCCATCTCTTAGTATGTCTTCCGAAATATCTCCAATATTAAAATATAGCTTACCGCCCTGTGGGTTATCATTTCCAATAAAAGGGTCCATTAACCAAAACTCAATATATTCTATGTTGGCTGCCTCAAAGTCGGTTGCTTCAAGTTTCCTCATAATGCCTCCCCAACGAGTTTCTGGTCTTGCAAGCGAACCATCTGCCTCTAGTCCGTGTGAATAAACACTTGTTGTGTCATAATTATAAGGTCCTCTTTCATTAGGATAGAATGCCAGATTAAATTCTCTAATATTTGTTGGCTGACCTGATGCAATTTCTTTGTTGGGATGCACTTCTCTTTCTAAAATTTGACGTGCATAGGGATGTGAACGGTCTTCTTTATTTATATTTGAAGGTGCTGTTGAACTATAAAACAAGTCATCAATACTATACCATGCAATCTTTGCCCTATTAAATCCATATTCCCAACCTAAGTTAGGGGATGTTTCTGGGAAAAGAGGGTTTGAAGAATTATAGTCTTGAGGTGTACTTGCTAAATGCCATGCTCCAATTGCACGTAGGTCAAGTGAGGTTTTTGCTGCCTCGAAGTCATCAATATATGCTGTTCCTGAGTTTCCAATAACTGATGGGTTACCAGGAATAAAGTGGGCAAACTCTCCTGTTATGGAAAGATTAGAGGGTGCATTTGTTGAATAGAAAGGAAGAAGGTCAACAAGCTTTGTGATAAAGTTTACTTCTTTCTTATAATTGAAATCGAATCCCCAAAGAGTGTTGCTCATTGGTTCTTCTCCATAATTAACTTTTGAGGTAATTGGGCTTTCATGAAGGTTTAAAAGAGTTGCTCCAAGGTTGAAATCTTTATTTAACTCATAGCTTGCTCTAAGTCCCATCATTCTTTTGGTAGTCATGCTGAAAAGTTCGTGGCTTTCAGTCGAAACAGTTATGGGTGTGCCAGAGCTTAAATAACCTTGGTTTATGATTTTTACTCTTCCCATTGCATAGTCAACCGTGTAATCTACGCCCTCCATAAGTGCAATTCCTCCTGCCATAACCCTAACAGAACCTTGCGGAATATTCATCCCATTTAATGATATCTCAGAGCCAGACTCCGACTTATATCTTCCTTCCAAATAATATTTGTTCTTATCAGGGTACTGTTGAGCCTGAGATATGGTTAGGCTGTATAGTGAGTCAAAACAATATTTATTTGCAATATCTTCATCATTCAAAAGTGAACGAAGGTCTTTTCCAAAGGGTTCAATATACGGAAACATTATAATACCTCTTTCCGAAACAATTGTTCCCCCATTAACAATAGCATTGTCAATAAAGTCAAATACTCCATCGGAATATGGGTTTTGTTGGTTGTCCATTCTGTCTAGTCCAAACATTTGAAGAAGTGGAACTCCTTTTTTCTCTCCTTCATTGAAATAACCAGTAGGAATGCCTTGTTCGTCGCCCTGGTAAAGAATGTTTAATCTAAAATCTTCCCTTTGTACTTGGTATGCTTGAAGTGAATATATATTCTTCATCATAAGCTTCCACATAGGGTTTCTAACGTTTAGGGTTGAACTCTTCAAAAGTTTTACTACTAAAGAATTAGGATCTCCTATTCCTTCATCAGAAAACTCCCCAACTTGATATATTGTTGTGTCTCCAATTATTTGATAACGATAAGCTACTGCCAAAACTTGGTCATTGCTTAGGGGTTGATTTAGGGAAATGAAACCAAGCCTTGCATTAAATGAGTATTCGGATGGTGAGAGCTTCCTTGCACTTTCAATCTTTTCGTAGTTTTGTCCTGCAACAAAGCCCATCGATTGTAGGTACGAGCTTACGTTATTTATATTTCTAATATTATCTATATTAACAGTAGAAAGTAAATTATTCGACTTTTTCCAATCAGGATAATATAAACCACCTGGATTCTCAATAAAAGGATTTTGTCCATAAGGTTTCTTTTCCCCAAGGTCAGCAAATCCAATTATATTACGGTTTTCATTAATAGCTGCTCCAACATTTGTTCTCCAAACCTCAATCTTAATAATATTAACATTGGAATTGATAAGGGGCAAAGATGCCATTGCATTATTATAGTTATCATAGAAATACTGTGCTAGAAAATAATGTTTGTTGGCCTCGTATTCGTCTGCCTTGAAGTTGAAATCTCTCATCTGTGCACCACCCTCAACTGTTACGCTACTCGACTGTGATTTCTGTTCCGAAAAGACCGCATCCACAAATAACTTTCCAAATTTAAGCTTGGTCTTAGCACCAAATAAGGTTTGTGAGCCTTGAATTAATGCAGTAGGCAAAGGAAAACTAATATGCCCTGCCTCAATGGATTGAATTATATTATCTTCTTTTCCTTCGTATTTTAGTTTTAGCTCATTTTCAAATGCAAATGTAGCTCCTGTGTTATAGTTAAGTCCAAAGGAAATAGCCTCTCCAATTTTAGCTGTAACATTTAGCTGAATATTCTCCTCAAAGTCAAATCTAGTAACTGACCTTTGGTTTTCTTGAATGGATAGGTCTGCTCTTTTATTATTAACAATAGCAAATCTAAGTTCTGCACTACCTGCTGGCCTAATATCAATTGTCTGTCCACCAAAGATAGTTTCGAAAAGCTCTGAGTTAACCCTCATCTGAGGTATAAGATTATCCAATACACCCTCGTGTGAGGCAGTCATTTTGGAGCTAGCAGAACGATTCTTCCAATAGGAATTAATCATTTTATCTAAGTCGTAGTCTTGGTATTCTGCAAACGAAAGCACCCTTCTTTCAACAACCAAATCGCCCACTCTCTTAATGAGAATGTATTCATTGTTTTTCTCATCGTATTCGATAGAGGTAATAATGTTTGATGGGTTGGAAAGATGAAGAGGACTTGTGCCGTCAATACCATAACGAGTGCTGTCAGGGTTAGACAAGTTGTGAGGTAGTTCATTTGAATAACCTCGTATAGTAAAAATGTTAGAAATTAAAATAACGAGAAGGCATGTGAACCCCCAGCTACTGTTTTTTATCTTCATCCAAAAAGTCTGCTATAATACTTTCAAAGCTTGTTTAATCAGTAATTCAACACTTAAATCTGGGCTGGTTTTGATGATTTTCTCTAATGCTCTTTCAACAATAACCCTACTGAATCCTAGTGTTTGTAATGCTAATAACGCCTCTTCATGTTTTTTATTGCTTAGAGTATTTGTATTAAGAATATCAATATCTAATTTCGATAATGGATCCTTTAATTCCAAAACAACCCTTTGAGCTGTTTTCATTCCAATTCCCTTAACCTGCCTAAGTGCATTGATGTCTTCTTTAACAATAGCAACCAGGAGTTCATCAGTATTCATTGAGGAAAGCATCATGCGAGCAATATTAACCCCAATGCCATTAACTCCAATCAAATAGCGAAACATTTCACGCTCCTTAGCTGTTGAAAAACCAAATAAAAGATGAGCATCATCCCTAACAACATGATGAGTCAAGATTCTACCATTTTCCAAATCCTTAATATCAGAATAAGTCGTTAGGCTAATCTCAATATGAAAACCCACACCACCAGCATTAATAACAACAAACGACGGATTCTTTAAATCAAACTTTCCTTCAATAAATTCGTACATAATAAAATAATTTTCATACAAAAGTAGTCATAATTTCTCAACAAAAGGCAGAGAGAAAATAAAATAAAAGTCAAAAACAATTTTTATCATTGTTTTTATATCTAATTTTGCCAGATAATTAATAACCAAAAAACAAAAATACTATGTCAGCAATAAACAAATCAGATATAAAAAGAATTACCGTTCACGTACTTCAATCGATGAAGACCAAGGGAGAAAAGATTTCTATGCTAACAGCCTATGACTACACAATGGCAAAGCTTGTTGATGCAGCACAAATTGACGTAATCCTTGTTGGTGACTCAGCAGCAAATGTTATGGCAGGTTACGAAACAACACTTCCAATAACCCTTGAGGCAATGATATACCACGCCTCTTCAGTTGTTAGAGCAGCCGAAAGAGCACTTGTAGTTGTTGACCTTCCGTTCGGAACATACCAAGGAAACTCAAAGGAAGCACTTTGTTCTGCAATTAAAATAATGAAAGAAACCGAAGCAAATGCAGTAAAACTTGAAGGAGGAAAGGAAATCTTAGAGTCTGTAAATAGAATACTTTCAGCAGGAATACCAGTAATGGGACACCTTGGACTAACACCACAATCAATTAATAAATTTGGAACCTATGTAGTTCGTGCAACCTCAGATGAAGAAGCAGATAGGTTATTAGAGGACGCCCACCTACTAGAAGATGCAGGATGTTTTGCATTAGTTTTAGAGAAGATTCCAGCAGCTCTTGCAGAAAGAGTAGCCAAAGAACTTAGAATACCAGTAATAGGAATTGGAGCAGGTGGTGGAGTTGACGGACAGGTACTAGTTCTTCACGATATGTTAGGAATGACTCAAGAGTTTTCACCACGTTTCCTAAGACGCTACCTTAGCCTTGGCGAAGAAATAACCACTGCAATCAATCAATACGTTACCGATGTCAAAACCCAAGACTTCCCTAACGAAAAAGAACAATATTAAAATCAACAAGATATAACTGTAGAGACGTGAGCAATCGCGTCTCTTTTTTTGTCTAATAAGCTCAAAGACCCTAAAGACCCTAAAGACTCTATAGTCTTTAAAGCCCTTAAACTCTTTAATAATTATTTGGAAATAAAGAGAAAAATGAGCGGGTAAATAAAGAGAATTGTAATATTAAGGAATAATCTTGTAAATCAAAGGTTTAATTTGATGAAACTAAGTATTAATTGAGTAAGGTGGCAGGTTACTGATAGTAAGGTGGCAGGTTACTCGAGTAAGGTGGCAGGTTACTATCAGTAAGGTGGCAGGTTACTTAAATGAAACGCTGTATTAGAAAATCCTTTCTTTAATTTAATAAATCCTTTCTTTGCTTTAAGAAATCCTTTAAGCGTTTGGTTTGGTATTGTATTTGTTTAGAGTTAATGTTGCTTCAATAAACAAAAAAGAGACGTGATTGCTCACGTCTCAACAATTTAAATGAACGCCTTATTCAGTAATTGTTTTTTATATTGCTTTGTTTTTTTAAGCTATTATTGTATTAAAACCTTTTGTTAAGCCATCTCTTTCATTATAACACCATAAGTCAGGAAAAAGTAAGCTCTAAATAATCTTTTGTTTATCGGTGCAAATCTATATAAATTATTTGAATTACGAGTAACTATTTGATAGTAATTAATTTTTAATTAGTTGCTTTGTTTGGTTTAGTACTTTTATTTGATATATTCCTTTTGCAAATCCTGTCAAATCAATATTCAACTCTTTTTGGTTTGGTTCTAGTTTATATGTTCTTAAATGTCTGCCAATAGCATCAAAAACAAATACATCAGTAGGTTCTATTATGCCTTCTGTCTTTAAAGTTGTATTCCCATTTGTTGGGTTAGGGTATAGGATAATTGATATATTGTTACTAATAATAATATTGTCATCGAGCTCTAAGAATTCTTTGCAGATTTCAATGCTTTCAGCTTCGCATTCTCCTTCTATTGATTTTATTCTATAACAATAGTTTACACCATGAGCAACATTAGTATCAATATAAATTGTATTTGTGGTATAACCTATTGAATCATTACCTCTATAAATAATATAGTTCTCTGAATAACCCACCCATGATAGCTCGAAGTAGTTTTGAATAATATCTAATGTTAAACTAGTTGGAGGGGTTACTTCGTTTACTAAAAGATTTAATGTAATAATACTATCACAACCATTAATTGTTTGTAAAGTTTGTGTGTAAGTTCCTGTTGTGTTTTCATTAAACCCATTTAAAGTATAGGTTTGACCCTGGCATATAGAAGCTCTAATGGTTGAATCGTAAGTTTGATTTACTTCTAAGCTAATATAAGATGATACTGATGTGCAATTATTAGAATTAACAACAACTACATTATAGTTTGCTTCCGTATTTGAAGAAAAAACATTAGAGCTTAATCCTGTAATTATTGTATCATCTTTATACCAATGGTATGTTGCTCCTAAAATTGGTTCTATCCCTATTTGAATACTATCTCCTTGGCATATTTCTAATGAAGTCGGTTGTAAGAATGTAATTTGAGGATTTGCATTTACTTTAACGATAAAAGAATCTGCAACTGTTAAAGAGTTTGTGTCGGTATAAGTATATTTAATATAATGATTGCCTAAGCCTGCTTGTGAGGGGTTAAATTGATTTTGATTTGTAATGCCTTGACCTGAATATGTTCCTCCTTGAGGACTAGCTATATCTAATATTATTGAATAGTCATTTAAACAATAATCTCCTATAGGGTCAAAGCTAATTGTTGGTGGAGTAGGTGTAGTGAAGGTTTTTGTTAGTCCATAGGTTGTTCCTGTGCTATGTGTTGCAAATGCTCGGTATTGGTGTTCTTTGCTTGATGGAAGATTAGTTATTGTGTCGTAGAATATATTGTTATTATTTGTTTGGTTAAGGGTTGTCCAAGTGCTTGTGGTGGTTTCTTTGTATTGGAAGCCACTTGTAATAATAGGGTCTGAACCTTGAACATAAGAACCATAAACAAGTACTGAGCTTGGTGCGTTAAAAATAGATGTGTCAGTAATTACAATAGGTAGTATTAGGGCTTGTGTCTTAAAGCTGTCAATGGTTGTAGGGTATGTTCTTCCTTCCTGGGTTACAACATAAGGTCTAACAAAATATAACTGGTTTGGAATAAGTGATGATAATGTTACTGAAAACGGACTTGTGTTATTTTGAACTGAAATTGAATCCCAATTATTATTGAAAGATGGTCTGTATTCAAGTCCTTTGGATAATATTGTTTGTGTTCCTTGAGTAAAGGAGCTGTAAATAGTTGAAGAATTATGAGTAATGTTTTTTATAGAGTCTGTTATTATGGTAGGAGGAATGGTTTCTATTTCATTAATAGAGAAGTCATCAATATATGTATTATATCCATATTTAGATATTGTTTTTAAGATAATGTAATTTTCTCCAACTGCTTGTTGACCTATATTGCAAGTATAATTATACCATCCATTAGTGTTTATTGTAGGTTCTTCTTCTCTATTATTGGAGATAAATCCAATTTTTGTTGCTCCACTCAACGATTGTGATGAGTTAATATATATCTCTACGCCTTCACCGATTTTCGAATAACTTCCTTTAAACCTGTATATCCATAAGCTAACCTCGTAAGATGAGTGAGGGAATGATATCTTTGGGCTTATTAATCCTGCCCACTGATTAGCTGATATGCTGAAAGAGTTGTATTTTAGCATACCCTCTCCTCCATGTGCCGTACAGGTTGGGGATCCTCCAGACTGAACAATGTCTATATTGTTTGTGTTTGAGGATATATTAGTCCAGCAATTTAACGGCGATTCAAAGCTTTCTGTTAAAGGAGGGGAAACTACTCCACAACCTGTTGTAAATGTTTCTGTATTCGAATATATTGTTCCAATTGATGAAACAGCATATAATCTATATTCATAGGTTGTGCTTGATGATAGGTTGTTTATATTTACTTGGAGAGGAGAGGTTGATGTGGATTGACTTGTGTAGGTGCTTGTTCCTTGTTTTCTATATTGAAAACCTCTTGAGATTATTCCTGTTCCAGCAATTGTGCCATTAAGACTTGCTGAGCTTGAAGTTATATTAGTTGCAGCAAGTGCTGTAAAACTAATGTTAGGCTGAGTATTGAAATAATTGAACTCTAGGACTGAATCTTGACCATAATTAATATTTAATAATAGTTTACCTGTTGGAGTAAAGTTCTTTAGCTTTGAACCAACAAACGACCTAATGTTTTGGGAGCCTGGGAATGTTGTGCTGGCTGATGTGTTATTTGAAGAGTCGCCATAGGCAGGAATGATGAAGAATCCTCTATCGTTAGACTTAGTATTTATTTTGTTTACTCTTGAGTTAATCCATTGGTTGATTAGGTAGTTGTCACCGTGGAAAACAAGCATTCCTTTGGCAGGAGTATATTGATCCCATTTTTTCTTATTTCTATGTTCAAATATGAAAAACTCGTTAGTATTTAGGTTTACCTTATATGCCTTATTGCTATCAGAAATTGCTGGTAAAGTGCATGGAGTATTGTTGTTAGTTAGAATAATTGGGTCAATCCAACCAAGCATATGTCTTTCGAGTGCAGATAGGTAAGGAGGAGTTTTTGATGCATTATTATAGTTCCCACTTGACATTAAATCCCATGAGTCTAATGTAATTGCTTGTCCTGATGTTGAATAATCTGTGTCGTAGAAGTCAGGTAATCCTAAGACATGACCCATTTCGTGACAAATTGTTCCTATTCCATCAATTTGCGTGGTTGTTCTTAATTCATTCGAACAAGAATACCTATATGCTCTAACTCCATTATACATCGGTGCAGAAGGAATAGTCCAGCTATGTGCCCAAATTGCATTTGCACCACCACCATTATGTTCGCCTCTGCCTGCATAAACTACGTGAATCATATCAACATAATTATCTCCGTCATTATCAAAGATAGCAAAGTTTATATCTTGACTTGCTAACGAGCAAGCCTCTGCAACCATTTCTCTAGGTCTTAAGTCGTCGCCTTGTGAATCATTACCTCCATAATAAGCTTGGTTTTGGCTTAGGGTATATGGTCCAACAACAACAAAGTTAGCGTTTAAAGCTCCCATAGAATTGTCAAAATAATAATCCTTAACACTTCCTGTTGCTCCATCTGTTGTATAGTTTGATTGAGAGATTTGATTAGACATTTTAGTTGCATTATCTGCATTAAATGGAATGTCCGAATAATTTATTAAAATCACAAGGAAATTAGGTGTGCCTGTTGTTGGGATATAGTTTGGTTGATTCTCTGAATACCTTGTCTCTCTATTCTTTCTGGAAACTTCTAATTGGGAAGGACTATAGAAAAGTCCTTTTTTAATGGAAGAGAGAAAAAGTATTTCTTCGGCTGATCTATATTCTGGGTCTGTGGCTAAAACACTAGATTTTATTAGTCCTTCGTCCCTATCTTTTATTGCATAAACGATTTCTTGCTTTTGGTTTTCAAGCAATGTGTAACCATCAAGGGATGTTAACCAACTAATAAATTCATCACCATTTAATGTATAGGTTATAGTTTTACCGTTTTTTTGAGTTTTGCTGAAAGTTCTAGTCTTGTCTGCAGGAGCTGCAAATAATCCAGAATGAAAAAGGGTTAATAATAATAATACTCTAATAAATGTATTAAATGCTTTCATAATCTGCTGTCTTTAAGTTCAACAATTAAGTTAAAGGAGCAAAGGTAATGTTTTTTCTAATATTTAGGCAAAAAAAAAGAGACGTGATAAATCACGTCTCATAGGAGGGTATATCTTTATATAGGGGTTAGCCTATTATTTTTTATGAGTTTCAATCATAAGTTCTAGCATTTTGCTTGCACAATCAGAAATAATGGATCCTGGTCCGAAGATTGCTGCTGCGCCTGCTTTGTATAGGTAATCATAGTCTTGTGGAGGAATTACTCCGCCCACTACAACCATAATGTCTTCTCTGCCTAATTTCTTTAGTTCTTCAATTACTTGAGGTACTAAGGTCTTGTGTCCTGCTGCAAGTGAGCTAACTCCAAGCACGTGAACGTCATTTTCAACTGCTTGTTTTGCTGCCTCTGCTGGGGTTTGGAAAAGTGGTCCCATATCAACGTCAAAGCCGATGTCTGCATATCCTGTTGCAACAACCTTTGCTCCACGGTCATGTCCGTCTTGTCCCATTTTTGCTACCATAATACGAGGACGACGTCCTTGCATTTCTGCAAACTTATCTGCTAGTTCTGCCGCTCTTTTGAAGCTTGAACTATCTTTTGTTTCTGAACTATACACGTTTGAAATAAGATTAATTTTTGCTTTATAGCGTCCATAATGTTTTTCTAATGCTGATGATATTTCTCCAAGTGATGCGCGTTTTCTTGCACAATCAATAGCATGTTCTAGTAGGTTGCCTTTGCCTGAACCTGCAACTTCTGAAAGTTTTGCAAGTGAAGCTTGGCATTCTTCTTCATTTCTGTTTGCTTTTAGTTCTGCAAGGCGTTTTAGTTGTGCTTCTCTTACTAATGAGTTATCAACTTCAAGAGTTTCAATTGGATCTTCTTTTTCTAGTCTATATTTGTTAATACCTAATATAGTATCACGGTTAGAGTCAATTCTTGCTTGTTTTCTTGCTGATGCTTCTTCAATCCTCATTTTAGGAACTCCGCTTTCAATTGCAGCTGCCATGCCTCCAAGGCTTTCAACCTCTTCAATAAGTTTCCAAGCTCTATGTGCTATATCGTGAGTTAGGCTTTCAACATAATATGATCCTGCCCATGGGTCAACTGATTTGCAAATGCTTGTTTCTTCTTGAAGATATATTTGTGTGTTTCTTGCAATACGAGCTGAGAAGTCAGTTGGTAATGCAATTGCTTCGTCAAGTGCGTTTGTATGTAGTGATTGTGTATGTCCTAAGGCTGCTGCTGTTGCTTCAATGCATGTTCTTGTAATGTTATTGAATGGGTCTTGTTCTGTTAATGACCAGCCTGAGGTTTGTGAGTGGGTTCTAAGTGCAAGTGATTTTGGATTCTTTGGATTGAATTGTTGAATAAGTTTAGCCCAAATCATTCTTGCTGCTCTCATCTTAGCAATTTCCATAAAGTGGTTCATTCCAATTGCCCAGAAGAAAGAAAGTCTTGGTGCGAATTTATCAATATCCATTCCTGCATTTATTCCTGCACGAATGTATTCTAGTCCGTCAGCAAGGGTATATGCCATTTCAATATCACATGTTGCACCTGCTTCTTGCATATGGTAACCAGAAATTGATATAGAATTGAATTTAGGCATGTTCTTTGAAGTGAACTCAAAGATATCTGCAATAATTTTCATTGAAGGTTTTGGTGGGTAGATATAAGTATTTCTAACCATAAACTCTTTTAGAATATCGTTTTGTATGGTTCCTGTAAGTTGATCCATAGATGCTCCTTGTTCTTCAGCAGCTACAATGTAGAATGCTAAGATAGGAAGTACTGCACCATTCATAGTCATCGAAACAGACATCTTTTCTAAAGGAATTTGGTCGAAAAGGATTTTCATATCTAGGATTGAATCCACTGCAACTCCTGCCTTACCAACGTCTCCAACAACTCTTTCGTGGTCTGAGTCATATCCTCTATGTGTTGCAAGGTCAAAAGCAACTGATAGTCCTTTTTGTCCTGCTGCTATATTTCTTCTGTAAAAAGCGTTTGATTCTTCTGCTGTTGAGAAACCTGCATACTGGCGTATTGTCCAAGGTCTCATAACATACATTGTTGAATATGGTCCACGAAGGAAAGGAGCTACACCTGCTGCGTAGTTAAGGTGTTCCATACCTTGCAAGTCTTGTGGGGTGTAGATTGACTTAACGGGTATTTGTTCTGGTGTTACCCAATCTTTTTCTCTATTTTCTAATTTTTTCCATTCTTCAGAATTATCAGTCTGATTATTTCCGAAGTCAATGTTTGTAAAGTTAGGTCTCATTTATATTCGTATTTAAATTACAACTAATTAATAGTGTGCAAAATTATAGCTTAATACTGAATTAAACAACAAAAAGGGCTTTTTTTCTTTGTTTTAAGAAATTATTGTACTTTTGTAGATTACTCAACTTAAAATACAATAACATATGAAAAATCCAAAAGATTACGGTTTCAATTCACAATTAATCCATTATAGCGGACACCACGACCAATATGGAAGTGCTACGGTGCCTATTTATCAAACTTCTACATTTTCATTCGAAAGTGCTGAAGATGGTGCAGAATGTTTTGCAGGAACAAAAGACGGATATATCTACACAAGGATAGGTAATCCAACAATTAAAGCTCTGGAACGTCAGATTGCTGTTTTGGAACATGGTTATGATGCGGTTGCTGTTTCTTCTGGTATGGCGGCTGTTTCAACAGTTTATATGGCCTTGCTTAATGCTGGTGACCATATGATTAGTTCTGCAGCTGTTTATGGACCATCACGTGTGGTTATGGAACAACATTTTTCACGTTTTGGAGTTCAGTCATCGTATGTAAATACTGCTGATATAGAAAATATTAAAAAAGAAATCCGTCCTAATACTAAGGTTATATATATTGAAACACCAGCTAATCCAACTATGGATATAACTGATATCAAGGCTTGTGCTGAAATAGCTCATTCAATTGGTGCTGTTTTGGTAGTAGATAATACTTTTTGCTCACCTTATCTTCAAAGCCCTATTGATTTAGGAGCTGATGTTGTACTACATTCAATAACTAAATTTATTAATGGACATGCTGATATTGTTGGTGGTGTAATTATTGGTAAAGACAAACAAATCTACGATAAACTAAGAACAATGATGGTGAATATGGGCTGTAATATGGATCCCCACCAAGCTTATTTGGTTATTCGTGGGCTTAAAACTCTTGGTATAAGAATCGATAGAGCTCAAGAAAATGCAATGAAAGTTGCTGAATTCCTTGAAAATCATCCAAAAATTGAATGGATTAAATATCCAGGTCTTAAATCATTTGCTCAAAAAGACTTAGTTAGAAAGCAAATGAGAGGTCCAGGAACTATGATTAGTTTTGGTGTAAAAGGAGGACTTGATGCAGGTAGAACACTTATGAATAATGTTGAAATGCTTATTTTAGCTGTTTCCTTAGGTGGTATTGAGTCTCTTATTCAACACCCAGCTTCAATGACACACTCAAAAATGTCAAAAGACTCTCGTGAGAAAGCAGGAATTGGAGAAGGGCTAGTTCGCCTTTCAATAGGAATAGAGAATGTTGATGATATTATCAGAGATTTAAGTAGAGCTTTAGATAAAATCTAATTTATAATATGAGAAAAATCAGCCTTCTTGCATTTTTATTTATTCTACTATCAACCGCATCTTTTGGACAAAGAGTTCAAAAGGTTGGTTTGGTATTGAGTGGAGGAGGTGCAAGGGGGCTAGCTCATGTAGGTGCAATTAAGGCCTTGGAAGACAATAATATTCCAATAGATTACATATCTGGAACATCTGTTGGTGCTATTGTTGGTGCACTTTATGCTTCTGGATACACCGTTGAGCAAATGATGAATTTATTCCTTTCAGAGGATTTTCAACTTTGGTTGTCAGGAAGGGTTGATAAGAGTGCTGCATTTTTCTATAAGGAAAAAGATGATAGCCCTTCTTTGATTTCGTTTTCTTTCGACACGAAAAATAAATTTCGTTTCCAATTACCTAGCTCAGTTGTTAATCCTATTCAAATGGATTATGCTTTTATGGAGTTATTTGCTGGAGCTTCTGCTGTTTCAAATAACAATTTTGACAGCTTATTTGTTCCGTTCCTATGCATCACTTCGGACATAACAGATAATAGGGCAAGTATTAGGCGAAAAGGTAATTTAGGTCAAGCCGTTAGAGCTTCTATGACTTTCCCACTGTTTTTTGCACCAATCACTATTGATGGTAAAATTATGTTTGATGGGGGAATGTACAATAACTTCCCTGCAAAGGAAATGCATGATATCTACAATCCAGATATAATTATTGGAGTTAAAATTGCGGCTAATTACCCTCCACCTAATGAAGGTGATGTGGTTTCTTATATTCAAAACATCTTTTCAAAAGAAACTGATTATGATGTTGTTTGTGGAAATGGGGTTTTGATTGAGCCAGACTTAAGTGATTTTGGAATACTTCAATTTGACAGAATGCAAGAAACCTATAAGATTGGTTATAAATCTGCATTGGAGAAAATATCTAAAATAAGAGATTTTCTAGTGGATTCAATATCTCAAGATGAAATATCATGTAAAAGAAAAGTATTTAATGACAGAAAACCTCCACTAGAGATTAAGAATGCTATTATTGAGGGTGTTGATTTGTCACAGAAGAAGTATTTTGAAAATGCTTTAATGATAAATGCAAGTGATTCTGTCTTTTCAGAAAGGTTAAAACAAAACTATTTTGCTCTGTGTTTCGACAATAACATAAAAACTATTAATCCATATATTTATTATAACAACTTTTCCAATTCCTATGTATTAAACGTAAACGTGAAAACTCAAGAAAACCTTAGAACAGAGATTGGGGGATGCCTTTCTTCAAATCCAATTTCACATCTCTATATTGGTGCAGAATATAATATGCTTAAGGGTAGTGCTTGGCTTTTCAAGTCTAATGTTTATTTAGGAAGGTATTATACTTCCTTTATGGCAGGGGTTAAGATAGTCCATCCAACCCGTTTACCTTTCTATACAAGAATAGAGTTTAATGCTAACAAATGGAGTTATTATAATTTAAAAACTAATTTCTTCGATTTCTCACCACTTAACTATATTGTTCAAAGAGAGAATAATATTCAGATCATCACAGGAATACCTTTAGGTTTAAAAGATAAATTAGAGTTTAATATTGGATATGGTTTGGTTAAAGATGATTATTTTAATATTAAGTACTCTACTATTTATGATACTTCCGATAGAACTACTTTCTCCCATTTAGCAACTGGGTTAACTAGAACATTTTCAACTCTAAATAAATCTCAATCACCAACCTCTGGAGTTTATTCTAAAATGCAAATACAATTAATTAATGGGGTTGAAGAGTTTTCTCCTGGCAACACTTTTTCATCTTCAGTTTCTAAGACAAAAAATCATAGCTGGTTGCAGTTTGCCTTAAGGAATAAGGTATATATAGATGTACATAAGTACATGACTATTGGGTGGAATGCAGATATATTCTATTCTTTTCAAAACCTTTTCTCAAACTATAACTCTTCACTATTGAATGCAGGGGTTTACTCTCCGACCTTAGAAACCTTTACACAGTTTATGCCTGAATATAGAGCAAACCAATATTTAGCAGCAGGAATTGAGAATATATTTAAGTTTAATTTTTATAGGATTGATGCGTCATTTAAATTGAATGCAAATATTTATGCGCCAGTATCACAAATAATTACTATTGAAAACAACTTGCCAAACTATCATAAAGACTTTTTCGGAAAGGTGTATCTAATATTTAGTTCAGCATTAGTTTTCGAGACACTCTTAGGTCCATTAAGTATAACTGCAGGTTATCATCAAAGAGATGATTCGAAAACTAATAATCCTTTCACTATTTCCGTTAACTACGGTTATATAATGTTTAACAAAAAAAATATAGATAGATAATATGATTCAAGTCAAGAACATTTTTAAATCCTACCAAAGCTTAGAAATTCTAAAAGGAATTAATATGGAGGTTGGAGCCTCTGAAATAGTTTCAATTGTTGGAGCCTCCGGAGCAGGGAAGTCAACCCTACTACATATAATAGGTACTCTTGACAAGCCTAATAGTGGCGAGATTTTTATTAAAGGAGTTGATGTATGTAGTCTTAACGATAAACAATTAGCTGCATTTAGAAATAAAGAAATTGGCTTTGTATATCAGTTTCATAATCTTTTAGCAGAGTTTTCTGCAATTGAAAATGTTTGTATACCTGCTTTTATTGCAGGGAAAACGAAAAAAGAAGCTATGATGGAAGCAGAAAAGTTTTTCGATATATTGCAAATAAGAGATAGGATGCAACATAAACCATCGGAGCTTTCAGGAGGGGAACAACAAAGAGTAGCCGTTGCAAGGGCATTAATTAATGATCCTTCAATCATTTTAGCCGATGAGCCATCAGGTAATCTTGATAGTCAAAATGCAAAAGAGCTACATAATTTATTTTTTAAACTTAGAGATATATACAAGAAAACTTTTCTAATAGTAACTCATAATGAAGAATTAGCAAGAATGAGCGATAGGGAATTATTAATAAAAGACGGATTAATTCTAAGCTAATACAGCATATAAAACAAATAAATCATTTTTAACAACAGAGAAATAATAAGATACAAAATATGAAAGAATCGCAATTACTTTACGGAATAAGACCAGTTATTGAGGCATTAAGAAACGACATTGATATTGAGAAGGTTTTTATTCAATCATCATTAAGAGGAGGTTTGTTGGAAGAGCTGAAAGATGCATTAAGAGGTAAGAATGTTATAATACAATATGTTCCAGTTGAAAAACTTGATAGACTGACAAGAAATAACCATCAAGGTGTGGTTGCTCTAATGCCAATGATTAAGTATTTTGAATTTGAGAAAGTAGTAACAGACTTACTTGAATTGGGAGAAAAGATATTTGTTTTTATGCTCGATAGGGTTACTGACGTAAGAAACCTTGGAGCAATTTCAAGAAGTGCAGAATGCTCAGGAGTAAACGCAATTGTTATTCCTCAGCATGGTTCGGCTCAAATTAACGAAGATGCAATAAAAACATCTGCAGGTGCATTACTTACTGTTCCAATTTGTAGGGAAGCAAACCTAAAAACAACAATTAATATTGCAAAAGAATTGGGAATAAAGGTTTATGCTTCAACAGAAAAAGGAGCAGAGCTTTATACCGATGTGGATTTAACAGAAAGCATTATGATTGTTATGGGAGCTGAAGATACAGGAGTTTCTCCTGAAATCATTAAGCTATGTGATGGTAAAATAAAAATCCCAATGAAAGGTAGTATAGAATCTTTGAATGTTTCTGTTGCTGCAGGAGTGTTAATGTATGAGGTGGTTAGACAAAGGGCATAAAATATAGTAAGGTTGTTTTTCTATGAAACTAAATCACATTAAGCAAGTTTATTTTATTAGAGTTTCTGTAATTATTCTTTTAACTATAATTACTCAGACTCTAATTTCCTGTGCAAAAATAGGTAGTCCATCAGGTGGTGCTTATGATAAAACTCCTCCTAAGTTGAAGGAAGCAAAGCCAAATCCTAATTCTACTAATTTTAAAGGAAATGAATTTGAAATTAAGTTCGACGAGCATATTGTACTAGCAAATACTTCGGAAGAGTTAATAATATCTCCTCCATTAAGAGAGAAACCTACAATCAAAGCTCATCTCAAAACACTTCGTGTGACTTGGACAGATACTCTATTTGACAATACAACATATATATTCGATTTTGGAAATTCAATAGTTGACTACACAGAGGGAAATAAACTTAATAACTTTTCTTATAGCTTTTCAACAGGACCCTTTATCGACACAAATGAATATAAAGGGAAAGTAATAGATGCATATACTTATAAGCCAGTAGCTAATAAATATGTTATGCTATATAAGTCAGAAAGCGATTCTGTTGCAAAATTTGAAAAGCCAAACTACTTAACAAGAACAGATAGTAGTGGGAATTATATATTTCGTAATATAGCAACAGGAAACTATCAGATATTTGCATTAGAAGATAAAAATCAAAACCTATTATACGATCTAAGCACGGAGGGGATAGCTTTTAGTAATGAAAGGGTTGAATCGACCATTTACGGAATCGACACTTTGACTAAGCTTCCTATTAAGGCTAATAATACATTGTATTTCTTCGAGACAAAAGATACTCTTATAAATCTTAACTCTACAACAATTCTTTCAAGATATAGGTTGCAATTTAGTTTTTCTAACCCAACAACTGACAGTCTTCAATTAAATTTCACTTATCCAGACTTCAAAGGGAAAGAAGATAAGAACTTATTATTGCAATACAGCATTAATAAAGATACTGTTGATGTTTGGAGTTTAAATCAGCCTTTCGACTCCATTAAATTAGTCATTAAAGATGTTGGATTAGAGGAAGACGTAGAGCAACATTATACTAAAAGAGATAAAGGAAAAACAAAAGATACATTTACTTTCATCACTCCAAATCAAAACCAGACTTTCTTTTCAAAACTCTTAATTGAGATGCCCTTTCCAATAGAAGACACAACTCAAATAATAGAAGCATATAGGATTACACCAAAAGATACAAGCACAATTCACTTCAAACCATCAGTTTCTTCACCTCTTTTCTTAGAAATAGTAGAAGTGTTGGAGCAAGGTTCTTCTCAGAAGATTAGAATTCCGCAAGGACAAATTAAAAATAGATTAGGTCAAGTTAATGATTCGCTTGTTTTCAACCTTATTATTGATAGTGAATCGGATTATGGAAACTTCTTTATCACAATAAAGGATACTAGCTCTCGAAATTCAAGCTATATTTTAATTCTTGAAGATCCTCTAGGAAAAGAAATAAAGACAAAGTATTCAGAAAGTGAAGAGAAAAACATATTCAAATATCTTAAGGAAGGGAGTTATAAGCTAAGAATGATTATAGACAAAAACCATAATAAGAAATGGGATCATGGTGATTATCACAACAGAACCTTACCTGAAGAGATAATTTATTTCAATAAAACAATTAATATTAGAAAGAATTGGGATATTGAAGAAGAATGGTTGTTTTAATGAAAAATCAACCTGTTTATAGGCCTTAGATGAGTTTTTTTTAATAGAATCCTTTTTCTTTAAAATAAAACGTGTATCTTTGCAACCTTGAATAATTAAAAAATAATTAATTAAAAGCTATTATGGCAGTAAAAATCAGATTACAACGTTTTGGTAAGAAGGGTAAACCTTTCTATCATATCGTTATTGCGGATGCTCGTGCAGCACGTGATGGAAAGTTTATTGAAAAAATTGGAAGTTATAATCCAGTTACCATTCCTGCAACAATCGATATTGATATCGAAAAAGCATGTCAATGGTTAAAGAATGGTGCTCAACCATCAGATACAGCAAGATCTATCCTTTCTTATAAAGGAGTTATGATTAAACGTCACCTTCAAATTGGAGTTGAAAAAGGTGCAATTACTCAAGAAGTTGCAGATACTAAATTCAATGCTTGGGTGACAGAAAAAGAAAACAAAATTTCAGCAAAGGCAGAAGAAAAGAGAAATAAAAAGAAATCTGACGCAAAGAATGCATTAGCTCAAGAAATTGAAGTAAATGCGAAACGTCAAGAAGCTATTAATGCAAGACGTAAAGAAGCAGATGATGCTATAAGAGCTGAAAGAGAAGCTGAGAGATTAGCAAGAGAAACAGCAGCAGCTGAAAAGCTTGCAGCAGAAACTCAACCAGAAACTGAAACCCCTACTGAGGTTGAAGAACCAAAAGCAGAATAATTTATTTATAAGATATTCTTCATAATGATTGCAAAGACCGTATTCTTTAATTAGAATCGGTCTTTTTGCATTTATTTATTTTTTATATATACCTTTGCAATATGGATGTTAAAGATTGTTTTTACTTAGGCTTGGTTGTAAAGCCATTTTCTTATAAAGGAGAGTTAGTCCTTTTTTTTGATGTAGATGAACCTCAGGAGTACTCTGAGTTAGATGGTGTTTATATTGAGATAAGCAATAGGTTGATTCTTTACCCTATTGAAGCATTAAGATTAAATGGGAATAGGGCTGTCGTAAGGTTTGAGAATATGAATGAAGAGGATAGTCTTAAGTTAATAAACAAAAAACTATACCTACCATTAGATTTGCTTCCTAAGCTTGATGGTAATAAGTTTTATTTTCACGAAGTAATAGGTTTCAAGATAATTGATGAGGAAAAAGGAGATATTGGAATTATTAATTCCATCGTCGAATACCCTGCACAACCTCTTTTTTCCATCGCTTTTAAAGAAAAAGAGATATTAATGCCTGTTGTTGACCAAATTATTCAAAAAGTTGACAGAGAAGCTAAAATAATATATATCAAGGCTCCAGAAGGTCTAATCGATCTTTATTTATCGTAAAGTAAATAATATTTATCGATTCTCGATATAAAATTTGTTTGTTCGGAAAATATATTGTTACTTTGCTTCTTTAAATAACAAAGGAAAAGTTAAAGTATAATATGAGACCAAATACAAATATAAGATTTTTAAAAGCAGTTAAGATAGGATTCGACTCAGCAATTGTGCTTATGTCAATACTATTAGCTTTTTTTATTTTGGCTGTAATATTTAATATATCCTCTCCTTACTCCGAATCCTTATTTGGAACAATTGCTGCAAAAGCATCTCCAATCGAAGAAACTATAACAAAAGACTTTGTTGTTCATTCACAAAAAGAGAATATAAGCGTTTCATCATTTATCAATAAATATGAATTGGAAATTTCTATGAAAAGTAATGACCTAAATCATATTCCAATGATATATAAATTGATTTTCCTTACAGCCCTTAACCTTAATTTGTTTTTCATAATCTTTGTTTTCTTTCAAGCAAGCAAGATATTGAAAAGTATAATTAGGAGCTTAAAGGAGGATAAGAAGGTAGTTCAGCATAATCTTTTCAATAAGAGTAATATTAAAAGATTCCAATTTATTGCCTATGGTTTTATGGTAATGCCTATAATAGAACTAATCATTTATTTTTCTGATTATCATTTTCTTTCGAATTATTTTTCAATACCAGGATTTAAACTTCATCCAATCCTAAGTCTTAGTTCAATATCATGGGACTATGTCTTTATTGGCTTGTTATTTATGTCCTTAATTGAAATTATTAGAAGAGGAATTACAATTCAAGAAGAAAACGACTTAACAGTATAAGGTGGTAAAAGGAAATAAAGATATGGGAATTATAGTTAATTTAGATGTGATGATGGCAAAGAGGAAGATAGGCCTAGGTGAGTTAGCCCAAAAGGTTGATCTTACTCCTGCAAATCTATCCATACTTAAGAACGGAAAGGCAAGAGCAATTCGTTTCTCAACCCTAGAGGCAATATGCGAAGCCTTAGAGTGCCAACCAGGAGATATATTAGAATTTGATAATGCAGAAGAAAATAAAAAAAAGATATAATACAAGTAAAACAACAATAAATAATTATTCACTAAATAACAACAAAACAATGAAAAGTAGAATTTTCTTAGTAATAGCATTGTGTTTATCAATAGCTACTACAGGATTTGCTCAAATGGGATTAGGAGCTTCAAAGAAAGCTATCAACCTAAATGAGGAAATAAAATTAGATGGTAAAGTACGTACCGGCACACTTGCTAACGGACTTACATATTATGTTAGAGCAAATAACAAACCAGAAAACAGAGCTGAGTTTCAAATTGCAATTAATGCAGGATCAGTTCTTGAAGAACCAAATGAAGTAGGTTTAGCGCATTTCGCAGAACATATGAACTTCAATGGTAGCAAACAATTCCCTGGTAACACAATGATTGACGAACTTGAAAAGAAAGGTATAGTTTTCGGTCGTCAAATCAACGCTTACACAGGTTTCGACCAAACAGTTTACACCTTAACTCTTCCAACAGACGATAAAGCTCTATTTGATATGGGCTTAAAGATTCTTGATGGTTGGGCTTTTGGAGCGTTAATGACTGGAGAAGAAATTGACAAAGAAAGAGGCGTTATTATTGAAGAATGGCGTATGAGCCAAGGTGGTGCTGAACGTTTAAGAGCTAAAACATGGGCAACTATGTTACAAGGTTCTAAATATGCAGAGCGTCTTCCTATTGGAACACTTGATCGTCTTGAAAACTTTGAATATTCAGATATTAGAGGATTTTACAAGAAATGGTATCGTCCAGATAATATGGCGGTAATAGTTGTTGGTGATTTTGATGCTGATGAAATGGAAAATAAAATAATTGACTTTTTCACAATGACAGATGCACCTTGCAGCCCAACCGTACGTCCAACATACACTATCCCTGCAAACAAAGAACCACTTGTATGTGTTGCAACAGATAAAGAAGCAACAGGAACAACACTAACATTCCTTTACAAACACCCAAGCAAAGACATCAAAACTATTGGTGACTTCCGTGAACAAAAATTAGTTTATGGTCTATTTGATGAAATGATTTCAGACCGTTTAAGAGAACTAGCAGATAAGAAAGATGCACCATTTATTAATGTATATGCAGGTTATGGTAGTTTCTTAGCACGTCCAGTTGATGCTTACCAAGGATATGTTACAGCAAAAGAAGGAAAAGCATTACAAGCATTAGAGGCAGCTATGATGGAAAACCAAAGACTACTTCAACATGGCTTCCTTCAAACAGAACTTGAAAGAGCAAAAGATGCTCTACTAACAAGATATGACAAAGCAGCAAAAGAAGAATCTAAATCAGAAAGTGGCAATATAGCAGCAAGCTTAGTTGATTACTTCCTTGACCAAGAGCCAATGCCAGGTGCTAGAATTGAAAATAAATATGCAAAGGACTTAATGGATGGAATTACATTAGAAGAAGTAAATGCACTTATATCTAAATGGATAACTGATGATAACTTTGTCCTTACTCTTCAAATGCCAGAAACAAAAGGCGTGAAAATACCAACAGAAAAAGACTTGTTAAATGTTGTTGCTAAGGTAAAGAAATCAAAAACTAAACCTTGGGTTGATAATGTTAAGACAGAACCTTTCTTAATAAAAGAACCAAAGGCAGGAAAGATTACTAAGACAGTTAAGAATGAGAAATTCGATTTCACAGAATATACCCTTTCTAATGGAGCAACAGTTATTCTTAAACCTACAACCTACAAAAACGATGAGATACTATTAGCTGCAACAAGCCCTGGTGGATCATCTCTATATGAAGACAATGAAATGGTAAACGTAATGTTTGCATCAAATATCATTGACGGAAGTGGTATTGGTAATTATGACAATGCACAACTTATGAAATTCTTAAAAGGAAAAACCGTTGGTCTTTCTCCTGCAATAGGTGAATTAGAAGAAACCATATCAGGAAGTTCATCACCACAAGACTTTGAAACATTTCTACAATACTTATATATGTATTTTGAAGCTCCAAGAAAAGACAAAGAAGTCTTAGATAAAACCATATCACAACTAACAACACAAATCAATATGTATAAGAACATGCCAGAGTTTGCATTCCAAGAAGGATGGATGAAGGCAATGTATCCTACAGACAAACGTCAAATCATTCTACCAACAGAAGCTCAACTAAAACAAATGAACATAGACAAGATGTATAAAATCTTCCGTGAACGTTTCTCTGATGCATCTGACTTTACTTTCACATTCGTTGGAAACATCGATGAAGCAGTAGTTCTACCATTAATTGAAAAATATATTGGAGGAATGCCAGCAAAAGGAAAGAAAGAAGAGTGGAAAGATCGTAGCAAACAATTTGCTAAAGGAGTAGTAAATAAAGATATTTACAAAGGTGAAGCAAACAAAGGTCTAATGGCAATTGTATCTACAAAACCATTTACTTGGAACGATAAAGACAGAGTCGGAATGAGAATGTTGAATAATGTTTGTTCTATTAAACTAACAGAAACAATTCGTGAAGAAATGGGAGGAACCTATTCACCATCATTCCAATTAGATTATGATAAATATCCAAAAGCAGAAGCTTCATGGATGTGCTACTACACTTGTGACCCAACAACAGTAGATAAATTAACAGAAGCTACATTCCAAGTATTTGATAAAATCATAGAAGAAGGACCAACAGACGAAGATATAGCAAAGGTTAAAGAACAACTAGTAAAAGGTCGTCAAACACAAATGGAAAACAATGGTTATTGGTCATCAACAATCAACGGATCTCGTTGGTATGGTTATGAAATACAAACTCTTGAAGAATATTCACAATCAGTTAATGCAATAACAAAAGCTGACCTTCAAGACCTAGCTAAGAAATATCTTGGACATCAAGAATATGTAAGAGCTAGCTTGAAACCAGAATCAATGAAACCAGCAAAATAAGAGAAATATATTAATGATAATTTTCTTTTTAGAGGTAATCCCAATTACGGGGTTACCTCTTTTTTTCAATATAAATTTGCTTTCCAAGAAAATTGTTTCTACTTTTGCTTTCTTAAATGATAAGATGAAATTTTATTATCAAATTATTACAAATAAATATTTACCAAAAAACAAAACAATGAAAAGTAGATTATTCTTAGTAATAGCACTGTGTTTATCAGTTATTACTAGTGGTTATTCTCAAGTAGGTAAAGCTGCTTCAAAGAAAGCTCTTAACTTAAATGAGGAAATTAAATTAGACGGTACAGTTCGTTATGGCAAATTAAAGAACGGACTTACATATTACGTTAAAGCAAATAGGAAACCAGAAAACAGAGCTGAGTTTTATATTGCAGTTAATGCAGGTTCTGTTCTTGAAACTCCAGACCAAGTAGGCTTAGCTCACTTTACTGAACATATGGGATTCAACGGAACTAAACAGTTTCCAGGAAATTCTCTAATAGATAATTTGGAAAAAGAAGGTATAGTATTTGGTCGTGAGATTAATGCATACACAGGCTTCGACCAAACAGTATATATGGTTACCCTTCCAACCGATAAGCCAGAGCTTTTCGATATGGGACTAAAGATATTAGACGGCTGGGCATTTGGTATGCTTATGACCGAAACCGAAATAGATAAAGAGCGAGGAGTAATTATTGAAGAGTGGCGTCTAGGACAAGGAGCTCAAGACCGCTTACGTGCAAAAACATGGCCAACAATGCTAAAAGGTTCTCTTTATGCAGAACGCCTTCCAATTGGAACATACGAAAACCTAGTAAACTTCAAACCAGAATCAATAAGAGCATTCTACAAGACTTGGTATCGTCCAGAAAATATGGCTATAATTGTTGTTGGAGACTTCGATGCAGATGAAATGGAACAAAAAGTAATCGATTACTTCCAAATGAATGATGCACCTTCAACACCTTTTCACCGCCCTGTGCCAACAATTCCTGGCAATAAAGAACCCCTAATTGCAATAGCAACAGATAAAGAAGCGACAAGTAATTCAGTACAATTCTTCTATAAACACCCAAGCAAAGACATTATAACAATAGGTGATTTTCGTGAGCAAGAACTTGTTTCAGGTCTTTTCCAACAAATGATAAATTCTCGTCTTAGTGAACTTACAGAGAAAAAAGAATGTCCATTTATGTATGCAGGAGTAGGATATGGTAGCTTTATAGCACGTCCAACCTCAGTTTATATGGGATATCTAGCTGCTAAAGACGGCAAAACTATGCAGGCACTAGAAACAGTCTTAACAGAAAATCAAAGAGTCCTTCAACACGGATTCCAACAAACAGAATTAGATAGAGCAAAAGAGTCCCTATTACTTGCTTATGACAGAGCAGCTAAAGAAGAATCAAAAACAGAAAGCTCACGTTTGGCAGCTAGCTATGTTGATAACTTCCTTGAAAACACCCCTCAGCCAGGAGCAAGAATAGAAAACAAATACGCTAAGGAACTAATGGATGATATCACCCTAGAAGAAATTAATGCTTTAGCAAGTAAATGGATAACTGACGAAAACTTTGTAGTTAATATCACCATGCCAGAAAAGGCAGGCGTAAAGGTGCCAACAGAAAAAGACGTATTAAAATTAGTTGAAAAGGTTACAAAATCAAAAACTAAACCTTATATAGATAATGTTAAGACAGAGCCTTTCTTATCTAAAGAACCAAAGGGAGGGAAGGTTAAATCAAGAGTTGACAACAAAGAATTTGATTACACAACCCTTGTTCTTTCCAATGGAGCAACTGTAATACTTAAACCTACAACTTTCAAAAACGATGAAATACAGCTAAATGCATGGTCACCTGGTGGAACATCATTATATCCAGACAATAAAATGATAAATGCAAACTATGCAGCAAATATCATAGACGGAAGTGGAATAGGTAATTACGATCACACAGAACTTATGAGATTCTTGAAAGTAAAAACATTTGGAGTTGTGCCATATATCCGTGAACTTGAGGAAGGATTTACAGGAAGCTCATCACCACAAGACTTTGAATATCTTCTACAATATATTTATATGTTTTTTGAAGCACCAAGAAAAGATAAAAGCGTATTAGATAAGGAAATCTCTAATCTAACAACACAAATTCAAATGCTAAAGAATATGCCAGAGTTTGACTTCCAAATGCAATTTATGAAAACCATGTATCCAAATGATAAGAGAACAATCTTAATACCATCGGAAGAACAATTGAAGAAAATGAATATTGACGAAATGTATAAGATATTCCGTGAACGATTCTCCGATGCATCAGACTTCACCTTCACCTTCGTAGGAAACTTCGCAATTGACACTACCATACAATTAATTGAAAAATACATTGGATCAATTCCATCAAAGGGCGTTAAAGAACAGTGGTTAGACAAGAGTTCAGAGTTTGCAAAAGGAGCAATAGACAAAACTGTTTATAAAGGCGAAGCAGAAAAAGGAATGATGGTTCTTGTTACAAACAAACCATTTGATTATAACTCAAAAGAAGCAATGACCACAAAAGTATTAGGAGATATTCTTGACATTAAACTAACAGAAACCATACGTGAAGAATTAGGCGGAACCTATTCACCAATGTTTAGACTAAGCTTTGAGAAATATCCTAAACCAGAAATAACATTAATGGCAATGTATGGTTGCGACCCAAATAATATTGAAAAACTAACCACAGCAACATGGCAAGTTATAGACAAAATGATGACAGAAGGGCCAACAGATATTGACTTAGCAAAGGTTAAAGAACAACTAATCCGTGCAAGAGAAAAAGACTATACTAATAATAATAGATTCTGGGGCAATTTGATTAAAAATTCAATTTGGCTTAACGAAGACCTTAAAAATGTAGAGCAGTACAAAGAGGCCGTAAACTCAGTAACCAAAGAAGATGTTCAACAAGTGGCAAAGAAATACCTTGAACATAAGGATCATATTAGAATAAGCTTGAAGCCAGCAGCAATGGAAGCAGCTAAATAATAGAAAGAAAACTAATAATATTTACCTAGAGGTAATCCTAACAAATAGGGTTACCTCTTTTTCTTTCAAAACCATTGCTTTATTGTAGAAAAATTCGTATATTTGCATAATCAAACAATTAGAGCCAAGCTCCTTAAAGCAAAAGCTCAAACCCCCTCTTAAATTTCCTTAAAATAAAAAGATGCACATCTTTCACCCCGAAAGATGCGCATCATTTGCTATGAAAGATGTACATCATTTGCACCCTAACTCTTCGTTTCAGTAATTTCTTTCTTCATATTAATTTTTTAAAACGAAGATTCAGCAAATTCTTTCTTCGTTTCATTACCGTATATCTTCGTTTCATTCTCTTTTCTTAAAAATTATTTTCAAATAAGCTTGTTTAATTGAAAAATGTTTTTAACTTTGCCGTGTTAATATTTCATTATGAGAGATTTTTTACAAGCAAAACAACCTCTAAACGCAGAGAATAAACTTCCAACATGTATGTATTTATGTATGTATGTATGTATGTATGTATGTATGTATGTATGGGATATTCTATTTATGCAAAAACAAATTTGTAATACTTAGGTTTTCAGAAAGACAATAATTCACATAAGCCTCTTTTCTGAAAACCTAAAATCAACAAATAAATAAGAGGCATAATTTTAAATTTAATATAATTAATTTAATACTATTAGGGGTTAATTTAACTTAGCCCCTAATTTAAATACAAAAGCTATGAAAAAAAGATTATTATTTATTCTATTGTCAATATTTGTAAGTATTTGTGTCAATTCACAGACCTTTAACGATCTTTATAGAAATGATTATTACAAGATAAAAGGTATCGCGAACCAAAGAAATAATATATTAGATGTCTTTAAAAATTACGATGCATACGAGTTATTTATTACTTCTTTCGGTTATCCTTCAGATACTGTCAATTGTTTTTTGATTGATGATGCTTTAGAAGTAATGAAGAAATATGAATTTTGCAATAGTTTTATTCAACCAGACTTTTGTATTTTAAACAATAAAATATATAGTTTTAGGGGAGATTATGTTTGGGATAACTATTACTATATAGATAACCTTTGGTTGCTAATGTATGATAGCATTGAAGATAGAGTTCATAAAGATACTATAATGAGATTTGATGATGATACTCTAAAGTGGACAGAACTGAAGACATGGCTTCTTTCGGATAGAAATATATTAGTTTCTCTTGAAAGTTATCCGAAATTAGAAGGAGAGTCTATTGCAACAAAGCTAATAAAGATAGACACTATGGGTAATGTATTAAACACAAAAATATTCTATCATAAATGTCTAACTATTGATTTTGGAGAAATGCCAAATCATTATATGTATGCCATTAATGGTTCAACAATGGGTTGGCAACCAATGCAAGAACATTGTGCAGTTTACTATCTCAACAAAGAGACCTTAGAAATAGAAGATAGTATAAAAGGATATGATATATCTCAGCTAACCCCAGTAAACGACTCTCTCTTTGTTTTTACTTTTTATGGAGGATCAGGTTATTCAGCCTTTGACTCCATATCTGTATTTAACCTAATGAATATAAACACCAAGAGAAGTACTCCTGTGCAGACAAGAAAACCAGGAGCCGCAGGACAACCTCCTTTTTTCTCTACATATTCTGACTATTCACTTATAGACTTTAGAACAACAGATTCAATATATGCTGCATATATTGTAAGGAATAGTTTTTTAGATTATAATGATGCCAATATCGAATTTACTAATTTTAATATCAATGGAGATACAAACTTCACATATAAGATAGATTATAACAATGGAATCTTTAAGCAGATACAAGGAGTAAAAGCAACAAAAGATGGAGGAGTTATCATTGCACTTTATTCTGATGATAATGATGCTTGGTTAATTAAATTTAAGCCCGAAGGTTTGATATCTTTAACCGATATTAAAACAGGAGACAAGGAAACAATAAAAGTTTATCCAAACCCAGCAAGAGATTTTATTAATATTGACATTGAGTGTTCAAACTTCAAGCAAAGTGATATTGAGTTATTTGATATGCAAGGTAAATTAGTTAAGAAAGCTAAGCTTAAATCAAAGCAAGGAAACAGGGTTGATGTTTCTAATCTAAATGCAGGAGCATATACTTATAATGTATCTCTTAATGGGAAAACTATTAGTGGAAAGATTATAGTTGGGAAGTAAAGAGGTATATGTTTGTGAACTAAAAAGATAAAATATTTTATATTTAATTTGTTTAATAATAATAAAGCTATATATTTGCACTAGATATTGAACATGAATCATGATTAAATTATTACATATAGTATTTTCAAAACCTAATAACCTTCTTATGTTATTAGCATTATGTTCAAGTTTAAATCTATTACTCTTGCTCTATACTTATCTAAATACGATTAATAGTATGTATGTATGTATGTATGTATGTATGTATGTATGTATGTATGTATGTATGTATGTATGTATGTATGTATGTATGTATGTATGTATGGGATATTCTATTTATGCAAAAACAAATTTGTAATACTTAGGTTTTCAGAAAGCTTCTAATTCATAAGCCTTTTTCTGAGAACTTATAACCGATTATCTTTACAATAGGCTTCATTAAATTTATAATTAAACAGATTGATTATGCAAAAGAAAAATACTATTTTATTATTTCTTCTATCATTGATACTAAGTATTGGTGTAAACGCACAAACCCTTACAGAAATTTACAGTAATGATAATTTTAAGGTAAAAGAATTGACTGGGGATTTCCCAGCAATCTTTATAATAAATAATAAAGATGACGATACAATTTGGGTGTCTTATTTCGATCAAACTCTTGAAAATTCTAAAATTATCTCATTAACTAAAGATTTAAATATCATATCCAGTACACTTATAAATTATCCCCCTATTGTATTAAAATCATTTGAATATAAGATTAATGATAAGTTTTATCGAGTAAGTTATAAAGATCAAGACACATTGAAATTTAGATGTTTTGATAGAAATGGTAATAATTTAATAGATAAATCTTTATGGATTAAAACTAATGAAGATACTCTATGGATAAACACTATGGAATATTTTAAGTATAGAAGATTAAGTAATAATAATTTTTTACTTACTGCCAATGCGCAATATCCTTCTAATACTGACGAATATGGTTCAGATGCCATAAGATTAATTTTATTTGATACATTAGGAAATATATTAAATACTAAAACATATCCACTTAAATCATTAATAACAGAAACTCGTATTTGTGAAGTTGGGGAACATTTGATTTTGGAAAAAGTTCCAGCTACAGCATCTCCTAATGACTATTTTTGTTATCGAGGAATTTCATACATTAATAAGGAATCCTTAGAAATAGAAGACAGTATTCCTCGAGGTCCATTTGTTGATACATTAGCTAGTGGAGAGATACGTAGGAGTCATCATCTTAACAATATAATAGCAATAAATGATACAACCTTTGCAGGTCTATTTCAGGGGCCTGATTATATAAAGATAAATATTTACAATAAAAAAACCAAAGAAATTATCCATCAAATTAAGCCTACTACATCAACTAATATTTCTACTGAAAATCATAATAACTTTTACGTTGATAGATTTGTATTTAATAATACAGATTCAATTTATACTCATTATGTAGATAATGGCTCTTTAACATTGTTGAATTTTAGTGCAACTGGTAATATTAATTTTCAATATAAACTCTTATTTCCGAGTGATTATATAAAAAAGAATGGTGTTATAGGAATGAAAATAACAGAAGATGGGGAAGTTATTATTGCCACATATGGCTATACTATGCAACCTAACTATAAAAGAGTATCTTGGCTAATAAAATTTAATCCTGACGGTTTAGTTAATTTAACCGATATAGAAACAGGAGACAAGGAAACAATTAAAGTTTATCCTAATCCTGCAAGAGATTATATTAATGTAGATATTGAGTGTACAAACTTCAAGCAAAGTGATATAGAGTTATTCGATATGCAAGGTAAATTGGTTAAGAAGGAGAAATTGAAATCTAAACTAGGAAATAGAATTGATGTTTCTAATTTGAATGCAGGGGCTTATACTTATAATGTATCTCTTAATGGGAAAACAATTAGTGGAAAGATTATTGTTGGGAAGTAAAGAGGTATATGTTTGTGAACTAAAAAGATATAATATTTTATATTTAATTTGTTTAATAATAATAAAGCTATATATTTGCACTAGATATTGAACATGAATCATGATTAAATTATTACATATAGTATTTTCAAAACCTAATAACCTTCTTATGTTATTAGCATTATGTTCAAGTTTTAATCTACTACTCTTGCACTATACTAATGTAAATACGATTAATAGTATGTATGTATGTATGTATGTATGTATGTATGTATGTATGTATGTATGTATGGGATATTCTATCTATGCAAAAACAAATTTGTAATACTTAGGTTTTCAGAAAGACAATAATTCACATAAGCCTCTTTTCTGAAAACCTAAAACCACCAAACAAATAAGAGGCATAATTTTAAATTTAATATAATGAATAGAATAAAAACAATTATAGCAATTGCTGTTTTAACAGTATTTGCAGTAGGATGTACAAACGAAGATGATTTAGATTCTTCAGGCGCTAAGTTTAATAAGAAGAACACAACGTCGAGTTCAAATGACAGAAAATATCCTCAATATGAAGAAATAAACTATTCTTCTGGAGAACTCAACACTATGTTGAAAGACTTTGATTTCATTGTTAATGATGAATCATCAACTTTATCAGATATGAGTATCGAAAAAGCTCTATATCTAATGGAAGCCTATGTAAACTATGGCGTAATAGATAAAGCAAATTCAGTTGCTAAAGAGCCCAATAAAGAGAATAGAACATTCACTTTTATTGTACCTATTGAGGATGAGAAAGTAAATGGTATTGAACTGAAAGACATATTTAAAGAATTTGCTGTTAATTTATTAACAACAATGAAAGGAAAAGCTATTCCTTTATCAGATATGTATGTAAAAGAAATTAGTGCTACATCTGTTACATTTGGGTTAGATATTATACCTTTTAAAGTCCCTAGAGATCCAAATTTACGTTGGCATTTTCCGAATTTTCATAGTCCTGGTGATGCAATTAATGTTCCTGCAAGCATTGATTCTCCTTGGGGACAATGGTTTGTAAATCAACAAACTTATTGGGAACAATGGCCTGCAGGAGATGTGGTTACTGAGTATAACGTATATAGATATTCTCAAAAACCAATCTCATTCAACTTTTCTTTAAATACTGGAATGTATTTTACGTACTATACAGGCGTGGTAAGAGGTAGATATCTCGTAGAACAAACTACTTGCCACACGAACCTTTATGATTATCTTAATACTTCTCCTGTAACTCCTCCTACTGTTGTTTATTATGACAATGTAGGTATTGCAACAAAATTAATTCCTGATGTATTAAACAGCTTCTCTATCTTGTATGATATAACTAATGCATATATGAATTTAGAAGGGAAGGTATTATGTGATTACACTCCAAAATTATGTCATTTCCCGACCTGGTCTCCTGAAGACGATGGAAGCAATTCATGGTCTGGATTCTTTTTGTATGTTTCTGATGCAAAATTTGCTTTTAAACACTCTGAACTACCAATGATGAATTATGTGACTGCTTTGAGTGCAGCAGATATTTATCCTGAATTATAATTTTAACTCGTAATACTACCTGATATTATTCAGGTAGTATTATTTTATATCTTACTAATATGAAAAGAATAATACTTATTATATTTACATGCTTTGCAGTAAATATAAACGCACAAACCCTTACAGAAATTTACAGAGATAATGATTTTAAGGTAAAAGAATTTACTGGAGTTTTACCAGATATTACTATAATAAATAATAAAGATGATGATACAATTTGGGTGTCTTATTTCGATCAAACTCTTGAAAATTCTAAAATTATCTCATTAACTAAAGATTTAAATATCATATCCAGTACACTTATAAATTATCCCCCTATTGTATTAAAATCATTTGAATATAAGATTAATGATAAGTTTTATCGAGTAAGTTATAAAGATCAAGACACATTGAAATTTAGATGTTTTGATAGAAATGGTAATAATTTAATAGATAAATCTTTATGGATTAAAACTAATGAAGATACTCTATGGATAAACACTATGGAATATTTTAAGTATAGAAGATTAAGTAATAATAATTTTTTACTTACTGCCAATGCGCAATATCCTTCTAATACTGACGAATATGGTTCAGATGCCATAAGATTAATTTTATTTGATACATTAGGAAATATATTAAATACTAAAACATATCCACTTAAATCATTAATAACAGAAACTCGTATTTGTGAAGTTGGGGAACATTTGATTTTGGAAAAAGTTCCAGCTACAGCATCTCCTAATGACTATTTTTGTTATCGAGGAATTTCATACATTAATAAGGAATCCTTAGAAATAGAAGACAGTATTCCTCGAGGTCCATTTGTTGATACATTAGCTAGTGGAGAGATACGTAGGAGTCATCATCTTAACAATATAATAGCAATAAATGATACAACCTTTGCAGGTCTATTTCAGGGGCCTGATTATATAAAGATAAATATTTACAATAAAAAAACCAAAGAAATTATCCATCAAATTAAGCCTACTACATCAACTAATATTTCTACTGAAAATCATAATAACTTTTACGTTGATAGATTTGTATTTAATAATACAGATTCAATTTATACTCATTATGTAGATAATGGCTCTTTAACATTGTTGAATTTTAGTGCAACTGGTAATATTAATTTTCAATATAAACTCTTATTTCCGAGTGATTATATAAAAAAGAATGGTGTTATAGGAATGAAAATAACAGAAGATGGGGAAGTTATTATTGCCACATATGGCTATACTATGCAACCTAACTATAAAAGAGTATCTTGGCTAATAAAATTTAATCCTGACGGTTTAGTTAATTTAACCGATATAGAAACAGGAGACAAGGAAACAATTAAAGTTTATCCTAATCCTGCAAGAGATTATATTAATGTAGATATTGAGTGTACAAACTTCAAGCAAAGTGATATAGAGTTATTCGATATGCAAGGTAAATTGGTTAAGAAGGAGAAATTGAAATCTAAACTAGGAAATAGAATTGATGTTTCTAATTTGAATGCAGGGGCTTATACTTATAATGTATCTCTTAATGGGAAAACAATTAGTGGAAAGATTATTGTTGGGAAGTAAAGAGGTATATGTTTGTGAACTAAAAAGATATAATATTTTATATTTAATTTGTTTAATAATAATAAAGCTATATATTTGCACTAGATATTGAACATGAATCATGATTAAATTATTACATATAGTATTTTCAAAGCCTAATAACCTTCTTGCGTTATTAGCATTATATTCAAGTCTAAATCTATTACTCTTGAATTATACTAATGTAAATATGATTAATAGTATGTATGTATGTATGTATGTATTATGTATGGGATATTCTATTTGGGGAAGAACAACTTCATAATATAAGGAACTTTGGTTGCTTCACTACTCCCAATCTCTTGCCAAAGTTCCTAAATAATAAGCCCAAGAAGCAAAAGAGAAGCTCAATTTATAACACGAAAATAAGGATATTCGCTTTCTATAAGTTAACCTGATTTTTATCAACGGATATCTTTAGTTATAAATACCGTAAGAGAATTTATTAATTAAAAATTTTTAGAGATGAAAAACATCAAAAAAATAATAGCAATAGCTTTTCATGAATATGTTGTAACAGATCTATCTTCTGCTTGTTATAAGAAGAGATATGTATATGGGTTTATGCCACAAATTACAATGGCAAATTTTGCCTCAATTATTGTTCATGATTTTATGACAACATCAGCAACCTTTAATAGAGATATTCTTCTAGGATTATGAAAATAACTATAATATTTACAGCTATATTATTAATTTCCTCTATTTCTAATGCACAAGTAAATACTCTTTATGAAGGAGACAGTTCAATAGTAAAAGGAATTATAACAGAAACAGGAGGTTATTTATTAAAGAATTATGATAATGATTGTTATTGGTCAATATTAGGAAGCTACTATGTTAATTATGACGATAGTCTAAATATCATAAATACAATTAATCTTAGTAATATTTATCTAATGAAATATGATAATAAACTCTTCAATTTTGAAGCAAATTATCATATTGAAGGAGATACAATAGAAGGTGGATCTATAATAAATCCTTATGTAGTTGTTGATTCTGTTTTTCTAAAGTCATACGACTTAGAGAGAGGGAGCTTTAATAGTGTAAAAATTCCAAGAAACTATATAGGAAATGGTTATAGTTTTACATTTTGCTAAGAAGAAGAGGTTTTTGCAATTATTTCTGCTGAGTTATATTTGAAAGGCACAGGTATTGATGACACCAATCTATGCTTAACTTTAATTGATACTTCAGGAAATGTATTGGATTATAAAGTTTATGATAAAAAAATTACAGACTTCAATATTCTTAATCAAGAAAACACTATTATTGTTAATACAGGTCCTCAAAAAACATTCCTTATAAGTAAAAATTCATGGAATATCATTGATAGTATGAGCACCTACAAATATATGTACACCGCAGGTATTAATGATAGTGTCTTTATAGGAGTATTGTGGGATTATATATATAAACATAATATTATCTCAAAGACAATAGATAGTATTTCATACAGAAGACCAAATATTATTCCTTCTCTTAATTTATCAAATTGGGGATCAATTACAACTAATGATGTTGTTTTTGCTGTAAAGAATATAGATACTATATATCATTCTTACAGGGTGACAGATAATGCTTATTATTTAGGTGTTGCAATAGATAATATGAACATTAATAGTTTATCTTTTAATGAAAGATATGTCTCGAATGAATTTGAGCCAACTGCAATGAAAAGTGTTTCGGGTGTAATTTATACAGAAGATGGAGGAATTATCTTAAATATAACTACGTCAGATAATCCTTTCGCTTCTTCAAATGCTTATTTATTAAAATTCTATCCTAATGGAAGATTAAGTTTAGCAAGTGTTGAGCCTGATAAGACAGCAATAATTCTTTATCCAAATCCAACAAAAGACTTTATTAATATTGTATCTTCAGATGAGATTAAAGAAATAACAATTTACAATTCTCTTTCTCAGAATGTATATTCAAAGAAACATAAAGGAAAGGATATTGAAATCGATGTTTCTAAGTTTTCAAAAGGAAACTACATAGTAGATATTAAAACCGAAAAAGGAAATATTAGAAAGAAGTTTATTGTGGAATAAGTAAAACGTAAAGGGGTGTACTTCAGAAGTGCATCCCTTTCTCTTTAATCATCTATACTTAAATCCAAATTAAGACCGTTGCAAAATCCAACCCACTCTTTAAATAAGTTTTTTCTGACTAAAAAAGCTGTTTAAACTTTCAAATTGTCAGTTTTTCTTTAACATTATCTCCTTTTTCGCTTGTTAATCTCTATTTTATTGTCTGTTTTTCGCAACAGGACATAATTATCCCAGGACTGCGATATAAATTGTATGCTATGGCTTGCATCAGGTGTTGGGTGTGCATTTTCTCTAATCCAATATACCTGGCTACTCCTCCTCCAAATTGTTTCTTAATTGTTCCAAAGGTTCTCTCGACCTTGTATCTTGTCTTGCTTATTAATTTATTAAATTCTATCTCTCTTTGTGTTAACTTCTTATTCTTTTTAGCCTTATGTAAGATATGATTCTTTAACTTCTTTTCTTTTACTACTTTATCATTGTTCTCACTCTTATATCCTTTATCTGCTTTTATACTCTTGTAGTTCTCTGTGTCTATCTTATCTAATACGTCTTCTACATGTTTTGTATCGCTTTCATTGGCAGCGGTTGTGATTACAGCTAATACTAATCCTTCTTCGTTGGTTGCTGTATGTTGTTTGTATCCATAATGTAAACGACCTCTCTTCTTCACCCACCTTGCTTCTTTATCAACTCCTGACTTTTCTTTCTTTACCAGCTTACTTC
>JAQVXZ010000018.1 GCA_028708845.1 Bacteroidales bacterium
CTGAGCCTGCAAAGACTTTAGAAAGATTAAATGTCTTATCACTTTCATCCGAGAATACCTTATTATCAAACAGTTCATCTAAGGCATATCCATTGTTTCTCCTTCTAATATCCTTTTCAGGGAAAGCATCCGTAATCTTATCCTGCGCCTCTTTATCAGAATATCTTGCCTTTATTGATTTATATATTAAACCCTCAAGGTTGTTTTCTAGAGTTTTTGCTTCAAACTCTTCTTTACTTAGGTCTTTAAGCAGAACTTCTTCATTATTTGCTAGTAAAACCTTTGTTTCAAGCAAGTGTTCACGAGTAGAACCATAGACGAGTGAATGTGAACCACAGCTATTATTCCCAACCATTCCCCCAATTGTACACCTATTTGATGTCGAAGTTTCAGGAGCAAAGAAAAGATTATGAACTCTTAAACGATTGTTTAGCTCGTCAAGTATAACTCCTGGCTCAACCCTTACCCACTTTTCATCGGCATTTACCTCTAAAATTCTATTAAAATACCTCGAAAAGTCAATAACTAAACCATCACCCACAACCTGACCTGCAAGTGAAGTGCCTGCACCTCTTGGTATTAGCGTAATAGTTGTAGCGTTTGCAAATTCAATAAGCTTCTTAAGGTCACCTTTTGTTTTGGGGTGAGCAACGCCAAAAGGGATTTCTCTATACGCAGATGCATCAGTTGCATAAACAACCTTTGAAAGCTCATCCAAAAACAGAGCTCCTTCAAAATTATCCTTTAATCTCTTAATTTCTTTTTTTAGCTTTCTTTGCATTCGTTTTTGGCTTATTTGTTTGCATTATATTTGGTTTTTTATAGGAAGGCTTTAATCCCCAATCCCATGTCTTTGTTTCAAGATTTTGAATTAAAGAATCATTATCATATTTTGGGAAGAAATTCAGTCCAGTTCTCTCTTCTACATCTCTCACACTCATACTATAATATATTAAGTCTTCGCTTAGTTTCTCATTTTTCATAATAAAACCAATTGCCTTAAAGTCTGGGTATGAAATATCTATAATAATCTTATAAAAACTATAAGGAACTGAAACATTATTCTTTCCGATTTTCCCAATAATTGAATCAAGAATAGGACCTGCAATAACAATAATACTATCGTTTTCTATTGCCCATTTTCTCACTTTCTCCTCCAACTGCTTCCATTTTCCAGCATTAAAAGAATGTGTTTGTGGAGACATATTACTCATAAGGAAAGTTCTATCTTGAGCATCTTGAGAAAAACTCATATCAGCAGCAGGACATATATGCCCCCTATCATATCCTGACTTAGCATAGTCGGAAGGTGTTGCAGAAAGGGTAGTTATTTTCTTATCAATAATAAAACGATTCTTACGAACAGCGTTATTCTCAGACACCATTTCCTTTGTTAATAGATAAGCAACCCAAGCACTTTGCTCATGTTTTTCATAGTATCCAAGCCTAAAGTACTTATGATCCACAACCTCAAGCTTCCTACTTACCTCTTTTCCTGAACTTGTTTTATAGTGATATGTTGGGATTGCATTTTCAAGACAGAGGATAGTACCCAAATCCTGAGAGAAAACACTCAAAGAACTCAGAATAAAAACTAAACATATAAAAAATATAAACCTGCAACCTCTCATATAAATTCAAATTTACTACATTATTATATAATGACAATAAAAACATAGTATAGGAAAATCTGCTCTAATCATTTATTTTTGTCAATAAGTAAACCCCTAAAACAAGAAAACCTACTTTATAATATCAAGCTTATCCTTCCAATTACCGTCTTCTTTTATCATTTCTTTTAGCTTTTCGATAGCTAAATCCTCATCAATATTCGAGTGAACTAAGTCTTTTGAACGGTAGAGGTTGACTTTTTTATCGCCAGCACCAACATAACCATAGTGCGCATCAGCCATTTCTCCAGGACCATTAACAATACAGCCCATAACACCTATCTTAACGCCCACCAAATGACTGCATTCCGCCTTAACTTTGGCTAACGCTTCCTCAATATTATACTTAGTTCTGCCACAAGAAGGGCAGGAAACAAACTCCGCCTTATAGATTCTATCCCCAGAAGCTTGAAGAATATCTTTTGCAATAAGGATTTCATTCTCAGGCTTCTCCGTTAGTGACACCCTTATAGTATCTCCTATCCCAATTGCAAGCATTCCACCAATCCCAACTGCTGACTTTATCCTACCATCCTGACCATCACCTGCCTCGGTAACTCCCAAATGAATAGGATAATTCAAACCCTCTTTATCCAACATCTCACAAAGCATACGAGTTGACGCAACCATTACTTTAACATTGCTTGATTTTTGCGAAAGAACAAGGTTATCAAATCCTAAAGAATGGCAAATCTTTGCAAACTCATAAGCCGAAACAGCCATCGCATAAGGCGTATTTCCATAACGAGAAACCACCCTTTCCGAAAGAGAACCATGATTAGTTCCTATCCTAATTGCCGTATTATGTTCCTTACAAATCTCAATCAGAGGCTTTAATCTCTCCTTAATCTTCTCAAGCTCTGCATTATACTGCTCATCCGTATAGTCCATCTTCCCTCTATTTCTATCAGTATAGTTGCCAGGATTTATCCTAACCTTATCCACAATTGCAGCCGCAACCTCAGCAGCCTTAGGATTAAAATGAATATCTGCAATCAGTGGTACAAAACAATTCCTCTTTGCAAGTTCTGTCTTAATGTTTTGTAAATTATAAGCCGCCGCCACATCAGGCGCAGTTATACGAACCAGCTCACACCCCTCTGCAACCAACCTCACAACCTGGTCACAAGTAAGCCCAGTATTCATAGTATCGGTATTAGTCATCGATTGAATTCTAACAGGATTCCTTCCTCCAATAGCCACATTTCCAACCATTACTACCCGAGTTTCACGCCTTTGTGGAGATAATCTTTTATTCAGTTCTTCTAAATCCTTCATAACATCTAATATTAATTATGTCACTTACTTATCTTCTGTTAGTTTCTTGGTTGAAAGTAGTCCACATGCGGCTAGGATGTCTTCTCCTCTTGAGGCTCTGATTGTGGTTGTTAGTCCGAAGCGTTCGAGTTCTTCTTGGAATCGCCTCATTTCTTCATCGTTTGCTCCCTCAACGTCGTACTCAGGTGTTGAATGGTAACGGATAAGGTTTACTCTTGTTTCTATGCCTCTTAGGAGATAGGATATTTCTTTTGCGTGTTCGTATGTGTCATTCTTGCCTTTGAAGACTATATATTCAAAGGTTACTCGGCGTTGTCCATACCAATTATGTTTCCTTATCTCATCACAGACGTCTTCTATGGGGTATTTCTTCTCAATTGGCATTATGTTTAACCTCTCTTCATGAAAAGGATTGTGCATGGAAACAGCCAAATGACATTCTGTTTCGTAGATAAAGTCTATCATTTGTGGAATTATTCCTGATGTGGAAACAGTAATTCTTCGTGGGCTCATTGCAAATCCCCAGTCGGATGTTAAGATTTCTATACTCTTTATTACTTCTTTATAGTTATCAAATGGCTCACCCATTCCCATATAAACGATATTACTTAGGTCTTCAAAGTCAGGAAGTGAACGAACAAAATTAATGATTTCGCCTGCTGTTAGGTTCCTTATGAAGCCTTGTTCGCCTGTTGCACAAAACTTACAGCCCATCTTGCAACCTGCTTGTGTTGATACGCATAGTGTAACTCTTTTCTTATCAGGTATCATTACGGTCTCAACAAAGGTATCTTGCCCATACTTATATAAGTATTTGTAGGTTCCGTCATCTGATCCTATTTCTTCAAGGGGTGGAATTAAACCAACGGTGTATTTTTCTGATAAGATTTCTCTGGCTTTTAGGGATAAATTACTCATAGAGTCGATGTCTGCAACTCCTTTTTTATATATCCAATCTGCAATTTGTTTGGCTGTGAACTTTGGTAGCTTCAACTCTGCGCAAACTCCTTGTAACTCTTCTAATGTTTTTCCTAATAATGACTCTTTCATATGTATAACCTTCCTTGATATGTGTTTCTTTCTATCATGCGTTGTTCTATTTTAGAAACAACTTCTTCATTTCTTATATTGCCCCAACCTTCATTTGCTCTAAAACGTGGTGGAACTTCTCCTGCAAATCGTTCAATAACTAGCTCTGGATTCAACCTTTCTAGGAAGTCTATTATAAACTCCTTGTATTCTTCAAAAGGGAATAGATTGAAATCCTCAGGGTTTTTTTCGTAGTCTTCAAGTATTGCAGTGTTTTTAAATAGTTGCAGCTGATGAAACTTTACTGATGTTAGTCCGAGGTGAGATAATATATCAGCTTCTTCAAGCATCTCAGCCTTTGTTTCAGATGGTAAGCCAAATATTATATGACCTCCTGTTTTTATTCCCCTCTTAACGCTCTCTGATATTGCCCATTTGGTCTGAGCAAATGTATGTCCTCTATTTATTCTTTCAAGTGTCTTATCATGACAACTCTCTATTCCGAACTCTAGCATTATATAATAGTCCTTGGAAAGCTCTGCAATATAGTCAAGTTTCTCACAGTCCACGCAGTCAGGTCTAGTCCCAATAACCAATCCTATAATATTAGGGTGGCTTAATGCTTCTTCGTATAGCTTTCTTAGGGTTTCTATATGAGAATAGGTATTGGAATGAGGTTGAAAATAAGCCAAATACTTACTAACCTTATCATATCGCCACTTATGGAACTCAATTCCTTCATCAATCTGCTGAGTAATGGACTTAGATGGCTCACAATACGATGGGTTAAAGGCGTTATTATCACAAAAAGTGCAACCACCATAACCTAATTTACCATCTCTATTAGGGCAAGTAAAGCCAGCATCAATTGAAAGCTTTTGAACTCTTTGTCCAAATTCCTTCTTAAAATAGTTTGAATATGAATTATAAGGGCGCGAGTCTCCCCAAGAATATAATTGTTTTTCTTTATCCAAAGGCTTTGTCTTATTATCTTGGCTTATTTTCTTATTCATTTTCAAATATATTCTCTTCAACCTGTGAAAGTAAATCAACAATATGTATTGTTTTTAGATTGATTTTATGTTTGTCTATATAGGTTTGAAGATGTAAAAGGCAGGACTGGTCAGTGCTAACAATGTATTCTGCACCTTCATTCATTGCTTGTTCAACTTTTTTCTGAGCAAGTGCCATTGAAACTGGTTCATTAAAGGTTGCAAACATCCCAGCATAGCCACAGCAGAAGTTATTTGTGTTCGGACTAACAATCTCTAAGCCTCTAACGTTTTGAAGTAGGAGTTTAGTTTCTTCTTCTATATTATATTCGTTCAAGGAATGGCAGTCATAATGTATGGAAACCTTGTGCGGAAAGTAAGCCCCAACGTTCAAAGTTTGGGTAATATCAACCAAAAACTCTGTTATATCAACAATTTTATCATTAATATTCTTATAAAGATTATGATTTGAAGTGTTAAAAAATAGCTTTCCCATATTATTTTTCACATAACCTATGCAGGAAGTTGAGCATCCAACAATATAATTTCTTATACCAAAGTCATTAATGAATTTCTCTCCAATCTCTTTTGCCTCAGTCCAATTCCCATTATCATAAAGTAGTCTTCCACAACAAGTTTGTTCAGGATTATAATCAACACTATGCCCAAGTCTTTCAAGTAAACTTATTAGATTCTTTCCTGTTTGAGGAGTGAACTGGTCAATGCAGCAAGGAATAAATATAGATACGTTCATAATATTCTTATTTTGCACAAAAATACTAAAAAACTACGTGACTAATAGATATTATCTTTAATTTTGCATCCATAAACTAAATATAATATCATTTAATTATGGATTCATCACTCTTCGAGATTCTCTTTTTTATTGGCTTTACTATAGTAATTGCTGGCATCTTAATCTTAGATTTAGGTGTTTTTGAGAAAGAAGACAAGGTTGTTTCAATGAAAAACGCCTCTCTTAGCATTGGAGCATGGGTAAGTTTGGCTCTTTTGTTTGGGGTTTTCCTTCGTTTTCACGGAGAAAAGATACATGGAGTTAATGACTTTGAGGGCTTACAAGAGATTGCAACAAAATATCATAAAGGAGTATCTTATGAGGGTTTAAGCTTCGATCAGGCATTAGAAAGCTACCGTTCACAGATGACACTCGAATATATAACAGGTTACCTTATTGAATACTCACTTTCAATTGATAATATATTTGTAATGATTCTTGTTTTTGCTTCATTTGGCATAAAACAAAAATACTATAAGAGGGTCTTGATGTGGGGAGTATTGGGTGCCTTGTTTATGAGGTTTATTTTCATATTCCTAAGCTCTGCTCTAATTCAAAAATATGAGTGGGTTCTCTATGTTTTTGGAGCATTCTTAGTCTATACTGGTGTGAAGATGTTCTTCGAAAGGAATAAGTCGGAACATGTTAAGACAACGGATAACCCCTTAGTTAAGGTTATATCTAAGTTTATTCCAATCTCACATGATGTTAATGACCATACATTCTTTAAGAGAAAGGACGGAAAACTACATATGACAATCCTTTTTGTCTGCCTACTAGTTATAGAGCTTACAGACTTAGTCTTTGCAGTGGATTCAATTCCTGCAATATTCTCAGTAACAAAAGACCCATTTGTTGTTTTCTTCTCAAATATCTTTGCAATACTTGGACTACGTTCACTCTTCTTCCTAATTAGTAATGTGATGAATATGTTCCGCTTCCTAAAGATAGGACTTGCTGTTCTTTTAACATTTATTGGAGTAAAGATGCTAACAATTCATTGGTTGGAGCTAATAGGCTTTGAAACCCATCACTCACTAATTATTATCCTTGGAATATTAACAACAAGCATACTAGCATCTGTCCTTATTCCTGAGAAAAATAAAGAGCCAAAGGCGTAAAACAAATCAATCTCAAATCATAAATAAGCTTTTTCTTGTTTTATTCTTCATAATCATAGATTATTATTTATCTTTGCTCAATTAAAATCAATTGAATATGGATAATTTATATGAAAAGTATTGTTATAATTGCGGTGCAGTTATAGATAAAAAAGCAGAAATCTGTCCTAAATGTGGTGTTAGACAAACTAATCTACCCAATTCTTCTGCAAATATTAACGTAAACGTAAATCAACGTTGGTTAATTACCATTCTATTATGTGGATTCTTAGGAATATTTGGAGCCCATCGCTTCTATACTAATCACATTCTTTCAGGCGTTTTGCAACTAATAACATTTGGTGGTTTAGGTATTTGGTGGTTAGTCGATTTTATCTTTATTCTTGTTGGACAGTTTAAAGATAAAGAAGGTAATTACATCAAAATGCAAAATGAATAAGAGATTCTTTTTCTTATCTCTTCTCTTTATTTGCTTTATTAATATATCTTTTGCCCAAGTTTCTTCTTTCTCAATCACTCAAAAGACTATTGGCAAAACTTCTATTAGCAATAAAGATATAAGAGCAAAGGAATATAATTTTATATCTAAGGTTGAGTCTTTTCATATAGACTCAATCAATAACTATGCCCTAATCCAGCTCCGAACTACCACAAAAGACGGAAATACTCTTAAGAATGACGGCTCTTTTATACTATTTGACCTAAATAAAGACTCAATTCTTTGGGAAAAACCAATGGATTACTCAACTGAAAGCCTATATTTCTATGATAGTTCTATCGTTCACACCACAGAAAAGAAGATAAATATATTGGATAAGAGAAGTGGTGAGATTCTTTACTGCTTAGATAATTCTCTATACTATATAAGTCCAGACAAAAACATAGCCTTAGCATATAAAACAAGCCTACCATCAAGTTCAAACTTAGTAGAAGCAATTGATATTAAGACTGGAACAAAACTATGGGAGAGGAAAATTGGTAGGGAAAACGGTTGGGATAATACCCAAAAGCTAAACGATTCTATAATTGTTATCTATTCTGATGCAATCTATACAATAAACTTAAAGGATGGAAAAGGAATAGATTTTACTTCAAAAACAGTAGAAAAGAAATACACTAAGGTTATCTTAATGGGTGCTCTTAGTATTACGCTTGGAATATTGACAGGTTATTATGTTGTGGATCTTAATGGTCCTGATAGAATTTACTACCTGCAATCTGATATCCTTCTTGATAGCGCCTATTTCTACTATGCCTCAAAGGATAATCTCTATAAATTAGATAAGCAAGGCAGTCTTATTTTTAAAAAGAAATTTAAGAAAAAGAAGATTAGCCGTTCAACTCTAGTGAAAAAGGATAGCGTTTTGTATATGATAAATAACGGATACGCCTTAAAAGATGGACAAATGGTTGATTACGGAATACCTTTCTTAGCAGCATTCAACACAAATACAGGTGATGAGATATTCTCTAACGTATTTAATGGTAAAAAGAAGACGAAAGAAAGAGTATTGGACTATAAGATAGAAGGAAGGGAAATCATTATACTTTTTAAACAATCAATTGGAAGATATTCCCTTGATAATGGAGATTTACTTATAGAAAGGAAAATTAAGAATAAGGAATATGGAGAAATAGTCTCCTTTATTAAAGACGATATCTACGTAAAAGAAGAAGGAAATTACAAGAAAATAATAGATATATACCCAAGAAATTATAATATTTACACATCTTATGGTCTTTGTCTTAGCTTAAATAAAAACTTTACCACAAAGGAATTAATGGAATACGAGGATATCTACTTCCACTGCTTCAAAACAAAGGACAAAGACATAATAACAAATGACACCATCCTTTCAATTATCAATAAAATAGGTCAACCTATAATGGAAATTCCTTATTTCAATGATGCAATAATAGTAAAAGAAAAGCTATTTTTCAGAAAAGAAAACACACTCTCAGTGATTGATTTCCCTAAAACGAAGCATTAAATTCTTATCTCTTTGATTCATTTTGCTAAGATGTACATCACAGCGTGCTAAGATGTACATCGGAAGAAGCTAAGATGTACATCACAGTAAGCTAAGATGTACATCACAGCAAAATGCTTCTTTGTTTTAGAAATTTAATACAGCATTTTAGTGTTTTCTTCCTAAGTTTTAATTATTTTAAAGCTATTTATGGCTGAGTTTGATTTGATTTTAATAATATAAAGCCCATTATTTAAGGTGCTTATATCAATTTTGGTTTTTAGGTTTCCTGATTTTGGTTTTGCATTTAGTCTTTTAAGGCTTTGTCCTTTAAGGTCTATTATTTCAATCTCTAAGTCCTCAAATATATTTACGATATCAATATTTACTTTTTCCTCTTCCTTTGAGTAATAAACGTTGAATGAGCTTGAGTTTTTGTCGATTTCATTTAATGAAGCTGTGAATGCAAAACTTGTATCTACCCAATAGCTTTGTGAAGAGTTATCGCATAATGCTTTAATCCTCCACTGCCAGTTGCCATGTGGTAATTGTAATTGGTGGGAGTTTTGATTGACAACTATTCTCTGCCAATTCTCTTCATTAATCTTTTTATATCTTAGATCGTAGCTTGGACTTGTTCCGCTCCAACTTAAATTGCAAATTGCAGATGAGGTGTCGGAGCTTGAGTAGTTAAGCTGATGACTAAGATTTGTTGGATTATCGCATACGGATTCATTTTGTAGCCAATAGGCAAGGGAATCAAACATAATGGTATTGGATATATTTTGAAGGAAAGCACAATCTGAGGCATTCATTCCTGTGGGGACATCTTGGGTACTTACGCTATCGTGAAAAAAAGTGGAGTAGAAAACGCAGGATGCAAGATAGGTTCCCGCTACTGATGGGTGTGAATTGTCCCCAGAGTGGAGAACTAATGTTGAATCTTTAATTATTGATTCCCTCCATGCAGCTCCAACTGGTGCAATCAATGAACCAAAATCTTGAGCCATTAAACTGTAGTTTTGATATAGCCTTTCTGACATTGAAAAGTAAGTGCAAAAGGGAGGAAAGAATGGACAATTTTGTTGATCTCCGTACCTGTATCCCCAAGTCATATAGAATACAACCTTAGTTTGAGGGCTATAAAACTTTATTATGCTGTCGAGTTTTTTTGCGTAGGGATAGACAGAGGAGTTGAATTGTCCATCTGGAAAAGCAACCTCTTGACTCTGTCCTTGCAAAACTATATAATCGAAATTCCCTGATTGGATTCTCTCCAATAAGCCTGAGGTTTCTATATTATTCCAATGGGTGCTGAATTGTGCTCCTCCCATAGTCTGAGTTTCATATTTGAGAGTTTTTCCCATTGATGAGGATAAGTTTCTAACCATTAAGGGAAGGTTGTTTACGTCAGTATAGCTATTACCAACAAATAATACCTTCTTGTCTTGAGCATTAAGGTTAAAAAATATTGAAAGGGACAGAAGGAATAGGATAGTCTTTATTTTCATATTAAAAAATGTGCAAAAGAAAAGGCAGAAGATTATTCTCCTACCTTTTCTGGGATTTTATTTTTAGTGGTTTATGCTTAGTAAGCCTTATTTAATAATTTGGATTTGTTTTCTGCCAACAATTTTGCTTCCATCTCTTAAAACTAATATATATGCTCCATTTTCTAAGCTTGAAACATTTATTTTAGTTTTAGAGTTTATATCAGATTTAACGTAAACAGTCTTTCCTAATAGATTAACAATTTGCATATCTACTGTTTTGCCTGATTCAGTTTTTATATCTAAGGTAAATTCTCCACTAGTTGGATTTGGATATACGTTGAAATTGATAATGTCTTTGTCAATATCGTTAAGTCCAATTTGATTTACAAAAATGCTTACAGGGGTTGTTGTTTTTGAAGGACAAGCTCCATTTCTAACTCTAACCCTATATTGATAAGTTCCTGGCTCATCAAGGCTTTGAGAGAAAGAAGTTACTGCTCCAACATTAATTGATGCCCACTGTGCGTTACCATCTTTTCTCTGCCACACAACAACATCTCCAACATTGTTTGTTAGGGTAATTGCTCCTGTTTGACCATTAAGATTTATTGTGTCATTTTCAATTGTAACATCTCCTGCAACAGTCATTGGAACTACTGGAACATATTTATATTGTGATGTATCTGATTTTTCTGCAGAAAGAACAACTCTCTTGTAATATGTTGGACTTGTCATTTGTGAAGGTGTATAGTCTCTATTTATTCCAGAGTTTTTAGTTATTATCCAATTCACTCCATCACTACTTTCCAACCAACGGTATGTAAATTGTCCGCTTCCTCCCAATGGTTCTGTTCCAATTAATGTAGGCATTTCTCCTGTTTCGCAAGCTGCAAAATTACTATCTATAATTGCATTATTTGTTATTGGAGAAGATGTTGTTATAAAGCTTATTTGTTCTCCATAGCTTACTCCATTTGCATTCATTCCGTAAGCACGAGCATAGTATCTTACGCCAGGATTAAGTCCAGTAATTGTCATATCATAGCTTGGTGATGGCACTGTAGCTGCAACTTTCATATCTGAAACTCTTGGGTATGGTTTTGTGTTTAATACAAATCCTTGCTCAATTATGGTTGCGTCTCCAAGTACTGAAGCTGAAACTGTACCAGATAAATCTACTGTATTAGATGTTATTTGACTTGCTCCAAGGGTGTTAACTATAACACCATAATCAGCTCCTCCGTTAGTTTTGAAGGTTATTTGTTTGTTTTGAAGTCTAGTAATATCTGTTATTGCAACGTTTGAAGGGGAACCATCCCATGAAATTAGGTTTGTTGTCGTTTGGTCTGTAAGTGAAGTTATATTACTTGATCCTGGATAGAACATATTCGACATAGCAGAATAATACCATGAAGTGCTTGTTTGTGATCCTAAGTATTGACCATCAGCACTCATTAACTTAACTGAATTCCTATTTGGATAGCAATTTAAACAGTTGTTTCCCCATCCAAGTGCATTAGGAGATTCATCAACGTGAATAGCCATAAGTCCACTAGTTACTCCACTTGTATTGAGATAATACTGCATTGCATCAACATGTCTATTCCAACCTGTATAATCTTTATTTTCAATTAGGAAATACTCTCCTTCGGTTGGCGTATTTATTTGGTAAATTAAAGCAGAGTCAGTTGAATTGAATGAAGTAATATCCATTAACATAGTAGAGTCTATGATATATGGGCTTGCCCATCCAAGAAATACTTTAGAATATGCATTGTATATAGGAGGAGTTTTTTCGTTATTATTGTATGCACCTGCATCCATAATATCATATTCTCCAAAAGTTTTTGATATTCCATTTGCTTGATAGTCCGAATCGTAATAATCCCAAAGTCCTAAAACGTGTCCAAACTCATGAGAGTGAACTCCAACTCCAGACATTCCTCCATTAGAAGTTTTTTCAGAAGCACAAGAATAGTCAATAATTCTAATTCCTTCATTTGAAACAAAATCTTGAGCTCCTAATTTTGAACGGTGAGCCCAAATAGCATCTGTCCCTCCACCATTATGTTCTCCTTTTCCTGCATAAACAATATGTACTCCATCAACAATTAGATTATTATCATTGTCGAAAACACTGTAATCAACAGTTGCGTCTGCTGCATTACATGCATCAATAATCATTTGTTTTGAATTAATATCGTTCATATTTGCTGTCCTTGCTCCATAGAAAGCTCTTGGGTTAGGAAGAGTGAATGGTCCAACAACAGTACATTGAAGGTCAAGCTTTCCATAAGAAGAAGCAGCAAAGTAATCTCTAACACTTCCTGTGCTTGAATTTGCTGTATAACCTATTTGGTTAAATAAGTTTTCAAAGTTTTGTCTTGAATAAGTAAATGAAATATCAGAATATTCAACTAATATTACTAATAGCTTTCTTATACCAACTGTTAATCCTTCAATAGCTCCTGATTTTGGAGTCTCCATTGACTTTGTTAGTTCAAGCATTATATTAATTTGATCTTTAGAATATCTAATTTTTTTGTCTATTTGTGACAAGAAGTTAATATCCATAACTGAACGCATTGAAGGGTTCTTTGCAACTATACCAGAGGGAGACATGTCTCCATTTTGATCAATAATTGCATATTCAAGATAGCCTAACTTGTTTACCATTAAGGTGTAGTTGTCTTCTGTTTCTATCCAACTTACTCTTTCGTCTCCAAAAAGATATGCATTGATTTCAGTCCCGTCTGGTTGTGAAAGTTGTACTAAACCGGTATAGGCTGGAATAGCCATACTAACCTGTGAGATTAGTAAAATTGCTATAAAAAGCAATCGCGTAATAATCTTTTTCATTTTTCTAGTTATTTATTATTATTATTTTTGACATTATTTGATTTCTATTCTTGAATACAAGAAGATAAGAACCTGCATCTATTGGATTAAGGTTAATCATATTATCTCCTTTATTTAATATTTGTTTATCTATTTTCTTAACTTGCTTTGCATTTATATCGAATAGGGACATTTCTCCAACAAAGACTTCTTTTTTGTTATACTTAACATTAATTTCTCCATTAGAAGGGTTTGGAGATACTACTATACTATTATCTGAAACTTCAATATCATCTAGTCCTATGCTTTTCCTAACGTATGTCCAATCTAATCCTGAAATTTCTTCTTGACATGCTCCACTCTTAACTCTAACTCTATAATAATATAATCCAATTTCTGTTGGAGTATCAATTAACCAATTGCTTTCAGAAGGGTTTGGTATAGTAATCCAATCATATTCTAATTTCTTTCTTTCCCAAACAAATTGGTCTCCAACATAAGCTCTTAATTCCATTCTTAATTCTTGGTTAAGATTTATTGTGTCTTGAGCTCTAAATACATTTCCTGCTTTGGTTCTTGGTGATACATCAATTAAAACAGAGTTACTTGTGTCTGAAACTAATCTGGAATATACAATTCTTCTATAATATAGACTTTCTTGTGCTCTAAATGGAAGATAGGAGGGAAGTATTCTTAAGTCTGAGTCTTCTGCTAGTTCCCAGTCCTCATCATTTGGGCTTTGAATCCATAGATATGTATATTCCCCATCGCCTCCTGTTGGAGTTGATCCTTGTATTGTCTGTGTTGCTGCATTAAAGCATAGGTGTTGTTCTCCTGATATTGTATTGTTAAATATTGGAATTGGAGGGGTAGTGATTATATATTCTTGTCCAAAGCCTGTTCCAAAACTGTTTTTTGCATAAGCTCTAATCCTATACGAAGTTTCTGGCTGAAGGTTTGTAAGGCTTGTTGAAAAAGAACCCATTCCTGATCCAAGAACTATTTTAGAATCTGTTGGTTGAGGTAAATTTCCATTTGTTGTCCAGCATATTCCTTTTTCTTCAACAATGCTTGAACCTAAGTAAACAACTTCTCCTCCGGTTTGAATACTATTATAAGTTATTAAACTTGTTGGGCTGGTATTAACTATTGGTAATTGATAAATACCATTTACTTGTATTTCATCAATATATATTGGATTTGAATTTTCTGATATTCCTTCAAAGCTAATATAGTAATTGTCACTTGGGTTTGGTAATTGAATTGAATCTAAAGTCCAATTACTGGTTGAAGAGGTATATGTTTTTAAAATATTCCATGTTCCTTCAACTCCTATTTTATAATATGCTATTAAGCTATTGTCTGAATTTGGTTTATGATAATAAAACTTAATATTTGTTTCTTCATGATCCAATAGGTTAATGATAGGTATTACTAATTTGGAAGTAGAGCTTTCAATTGGTTTAAACATAAAAAAGGTTTCTCCATCATAAGGATTAACACTTCCATCCAAGGTTGCAAGTTGCCAATTAATGCCTTTTTCAAAACAGTTGCTATCTATATCATCAGAAATAAAAGAATGTGGGAAGGTTTTTACTCTTTCACATTTTGTTAATATTGTTTTTTCTTCTCCATAAGAGATAAGCCCTTTATTTTTTGCATAAGCACGAACGTAATACTCGGTGTTGGATTCTAGGTTTGTTGGTATGATAGTATATTGCCCTATTCCTGGTGTTGGAGAAGCCATATATGAATCATCTATTGTAGGAGATGGATTTGTTGAATAAACTATTCCTCTTTCAGTAATTAAAGTATAGCCTTGTGAAAGTATCCTTGTTGTTATTCTTGCTGAATTATCTGTTATGTTATCTATCTTAAGTGTGTCAACAACTGGATAAGCCATTAGATCTGATTCTGAAACTTCAATATTATCTATCGATACTCCATAGCCTGAATATAGTTCTGCCTCAAAAGCTATATAATACGTATTTGATTTATTTGGGAGAGCGATAGAGTCCATTGTCCAATCTGGAGTTGTAGTAAAGTATGTTTTAAGCAATTGCCATGGGCTTTGTTTTGAAGTCCTATAATAAATTTTCAAAGCATCTAAATAACTTTCTCTTTCTTTTGTTGAGTAGTGAAACTTTAAGTAAGGCTCTGAAAGAATTGATAAGTCTAATTGAGGAGTTATTAGTTTTCTTTTTTGTCCTGTTGGATAGGTTGATGATATGGTCGCAAAATTATATCCATCTTGTGCAGATATTCCTCCTGATATTGTTGAATCTTTTATTTTCCATACATTTGATAGAAAAGAATTAGACTCTTCTGACCAACAAGATAATAGGCTAGAGTTTTCAAAGCTATATGAAAATGGGAACGTAGTAATAGAAGGGCATGGGGTAGTAGCTTCAATGATTTCTCCAAAGTAATAAACTGATGATGAATTTTTTACATATGCTCTTACAAAATAAGTGGTCGAGGGTTGGATTCCAGAAATAACTGAAATGAAATTATTATCAGGTTCGTTATTTATAATTTTTGTATCTGTGAATAATGGATTACTTGAAGTTGAATAAACTATTCCTTTTTCAACTATTGGGTCTGAGGTTTGCGACACAGAAACACTTACATAAATTGAATCAGATGTTAGTCTTGTTATTCCATTTGTTATAGCTCTTGGTGAATTTGGTGAAATTGCTCCAAAGTCAAAGCTGATATTTTTAGTAGTAGTATTTTCTTTTATTCTTGTAATTGGTTTATTTAATGGACCTCCATTATTTGAAAGGCTATTAGGGTTCGATGTGTCGGTAAAGCTTGTGTTATTAGATGATCCTGGGAAAGGATTGCTTGCACGATTCCAAATAGTTAAAGGGTTAGCTTCTATAAGATTTATTCCCATCCAAGAAGGGTCACAATTTGCACAATTAGAATTCCAGCCTGGGACACTTTTGTCTATATGGGTAATTATCATGCCGTGTCCTGGAAGGTATCTATCCCAACCAATTTGTTGGCGATTTTCAATAACAAAATATTCTGTTGGGCTATATGTTATTTTATATGCATTGTTCGACAAACAAAGAGGAGCAAGAGTTTTATTGCCTATTCCTGTGTTTGTAGCGCCTAATTCAACTAGGTCTAAAAATCCTTCAGAACTACGTTGGAAAGCACTCCATAAGCATGGTGTTCTTGCTGCATTATTATAACATCCAGATGACATAACATCCCAATCATAATTAGCAGCTGATTCTCCACCACTTCCACCGTAGTCGGTATCGTAAACATCACCTAGTCCAAGAACGTGAGAAAACTCATGACATATTGTTCCTATTACTGGAGGCGTTTCCCCATATGCAGTACTTCCATTAAGTTCTGCAGAGCAACCGTAATTATAAATATAAACTCCATCTTTTTGAACAGGAGGATATAAAGCACTTCTATGAGGCCATATTGCAAATGGCTCCCCGCTACTTGCTGCACATCCTGCATAAATCATATAAACGCAATCAACATAATTGCTTCCATTACCACAATAGTTTGCAAAGTTTATTATTGGGTCTGCTAAATCAATAATTTCTCTTAAAAGGTTTTTTGCTCCGTTATGACCAGCTACTTGATTACTATAAACCTCGCAACCAGCACTAGAAACAAATGGACCATAAACATCTGCTGTAACTCTAACATTGCCAAAGGTTGAAGCTAAAAAATAATCATGAACGCTACCTTCGTTTCCATTAACATTATATCCTACTTGATTAAATAAGTTGTCAAAATATTGAGCATCATTAACAAATGCTCTATTTGGATAACCAACTAAAAGCACTACTATTCGAAGATCTCTTTGTGTTGTTTTGGCTTGGTTATATGATTGTTGATATTCTGGAGTTTGTTTAAAGTCCCATAATTGGTTTAAACTATTTATTTGGTCTCTTGAGAAAAACAATTCCTTATCAATGCCTCTAAGAAATTCTATTTCCTCCTTATCTCTTTCATTATCATTATGTGCAATAAATGTAGAGGGTGTAATTCCTCCCTTATCATCGGCAATTGCATAAACAAAATCTCCATTCTTTGATTTCAAAAGTGTATATCCATCAGTGGTTTTAGCCCAATTAACCTTTTCGTCTCCTTTTAGAAAAAGAGACAGCTTTGTATTATCTGATTGCTTAACAACAAGTATTTGGTTATAAGCCGGTACTGCAATAACAGCAGAGTCAATAACGCAAATAAATAGGGTTAATAGTATAATCTTAATTGTTTTTGTTTTCATATAATGTGTCAAAATAAAAAAGTCTAGTTGGCAAAAATAAGAATTAATGTTTAGTATTCAAAATAATAAAGGCATAAAATTTAGCTTTGTGAATTTTATTTCGTTTGGCAAAATATTCTTTTACTTTGATAACGAGAAAAAACTATGTGTTAGTATAAACAATATCATCATTCGTATATAGTTAAACCAAAATATACACATAGAAATACTAGATCTTTGTTTGAGCTTTTTCTTTCTTTGTTTTAATTTATTGAATCGCCGTATTAATTTATTGAAATGGCGATTCAATAAATCCTTTCAGCGATTCAGTAAATCATTTTAATGCAATGGAAATAATAAATGAAATCTTATTCTATTATAGTAAATAATTCTTTACTAGAGAGAAGTACTCCTCGGTTTGAGTATTGTCATTATTTCTAAGAATGATTGTATGGTCTTCAACATCATAATAATTTGATTGAAGATTATCCATTTCTAGGATTTTTAGATGGAGAACTACTCTTTCGCATTCTTTATTTAGTTTAGAATATATATTTATTCTTTTGATTGCTTCGAGTTTTTGTTCTTTTGCCTTGTCAATAAATATTTCAGATTCTTTCTTCGGAAGAATAATACATAGTATACCTTCTTTTGATAATAGTTTTTTTGATGCTAAAATAAGGTTGTCGAATGTCAGGGAAGAGGTGTGGCGTGCTTTTGTTCTAGTTTCAAATGGACTTTCTAGGCTTGAAATAAAAAACGGAGGATTTGTAATAATCAAATCAAACTTTTCTATTCTTTCTTTTGAAAATGAGAGTAGATCAATCTCTTTTGCAGTAATTCTAGAATTGAATTTAGAGTTTTTGAAATTAAAGCTAGCCTCTTTGATTGAATCTGAGTCTATATCAATTGCTGTTATTTCTGATAGCTTGTATTTCTGGGCCATGCATAATGCTATTATTCCACATCCTGTGCCAATATCTAATACTTTGGATGGGGAATTATCAGGGGCTAAGGATGATAATAATATTGCATCTGTCCCAATTTTCATTGAGCTCTTCGAATGATTAAGTGAAAACTCTTTACATTGAAACTCCATATCTAGATGCTAATAAAAAAAGCTGCCTAAAATAAATTAGGCAGCTTAAGATTGTATAATCTATATTAATTAGTATGTGTCTTTTGTTCTTCTAGAAGCTGCATACATTATTCTTAATGCTCCAACTTGTCGAAGCTCTTGTTTAATGTCACTAACATCTCCCATTTTTACATCTTTATCACATTTAATAGTGGTTGTAAGGAAAGGGATATCAACTTCGTTTTTAGCTGCTCTTTCAGATTCAATAAATGCTCTAATATCGCTTACTTCAGCAAATTGATCATTTAATTGAATACGTGGAGCAGAACCAAACTTTTTAATTTCAAGAGGTTGTCCTATATAAATATAGCTATTTAAGGATTTCTTTTCAAGTTTTTGTATTTCTGAACCCTGAGGTACGTTTACCTTAACAAATAAGGTGCTTTCTCTCATTGTGGTAATAACCATAAAGAAAAACAAAAGCATAAAAATAATATCCGAAATAGAACCTGTGTTTAATGCAGGTGCTGAACTTTCTCCTTTTTGTTTAAATCTTCCCATTATTAGTTTCCTCCTATGTTTTTAGGTTCTGCCTCAGAAATCGCTGTTGGAATAGCTTTGTCAATTGCTTCTCTTTGGTCAGGAAGGCAGTCTTTGTAGCCTCTTCCAAACTTTGTTATCGATAACTCGTCTTTCAACTCATTAATTGCAGCAGTTAATTCGTTCTGAACCTTGAAATACATATCATAAGAAGTACCTCTGTCGTTTTGAAGAGATATTACTCCTTTCGAAACTTCGTAACTTCCTATTAAAGGTATTTCCATTACTGTTTTCTCTGGCAGATTTATTAGGTTTTGTGGATTAGAAAGAAATTCTTTAGCACGGTCTTTTAATCCTGTTATCTCACCTATTTGGCCGTCAAAGAGAAGTTGGTCTGCACGGTTTACCTTTACAGTAAAAGTGTTTCTCTTATAAATCTCTGGCGGCTGTACGTTAGGATCGGATGGGGGAGGTAATCGTCTTTGAATTCCTAAATCCGTATTAATTGATGAAGTTAATAGGAAGAAGGTTAACAAAAGGAACGATATATCCGCCATTGAACTACTGTTCATTCCTGGTAACGTTTTCTTTTTTCTTGCCATAGTTATTTAAATTTTTTTGCTATCTCTGCATATAAGGTTGCAGCAATTACACCAAAAAACAATACATATACCATATATATGGTTCCTCCAATAAATTTGGAGCTTGCATAATTAGTTCCTGTTTTTTCAAACAAGTCTGCTGATACGTCTGTTCCTGATGATAATAGGTATGAACCTATAAAAGCTACAGCTAATGCTACGACAGCAATAATAATTCCCATTTGTTTTTTTGGATCATCAATAAAGCCTCTGATAATAAATCCTAGTGCAAATCCTAATGCAGAAATCACACTAAAAGCTAAGAAGATAACCACTGTCCAATAAGACAAGTTCCAAAATAGTTGAGCCATTGCAGGGTTTTCAAAAAATGCAGCATATAGTACTGTAGTTAATGAAGCAATAGTTCCCCATATTATTACGATTGTCCAATATAATTTTTTAAAGTCTTTTTTCATTTTATACCTCCTGGTTAATAATTTAGTAATTAAAGTAACTTGTTATTTCTTAGAAAAGAAATATTTCCGTTTCTAATACTATTTTCTGTTTCTAACCAAGATATCCATAAATGAAATAGAAGCGTCTTCCATAGTAGTTACAATGCTTTCGATTTTTGAAAGTAAGTAGTTATAACAAACTTGAAGAATAAGAGCTGCAATCAAACCAAAAATTGTTGTAATAAGAGCTACTTTCATACCTCCAGCAACAACTGTTGGAGAAATATCTCCCGCTTTTTCAATATCGTCAAATGCTTGAACCATCCCAACTACTGTTCCTAAGAACCCTAAAGATGGAGCAATTGCGATAAATAATGAAATCCAAACCATATTGCTTTCTAATCTAGCCATTTGAACTCCACCATAAGATGTTAATGCTTTTTCAGCATCTTCTAAACCGTTGTCAACTCGGTCAAGACCTTGGAAGAAAATTGAAGCAAGAGGGCCACGAGTGTTGCGGCAAACTTCTTTTGCTCCGTCATAATTTCCTGCTTTAACTTTATCTTCAATTTGAAGAAGTAACTTGTCTGCATTTGTTGTTGAAAGGTTAAGATAAAGAATACGTTCAATAACTAAAGCCAGACCTAAAATTAAAACAATTAAGATAGGTGTCATCCATGGCACTCCACCCTCAATGTATTTTGCTTTTAATACTTGATGGAATGACTGTGTTTCTTCAACAGCTGCTTCTTCATTTTCAGAAATTGCAGTTTCTGTTACCGCAGTTTCAGTTGCAGATACAGTTGTTGTTTCTGTTGGTTTTGCTGTTTCTTTTTGTGCAAAAACAGCACTTGATAAACCTAAAGTCAATATGATAACTATTGACAAATAAGCACATACTTTTTTCATAGCTTTTTAAATTGTGTTATTAATTTATTATAAAAATTCTCGTTTGAATAGTGCAAAAGTATTAAAGATATTTTATTTTACCAATTAAATCGAAATTTATTTTTCTATTTCTTTTCTATTTTTTGATGCAATGACTTTGTCAATACGGGCAATATCCATATCAACTATCTCAAAACAAAACATTTCCCAATATATCTTATCACCCTCTTTAGGGATTTTACCTGTTAAATCTAAAATCAAACCACTTAAAGTATTATACGATAATTCTTGGTACTTATCTTCTAACTCGAAATAACTTAGAAAGTCAAAAAATGGATATTGTCCGTCAACTAACCAAGAATTGTCTTCTCGCTTTATTAATTTATATTCATTATCAATTTCACCTATCTCGTCGGCAGAACCTACTAACGATTCTAATATATCATTCATTGTTACCATCCCGATAATAAGTCCAAATTCATCAATTATTAGAGCGTAGCTTATCTTGTTTAGTTTGAAAACTTCTAATGCATGATAAACACTTGAACTCTCAGGTAGAAACTGAGGCTCCTTCACTATATCTCTAATTGTTCCAGTCCTTTTATTGAACATATCCTTAAGGTAAACTACCCCTGCAATATTGTCTAATGACTTGTCAGCAACGGGATATATATAATGTATACCTTGTTCTATCTTCTGAATAATTTCTTCATAACCATCATCAATATCAATCCACTCGAAGTCTTTCCTATGCGTCATTAAAGAAGCAATATCTCTATCACCTAAGCTAAAAACTCTTTCCACAATACCTTGCTCAACCTCTTGAATCTCTCCATCCTCCATACTCTCATTAATAATTTGCTTAATCTCTTCTTCAGTGATTATGGAGTTTTCGTTCTTTTTTATTCTAAAGATTTTAATTAATAAATTAGTGCTCCACGACAAAAGCAAAACGAAAGGATAGGTTAGTTTTGTCAGGAAATTCATAGGAGTAATGATAAGGCTTGCAATCTTTTCAGGGTTATTCAAGCCTATCTTCTTAGGAAGTAACTCTCCTAAGACAAGGGTGATATAAGTTATAATAACAACAATAATTATATTTGAAACATATATTGATGAAGGGCCTAAACCTAAGCTTGAAAGAAAATCATCTAAGGGCTTAGATAGAATTTTTCCTGAGTATAACCCAATAACAAGACTAATTGCAGTTATTGCAATTTGAACTGTTGAAAGAAAGTACTCTGGTTGTTCAGATGTTTTAAGAATCTTCCTTGCATTATTATCTCCCTTGCGGTTTAAAGATTCTAGTTTAGACTTACGAGAAGAGATAACGGCAATTTCACTCATTGAGAATAAACCGTTAATAATGATAAGAATTAAAATAATGACTATTTCCACTTCTATTGTTGAGTAATGTTATCTGAAAATTTTTCTGTTTCAGCTTCTTGTTGGTTTTCTTCTGTTTTGACAGCATCGATTTCCTTATCCTTCTTAGGAGAAACCATAATTGAAACAATAAGTATTAAGACACCAAATGTTATTGAGATGTCGGCAATGTTAAATATTGCATTAAAAAATTGGAAGGGCTGACCTCCAAATAAAGGTAGCCAATTAGGGAATGTAGTATCAATTAATGGAAAATAGAACATATCTACCACCTTACCATGAAGGAAGGAGCCGTAACCACCTCGAAAAATCTCTGCACTATGGAAGAAACTACTTTCTGAAAATATTAAACCATAGAAAAGGGAGTCAATTATGTTACCAACTGCACCTGCAAAAATCAAAGCCATACTATAAATTATAAGCTTAGATTCTTTCTTCTCTATAAGTTTCTTCAAGTACATGAAAATAGCAAAAGAGGCTGCAATTCTGAATAATGTTAGAAAAAGCTTGCCCCAAGCTCCTCCAAAGGACATTCCAAAAGCCATTCCTTCATTTTCAATAAAATGAATCTTACACCAGTTGCCAATTAGGGCTATTTCTTCTCCAAGATTTAAATTTAACTTAATCCAAATCTTTAGTATTTGATCTGCTATAAGTATAGCGAAGATTAGGATAAGAGGTTTTCTCATTTATTTCTTTTCATTTGAGATTCCTTGTTCTTGGCATCAACAGTTAATGTTGCATGAGGAACCAAACGTAGCCTTTCTTTAGGAATCAATTCTCCTGATAGGCGGCATATGCCATAAGTTTTGCTATCAATTCTCACTAGTGCAGCTTCTAAGTCTTTAATAAACTTCTGTTGTCTTAAAGCCATATTAGCATTTTCTTCTTTAGACTGAACACTGCTTCCTTCTTCTAAAACCTTAAAAGTTGGAGAAGTATCTCCTAAATCACTAGCATTGTTTGATGCAGCTTCCAATAGCATGTCAAGGTTTTGTCTTGCTTGAGTTAGTTTCTCTTCAATAATCTCCCTGAATTCGTTCAATTCTTCATCAGAATATCTCCTTAATACTGCATTGTCGTCGCTCATAACAAATAGTTTTTAAAATTACAATCAGTTATAATAACTAATTAATCTTGCAAAGATATATATTTATTTTCAAAAAAGACAAATCAATGAATATTTATGCCACATATATTTTAAGCTTATTAATTATTAGAGAAATAATTAGTCCGAAAGAAAATGTTAAACATAACAATAATAAAACCAAGATAATAACAAGAATTGCTAGTATATGGTTTATTATTTGTAATTTTGTCAACTAATTTTTTTATTAAAGTGATGTTTTGTAATAAGTTTAACCATAAGAGTATTTATTTAAAGGCCTTTGTTTTTAGTTGTTTATTTCTAATATTTAGCATTTCATCTTTTTCTCAGGATAGGAAAAAGCTGGAAGATGAGAAGGCTAAGATAGAAAGAGAGATAAATGCTATAAATGCTATACTTAAAGAAACTAAGAATACTAAGCGAATGTCTGCTTCTGAACTTTCAATTTTGAAAAAGAAAATAAGCTCTAGACAAAGCCTTATTAACAACATCTCCAAGCAAATGAATATTTTGAGTGGAGAAATTACAAGCACACAACAATCAATCATTGAGCTTAGGAACGAAATTGAAGTATTGAAAAAAGAATACGCAAAGATGTTACGCTACGCCCAAAAGAATAGAAAGGCAACCGATAAAATCCTCTTTATATTTTCCTCAAAGGATTACCGACAAGCCTATCAAAGATATGTATTTTTCCGTCAGTATGGCGATATGCAAAAAACCATGATGCATAATATAGAAAAGAAATACGACGAATTAGAAAAGAAAACCAGCGAACTAACCATAAAGAAAACCAATCAAGAAAGCCTTCTTCAACAAGAAGAAAAGAATAAAAAGGTTTTAACAAGCGAGCAATTAGTTAAGCAAAGAAGCATTAACCAACTTAGCAATAAGGAAAAGCAACTAGCAAAACAGATTAAAGAAAAACAAAATATAAGAGTAAAGCTTCAAAGACAAATAGACCAAGCAATTGCTGCAGAGGTTAAAAGGCAGACTCAGATAGCAAAAAAGAGTGCTAACAAACCTGCAACAGAAACAGCACAACAGGGAGATAAAAAGCAAGAATACGTTATGAGTGCTACCCCTGAGGAGGCTCAGCTTTCAAATAGCTTTTCAACAAATAAAGGAAAACTACCATGGCCAACAGAACAAGGAGTTGTAACTAGTTCTTTCGGAACACACCCTCACCCCGACATAAAAGGAATAATGATTGACAATAACGGAATTGATATCCGTACACCAAAGGGAGCAGCCATTAGAGCTGTTTTTGATGGTGTTGTTTCTAAGATTTTCACAGGTCCAAATGGACAACAAATAATAATAATCCGTCACGGAGAATACCTTACAGTATATACTAACCTTGCATCAATTAACGTTTCAAATGGTTCAAAGGTCTCAACAAAGCAAAAGCTCGGAACAGTATATACAAATAGTGATAATGTTTCTGAATTCAACTTCCAGGTTTGGAAAGGGAATGATAGACAAAACCCATCTTCTTGGATAAGATAATATAAATCAAGTAAATCATAGTAAAATAAAAGATTTAACAACGCATGAGAAAGTTCAAATTAATCCTAACCCTTGCAATACTAGTATTTGCAAGTAACGTGTTCTCTCAAGCCAAATGGAGCTTTAAGACCAATCAAATAAACGATTCAATAGTAGAATTGGAACTTAAAGTAAACCTTGACAAAGGCTGGCATATTTATTCACAACACACAAAAGGAACAGAGCTTCCTATTGAGTTTAGTTTTGAGAAAAGCAATTCCTACAAAAGACTTGGACAAGTTAAAGAACCAAGACCAATATCTAATTACGATAAGTACGCAAAAGACACTACACGCCACTTTGAAAATGAAGTAAAATTCAGTCAAAGAGTTAAGGTTTTAAGTGAAAAAGACTTCAAGATAAAAGGAGCTGTCAACTTCCAATTATGCGAAAAAGGAAGCTGTATACCTCCTGATGACGTAGCATTTAGCTTCGATATCAAAGGAAACCCAAAGGCTGTCGAAATAGCAGAAACAGTTGATGAACAAGAAACTCAAACAGAAGAAATTGTTGAAACAAAAGCAGAAACCGCAACCCTAAGCGTAACCCAAGATGAGGCAAAGAGCAGTAGCTCAATGCTAATGGTTTTCCTAATCTCTCTTGGAGCTGGACTTCTTACATTACTTACACCATGCGTTTTCCCAATGGTTCCAATGACCATTAGTTTCTTTATGAAGGGAAACAAAAACAAAAAGCAAGGACTTAAAGAAGCATATTTCTTTGGAGGATCAATAATCTTTATTTTTGCAGTACTAGGACTACTTCTTACACTTATATTAGGGAAAGACGCAATGTACCTAATATCTACCCACTGGGCACCAAACTTAGCATTCTTTATTATATTTATGCTATTTGCCTTCTCTTTCTTTGGACTATTCGAAATAAGACTACCTGCATCTTGGATAAACAAATCCGACAAAGGAGCCGACCAAGGAGGATATATGGGAGCCTTTTTCATTGCCCTAACAACCGTTTTAGTTTCTTTCTCATGCACAGGACCAATTCTTGGAGCAGCACTAATGGGTATTGCATCAAGTTCAACAACTAGTTTTGTGTTTTTCGTATCCATGATAGGCTTTGCCCTTGGTTTCGCACTACCATTCACCCTACTTGCAATGTTCCCTCAAGTTATTTCAAAACTTAAGTCAGGCTCTTGGCTAAATACAGTAAAGATAGTATTTGGTTTCTTAGAAGTTGCTCTTGGTCTTAAATTCCTTTCAATGGCAGACCTAAGCGCAGATTGGAGACTATTAGATAGAGAAACATATCTTGTTCTTTGGATAGTAGTATTTACTCTTCTTGGATTCTACCTACTTGGCAAACTTAAATTTAAAGGAGATGATGACGTAAAACAAATTAGTGTAGGACGTTTATTCCTATCTATAATAACCTTCTCCTTTGCCCTTTACATGGTTCCAGGACTTTGGGGAGCACCACTAAAAGCAATCTCAGGCTATATTCCTCCAATGACAACACAAGACTTCAATATAGAACGCTCAATAATAGAAAACACCCCACAAGGAACCCTGCAAGTATCATCTGAAAATGCCCTACCAGCCGATAGAAAATATGCCGACATACTTCACTACCCAACAGGATTCGATGGCTTTTTCGATCTTGAGGAAGCAAAAGCTTATGCAAAAAAAGTAGGAAAGCCAATATTTGTTGACTTTACAGGCAAGACATGTGCCAATTGTAGAGAAATGGAATACTATGTTTGGGAAGACAAACAAGTAAAACAAATACTAACCCAGGACTATATTATGGTAGCACTTTATACCGATGCCAACACAATCAAACTTCCAGAATCGGAATGGGTAACCCTTAAAGACGGCAAAGTAGCTAAGACACTTGGAAAGAAGAATCACAACTACCAAATAGAACAATATAGCGTTAATGCACAACCTCTATATGTATTAATGGATGCAGAGGGAAACCTACTTCAAGAACCAAAAGGTTATGACAGGAGTGTATCGAACTTTGTTTCATTCTTAGAAAAAGGAAAAGAAAATTTCAAAAAATAGAGATAAAAAGAAAATCTATAAATCTTTAATAGATTAACCTTAGCGAGCAATTACCAAAAATAATTGCTCGCTTTTTTTATGCCCTAACCCCAATTAAATCACCATATCCTCAAAAGCAAAAAATAAAACAAAGTAAGAAAATCCTAAAACGCCATATAAAACTTCTGAAACGCCGTATAAAAATCATATCACAAAGAAAGAAATTGCTAAGATGTACATCGCAGTGTGCTAAGATGTACATCAGAAGACGCTAAGATGTACATCGGAGCAAGCTAAGATGTACATCACAGCAAAATGAATCAAAGGTTTAATAATTTTATATTGCGTTTTGGGAAAATAAAACAAAGGAATATTAATCTATATCCTTAATATAGAAAACTTAATAGAAAGAAAAGTGAATTTTGATTTTGTTTTATTTACTCCTACCTTGGATTATGATAATAAAGGTGTAGAGAAGTATTTTAATGTCGGTAGCTAAAGATAGGTTTTCCTATCTTTTTTTTCAATTTCCCTATATAGACTGCCTTCTTTCTTATAAAAACTTAATTTTTATGTAACAATATGGTAAAGAATCATTAACAAGATGGGAATATCTTTGCATTGTTAAAAGAAACATAAAATTAGAATTATTAAATCATCAAAATTATTAAATCATGAAAAGGATTTCTATTTTACTTAGTTGCTTATTCATTTATATTGTAGGATATTCTCAAGAAGAATCCGAATTAAATCCGGTAGAAAAGCTTGAACAAGAAACGCAAATGCAGAATGAAGCAATCAAAAAGTTAGAAAAATTAAAAATTTCGGGTTATCTTCAAACTCAGTTCCAATATGGGGAAAGGGATGCCTCTCTTAAGGTTGGCGCTGCAAACAATAATAATGAATCGTTTAATCGTATAGGAATACGTAGAGGACGTATTAAGTTTGCTTATGAAGAAGGGAATGCATCAGGCGTTTTCCAACTTGATATAACTGAAAAAGGAGTTAGCTTTAAAGATGCTTACTTGAATATAAAAGACCCTTGGTTTAGAACAAATCAACTACGTTTTGGAATCTTTGACCGTCCTTTTGGCTCTGAAATAAGTTATTCATCATCCAAGCGAGAGTCACCCGAACGTTCAACCATATTTCAAACTCTTTTTCCTGATGAGCGTGATTTGGGAGGAATGATTATTCTTCAAGCTCCAAAAACGTCTTCTTGGAACTTTCTTAAAATAGAGGCGGGATTGTTTTCTGGAAACGGGATTAAACAAGAGACAGATAATAGAAAAGATTTCATAGGACATTTATCGGCTAATAATAATATTGGAGATATAGGGAATTTTGGTATTGGACTATCCTATTATAATGGAGGAGTTTATCAAGGGACAGAGAATGTATATACAATCAAAGATAAGGCATTTGTGTTGGATAATGCAGCTTCCAATAAAGGGAAATTTGCTAAGCGAGAATACTTAGGCTTTGATGGACAATTTAATATGATAAGCTATTTGGGGATGACGCAATTTAGAGGGGAATATCTTTTGGGAACTCAGCCTGGGAGCAATGCTGGAAGTAAAAGTCCTAATGCCTCATCTTTACCAAATACAGATACATATATAAGAAACTTCAGTGGTGGTTATATAATGTTGGTTCAAGATTTTGGAACACTTCCCCTCTCAGGAGTTCTTAAATATGACTGGTATGACCCTAATACTAAGGTTTCAAAAAATGAAATTGGACAAAATGGAACAGGGAAAGGTGATATTGCTTATAATACTCTTGGATTTGGATTATTGTGGAGAGCTAGCAATAATATTAGGTTGCAGGCATACTATGAATTAGTTAGTAACGAAATATCTAAAAACACTATTGATTCCTATAAAGAAAATATAAAGGATAATGTTTTCACTTTACGCCTTCAATATAAGTTCTAAAACTTAACTGATTTGTAACAAAATCTCAAACACTGCTTAACATTCTTGAATTAGTTTTGCAGAGTCAATGGAAGAAAAATTAATATTCAATTAATAAGAAAAGAAATGAAAAAGACTATTTTAACTACAATAGCATTATTTACAATTACATTAAGTTTAAATGCTCAAAGAATAAAGGGTTCTGATACCGTACTTCCACTTTCTCAAAAAGTAGCAGAAAGTTATAAAAAGGCTAATCTTAAAAATACTGTTTCAGTTACAGGGGGAGGAAGTGGGGTAGGGATATCTGCTCTTCTTACTGGTACAACTGATATTGCCCAAGCATCAAGGAAAATAAAATTTGATGAAAAACAAAAATTACAAAAAGGAGGCAAAACAGCAAAAGAAGTAATAATTGCTTATGATGCACTAGCCGTAGTTGTTCATCCTAGTAATAAAGTAACAATACTAACTCGTGAGCAACTAGAAGGGATTTTCACAGGAAAAATAAAAAACTGGAAAGAACTTGGAGGAGAAGACATGAAGATAATTCCTTATTCTCGTGAAACTTCATCAGGTACTTACGAATTTTTCAAAGAGCATGTTTTGAAGAATAAAAACTATAAGAATGGGATATTGAGTATGCCTGCAACAGGAGCAATTGTTCAGTCGGTCAGTCAGACAAAAGGAGCGATTGGATATATTGGTCTTGCTTACCTAAGCAAAGGCGTTAAAGCGGTTAGTGTATCTTATAATTCAGGTAAAACATATACTGAACCTTCTGTAGCAAACGCAAAGAATAAAACCTATCCTATTGTACGTCCTCTATATTACTACTATGAAATAAAGTCGGAAGCAAAAGTGAAATCATTTATTGATTATGTGCTTTCCACTTCTGGTCAAAAGATAGTGTCAGAAGTAGGGTTTGTTCCAATAAAGTAAATAATAACAAACTTAATCTATTTTAAAATAGGTGTATGAAAAGAATCAAGCGAATATTAGAGCGAACTATAGAAAGCATATTAACAGTTAGCGGTGCCGTAACAAGCATTGCTATACTGCTTATAGTTATCTTTTTATTCAAAGAAGGATTAGGGTTATTCAAATCCCCTTCCGTAGAAAAGGGTTACTCGCTCTATGTTAATTCTAAAAACACTGTAAACGACCTTGATGTTGAAGATATCAAGCATATCTATGATTCAGAAGTTGAAAACTGGAAGGAATTAGGAGGTAGAGACCAAGAAATTAAGATATTCCGCTTCGAAGAGATTTTTAATATCTATTCCGATGAGGAATTAGGTAAAGACTATTCGTTACTACCTGAGAAATTAGGCGAAGTTATTATTCAGAATCCCAATATCATTGCATATCTCCCTCAGCAATACGCACCAACAGATATACAAGGAGTTAAAGCTCTTCCTTCTAAGGATATTAGCATAGGAGATTTCTTTGGGGGTAGAGAATGGATGCCAACTGCGACGCCTTCTCCATTGTTTGGAGTCTTGCCGTTAATTTTAGGAACGCTAATAGTTAGTATTATTGCTATTCTTATTGCTTTACCACTGGGTTTGGGAGTAGCTATTTATCTTTCAGAATTAGCAGGAGAGAGAACTCGTAAATTAATGAAACCAACCATTGAGCTTTTGGCAGGAATTCCATCTGTGGTATATGGTTTCTTTGGATTAGTAGTTCTTGTTCCGATTGTTCAAAAGGTATTTGGATTATCAGTTGGAGAAACAGCATTTACTGGAAGTTTAATATTGGCAATTATGGCTCTTCCAACCATTATTACAGTTGCAGAAGATGCTTTGCGAAATACCCCTCGTGATATGCGTGAAGCAAGCCTTGCACTAGGAGCCACACAATGGCAAACCATTTATAAGGTTGTTATACCCTACTCTGCATCTGGAATATCTGCGGCAGTTGTTTTAGGGATAGGACGTGCAATGGGAGAAACAATGGCAGTACTTATGGTTACAGGCAATGCAGCTGTTATGCCTCATTCACTATTTGAACCAGTAAGAACAATTCCAGCAACAATAGCTGCAGAATTGGGAGAAGCTCCCGCAGGTGGTGCTCACTATCAATCCCTATTTCTCTTGGGTTGTATTTTGTTTGTAATAACAATGATAGTTAGTATTACGGCAGAAGTTATATCAAAGAAACAACTTAATAAAGGAGTATAGTTATGAATAAGAAACTAAGTCAAAGAATTGCTTTTATGATATTCCGAATACTAGGACTAATGGTTGTTGGAATTCTATTCTGGATACTAGGTTTCATTGTATATAATGGAATTGGGGTAATCAGTTGGGAGTTTATATTCTCTGCACCAACAAATGGGATGACTTCAGGAGGGATTTTCCCTGCCATAGTAGGAACCCTTTGCTTAGTAGTTGGCAGTATGATATTTGCTTTTCCACTAGGAATTATGTCAGCCATCTATACTAATGAATATGCAGGAAATAGTTGGGTTGTTAGATTCATCCGCATTATGACCAATAACTTAGCGAGCATTCCCTCCATAGTATTTGGTTTATTTGGCATGGCATTGTTTGTTAATACGCTAGGTTTTGGAGATTCCATCTTGGCAGGCTCACTCACATTAGGATTATTAGTCTTGCCTTTAGTTATTAGAACCACTGAAGAAGCTCTAAAAGCAGTACCAAATTCTTATAGAACAGGTAGCTTAGCATTAGGAGCAACTAAACTTCAAACCATTCGTAAGGTTGTTCTTCCTGCAGCCTTTCCCAATATTACTACAGGACTTATTCTTTCCATAGGTAGAGTGTCAGGCGAAACAGCTCCAATCCTTTTTACAGCTGCTGCCTACTTTTTACCCAAACTACCGAGCGGTATTTTCGATCAAGTTATGGCATTACCCTACCACCTATATGTAATTGTAACTAGCGGAACCGACATTGAGGCATCACGTCCTATGGCTTATGGAACAGCTTTGGTATTGATATTTATTGTTTTGTTAATGAATATACTAGCTATGTTTATAAGACGATTTTTTAATAAGAAATTAAAGACAAATTAATTGAATATAAAATGATAGAAGCAAAAGACATAAACTTTTATTACGGTGATTTTCACGCACTGAAAGATATAAACATAAAGATGGATATCAATACAGTTACAGCTTTTATTGGTCCATCGGGTTGTGGGAAATCAACCTTCTTACGTTTATTTAACCGTATGAATGATTTAATTGATAAAACACGCATTACAGGAGAATGCATCGTACAGGGAGAGAATATCTACGATAAATCTATTCAAGTTGACCAGCTGCGTAAAAAAGTTGGTATGGTATTTCAAAAGCCCAATCCTTTCCCAAAATCTATATTTGAAAATGTAGCATACGGCTTAAGGGTAAATGATATGGGAGATAAAAAAATCATAGCAGAGCGTGTTGAAGAATCCCTAATAGCAGCTGCCCTTTGGGATGAGGTAAAAGACAAGCTCAAGAAGTCAGCATTTGAACTCTCAGGCGGACAACAACAAAGGCTTTGTATTGCAAGAGCACTAGCAGTTTCACCATCGATATTACTTATGGATGAACCTGCATCATCGCTCGACCCTATATCAACATCGAAAATAGAAGAACTAATTCATAACCTAAAAAAAGATTATACCATAGTTATCGTTACTCATAATATGCAACAAGCAGCACGTATTAGTGATATGACAGGTTTCTTTATGATGGGAGAACTAGTAGAGTTTAGTGAAACAAAGAAGATGTTCCTAAATCCTGAAAAGAAAGAAACCCAAAATTATATTACAGGACGCTTTGGTTGAGTTATAATATATAGAATACACAAGTCAAAGCCAATTTATATTATTAGTTATAATTAATCGTAATTTAATAACAACATGAAACATACGCAAAGGGAGATGGAATCTCTTAAAGAAGAAGTTAAACAAATGTGGAGGCTGGTAATTTCACAACTTGAAAAGGCCAAACAATCATTTATCAATAACGATATAGAATTGGCACTTGAAATTATGAGCAGGGAAAGACGTGTAGACGCTTTTGAACTCAAGATAGATAGTGATTGCGAAAACTATATTGCATTATATAGTCCTGTTGCAATAGATTTAAGACTTACCCTCTCATTAATGAAAATCAATAGTACATTGGAACGTATTGGTGATTTTGCAGCAGGAGTTGCACGCCATGTAATAGATGATGACTGCAAAAAGGTAGAAGCAAAATTGATAGAAGAGTTGCAAATTGAGAGAATGTTCGATATGCTTATGGGAATGTTATCAGATGGTTTTGTTGCCCTAGAGTCTGAAAACACTAGAATATCGGGCAAGATCTTAGCTAAAGATGATGAAGTTGATAAAATTTATCATAATGCAATTGATATTCTTTCGGACTATTTGCCTAAGAATCCTTCATACACTCGTTGTGGATTGAAGCTCCTACTCCTTATTCGTAAATTAGAAAGGATAGGAGACCATTGTAGTAATATTGTAGAAGAAATCGTTTTCTATGTTGATGCGAAAGTATTGAAACATAGTGGGGATAAAATCAGTAAAACATAATATTAAATGCTATTTTATTATTATTTATCAATGATAATGATGAACTTTGCATAAAATAAACAAATTAATAGTATGCCAGAGAAAATACTAATCGTAGATGATGACAAAAACATATGCGAGATTCTTGAATTCAATCTTAAGAATGAAGGATTTGATATTGAAATTGCTTTTTCAGCAGAAGAAGCATTAAAGAAACTATCAACCCAATTCTCTCTTATCTTGCTTGATATTATGATGAGTGGGATCTCAGGCTATAAAATGGCAGAAAAGTTAAGAACAGAAGGCAATCAAACGCCTATAATTTTTTTGACAGCTAAAGATACCGAAAACGATATGCTCACTGGCTTTTCAGTAGGTTGTGATGATTATATCTCAAAGCCTTTTTCAATTAAAGAAGTAATTGCTCGAATAAAAGCAGTTCTCAAAAGGAAGAATAACCTTTCTACAGAAAATAAACTTGGGCATAAACTAATTTTTGATTACTTTATCATAGACCTTGAAACAAAGGAATTGACAATAAAGGGAGAAGGGATAATACTAACAAAAACTGAATTTGAAATCCTTGTTCTACTTGCAGATAATCCAGAAAGGTTTTTCTCTCGAGAAGAAATTATAAATAAAGTTTGGAGTCAAACGCCTTATATAACTGAAAGGACAGTTGATGTGCATGTAGCTCGATTGCGTAAGAAAATAGGTGAATGCTCTTCTGTTATCACCAATCGTTCAGGATATGGTTATAGATTTAATACCTCCAACTTATGAAATTAACTTATAAAAAAAGGTTATTCCTATATTTTGCAATTATTTTTGCAGTTTTCACCATTGGTGTTATTACCTTCCAACAGTCACAAGAAAAGAAATTTAGAACAGAAGCATTAGAAGAAAAGCTTGATGCCTACGCCGAAATCATTAATGCTGGACTTTTAAACAGAAGTAGCGATTCTTTACAAATCATCGATACCATTATTCAACTACTTCCACAAAACATTCGCCTGAGTTTGATAGATAAACAAGGAAATGTACTCTTTGATAATTCTATTAAAAACATATCAAGCTTAGAGAATCATGCTAATCGCCCTGAAATCATTGAAGCATTGAGAGTGGGAAAAGGATCATACTTGCGAACCTCAACATCTAATAGTCAGGAGTATTTGTATTATGCTAAGAAATTTGGAAATCACTTTATAAGAGTAGCATTACCTTATGATATCCAAACCCAGAGGTTCTTAAAAACAGAAAATGCCTTCCTTTACTTCATTATTGTTCTTTTCATAGTTATGTTATTGCTAATACAAGCAGGAACAAATCGTTTTTCCAAATCAATAAAACAGCTTCGTGATTTTGTGATAAGCTCTAGTAATGGGGAGTCTTTAGAGTTTAACTTTCCAAATGATGAGCTGGGAGAAATTGGTATTAAGATAACTGAAAGCTATCGTCAATTAAAGGAAAGCAAAAAGGAAGTAGATTCAGAGAGAGAGAAGTTATTGCAACATGTCCACAGCTCCAATGAAGGGATATGCTTCTTCTCTTGTGATAAAAAGGTTGAGTTTTATAATGGACTCTTCATACAATATCTAAATATATTAACAGATGAACCTGGTAGCGAACCTTATTCTATTTTTTCCGATACCACATTCTTTGAAATGAACCAATTTATATTAGAAGATAAAGCAATATACTTTGAAACCCTTATAAACAAACAAGGAAAAACGATTTCTTTGCGTGTAAACAGGTTTGAGGACAAGAGTTTTGAAATAACCTTGAATGATATTACTAAAAAGGAGAAAACACGACTACTAAAGCAAGAACTAACAGGCAATATTGCACACGAATTGCGTACACCTGTTACCAGCATTCGAGGTTACCTTGAAACCGTTTTAGAACAAACCTTAGATGAAGAAAAGAAAAAACATTTCATAACCCAGGCCTTTAATCAGACTATTGTACTTTCTGAACTAATTCAAGACATGAGCCTTATCACAAAGATAGAAGAAGCTCCGCAATCTTTCAAAAAGGAAGAAATCAATATAGTTCAAGTTCTGGAAAAACTAAAAAACGACCTCTCATCTTCATTAGAGGAGAAAAGAATCGATATGCAATGGAATATTTCTAAGGATTCTTCCATTCAAGGGAACAAAAACTTAATTTATTCCATATTCCGCAACCTGACAGATAATGCATTGCACCATGCAGGAGAAGGAATAAAGATATATATTAGTCAATACAAGGAAGATAATGAATTTTATTATTTCTCATTTTATGATACAGGAGTAGGGATATTAGAAGAAACTCATCTTGACCGTTTATTCGAAAGATTTTATCGAATTAATGAAGGTCGCACGCGTGATACGGGAGGTTCTGGACTGGGCTTGTCAATTGTAAAGAATGCCATTGCTTTTCAAAAAGGAACAATTACTGTGAAAAATAGAAAAGAAGGGGGATTGGAATTCCTTTTCCAGTTACATAAATAGCATTTCTAAGCAAAGTCAAAAAGAAAGAAAATCCTAAAACATCACATAAAACTCTTGAAACACCATTTAAAAAACATAGAACAAAGAAAGAAATTGCTATGATGTACATCTCAGTGTGCTAAGATGTACATCAGAAGACGCTAAGATGTACATCGGAGTAAGCTAAGATGTACATCATAGTAAAATGAATCAAAGCTTTAATAATTTTATACGAAGAATCAGCAAAATATTACGAAGAAACAAATATCTATCTCTTTAATATATTAATACTAAGAAGCAATTAGGGGGATATGAAGATTGGGTTTATTTACCTCTACCTTGAATTATGATTATGAAAGTGTAGAGAAGTATTTTAATGTCGGTGGCTAAGGATAGGTTTTCGATATAAAGGAGGTCGTATTGTAGGCGTTCGACCATTTCATCTACGTTTTCTGCATAACCAAACTTTACTTGACCCCAAGAGGTGATGCCTGGCTTGACTTTCAATAGGAGCATGTATTCGGGTGCTCTTTCTACAATTTGATCTATGAAGTATTGCCTTTCTGGTCTTGGACCAACTAAGCTCATGGTTCCTCTTAAAACATTATAGAATTGTGGTATCTCATCTAGTCTTACCTTACGCATAAATTTTCCAAAGGGTGTAATTCTGCTGTCATTGTCACTTGAGAGCATAGGTGTGCCTTGCTCTGCATTAATATACATTGAGCGGAACTTATGCATAAAGAACTGTTTCCCCTTATAGCCAATTCTCTCTTGTCGATAGAAGATTGGTCCCTTTGAAGTGAAAAAAACAATTGCTCCTGTAATGATATATACTGGTGAAAGGATTATCATTGCTATTATTGAGAAGGCAATATCCATTGCTCTTTTAATAACTTTTTGCCAGTTTGACAATATTTCATTTGAAACCAAAACTAGCGGTGTTTGGAATATGGATGACATTTTCACTCTACCTAATAAAATATCTTTTGTGTCGGCAGGAACCTTAATTAGGACATTGTTTTGTGTTTCAATTTGAGTAATAATTTTGTGAAGATTGTTTTCATGTTTTTTTTCCGCTGCAATAATTACTTCTTCAATCTTATGCTCTGATATAATATGATTTATATCCTTGTAATTGCCCAAGCAGGGTAAGAATCCTGAGAGTCCATCATCTGGATTAGTATCAAGATTTACATATCCTATTATCTTATTGCCTGAGGATATCTCTTGACTTTCAATATCTTTATATAGTTTTATTGCTTTTGAGCTATTGCCCAGAATTATTGTTGGAAAGCCAATGATTTTCTTATGTATTTTTCTGGCAGCAATGGTTGTTATTATTAGCCTTGGGGTATAGGTGAGGGTGAAATGGGTTATAAATAGGATGATAAAAGAGAAATAATAGTTCTTATAGGATTGTATTTGGTCATCGAGCAGTATGGTGAAGAATATTATTACAATTCCAACTATGCTAATAAAGAAAGTCTGCTCTAGTTCTTTAAGTCTCGATTTTCTATATGTGTCAACATATGTACCTTGACTAAAATATAGGAATAACCAGAAAAAAGGTACAAACAAAAGTCCTTTATATAGATTTGCATCGCTAAATACTAAGTTAATGTCGTCGAAGTTGCCTGCATCAATTGTTGTTTTTCTGAAGATAAAGAAAAGAGTCCAAGCTATGAGCGCAGATAATAAGTCAGAGAAAATATACTTGGCTCCTTGTAGTTTCCTATTCATTAGTCTGTTTGTTTGAGAGAGTTAAATAGAATTATTTATTTGGGTTATGAATAATCTTTACATTATCAATATATATCCAACCATTTGTTATGCCATCTTTCTTTTGAGGAGCGAAAAACACTCTAAACTGATCTGGATAGCCTAATTGAGACCATACTTTTCCTAATACAACATATACTTTTTGCCAACCCTTTGCGTCATTTGGATAAAGAGCCATTGCATTAATATATTGTATTCCCAAGGCAGGAGAGGGTCTTCCACTTATACCTATTTCAAAAGGGATATTACACCAATAATCTACTTCTAAGATTAATGCAGAATAGTTATTGCAAATTATTGAGTCGGATATTATTCTATATGTTGCCTCCTCTGAGTTAAGGTACATCGCACCACACTTTTCACCCCATTTAACAATTGATTTATCATAGCATTCAACCAGTTTGTTAGTATCTTGATTGATTCCGTCGGTGTTGAATGCAAGATATGGTCTTTCGAAAAGTTCAGTAAGTCCGAAAACTGTACGATCATCCATATACATTATATCTATTGTGTCTATGGTTGTGGTTTTGCCTGCAACCAAATCATGTTTTTCTGAATAAAAAGTATAGAAAGGATATTCAGTTCTTGTTAGTGCAATACCGTTTAGCTTTACTCCTGGACGAATATCAATCTTATGATTACCTTCTTTAAGAATAGGTACTGTGCAAGGTAGAACATAAGTGCCTATATATTTATTGTCAACATAAACCCATGCATCTGTGATTGCCTCTGTTTGGAATCCTGCAACTGAACTTTGGTTGATTTTTGGGTTTTCAACCATTTTAAATCCTTTAATATAAACAAAGGAAGGAGTTGTTTGATCGGAATCAAAACTATCACAACCTACAATTGTAAAAGAAAAAAGAATTAATACTAATATAGTCAAATAGCTATTAGAGAATATAGATTTGTTCATGGCAATAGAATAAGTTTTATGCTTTAACGCAGCAATCACTGCGTTTATTATTAATAAATATGATATATTTAAAGGCAAAAATAGAGGATTTTTTTGAATTATAGGCTCTAAGTCATAAGTTCTTTGTAAATTCGCATACTTAAAAAATGAAGGAATGATAGCGGACAGTTTTAAACACAAAGGACTACGAAAAGCACTCGTTGAAGAATTAGAAAGAAAAGGGATAACGGACATAAGCGTATTGGAAGCAATTGGAGTGGTTCCACGCCATGTTTTCTTAGACTCTTCATTAGATAATATAGCCTACCAAGACAAAGCACTTCCAATTGGATGCGACCAAACAATATCTCAACCATTTACAGTAGCATTTCAAACAGAGCTTCTTGACCTAAAACCAAATGAAAAAGTATTGGAGATAGGAACAGGCTCTGGATACCAAACCTCCGTTCTTTGCCAAATGAAAGCCAGGGTGTTTACAATAGAAAGGCATAAGCCACTCTATGTTAGGGCTAAGTCGGTACTAAAATTAATGAAATATAATGCTAAGTGTTATTTTGGAGATGGATATAAGGGATTACCTTCTTATGCTCCTTTTGACAAAATAATAATAACATGCGGAGCAAAGATAATTCCCTCTGATCTAGTTTCTCAGCTTAAAGTAGGAGGGGTTCTAGTTATTCCACTAGGAGACCAGACACAAGTTATGTATAGGATAACTAAAAAGACAGACTCGGAACTTGTTAAAGAAAAGTTCGGAAATTTCAAATTTGTTCCTATGCTTAACGACAAAGAGAGTTAGAATAATTTCTTATGATAATTTAAGTATTTTTGATTATGTGCTTTATTTTTACTACCTTTGCATAAGATTTATTTAAAACAGATATGGCAAAAGGTAGAGTATTATTCGTAAATCAGGAGATTACTCCTTATTTAAAAGAGACAAAATTATCGCTTCTAGGAAGACATCTTCCTCAATATATTCAAGAAAACGGCAGAGGTATTAGGACATTTATGCCTCGCTTTGGGAATGTAAATGAAAGAAAGAATCAGCTTCATGAAGTAATTAGACTTTCAGGCATAAACCTAATAATTGATCGCTCCGATCACCCATTAATAATAAAGGTAGCTTCCATTCAACAAGCAAGAATGCAAGTTTATTTTATTGATAATGAAGACTACTTCCAAAGAAAATATGACCTAATTGATGAAAACGATGAGCTCTTTGCTGATAATGACGAAAGAGTAATCTTTTATTCAAGAGGAGTATTGGAAACAATTAAGAAATTGAATTGGAAGCCAAATATTGTTCATTGTAGCGGTTGGTTCTCTTGTTTAATGCCTTTCTACATTAAAAGAACTAACTATAAAAACAATCCTCTTTTTGGCACATCAAAAATTGTTATAACCCTTGTTGACGATGAGTTTACAGGAAGCCTTAATGAGAACTTCTGCAAAAAACTAAAGGTTGATGGTGGAACTGTTAAGGATTGGAGCTTCTATAAGGATTCAGATTACCTCAATTATATGATGGCAGCAATATCTTACTCTGATGGTGTTGTTTTGGCAAGTGAAAACGTTAATCCTAAATTAATAGAGTTTGCCAAACAAAACAAGAAACATATTGTTGAATATGCACCTGCAGAAGAGCAATACCCATTAATTAATGCCCTTTACGATAAAATAATTGTATTAGACGAAGAATAATCGTCATTAAGTGCAACAATAGAATAATTGTTTCGTTTATATCAAACAAATTTATTTCAGTATTATGTTTAGAACAAAATATTTATTATTCTTCGTAATCCCATTATTCTTTTTTTCTTGTGTAGATGAAGACTCCATGTTGGGAATGGGCTTAGTTGACCAATCGGATATGTTGAATGTTAAGAAGTATAGTGACTTTGATATAAGAGCATATGTCTTTCACGAGGGAGATTCCCTAAAAACAAGTGATTATAGGTATATGACTTTGGGAACATATAAAGATTCAGAGTTTGGTCAGGTTAAAACTTCAATCTACACTCAGGTTAGTTTGTCCTCAACTACTATGGACTTTTCCTCTTATAGGCAAGGACAAACAAATGAAGCAGATTCAATCCTGCTTACAATAGCTTATAATGGTATGTTTTCAAAAGATACAACCATTACTGAGAAAGAAATGAAAATAGAGGTGTTTGAGATAATAGACGATTTTGATACTGCATCATATTATACAAACTCAGTATTACCATATAATCCAGTCCCAATTCTTTCTAAAACAATTAAAGTTTCTCCAAAGGAAAGGGTTGTTGTTTTGGGAGATACCTTGGCTCCACAGTTAAGAGTTAATTTGGGAAATGATTTCTTGCAAAAGATTGTTTCTTCAGGTCCTTTCTCTGACAACAAGAGCTTCTTAAACTTTTTCAAAGGAATATATATAAAGTTAACACCAACATCTGGTTCGGATGATATGATTGCATATTTTGATATGTATTCACCTTTCTCTGGCATGATGCTTTATTACCAGGATAATAACAACAAAACTCAAAAATATAATTTTATATTCGACCAAGCCTCTAGGCGATTCACACATATTGATTATGATTTTGGTGGGTCTAAGATTTCAGCATTATCATCAAAAAGAAAATCAAGCAGTGATTCGATTTCTGCAAATGATAGTATAGGAGATAGATCAAAGATATACTTAGCAACCTTAGGAATATCTAGAGCAAAATTGGATATTAAAGACCTAATGCAATGGTATACTGACTCAACACAAAGTCTTGGAATGTTTAATCAAGCAATGTTGATTCTTCCGGTGAATGATGATTATGTATCTTTATATGGAACAAACAATATACCAGCAAGAATAATGTGTTATACAAAAAATGACGCTGGGCAATTAATTTATATTAATGATGCATTTACTTCCGAATCTTATCTAGGTACATACGACAAGGCATCTAACTCATATAGGATGCGCGTAACATCCCACCTCCAAAACTATTTGAATGGTAAATACTCATCGGAGATATATCTTATCCCAGATTCTAGAACATCCACTGCAAATAGAGTTGTTCTAAATGGACCTAAGCATTCAATAAGACCAGCAAAAATTGAAATAATATATTCAAGATAGATGAAAAAGTTGTTTTTTACATTAACAATACTAAGTTTTTTTACTCTAAGTTCTTTTGCTCAAAAGGAATATACCGAGTATTGGAAAAACAATAATGTTTCAACCAAAGGGTTTAAATCCGATAAGGGAGTTAGAGTGGGGAATTGGACTTGGTTCCATGAAAATGGTAAAAAGGAACAAGAAGGGGCTTATGATAATAATGGTAAGAAGATAGGAACTTGGACTTATTATTTTGAAAATGGACAAGTAAAGAAAGAAGAATGTTATTCTGATAATGGATTCAATAAAGCATACTACAATAATGGACAACTATATTTTTCTGTTGAAATAAGAGACGGAAAGAGAGTAGGTGATTATAAGGAATTTCATATTGATGGAAAGCCTAAAATGACTGGAGCTTATGTGGATGATGAATTAGAAGGTGATGTTGTTTTTTGGTATGAGAGTGGGTTAAAGGAAATGGAAGGAAACCTTAAGGGGGGCAAAAGAAATAATAATTGGAAATACTATTATAGAATAAACGGAAATCTTGGAAGCACAGGAAGCTTTATTAATGATAAAGAGAATGGCAAATGGATTTACTTTTATGAAACTTCTGAGAAATGGAGAGAAGGAAACTTCGATAATGGTCTTAAGGTAGGTCAGTGGGTTACTTATTATGAGAGTGGTAAAACTCTTCATAAGGGAAACTATCAAAATGGACTTGAAGAAGGTGTTTGGGAAAGTTTCTTTGAAAATGGCAAACTAAAAGATAAGGGTTCTTTTTCAGAAGGTAAGATGTCAGGAGAGTGGAATTCTTGGTATGAAGATGGAATACTTAAAACTAAAACCTCATATAAGGAAGGATTAAAAGAAGGTCTTGAAACATTATATGATACAAGAGGTCAGGCTTTTGTTAAAGCAGAATACAAAGGAGGAAAGCTTCATGGTAAATACGAAAAGTATTCTGATAGAAATGTTTTATTAGAAAAATCTTATTATAATAGTGGATCTAAGGATGGTAAATGTACTTTCTATTATACCCAAGGAGCTAAGCTTAGAGAACAATCTTTTAAAAATGGTAAGCCAAATGGAAGCTGGACTGAATATCATGAAGATGGTAAGGTATCAGCCAAAGGAAGCTTTTCAAAAGGGAAACAAACAGGCACTTGGATAAATTACGATAGGTTTGGGAATAAAACCTCTGAAGTAAAATACAAGGACGGGAGAAAGATTTCTCAAAAGGTCTTGAAAAAAGATAAAGATACTAAAATCAAAAACTTCTAGTAAGAAAAGGTTTTCCAAATAAACGAATATTTATGGTTAATTTGAACGATATCTTCAAAAAGACGATAATCCTTGCTTCAAAATCTCCTCGTCGCTTACAGCTTATACAGCAGATGGGTTTCAATGTTGAGCTTAGTAGTATTGATGTAGAGGAAGACTACCCTCAGGACTTGCAATATGATAAAATAGCTGAGTTCTTAGCTCTTAAGAAAGCTCAAGCATACAATTTCTTTATTCAAGAAAATCAAATTCTAGTAACTGCTGACACAATGGTTTTTGTAGATCAGAAGGCAATAGGGAAACCTAAGAATAATGAAATGGCAATCTCTTACCTACAAAGTCTTTCCAATAAACAGCATAAGGTAATTACTGGTTGCTGTGTGAGAACTAAAACCAAAACTCATTCTTTTAGCGTTTGTACTAATGTCTTCTTTAGAGAACTTACACTTCAAGAGATAGAATATTACGTTGAAAACTATAAGCCATTTGATAAGGCTGGTGCGTACGGCATACAAGAATGGATAGGTAGCGTTGGAATAGAGAAAATAGAAGGTTGTTTCTATAATGTTATGGGGCTACCAACAACGGAGCTATTTAAAGAAATAAAGGAAATAATAAGAGAAGAAAAAAAATAGGTTTAAGTAATTGCTATTATGAAAGACTAAGAAAAATAGATCAACATAATAATTTGATTAATTTTTATTCTTACGAATTTTAGAGATAATTCTCCTGACTTTGATAAATCTCTTTGCCATATTTTTTTATTAGTTACCATATCAGATTATTACAACTCTTGCAACAAATTTTTTGGTCTTGCATAATCAAAGTCAGGAGAGCCTAAATCCTAATTTAAGACGTAAAACTTTGTTTCCTACATTCTAATACCATTCCTGAGAACAAGCCCGCAAGAGAGACAAAATTAAAACGCTATAATAATTTACTGAAACGCCGTTTTAAAAAAATAAAACGAAGATTCAAGAAATTAAAACGGCGTTTCATTTAGACCCCTTCTTTTCAAATTTATATCCCTTCTTTTTTCAAAAAGGTCAAGTCTTTTTTTATTTATATCAAGTCTTTTTTTATAAAGAGTAAGTCTTTTTTCACAAAGAGTAAGTCTAATTCTAAATCCTCTTGCTCTTCTTTTTTCTAATTGAATTTATATTTATGCATATTCATTTATTCAAACCTATACCTTATGAATGAATGAATAATTATTTACTAACGAATATTACCCCAACCTTGGTGGTTGGGGGATATTCTATCTTTTCCGTTTTAAGAGTGATTATTCATTGTTTTGATTTATTTCCATTATTTCACTTTAAAAAAGTAGATTATTCTAAAACTAAAAACGTATCTTAAAGCTCAAAATATTAATAAATATTGATGGTTTTACTGTGAAGTTATTGTAGAAATATTTATAAAAGAAACAAATCAAGTATTCTTTAAAAAAATATTTCATCAAAAGTTTGTTAAAGTAAAATATACTTTCTATATTTGCCAAATAAAATCAGAATATTAACTACTTGATATGGCAGTTCTTGATTTCATTAATAAAATTAGTCTCCTTAAGCGAGATATCTTTTTCCTTTGCAAGAATAACTTTCTTCAGTGATAGGTGTTTGTTGTTATGTTCAAGCACCTAAAATCCGTTGAGAATAAATTAACATAAAATATTGATTTTTTCTATTCAATAAAATTTCTCAATACACATAAAAGCAAAGGTCAGTTAATTACCAATTAATTGATGTTTTATTAATATAAGAATAAATAAAAATGAAAAGAATTTTATTTTTAATAGCATTTACAATAACGACATTAATTGTAAATGCACAATCAGGTTGCAATGTTATTATAACGAGTAATTTTGAATCTCAATGTGTTTTAACCACAGAGAAAGATGATGCTTTAAAAGAGAATGAAGGCTTAATGCTTGCTTGTAAAGAAAGTCAAGTAGAATATTATGCTAATACAAGTTCCAATGTTAGCACTTATAATTGGACAGTAATTGGAGCATCTAGTTATACAATAATAAACAATGGAGAGGAGTAAGAGTTAATTGGAGCAACGGCAATATTGGAGAAGTTAAAGTACAGGTTATCACACAAGATGGCAGTGCTTGCGAATCAATAAAACATATTGTTTTAATAGAAAAACCTCAAATACAATCCAGTTCCATTCCAAATTACAGATTTGAGAACGGGATAAAAGTTATTGAAGTATGTTTGGGCGAATCAGTAACCTTTACTAACGAATCAGTAACATCAAATACTGATATTGTAGGACATTATTGGGAGAGCATTTATGGAAGTGCATCTACTGAAAACTACACAATAGAAAATATCATGCAAGAAACAAAAGTCATTCATAAGATTATTAATAATTGTGGATGCGAAGACGAAGAAATGTATGAAATAAGAATACTTGAGGGAGAAAAATTAGAACTTTCTTGCTATGGAACAGTTTGTGAAGGCTCAGAAGTAACTTATGAAGCCATGAACGTTAATTGTAATCAATATAATTGGTTTGTAGAAGGAGGAATTATAAAATCAGGACAGAACTCTCCTAAAATAACTATTGAATGGGGTAATCCTCAATGTGGTTATGGAATTTTAGGATTAGATGGTTCTCAATGTGAGGGTTTATGTCCCAAACCTATGTCGGTTAAAATCCCAATAATAACTAATAATGCTGAGATATCAGGGCAGACAACTGTTTGCACAGATGAAGCTGTAGTTTACTCTTTACCACTATGGGGTAGCACAGAATATACATGGACAATAACACCACAACAAGGAGTATATCAAAGTCAATTTGAAAATTCAAACGAAACACTTATACAATTCACTTTGGCAGGGACATATTATTTAAACGCAGTATATAAATGTGATTTTTTGGAGTGTGGACCATTCAGCACACAAACTAAAACAATTATTGTCAAGGACAAATTAAAAATTGAAAGTGATAGAAAAAATATATGTAAAGGACAAAGTGCATCATTTACATTAAGTAATGTTACCGTTAATGCATTATGGAAAGTATATGATGAGAACAATCAACAAATATACTCAACACAATCCAATAATCTTGTTTATACACCAACACAAGCTGGCAAATATAAAATAACAGCAGAAGATGTAAACTATTGTAATATTGCAGAATTTAATATTAAAGTCAAAGATCCTCCCCCACCTCCAAGTGGTAATACAATATCAGGCAAACAATACGTATGTCCAGGGGCTTCTGTCTTATTAAGTGGCATACCAGAATCTCCTTTCTATGGCTTAGTTTGGAAATCTCTATGTTCAAATCCAGTAACAGGAGGGACAGGAAACGAATTCACAGTTAATTATTTGGGGAATACATGCAATGTAGAAATATATCATTTTGATAAAGAAGTTGAATGTTTATCTACAACACCATATATCTTCCAAATACAAGACTTTAATCTTGCTCCTACAACATTACCAACATCAGGCATTACAATATGTACAGGATCTACATTAATAGAATACATTAATGACGAAGTTCCAGATCAAAGCCCTGAAGTAATATATGAGTGGAAGATATCACCAGAACATGCAGCTACTATTATAGGCGATAAAACACTGAACAACATAAGTATATTAGTAAACAATACAAATCTAACATCATTTGATATTATATTGAAAAGGACCTATTGTACTGATCTCGTAAATACAATTACTATACCTGTTACAATTGTAAGCCCTCCACCAGCTCCAACTATTAGTCCATCTCCAATTCCAAGTGTTTGTGCTGGGACTTCAATTACACTAACAGGTTTTGGAGCAATAACAAATAATGATAGTGATTTTAGCTGGTCAATAGACAATGGAGCAAGAGAATATAATGGATTAAGAAGTATTACACATACATTTACAACATCAGGAAATCATAATATAGAGCTATCATATCATCCATATTCAATATGTCCTGCGACAACTACTAATGCTATAGTAAATATCAAAGCTTCCCCTAGTTTTAGATTACATGATAATGAAGACAACAGCGTTAGTGTTTCTCCTCGAGACGGAGGTGGTTATACAAACTACTCCTGGACAGTTAATGGAATTACTCAAAGTAATAATACAGGCACTTTGACGGGGGTACAAATTAATGATGTAGTTTGCTGTACAGTAACAAATGCAAATGGTTGTTCTACTGAAGAATGTATAACCTTACACGAAACTCCAGGAGGGAATCATCCTCCTTGCTCTTATTTTAACGCTACTTATACCAATACTACTATATGTACAGACCAAAGCATCTATGTAAGTACAACAGATAATCCAACTCAAAATAGTGTTGCTTGGACAATTTCTCCTTATAATTTACATACAATAGAATATATAAATAATAATGAAGCAAAAATAACATTCACCGAACCTGGTACATATACAGTAACTGGATATACTACAGATGGTCAGAATTGTTATAAGAGTAATACAATGAATATATTTGTGCCAAATATCCTTGATTTTGAAGTTGAATATGACTGTCCTGTAGGAGGAATAAAAATAACAGATAAATCCAAGTATTTTATATCTATTCCAAATAGGATATTTACGATATCAGGAGGAATACCATCCATTACTATGTCTCCAACAGAGAGAGTAAAAACACAAACAGTAGCATTGCCTACTAACCCAACGACCTATAATATAACATTAAGCATTGGAGGATGCACGCTTTCAAAGAGCGTAACACTATATCCACAGATAACATCTGCACAAATAACAACATCTCATCAAAGTCATTATGCATGTCAAGATGTTCCATTATTACTTACTGCTAATGTCAGTCCTGCTCTAACATCAATAAAAAGTTGTTTATGGAATTTCGGAGATAACTCTGGCAATACCAGTACAACTAATACCATTTATCATACTTTCCCTATGGGAATTGGCACCCCTCCTTTTCCTTATGACTCATATGTTACAGTTACAGATAAAAATAATTGTAGTGTTACTTCTCCAACAATAACTATTTTATTATATGGAAATGACCTTTATCCTAATAGATTAAGATTTCCTCTAAGTGACGTGGGAGATGTTTGTCCAGGAGTACAAAGACAAATACTTTATGATCCTAACATATCAACACCGGCTCTAAGTACTTATCTATGGCACTTAACTCCTCCAACTAATAATTCATATATTTATTCTACTTATAAAACAGATGATTATTATGTAAGGGTTACAAGCAATAAAGGTTGTATTGGAGAAGCAATGATAAATGTACCATTTAAGAATAAACCAACTGCCTTTATATCTTGTAATAACACATATTGCTTAAATGATAAAATAGAACTCTTTGGTGCTACTGGTTCAAACTCCGAAACATATCTCTGGAACGTTATTGATCCTAATTTTGGTTATCAGCAGTTCTCAACACCAAATATATCATTCACCGCAACAAAAGCAGGAACTTATTCTATCTATTTAACTGTTGACAATGGAGAATGTTCCGATACCTATACTAAGACAATAGATGTACATCCTTCTTCTGTAGCTCCAAGTATTTACTTTGCAGGGAACCAATGTATAGACCAACCTCCAGTAGTATTAGGAGCTAATTCTCCTAATGGAGAAAGAATATATTGGAATACTGGAGTCTCTAATTCTACTGCAGATTATTATTCTCCAGGGGTTGCATTGGCTTATTACTATGATATAAATGGATGTAAGTCTGAAGAAGCAAAAATAATTATCCCTTCAGCTCCAAATTATGATGCCCTTCTAACAGGTTGTTATAAAAGATGTAAAAGTTTATTACCTCCTTATTTGAATGTATATGGACTTTCAAAGGATAAAATAAATTGGAAATGGATATTAGATCAAACCATAATAGCAAATGGAATTGGAGAATATTTATTCTCTCCTTTAACCCTGCCATTAAACGGCTTTGGAACATATAATTTAGATGTACATTATTCTAATAATTGCAATACAGTATCTCCAAGTTTAGTTATTGAGGAGGAGGATTGCCCTTGTGAAAAAATGGATACTAAAGTAACATCTATAAAACATATCGAAGAATGCAGGATAATTTATAATGTAGAAGTAGATATATGTAATAATGGTCATTATGAAGCTTGTTTAAAAGACCTATTTGCTGCAACAGAAGGAATTAATATATTACATATAGATAATTTCCCATTAAATATGTCTCCAGGTCAATGTGAAATAATTAAGTTCAGTTTTGAAGTTCTTAATCCTTTATCAAATAGTGCATCATTCAGAATTTATGATGCTTGTAATAAATGTTATATTGATTTTTCAATAGATATAAATGTTGAGATAGTAGATTGTGAAGAAGAGATGATATTAGAATATATAGAATTAAATCCAGATTTTAGCTCTCAAACAATGGCTTACTTTAAATTTGGAATATTCTTCCCTAATAATCCTCAGGCAATATTTAGAGTTTGGTCTGAACCATCACAGGTATTAAACTATAACTTTGATCAAGGAGGTGCAAGAATAGATGGTTTGGCAATGTTTGACAGAAATCTATTGGAACAATTGGCAGAAAGAGGCGAGAAGGTTTGTTTCCATGTTCTAATGTGTAAGGATAATGTTATTAGAGAATGTGTTGTTTGTATAGGTGCTAAAGAACTGTTAAATATGATAATAGAAAATGGCTTTAAGTCTTCACCAATACAAGACGAAAGCAAAGACAAAGGAAATGCAGATCAAACAATTTCTCCTTATTTAGTTCCTAATCCTGCATCTTCTTTTGTTAAGGTTGAGGGCGTAGAACAGAAAGATATATCTGAGATATTATTAATTGATATCCAAGGAAAAAATATTCAAAAAGTTCAAAACACCAATACCATGAATATACAGAATATATTAAAAGGGACATATATAATTAGAGTTATATGTAACGACAGCGAGGTTTACTATCTTAAAATGATTAAAAACTAATTCTACACTTAATGTAAGTACTGCAAATTAGCAGTACTTACATTATTCTTTAAATAATAGTATATAAATAAATAATACAGAAATACAATATGAAAAAGCTAATAATATTAATTCTAATAACAATCCTTTCGCTGAATCTCTATTCTCAACAATGGGCAAAGACTTATACAGGTTCAGAGGAAAGTTCTACCACTTTTTATAACACTATTTACAATACTGTTTGCGACTCACAAGGCAATACTTATATAGTAGGAACATTTGGAGTAAATGCAGAAATAGACGGAATACCACTCTTAGATGCTCCTCTTTATAATAATGCTAAATCACTTCTTATTGCAAAGCTTGACCCAAACGGAAATATGCTTTGGAGAAAAGCTATAAAAAACTGGAGTAATTATGGTGTTCAACCAGCCAATAACTTTCAGATAGTTGGGGATTCAGCTATTGTAGTTCTTATTGAACAAATGCATCTCTCCAGAAATGATTATTTTTCTTTCTTGTATTATTTAGACACATTAGTTAGAGTTCCACTATATGAATCATACTA
>JAQVXZ010000057.1 GCA_028708845.1 Bacteroidales bacterium
GTTTCTTGGTCAAACAAACCTATATTTCCTGTTGTTTTATACTTATATTTTGACATAGTTATATATTTCACATAAAGATACAACTATTTATTTGATTGTCAAAGTGGTAATTATTAGAAGTGCCCATAAAAAAAATATATTTTAAAAAAGAACCAGAGCGTATTTCGAATACATTTTTAAATGTATTTTGAGAGTAAAAATTTAAACAATGATTATATTTATAGAACGAAAGTTTACTTGGCAAAAAAATTGTACTTTTGTAGTTCTATTTATATGAATATCTTTATAAAGCAAAACTATAAAAACAAAAACATATGTCATTAATCAAATCTATTTCAGGATTTAGAGGAACAATTGGAGGCTTGGAGTCAACGGCACTTACTCCAATAGATATTGTAAAATTCACAGCTGCTTACTCACAATTTATTAAGGAAACTTCAAAGAAGGATAAACTTAAAATTATTATTGGAAGAGATGCAAGAATATCTGGAGAAATGGTTTCAAACTTAGTTGTAGGAACATTGATGGGTATGGGAGTTGATGTTATTGACACAGGACTTTCCACAACCCCCACAGTTGAGATGGCTGTTATTGAGGCAAAAGCTGATGGCGGAATTATTCTTACTGCAAGCCATAATCCAAAAGAGTGGAATGCCCTAAAACTACTAAACGGTAAGGGAGAATTTATTAATGCTGAGGAAGGAAAGAGAGTTTTGGAACTTGCAGAAAACCCTAATTTTCATTTTGCTAGCGTAGATGATTTAGGAAAACTAACACAAGACGACACAACAATAGATAAACATATAGAGCATGTTCTAAATCTTGGACTGGTTGATGTGGACTTAATAAGAAAGGCAAATTTCAGAGTTTGTTTTGATGCAGTTAATTCAACAGGAGGTATAGTCCTTCCCCTACTGCTTGAGGCACTTGGAGTTAAAGAAGTTATTGCTCTAAATGAAGAGCCTACTGGTAATTTTGCACATAACCCTGAGCCACTTCCAGAAAATATTACAGAGATATGTGACCAAGTTATTGAAAGCAAATGCGATGTTGGTTTTGTTGTAGATCCAGATGTTGACCGCCTTGCAATTGTTTGTGAAAATGGAAAACCTTTTGGCGAAGAATACACATTAGTTGCAGTTGCCGACTATATACTTTCTCAAACCAAAGGTAATACTGTGTCAAACCTTTCCTCAACAAGAGCCCTAAGAGATATAACAGAAAAACACGGACAATCCTACTGTGCATCAGCAGTTGGAGAGGTTAATGTTGTGGATATGATGAAGAAAACAAATGCTGTTATAGGTGGAGAAGGCAACGGAGGTATTATTTATCCAGAGTCACACTATGGAAGAGATGCATTAGTTGGAATAGCTTTATTCTTAACACTTTTAGCTAAGAAAAACATTAAGACAAGCGAACTTAGAGACTCCTACCCAAGCTATTTTATTTCCAAAAACAAAATGGAACTTACACCAGAAATCAATGTTGATAAAATCTTAGAAAAGATAGCTAAAAAGTATTCTTCTTATGATGTACTAACCATTGATGGCGTAAAAATCAATTTCGATAACGAATGGGTTCACCTAAGAAAAAGCAATACCGAACCAATAATCAGAATTTATTCCGAAAGCGACGAAATAACAAAAGCCAACCACCTAGCCCAAGTAATTATTGCAGACATCACAGAAATAATCCGTGAGGATATGAAAGAATAGTTTGCTGTTATCGTATTACTTATGAAAGATGATATTACAGAAGGCAGAGTTTATACAGGGGTTGTTCATGATGTTCCCGATGATTTAAGCTCTGCTTTAGTTTCTAAACCTGAGCTACTTAAAAAATGGAATAATCTAAGTCCTTTAGCTCGTAATGAATGGATATGCTGGACTATTTCAGTAAGAAAACCAGAAACAAGAATAGAACATATAAATAGATTATGTGTAGATATTCTTAAAGGGAAGAAAAGACCTTGCTGCTTTCCAGGATGTCCTCATCGAAAAGACAGTACTAATAATGATTCAAATAAATAGTTAACCTCATATCTTCAAATTAATACGCCTTGTAAGTAAATTAATACTTGATAACTCTAAATCTTTATAAGGATATAGCACCCAAAAAGTCCGACTTATCAACCCAATAAGTCGGACTTTTCATATAAGAAAGACGGACTTTTCGACTCAATAAGTCTGACTTTTATAGGTCAGAAGTCCGACTTTCAGTATCAAATAACTTCGTATAAATTTACAATAACCAAGTATAAATTTACAAATACGAAGAATAAATTCAAAACAACCTTATTTTAGTTTATTTTTGTGCCTATAGCTTATAAGTAAATTTGAATTAGAGATTAATCTCCAAGGACTAAAGCTACAAAAACATCACCTCTTTCTTCAAAGTTTTTGAACATATCATAACTTGCGGCAGCTGGACTTAGAAGGACTTTGTAGCCTTTTTCGGTTTGCAGTTTGCACCAAGCTACGATTTCTTTATAGTCGTTGGAGAAAAGAGTTTGGCTGTCTTTTGAAGGGTTGGGTTTGATTATTGTTGACATTCTTTTGCCTGCTTCTGAAACAAAGACTATGTTCTTTAGGGTTTTGAATTCAAATAATATATCCTTTAGAATTGAATAATCTATTCCTCTATCTTTTCCCCCGAGTATAAGAGTTTGGACATTGCCTAAGGATTTCAATGCAGCAATTGTTGCTTGCGGAATAGTGGAAATTGAATCATTATAGTATTCAACTTCGTTTTTTTTGCAAACAAATTGAAGTCGGTGATTAAGTCCATTAAATTCTAATATAGATTTCAAACCTTCATCACTTTCTAATCCTAAGAACTTTGCAACGGAATAAGCAACCATAATATTAAATTTATTATGTGCACCCTTTAGTGTTATTGGCTCTGAAAAGGAATAGTTTTTAATATCAATTGGTATAAGATTTGTTTTCTTGTTTATCTCGTTTATCCCTTTCTCAATTAACTTATCATTTGCATTATAGATAAGAGCATTTCCCTCTTCTTTCTGGTATTTTAAGATATTTAGCTTTGCTTTTTGGTATTTCTCATAAGAAAGGAAGTGATCAAGGTGTTCTTCAAATAGATTTAGAAGAACAGAAATAAGTGGAGATATTGTGATATTTTGGAGTTGGTGAGCAGAAAGTTCTAAAACGATGATTGTATTTGGAGTTATTTGATCAATAAGGTCATGCATTGGAAGTCCA
>JAQVXZ010000058.1 GCA_028708845.1 Bacteroidales bacterium
CTCAGAAGCTAATTGTTAAATAGAAATAGTTAGAGAATAAAACAACTCTTAAATACTAAGGAGTGGTTACTTTGAAAAAGGTAGCCACTCTTTTTTGTTTTAAGAATTATTGTAAAAGTTTTTTCTTGTATCTCTAAATGAATGAGTATATTTGCAAGCTTAAAGTAATTTAGAATTTATTAATTAAAACAAATATAGAACATGGGACAAATAATAGGAATACACGGAAGACAAATCCTCGATTCAAGAGGAAATCCAACAGTAGAAGTAGAAGTATACACAGACGAAGGTGCGGTTGGTCGTGCTGCTGTTCCTTCTGGAGCATCAACAGGAATACATGAAGCATGTGAGTTAAGAGATGGTGACAAGAACTATTTTTTAGGTAAAGGAGTTCTTCAAGCTGTTAATAATGTAAACACTGTTCTTAACGAAGAGTTAAGAGGAATGCTAATAACTAATCAAAATGGCATCGATGCTAAAATGATTGAGCTTGACGGAACAGAAAACAAAAGCAAATTAGGAGCAAATGCAATTCTTGGAGTTTCTTTAGCTTGTGCAAAAGCAGCAGCTTTGGAAACAGGTCAAGAACTTTATAGATATATTGGAGGAGTAAATGCAAACACTCTACCAATCCCTATGATGAACATCTTAAACGGTGGTTCACATGCTGACAACTCAATAGACTTTCAAGAGTTTATGGTAATGCCAGTTGGAGCAACATCTTTCTCTCATGGCCTTCAAATGGGAACAGAAATATTCCATAACTTAAAAGCAGTACTTAAGAGCAAAGGATATTCAACAAACGTTGGAGACGAGGGTGGTTTTGCACCAAACCTTAAATCTAATGAAGAAGCTATTGAAGTTATTTTGATGGCAATTGAAAAAGCAGGCTACAAACCAGGAAAAGATATATTCATTTCATTAGACCCAGCAGCAAGTGAGTTCTATCTTCCAGAGGAAAAGATATACCACCTTCACAAATCAACAGGTGATAAACTAACACCTTCACAAATGGCAGACTATTGGACAAATTGGACTAAGAAATATCCTATCATTTCAATTGAAGACGGAATGGCGGAAGATGATTGGGATGGCTGGAAACTTTTAACCGATACCATTGGCGATAAGATTCAAATAGTAGGAGATGACCTTTTTGTTACAAACCCAAAACGTTTACAAATGGGAATAGACAGAAAGATTGCTAACTCAATACTAATTAAGGTTAACCAAATTGGAACACTAACCGAAACAATCAATGCAATTAATCTTGCTCAAAACAACGGATACACTGCAGTTATGAGTCACCGCTCTGGAGAAACAGAAGACACAACAATTGCAGACCTTGCAGTAGCACTTAACACAGGACAAATCAAAACCGGTTCAGCATCACGCACAGACAGGATTGCAAAATACAACCAATTACTTCGTATTGAAGAAGCGCTTGGCGAACAAGCAGTTTACTTAGGAAAGAACTTCAAATACGCAAGATAGTTATTATCTAAAAAGAGTTTAAACTCTACAACATAATCCAAATCCTTATTCTATTAATTTAGAGTAAGGATTTTTTCTTATAAATTATTTTCAAATAAGTTTGTTTAATTGAAAAATGTTTTTAACTTTGCGGAGTTAATATTTCCACTATGAGAGATTTTTTACAAGTAAAACAACCTCTAAACGCCGAGAATAAACTTCCTACATGTATGTATGTATGTATGTATGTATGTATGTATGGGATATTCTATTTGTGCAAGAACAAATTTGTAATACATAGGTTTTCAGAAAGACCATAATTCACATAAGCCTCTTTTCTGAAAACCTAAAACCACCAAACAAATAAGAGGCATAATTTAACATTCACTAATATGAAAAGAATAATACTTTTGATCATTCTAAGTTTTGCAGTAAATGCCAATGCACAAACCTTTACAGAAATCTACCGAAATAATGAATTTAAAGTAAATGAATTTACTGGTAATTTTCAAGGTATTTCAATAATAAATAATAAAGATGATGATACTCTTTGGGTCTCTTATTTTGACCAATCTCTTGAAAATTCTAAGATCATCTCTTTAGATAAAGATTTAAATATTATCTCAAGCACACTTATAAATTATCCTCCAATTGTGTTAAAATCATTTGAATATAAGATTAATGATGATTTCTACAGAGTAAGTTATAAAGATCAAGACACATTAAAATTTAGACGTTTTGATAGAGATGGTAATCTTGTAATTGAAAAAAATTTATGGATTAAAAATGTTGAAGATTCTCTGTCAATATACACTATGCAAAGTTTTAAGTATAGATGCTTAAGTAATAATAATTTCTTACTTGTTGCTAATGCTAAATATCCATCTAATCCCGATAACAATGGCACAGATGCAATTAGATTTATTCTATTTGATACGTTAGGAAATATATTGAATATCAAAACAATTCCACTTAAAGCATATGTTACAAAAACGGGAATTTGTGAAGTTGGGGAACATTTGCTTTTAGAAAAAGGGTTAACTTTACCAGAAACAAATGATTTTACTTATCTGGGAATTTCATATATAAATAAAGAAACTTTAGAAATAGTAGATAGTATTCCACGAGATCCGTTTATTGATACATTACCAGATGGTGAATGGTATAGTTTCCATCTTAATAATATCATAGCTATTAATGATACAACTTTTGCAGGTTTACATATAAGGGGGTCTGGAGAGTTAAGAATACATATATATAATAAGAACACTAAAGAGATTATTCATACAATTAATCCTGGTCCATCTACTAATGTTTCTACTATAAATAATAATGACTTTTGTCATAATAGGTTTGTGTTTAATAATACAGACTCTATTTACACTCATTATGAATATAATGGTGCTTTGACTTTATTAAATTTTAGCGAAGATGGTAATATTAATTTTCAATACAAACTTACCTTCCCAAGTGATTATATAAAAGGTAATTCTGTTTCAGGAATGAAAATTACAGAAGATGGAGATGTTATTATTGCAACTTATGGTTATATTTATCAACCTTATGAAAAAGCTTCTTGGCTAATTAAATTTAATCCAAGTGGTTTAATTGGATTAACTAATGTTGAAACAGGAGAAAGAGAAACGATAAAGGTTTATCCTAATCCAGCTAAGGATTATATTTATGTAGATATTGATGCAACTAATTTCGACAAGGGAGAAATTGAGTTGTTTGATATGC
>JAQVXZ010000036.1 GCA_028708845.1 Bacteroidales bacterium
TTTTACTTGACAAACGCCTTTTTATGTTGTATATTTGTAAAAGAAAGAGTATTTAACGATAGCACAAGTATCAATTAGTTTTGTTGTGTGATAGAAAGCAATGGATGTTAAATACTCTTTCGTTTTTTATTTAACCCCATACCTTTATTTCCTTTATTTCTTTATTAGTTTTCTTGCTCCTTCAATAAACTCTTTGTCAACCTTAAGTAAGTCTGCAAGGTATAATGCTTCATTTGGAATTATCATTTCATGGTCTTCAATTAAGGAATAGTCAATTTGGTTTGATATTTCATTAATTGATATTTCTTTTTGCCTATCATTTGGAATAAATCCTTTAACTCTTAACCTATTAGCCTGGGTTGTGATTCCAGAATAATGGGTCGTTGTAACTGAAAACGAATTATGCTGAGATAGGATATTAAGAAAACTATCCACAAGTGCAACTCCTTCCTTTGGGTTGGTTGTTCTTGCAAGCTCATCAACTAAAACGAGATATTGATTTCCTTGTTTTACTTTCTTAATTATATTATCTAATAAGAGGATTTCTGATGCGTAGGACGATAAGCCTGCTTCCTCGTCTTGATGATCCCCAATTGAACATAATATATCTTCAACCAAAACAATTTCGGACTCTTTTGCAGGAACGAAAAACCCAAACTGTAATAATAACTGAGATAGGTAAAGTGATTTAAGAAGGATTGTCTTTCCTGCCATATTTGCTCCTGTAACAAGACAAGGCTTATGTGTTAGGGTAATGTCGATTGGTTGGTAAGTCTTATTTAATTCCTTTAGTTTTGAAACAAGTGGAGGGTAGGAGAGTTCTTTATAGTTTATTTGATTGGTTGTTGAGAATATAGGTTTGGTGAAGTTATTATCTAAGAAGTATTCTGCAAGAGCAAAACTCTTATCTATTTCTCCTATTAATCTAATTGCTGATTTAAAGTCTTGAGAATATGCTTTTAACTCCTTAGATAGCCTTTCTCTTATTTCGTTTTCAAGGTCTTCTATCTCCAAGTAGATATTATTTACCTTTGTTTCATCCTCTTGTTTTTTCGCTATTTCCCATTCTTGCCTTTTCTTTGCTAATTCTTTTGAGTAAGCATTATATATATAGAACTGACTTAGCATTAGACCCTCAGGATCTAGTATTTTTATAACCTTATTTAAGTCTGGTAGATTTAGCTTGCCCTTAAGGTTATCTTCTAAGTAATTATCAATATCAAATATATAGGATGAGATTTTATAGCAAAAGATTGAAAATTGCTTTATTTGGAAAAGTGAAATGTCGTCAAGGATAAGATTTTGCTCCAATTGTTTTACTGTTCCGCTTATATCATTGATATGAGCAAGGACTCCTCTAACCTTCTTGAGAGCTTTAAGGTTAATTTCTTCTGAAATATATGTCTGACAGCTTTCAATAATGGAATATTGGCTTGATAGGTAATCTTTATCCTTTGAGAAATTCGTTTCTAGAATAGTTTTCCTACCAATGGGTGATGATATATTCAATTCATTAAATACAAAACTTAATCCATTATGCTTTTCTATTGCTTCTTTGAGTGTCATGGCTTTATATTTCTTTAATATTATATATTGGTAACGGTATTTCCTTCCTTAGTTCTTCAATTAACTTGTCAGAATTTAGATTATAACCCGATGGTGAGGTTGGATTAATAGTTATGGCGATGAGGTTTGTTGGCTGAACTACCTTTAGTTTTCCTCCTTTTTCAAGATAAGAACTAATATTTTCAGGAGTGCAAAATACTCTTGTAAAATCCCTAATTATTATCTCAATATCCTTTATGTTTTTCTGCGTCTTAAGAAATTGTATTAGCTTATCGGTTATTATTCCTGAAATAAAAATCTTTGTAATATCGGAGGTTAACTTCTCCTTATGCTTATCTATCATTAGGATTGAAGGAATCTCTAAGTCTATAATATTATTGTTTTCATCAATTGAATATATTCCATTTTCAATTTCTAGTAGTTTTTCTGCAAGTTTAGGTTCAATTGCTTCTAATTGAGTCATCCTATAAATAAAACTTGTCTTACGGACAAGGGTTTTCATATTAAAGGATAGGGCAGCACCTGTGGATAGAATCATAGCCTCGGTTATGGAAGGAGATCCAAAACTCATCCTCGATAATGCTCCATCTACCAAAACTATATCGGTACCAAAGCCTTTAATGTCTTCAATTACTTCTTTTAACCAAACAGTATTTGAAGCACCTGCAAGCACAACTTTTCCAGAGCTAACAGCTTGTGCATAAACTAGCTTACCTAGGGCAGTTGAACGGTTACTTAAGGAAAGGATATTTGAAATTATTTGTTTTTGTGGATAGAGAAGCTCAGATGTTGCAAAGATTGTATTTGGGTAAATTGTTATTTCTGGTTTCGAAGTCTTTGTTACTTGGTCTGTTTTTTCTCCGTCAATACCAATTGAGGTGATTCCTACAATAGTATTTGAAAAAGAACACAGTCGAGAGAGTACATAGTTTAATGTTTCTGTCTTTCCTGTGTTCTTTTCAGTACCTACAAAAGATATACTCTTGTATTTTAATATGTCATTAATGAATGGCAATTAATTTTAGTCTTTTTTTATTCTTTCGTGACGTGCTAAATGTGATGGCTCTAAAGATAAACGATCTCCATGAAGAAGACTTGCAACTCCATCACTCAATTCTTCTTCTCCATTTAAAAAGTCAATATCACATTCGCATTCGTTAGAATAGTTTATTGGTTCAGTATAAGTTGTTATTACTCCTTCGAAGTTTCTTAAAACAATCTTGCCTGGACTTTGTGAGATAATATATTGAGGCATAACTGGAGTTTTTCCTCCACCACCAGGAGCATCAACAACAAATGTTGGAACTGCATATCCTGAAGTATGTCCTCTAAGGTTTTCTATAATCTCAATTCCTTTTGAAACAGGAGTACGGAAATGTTCAAGACCCATTGAAAGGTCACATTGGTAGATATAATAAGGGCGAACTCTCATCATAACCAATTTTTGAACTAATTTCTTCATTACTCTTGCATCATCATTAACTCCTCTTAAAAGAACAGATTGATTTCCTAATGGAATACCAGCATTAGCAAGTTTTGCACAAGCTTCTTTTGCTTCTTCAGTACATTCGTTAGGGTGATTGAAGTGAGTATTTAACCAAATTGGATGATATTTCTTTAGCATATTTACCAAGTCATCAGTAATCCTTTGAGGACAAACAACTGGTGTACGAGTTCCTATACGTATTATTTCAACGTGAGGAATAGCTCTTAGACGTTGGATAATTGATTCTAACATGTGGTCGCTTACCATTAAAGCATCTCCTCCTGAAAGAAGAACGTCTCTAACTTGTGGTGTACGAGCTATATAATCAATTGCTTTTTGAATTCTATCTTGTGGGCTTTCGTGGTCGTTTTGTCCAGCAAATCTTCTTCTTGTGCAGTGGCGACAATACATTGAACACATATCAGTGATAAGGAATAAGACTCTGTCTGGGTAACGGTGAGTTAGTCCTGCAACTGGTGAATCTTCGTCTTCGGAAAGAGGGTCTAAAAGGTCAGCATCTGCTTGATATAGTTCGGCAGCTGTTGGAATTGCTTGACGACGAACAGGGCAGTTTGGGTTATTACTATCGATTAGACTTAGATAATATGGTGTAATTGCCATACGTAATGTCTTTAGAGATTTCATAACACCTTCTTCTTCTTCCTTAGTAAGGGTTATGTGTTTCTTTAAATCATCAAGTGTTTCAATCCTATTTCTTACTTGCCATTTCCAATCGTTCCATTCTGCATCTGTTACATTAGGAAACAATTCTTTTCTTCTATTTACTTGCATATCTTAGGTTGTATTATTTGTTTTATTAAATAGAAAACTATGGATAGAATAACCTACCCATAGTCTTATATTGAATTACGTTTATTATGCGTATAGTTCAGTGAAGATATCTCTAAGTTCTTTTGATTCTCTTAGTAGTTGAAGAGTTATTTCTGCGTGACCTTTTGTATAACCGTTACCAACAATCATTGTAACATCAGAACCAACACCTTCTGCTCCTAAAGCTGCTTTTGTAAAGCTTGTAGCCATAGAGAAGAAATAAACAACACCATCATTCTTAGTACAAAGGATAGATGTCATTTCAGTATCGTTGATATTAACATTATTAATTGTAACGTCAGCCATTTTGCCATTGGTTAATTCTTCAATTTTCTCCATAACAGCAATAGGTTGTGTTGCATCAGCAGCAAAAACATGATCGCAGAAATTCAATTTTACTAATCTATCTGTTGATCTTTGGCTATGAGTGATACCAATTACCTTACCAGTAACACCAGCACGTTTTTTAGCTTCGTAACAGCAAAGCATACCTGATTTTCCACCAGCACCAATAATAATAACAGTATCGCCAGGTTTTACTAATTTAGCTGTTTGAGCAGGAGCACCTGCAACGTCAAGAGCAGATAATGCAAGATTTTCTGGCATATCACTTGGTATTTTAGCATAAATACCTGATTCAAATAAGATAGCTTTTCCATCAATATCAACTTGGTCAACATCTGGACGGATATCTTTAATTTTGTCTATACGTAAAGGAGTCAAAGATAAAGAAACTAATGTAGCTATTTTATCACCAACCTTAAGATCAGTTTTTCCAATAAGTGCATCACCTATTTTTTCAACTGTTCCAAGTAACATACCACCAGAACCTGTTACTGGATTTCTATGTTTTCCTTGTTTTTCAACAATTCCTAACATGATTTCAGCAATTTTAGCTTTATCTCCACCAGCTTGTTCTTCAATTTGAGTAAAAGAAGCACTATCTACATTTAAAGTTTGAACATCAATAAGGATTTCATTATCATAAATCTCATCCATGTTATTATCAAGCTTTTGAGCTGGTTGTGGTAAAACACCTTTTGGTTCAATTACACGGTGTGTTCCGTATTTATTTCCTTTTTTCATATATTTAATTTTGAGCTCTTATTATTTTTAGCAAAACCCAGAGCAAGAACTCAATTGCACTCTGTGGATAAGCTTTTATTCTATTTGTTTATCTAATTTCTTTACTTCGAAATCTAAGGTGCAAAAATACTCAATTAGAAGTTAATATACAAATAACTTGATAAAAATAATTTAGATTGAATTTTGAATAAGATATGATTTGGTTTGTAAATCACCATTTCACTATTAATAAGTAGCTTATAAGAAATAATGATGCCTGCAATAATAGACATCTTCAAGACACAAAAAAAAGGAGCAATCAAATAAGACTGCTCCTTAATTATTTAATTAATAATTAATATTATAAGTATAATCTTAATCCAAATGCTGCTCCGTAATTTGCATCTAATGCAAAAGATTTATTAGCTGTTTCGAATGCTGTACCTCCAATTGTTCCTTTTTCAGTATCTATTCTATAGTGAATATCACCAAAGCTCATTGTGATAGCAAGTCTTTTGTTTATTCCATATTCAAAACTTAGAGGTCTAACTCCAATAGCAATACTTGATAAATCACTTGTGTTTGTTGCTATTTGTCCAAGAATATCTGATTCGTTATCATAGCTACCAAATCCAAAATCAATATATAGTCTTGGAATATATGTGAAGTTTTCAGTTATTTTAACTCCATATATTGCAGAAGGAACGATTGAAAACATTGAACGTGTGTCGAAATAATCTTTTCCTGCTAATGTTGTTCCATCATATGATGAACTTCTATTATAGTTAACACCTAAACCTACAGCAATTTCATTGGTTACTTTATAATGAAATTCAGCCATAATGTCAAATGTATTACTTGCTGGAACATCAACACTAGTACCAGCGAATGTGTTGGTTGCGGAATTAGTGTTAAATCCTAACTGACCTGTAACAAACATTTTGCCACTTTGAGCAAAAGATAAAGTTGATGTTAATAAAACAGCAACTAAAATAATCAAATTCTTTTTCATAACTTTCTGTTTTAAATTAATAAAATAATTGTACTATACTTTATTTTTACTTCTTAAAAGTAATAATGTTACAAAACTAATAATAATAAATGATATATAAGGTCAAAGCTAATAAATAATTATCAACAGCAAAATGTTAATAAGGATTTGCCTATAGTTTATTGATTAATTACCATTTTACTATACCTAATAGGCTTAGTACAAATAAGGAAAGAATAATAGGAATTAAGTACCTAATTATTACATAGTAAAACTTAAAACCTCTATTAAATAACAACCCATTATTTGTGATTTCACTTCTAACTAATTCTTTATTTGCAAACCAACCTACAAATACAATAATAAGTAAGGCACCAAATGGTAGCATGAATTTATCTGTTATATTATTTAAGAAATCAAATAGATTGCTTCCAAATAATCGAATAGGTGAACCCTCTACTTGAGAGTAGGCACAAAGGACTGCAAGAATTGAAACAAGACTTGAAATCATTAGAACAGCTTTTACTCTCGTTGTTTTAAGTTCTTGGATAATAAATAAACAAATAGGTTCAAGCATTGAAACAGATGAGGTAATGGCGGCAATGAAAACTAAGAGGAAGAAGAAAATGCCAAAAATATTACCTGCTGGCATCATTGAAAAGACAAGGGGTAGGGTTTCAAATACTAGGGTTGGTCCTGATGTAGGTTCAATTCCGAAAGTAAAAACACCAGGGAAGATTGCAAAGCCAGCTAAAATAGCAATACTTAAATCTGTAAGCCCAATTGTTAGAGCAAGAGATGGTAGGGAGGTTTCTTTTTTAATATAAGCTCCATAAGTTACCATACATCCCATACCTAAACTCATTGAGAAAAACGACTGACCAATAGCAGTAAGGAAGGTATTTAATGTTATTTTTGAGAAATCAGGTTTTAAGAGGAAGTCCATACCAGCCTTGAAACCAGGAAGAGTCGTTGAGTAAACGAAGAGACCAATAATAATAAGAGCTAACATTGGCATAAGAATTTTATTAATTCTCTCAATCCCTCTTTCAATTCCGCCAATAACAATTGAAGCAGTTAGAACTATGAAAATTAGAGCTGCAATTGTAGGTTTCCATCCTGTATTAATATAATTAATGAAATTGGAATGTATTAATGCTGGACTTTTGCCGGTGAAACCTTCAGTAAATGCTGTTTGAATAAAAGAAATAGCCCAACCTGCAACAACAGAATAAAACCCATAAATTAGGAATGAGGTTAGAATGCCAAAAAGACCAACTAATGACCATTTCTTTTGTCGAGATAGTTCTTTAAAAGCACCAAAAGCATTTCTCCCTGTCGATCGCCCAACCACAAATTCACTCATCATAATAGGAATTGCAATGGTAAGGCTGCAAAGAACGTAAATAATAATGAAAGCTGAACCACCATTGTTCCCCGCCAAATAAGGAAATCTCCAAATATTGCCTAATCCAACACAAGAGCCTGCAACAACAACAAGAGTTCCAAACTTAGAGCTAAAAGTAACTTTATTTTCCACAAGTATAATTGTTAATTAAATACTCCATTTGAAAAAGGCAAATGTAAGAATTATTATTAACAATTATATTAAAACAAATCTAATTTCTAACAATTACTTTTGAAGGGACATAAGAAACGCTTACTGCATCTTTGTAATTACCTTGTAAATCAAATACAAAAACTCTTCCACTTGTTACAAAATCAGCAGCATCACAAATATAAACCTCGTTAGTAGCTTTAGAAATATCAATACCATAAGGTAAAGCAATTTGATTTGTTATGCCAGGAGTTTTAATAAAATCTACAGGATTGACTACGTTTGTGGTAAGATTAAATAACTTTATTGTAGCTGATAAAGAGTTGTAGTCGTAATTAGTATATATAATATTATCATTATCCATGACATCAAAGTTTAACATTGGAATATCAAAACTCCCAGCCAGTTCATCTGAAGAGGTATTAATTGTTTTAAATTGAATGTTTGAATAATCTCCTTTAACAATTAATCCAACCAAACCAGGACGAAGTTCTTTGATAATACCAGGATTTTCTCCAACCTCAATCTTCTTTGTTTCCGTCATCGTTGCTATATTTACAACAGAAACAGTCTTATCATAGCCAATAGGAGTGCCGAAATCTAAACCACCAGAGTTTGTAACATATAGTTTGTTATTAGAAATACATATAGCCTCAGGATTACGACCTACTTTAGCAATTCTTCCAATACTAAGAGAAAAAGGATTTATTTCTAAAACATTTCCGTCAACAGTACATAAGTAAACCATTGAACCATTTGTAGTAAGGCGAGAGGGTTTGCGGTTTGTTCCGTTATTATCTACAATTGGAATTCTCTTAACAAGCTTTCCATTATCTTTATTAATTACCTGAACACAAGCAGATTCTTTCACTGCAATAAATATATAATCATTTAATTCAATCATATCATTACCAGTATCGCCAAGCCCTTGATTGTTCACTTCATTAAATAAATCTAATATTACTTTATTAGTTTCTGAATTGTAGAAGTCCAAAGAAGAGTTGTTCATTCCAAAAAGACCTTCACAAAGAACAAAGAACCCTTTTGGAAGAACTTCTTGTCTAGGTTTGTTATCAATTGTATCATCTGTACAAGAAACAAATCCAAAGCTTAGAATTAAAGCTATTAAGCCTATGAATAATTTTGCTTTTTTCATTATAAGTAAATTTTAATATTAATACGAAACTGCCTTTCGGGCATTGGATAATTAATAACAACCTCATAATTATCTCCTAATAGATTAAGGCAAGATAAACCTATATTTATTTTCTGTTTTCTATAGGTAAAATCTTTTGAAATAGTTATTGAGTGGTCTTGATAGGGTTTTAATAGATTTCTTTCAATGTTTTGAGGAAGAGAATAACGTGCACCAACAAAACTAAGAGTATATGAAAAATCAATAAAAGGATGACTAAGGTTAAGAAATAAAGAACCAGAATGAAGGGGAGTATAAGGAATTTGATTATTATAAGTTGTAGATTCTTTATTAGAAGCATCTCTAACGCTTTGATAAGCATAAGTTCCGCGTATTGTTAAATCAATTGAATGAGATAGATAAGCCTTGAACATAGCTTGCAAATCAATACCATTAATATCTACTTGACCATAATTAATAACAGACCAAATAAATAAATTCCTTTGAGGAACAGCAATAATCTTATCCTTAACTATATTATGATAAGCGTCTAATGAAATATTTATTGAACTTGTTTTGTAAAATCCTAAAGAACGTAAGTATTCAATATGAAGGTTTATTTGTTTTGTTACCTCTGGCCTAAGTTTCGACTCAGAAACCTTATTAAAGTATAAGTCGTTGAATGTGGGCATTCGGAAAATATCCTTATAAAACAAACTAATAGTTAGGGCATTTTGAAACGTATAGCCCAATGAGATAAAAGGAGAGAAATGGCTTTTGATTAGAGATTTAGAACTAAAATCTGACCTGTCTTCAACTAGTGTATGTAGGATGTTTCCATTAATTAGTAGTTTGGAATTGTCAAATAAAAAACTAAAAGCACTTAGGGAAGAAACCCTTTGAGCAGAGCTGATAAATAGATTAGGAGAATTAAGGTTATTAAGGAATACATCATTGCTTAGTGATGAGGAAAGGTTTTTGAAAATCTTATATGAAACAACATTATTCATATAATACTCCCTTTGAATATACTCATCGCTTTGGTAACCCAAGAATGTCGAAGCTTTAGAGTCGTAATAATGAGTGTAGGAGTACAAAGCCTTTAAGTGATTTCTATATTCCAACTTAGAACTAAGCTTATGTGTGAATATTGATTGGAGAAAGAAGTTCTCATCCCAAAGTCTCTGACCACTATTAATATAATACAGGGTTGTGCTTGTTGGTAAACCCCTTTCGGAATAGAAATAATAGGCTTTTAGTTTGATATCTGTTTTCGCATTAAAGCTACCAAACATATTAAACTCACCACGAAATCCAAAATAATCGGAGTTCTTCCTTATTTCTTTAGATGTGCTATCGTTTTCGTTTCTTCCATAACTAAGAGTGTAAGGATAGTTGCCAGAGGTATTGTTTAGGTCTAAATCTAAGACTGATGTCCAAATGCTACTAATCTTATAAGCTGAATTAATTCCTAAATTAGCATAGTTAAATGAACCATAAGTAGTTTTTAGAATAGTTTTAAACCTTTGAGAGCTATCAAAACTTGGTTTAATGGTCTCAATAAAGAACGCATTTGAAGAGGCTAAAGCCCTTGCGGGTTGGAGAAGAGAGTAGGACTGACCATTAAATAAACTAATCTCTTTAATATTTGAAGAAGAGAACTTACTCAAATCCACCTGTCCTGTCTGAAAATCAGTAATACTTATTCCGTCATAAATAACAGCACTATGGTTTGAGCCTAATCCCCTAACAGATATTGTTTTTAAGCCACCAATACCACCATAATCCTTAACATTTACCCCAGCAATATACTTTGCTAAATCACCAACCGAAACGGTTTCCATTTTTTCAATCATAGCATTATCAATTCGTGAAGAGGACTCCTTTTTTATACGTTCCCTCCTTATAGTATCCGAAATCATTACCTCCTTTAATGTAGTTGATTTAATGCTATCTTTTGTTTGAGCAAAACCAAGTAAAGGAAGAATGATTAGTACAGATAATAAACTGATTAATACTATTCTTTTCATGTTTTTTCGATGTCTTTATTCTAAGATTTCAAAAATGGGTAGCAACATAGAGCCACTACCCAAGAGACCTAAAATAAAACTAACTTTTAATTTTAATAAATGATTAGTTTTCTACTTGTTGAAGTTTCCTTTGTTAGGATTTTAACAAAATAAACTCCTTTTTTAGAAGATGATAAGTCAACAATAATTGAATTATCTCTTCCACTAATTGATTGTTTTTTAACAATCCTTCCTTCTAAATCCAGAATATGAATATCAGCTCCTGAGTTTAATCCCTCAATCTTAATATTAAATATTCCAGTACTTGGATTAGGATATAGATTCATTGAAATTTCATTACTATTAAGAGAGTTAAGACCAACCTCACTAAGTGTTCTAAAGGTTATTTCCTCTCCAAAGACTGTGTCTGTAAGGCTTATTGCAAAGGCACGGTAAACATAGTTAGTGTCAGAAAGCAAATTAGATAAGATATAAGATGTTTCATCCATATTAATAATAATCTCATCCCAAATTGTTTCACTACTTAATTTATATTGAAAGCCTTTTGCAGTGATTGTTTGGTTTCCAGCAGAGAAATGTCCATTCATAGTTGCTGAGTTATCATTAACGTTTGTAGCAGCCAAAGTTCTAACACTTATTGGCACATTAGGAATACTTGAACTAATATCTATAACAAAATTATCTAAGCAAAAATAAGAAGGAGGGTTCATTCCATATCCACCATCATCATTACTCTCCAATTTAATAATTACCTTTGAACACTCTCCCAAAGAAGAAAGATTTAAATATGTCCAATCCTTAACATTAATATTCAGACCATTTCTCTTATCTGCCAAATAAATATAAGAAGTTCCTGTTATGTCTCCACATGCATCATAACCATAAGCTACCATCTTTAAATAACAGTTTGCTGGTAGGCTTGTGGTGTTATAATTATAAGTACTCATTGAATTTGACACATAAACTCCCATTGGTTTGAACGTAGAATTATCATCCATTCTAATAATATTATGTTCAGCTGTGCCTGCATAATCGCTATAATAAGCATTAAGATAAACAGAGTCAGGTCCCTCTAAACCCATATTTGCAGAAGATTCATAATAAGAACTAGTCGTAGTTGTTAAGTTTGATAGACCAAATCCACAAGGAAAAGTCCCTCCATAAAGACCTAATCCCTCAAAAACTACTCCATTATTAGTAAAATCTTTATGATAATTACCATTAGCATCAATTGTTCCGTTTGCTGCACTTACAAGTTCGTAGGTATTTGTTTGAGAAAGCATTCCCTCTAAGTTTGAAATCAAATAAGGCTCTCCACCATTCAAAACACATGCTCCTGTCAAATCAAATCCTGATGAGGGACCACCAGAAGATCCGTCGTAGATTATATTCCCTTGTGAGTCAGTATCAACTCCACCATCAACATCAATTATTTTAACAAAACGAATATTAAACTTATCTAAGTTTACATCATCATTAATATCATCCAAATCGAAAGGAGTACCATAGCCTACTTCGTATTTTCCTGCAAGATTATTGATTAAGGTAGGGTGAATGTCGGCTGAAGATGTTGAATTGGAAGTTGATGGGAAACGAAAATAATTAACTCCATCACTACTTACTTCCACATAAGCAAGCTCTAAGAAAGTTGAAGTGAAACCATTTTCAAATACTGCAAAGTCGTAGCCCTGTCCATTAATGATTGGTCTATCGAAAGTAATGATAGCCTCGCCACTTCTTCCTAGTGAAATAGCAGATGTGGTAGTACTGTCAGGTTTTCCTTGTGCCATATAATGCTTACCGTAAGATGCATAATTGACTACGGAACTTCCTTGAAAACCTCTTTTTACTTCCACACCCTTAGCCCAAGAAACAATATTTGGGTTTGAGATATTAATAGCCTGGCAGCCCTCAGTGCCGACTGCTCCATCAAATTGTGCAAATGCAATACTTGATGCAATTGCCATAGAAACAAATAGAATGAATTTTTTCATACTCTTTTTTTAATAAAATTTAAAACAAGAGCATCGAGAAGAAAATAAAGACAAATAATTAGAAAAATCGAAGACTTTACTCATTGAATTTCCAATTCGTCCTAAGCCTTTTCCTCGAAAGCTCAAAAACTTAATAATTCATTGGCAGGTCTTCTGACTTACTCCCAAGCAATTCGCCTTCCCAAATCGTATAAATTCAGTGGCAAAAGAAGAAATGCTTGTTTCTCTGACGGAGCTCACAGCAGCGGGACTGTTTAGGTTTTTCACCTAATTCCCTTTTAATCCATAAAGAACCAATAATGTTGCAAAGATATAACTTTTTTCTAATATGAGTCAAAGAAGAAATAGAAATAATTGAATAAATCATACTTTATTTATTGATTTTACGTTTTAAAAGACAGTAATAAATAATTACTATATTAGCTTTAATAAATTAGGGCACTTCTAATAATTACCACTTTGACAATCAAATAAATAGTTGTATCTTTGTGTGAAATATATAACTATGTCAAAATATAAGTATAAAACAACAGGAAATATAGGTTTGTTTGACCAAGAAGCG
>JAQVXZ010000019.1 GCA_028708845.1 Bacteroidales bacterium
GAGTAAAAGAAATAGGATTAATAGTAAGTGATGGACTGCAAGGAATAGAAACAGTTATCAACAAACATTTTAAAGGTACAGAAGTACAGTTATGTGCAGTTCACTTACAAAGAGAAAGCTTAAAGTACGCTAAACCAGAGCACAAAGAAGAGATGGCAGAGGATTTAAAAGAAGTCTTTATAGTAAATGACTCATCAGATACACAAGAAAAAGGAATACAGAGATGGAAAGAGTTTTGTATTAAATGGGTAAGATACTATAAGAACTTTAAGGATAAAGGAGAGAGAGATAGGTATAGATTATACTTTACTTATATCAACTATGACTACAATATACGCAATATGATTTACTCAACCAATTGGATAGAAAGATTAAATAGAGATTACAAACGAACGACTAAGATGCGAGGAGCATTACCTATCCCTGAAGCAGCGATATTATTACTTGCATCAGTTGCCATGACAAGGAAAGCATACGATAGAAAAGTACCAAATCTACAATGTGAGAAAAAGAAATTTAGATGGGACGAAGAAAATTAGGAAGGAAAAATATGCAGAAGTTCCACTACGGCTACGCCTCCGTTCCTCTTCTGCATATTTTTAAGTCAAAGAAAAATGATATAAAAGAAAAATGATTAACTTTGCATTACAAAATTAGAAGCTTCTTACACACTTTTTGGGATACTACCCTCGATTTTAAGTGTCGGAAAATAAATAATGTATGGGTGGAAATCAAAAAAGAAAAAGTAAAAAGTTAGATGTATAAAACAAAAAAGTCGCACAAAACCATTGTGCGACTTTATCATATTAAGAAAAAGCAAGTATTATTCTGCTTTATCTTCTGGTGATTGTTCTTGTATTTCTACTTGAGCATCTACTGGAGTATCTACTATTACTTCCTCAGTAACTGTTTCTGTTTTAGCAACAACTTCATCAGTTTTCTTTGTACGTCCACGACGAGTTGTTTTTGCTTGTGGTGCTTTAGCTTCTTTTAATAAATTCTCATTATAATCAACTAACTCCATAATTGCCATTTCTGCTCCATCTCCAAGACGACGTCCTGTCTTCAATATTCTTGTATATCCACCGTTTCTTGTTGCAACTTTTTGAGATACTTCTCTGAAAAGTTCAGTAACAGCTTCTTTATTTTGAAGATAACTAAATACAACTCTACGTTCATTAGTTGAATCTGTTTTAGATTTTGTGATTAATGGCTCTACATATGTTCTTAAGGCTTTCGCTTTTGCTAATGTAGTTTCTATTCTTTTATGCAATATCAATGACGAAGCCATATTTGACAACATTGCGTCTCTATGTGATTTCGTTCTTGATAGATGATTTATTTTGCAACCGTGTCTCATTTCTCTTATTCTTTTTCTAATTTATATTTCGCAATACTCATTCCGAATTCAAGCCCCTTTGCTTTAACTAGGTTCTCTAATTCTGTTAGTGATTTTCTACCAAAGTTACGGAACTTCAATAGGTCTGCTTTGTTGTATGATACCAATTCTCCCAATGTTTCTACCTCTGCAGATTTCAAGCAATTTAATGCTCTTACAGATAAATCCAAATCAGTTAATTTAGTCTTTAACACTTGACGAACATGTAACGTTGTTTCGTCAAATTCTTCTGTTAAAGGTTTAACATCTGCTTGAACTGAGATTTTCTCATCAGAGAATAACATAAAGTGCTGAATTAATATTGAAGCAGCTTCTGTTAATGCATCTTTTGGTGAAATTGAACCGTCTGTTGATAATTCTATAATTAGTTTCTCATAGTCGGTCTTTTGTTCAACACGGAAGTCATCTACTTCAAACTTAACGTTCTTTATTGGAGTGTGAATTGAATCAATTGATATAGTATTAATAATATCGTTTGGCTTTTTATTCTCTTCAGACGGAACGTATCCTCTTCCTTTTTCAATATTGAGTTCTATTGTTAAGCTAACACTAGGTTCTAGATGACATATTTCAATATCTGTGTTTATAACTTGAAAGTTGTTCAGGTGTTTATTGATATCTCCTGCTTTCAATACATTCTTCCCTGTAAAAGTAAAACTAACTGTTTCATTTTCTTCCTCTTCAATTTGACGTTTGAAACGTAGTTGTTTAAGGTTTAAGATGATTTCTGTCATATCTTCAATAACCCCTGGTATTGTTGCAAATTCATGCTCAACACCTTCTATACGAACAGAGGTAATTGCAAATCCTTCTAGGGATGATAACAATATGCGACGTAATGCATTGCCTATTGTCATTCCATAGCCAGGTTCAAGCGGACGAAATTCAAATTTTCCATTAAATTCATCCGACTCTATCATTATAACCTTGTCAGGTTGCTGAAAAGCTAATATGGCCATTTTATATTTTTTTAAATCTTACTTAGAATATAATTCAACGATTAATTGTTCATTGATATTTTCAGGAATATCAGAACGTTCTGGGTAGCTCATAAATCTTCCGCTCATTGCTGCGCGATCGAAGTCTAACCATGAAAAACTATTTACTTTTCCTTCTAAAGAATCAGTAATGATTTCCAATGATTTTGAGCGTTCACGTACACCTACAACATCACCAGGTTTTAGCATATATGAAGGAATGTTTACAACTTCTCCGTTAACTATAATATGACGATGTGAAACTAATTGACGTGCTTGATTTCTTGTTTTTGCAAATCCTAAACGGAATACAACGTTATCAAGACGTGATTCTATCAGCTGTAGTAATACAACACCAGTTACTCCTCCTTTACGAGAAGCTTTTTCGAAAACATTACGGAATTGTCTTTCTAATATACCATAAGTATATTTAGCTTTTTGCTTTTCCATTAATTGCATTCCGTACTCTGATTGCTTAGCTCTACGCTTACTTTGTCCATGTTGACCTGGACTATAATTTTTTCTGTCAAGAACTTTATCAAAACCGAATATTGGCTCTTTAAATCTTCTTGCTATTCTACTTTTTGGACCAGTATATCTTGCCATAACTATTTCTTCTTTTTATTCAGATAATAAATAACTATACACGCCTTCTTTTTGGAGGACGACACCCATTATGAGGTACAGGTGTAACATCCATTATTTCCATAACTTCAATTCCACACGTGTTAATTGCTCTGATTGCAGACTCACGTCCAGCACCAGGTCCCTTAACAAACACCTTTACTTTTCTTAGACCATAGTCAAAAGCTGCTTTCGCGCAATCTTCTGCTGCCATTTGAGAAGCATATGGTGTATTTTTCTTAGATCCTCTAAAACCCATTTTACCTGCCGATGACCATGATATTACTTGACCCGCATTATTTGTCAACGAAACTATGCAATTGTTGAATGATGCAAAAATGAACGCTTTTCCTTGTGGTTCAACTTTTACTACTCTTTTTTTCGTTGGTTTAGAACTTTTTGCCATAATGTTCTTTTATTCTCCTTTGTTTAATTTATAAATACAGACGCTCCAAAATAAAATTTAAAGGTAATCCGCATCTGCTAGTAATTAATTATTACTTAGTTGCTTTTTTCTTGTTAGCAACTGTTTTCTTTCTGCCCTTACGTGTACGAGCATTGTTTTTAGTACTTTGACCTCTAAGTGGTAATCCAATACGATGACGAATTCCTCGGTAACAACCGATATCCATCAAACGTTTAATGTTCATTTGAACTTCAGAACGTAATGTACCCTCAACCTTAAATTGGTCGCCAATAATTGTACGGATAGCATTTTGTTCGTCATCAGTCCATTCACTTACCTTCTTATCTTCACTAATTCCAGCTTGAGCTAAAATTTGAGATGATAGACTTCTTCCTATTCCGTAGATATAAGTTAAGCCGATTACTCCTCTTTTGTTTTTTGGTAAGTCTATACCTGCAATTCTTGCCATAAACTTTTTTTATTGTTAAATTTAATTATTTACCCTTGTCTTTGTTTAAATTTAGGATTCTTTTTGTTAATAACGTAAACAACCCCTTTTCTTCGTACAATTATGCACTCCGGAGATCTTTTCTTTACTGATGTTCTGACTTTCATGGTCGGTAAAATGTTTATATATTATTTTAATCTTATTTGTGTCTATATGTTATCCTGCCCTTAGTTAAGTCATAAGGAGACATTTCAACTTGCACTTTATCACCTGGTAATATTTTAATATAGTGCATTCTCATCTTTCCAGAAATATGTGCAATTATTACGTGTCCATTTTCCAACTCAACCTTAAACATTGCATTTCCTAAAGATTCGATAACGGTTCCATCTAATTGTATGGATGCTTGTTTTGCCATATTAAATTAATACTAAGTTGTTATTTTGTTTTATTGTTTGTTCTATTTTTTCAAAGCTTGAAAGGATATCTGGTCCATTCTTTGTTATTGCTATATCATGTTCAAAATGTGCAGCAAGTGACATATCTCGTGTCCTACATGTCCAGCCATCATCTTCAAAAACAATAGCCTTGTCTTTCATGGTTATCATTGGTTCAATTGCAATTATCATCCCCTCCATGAATTTGATTCCAGTTCCGGCTCTTCCGTAATTTGGAACCTCAGGGTTCTCATGCATTTTTCTACCAACTCCATGACCACATAATTCTCTTACCACTCCATAGCCATGCTTTTCGCAATAACTTTGAATTTGAAAACTCAAATCTCCTATCCTATTTCCTATTTTACATTTCTCGATACCTAACAACAAAGACTCTTTGGTTACTTTTATTAAATCTTTTGCCTCTTGAGAAACTCCCGCTAAGGCAAAAGTATAGGCTGAATCACCAACCCAACCATTCATTTCAGTTCCGCAGTCTATTGATACTATGTCCCCTTCTTTGATTTCTCTTTTCCCAGGTATACCGTGAACTACAACTTCATTAACAGATATGCATAAAGATGCTGGAAAACCATTATAGCCTTTGAAAGCTGGTAATGCACCATTATCTCTTATAAACTCTTCAGCAATTTTATCTAAACTTAGAGTAGTAACTCCTGGTTTAATAAATTTACTAACCTCTGATAAAGTTTCTCCTACTAGTAAAGAACTTAATCTATACTCTTCAATCTCCTCTGCAGTTCTTTTATGTATCATAGCTTTTCTAAACATATCAAATTACATTTGAGACGATCTGCCTTTTATTCTACCAGATTTTGTCAATCCATCATAGTGACGCATCAATAAATGACTTTCTATTTGTTGTAGAGTGTCTAATACAACACCTACTAAAATCAATAATGAAGTTCCACCATAAAATTGAGCAAACTGTGAGTTAACACCAAACAGACCAATAAATGCAGGTAGTATTGCTACTATAGCAAGAAAGATTGATCCTGGTAAAGTTATTTTGGAAAGAACATTATCAAAAAACTCTTCTGTTCTCTTTCCTGGTTTAACACCTGGTATAAACCCACCATTCTTCTTCATGTCATCAGACATTTGTTTTGGGTTAATCGCAATGGCTGTATAAAAATATGTAAATGCTATAATTACAACAGCAAATATTAAATTATACCAAAAACCATGGAAGTCAGACAATGCTGCTCTTATTCCTTGCATGCTTTCTGCATCAGAAAAACCAAACAAGGTAACAGGTATAAACATTATTGCTTGAGCAAAAATAATTGGCATAACTCCAGCTGCATTAACTTTAATAGGAATATATTGACGTGCACCACCATATTGACGATTACCAACTATTCTTTTTGCATACTGAACTGGTATTCTTCTTGTTCCTTGAACTAAAAGTATGCATAGCATAATTACTATTAATAATACTACTAATTCAACGAAGAATATAACAAGACCTCCACCTTGCTCTTCCATTCTTGAAGCAAATTCAGCGAATAGAGCAAAAGGTAATCTTGCAACAATACCTACCATAATTAATAATGAAATACCATTACCAATTCCTTTATCAGTAATTCTTTCTCCAAGCCACATAACAAATAGGGTACCACTAGTAAGCATTACTGCCATTGGAAGTGCCCAATTGAAAAAGTTTAGATTATCACTACCCGTAATACTATAAATTGTAGCTCCTTGAAGTTGATATCTTAAGTTTGTAAGGTAAGCAAACGCTTGGAAAATAGTAACAATAACTGTTAACAATCTTGTCATTTGATTTATCTTGTTCCTACCACTTTCACCTTCTTTTTGCATCTTAGAGAAATAAGGAACTACCATGGTAAGCAATTGAATAACAATTGAAGCAGTAATGTAAGGCATAATCCCTAATGCAAAAATAGAAGCATTAGAAAAGGCACCTCCTGAGAACATGTTTAACAAACCTAAAACTCCATCTTTAGTTTGGTCTTGAAGGTTTGATAAATCACCGGGATTTATACCTGGCAAAACAACAAAAGATCCTATTCTATATATTAGTACTAACCCTAATGTATACAAGATTCTTGTTCTTAGATCCTTGATGTTCCAGATATTCTTAAGAGTATTGATAAATCTTTTCATTGCTTTATATTAGATTATTGTTACAACGCCTCCTTTTGCTTCAATTGCAGCCTTTGCAGCTGAAGAGAATGCATTTGCAGAAACATTTACTTTAAAATTCAATTCGCCTCTGCCCAATACTTTTACTCTATCTTTTGAAGATATTAAGCCGTTTTCCAGTAGAACGTCTAAAGTAAATTCAGTAATGTTTTTAGTTTCAGCTAAAGCATTAATTGTATCTAAATTAATTGCTGAATACTCAACTCTATTTATATTTTTGAAACCAAATTTTGGTAAACGTCTATATAATGGCATTTGCCCTCCTTCAAAACCTAGTTTACGAGAATAACCAGATCTTGATTTTGCTCCTTTGTGCCCTCTTGTTGAAGTGCCACCTCTACCGGATCCTTGACCTCTACCTATTCTCTTTCGGTTTTTGGTTGAGCCTTCTGCAGGTTTAAGATTACTTAAATCCATGATTACTATATTTTAACAGTGTTATTAATTATATTTCTTCTACCTTAACTAAGTGATTAACTTTTGCAATCATTCCTTTGATCTGAGGAGTTAATTCATGCTCTCTAGATTGATTCATTTTTCGTAATCCTAAAGACGCCAAGGTTTGTTTTTGACGAAGCGTTCTTCCGATTCCACTTTTAATTTGTGTAACTCTTACTTTCATGTCTTACCTTATTATTATCCGTTAAAAACTCTATCCAAATCAATTCCCCTCAATTTCGCAATTGTGTAAGGGTCTCTTAATTGAATTAATGCATCTATCGTAGCTTTCACAACACTATGCGGATTTGATGAACCTTTAGATTTTGCCAATACGTCCTTAATACCAACACTTTCTAATACAGCACGCATTGCACCACCTGCAATTACTCCAGTTCCTGGTGCAGCTGGTTTAATAAAAACTCTTGCTCCACTATATTTTCCAGTTTGTTCATGAGGTAAAGTTCCTTTTAAAATTGGAACTTTTATTAAGTTTTTCTTAGCATCATCAATACCTTTAGCAATAGCTGAAGTTACTTCTTTTGCTTTACCCAAACCGTATCCAACAACTCCATTTTCATTTCCTACTATAACAATAGCTGAAAAACTAAAAGTTCTACCTCCTTTAGTTACTTTGGTAACTCTGTTGATACTTACAAGACGATCTTTAAATTCAATCTCGCTTGATTTAACTCTTTTTACATTTAAGTCTGCCATATCTTTTTTTAGAATTTTAAGCCGCCTTCGCGAGCTGATTCAGCTAATGATTTTACTCTACCATGGTATAAATAACCATTTCTGTCGAATACTACAGAATCAATACCAACTGATATAGCTCTTTCAGCAATTAATTTACCAACTAGTTTTGCATGTTCAATCTTTGGACCTGCTTTAGTAAATGATTTTTCCATTGATGAAGCTGATGCTAAAGTTACACTATTATCATCATCAATCAACTGAGCATATATTTCTTTATTGCTTCTGAAAACTGTTAAACGAGGTTTTGTTGCTGTGCCGTAGATTTTTCTACGAATCCCCATTTTCAGCTTTAATCTTCTTATTTCTTTATTATTTGCCATCCTATTTTTCGGATTATATTTTATTCACTAAATTACTTAGCAGCCGCCTTACCAGCTTTTCTACGTACCTCTTCACCTTGGAAACGAATACCTTTACCCTTATAAGGTTCTGGTTTACGTAAAGAACGAATCTTTGCCGCAACTTGACCTAAAAGTTGTTTATCATAACTTGTCATGATAATTAAAGGATTTTTTCCCTTTAGAGTTATTGTTTCTACTTTTATTTCATTTGGAAGTTCAAAGAATATGTTATGTGAGTAACCTAATGCTAACTCTAGTATTTGACCATTAGCTTGCGCTTTATAACCAACACCAATAACTTCTTGAACTAATTTAAATCCTTCTGAAACCCCAGTAACCATATTAAAAACTAAAGATCTATACAATCCATGCATAGCTTTATGGCGTTTTTGCTCAGATTCTCTCTCTAATGTTAAAGTATCACCTTCTACTTTTAAAGTAACACAAGGGTCTACACATTGAGTTAATGTTCCTAGGGCACCTTTAACAGTAACCACATTGTTATCGTTTACTGTAACTTCGACTCCTTTTGGAAGGCTTATCGGTAATTTACCTATTCTTGACATTTATATATCTCCTTTATTTTATTAGCTAATATAACAGATAACTTCTCCTCCAACATGTAAAGATCTTGCTTCTTTATCAGTCATTAAGCCTTTAGAAGTTGAAATTATAGCTATTCCTAGACCATTTAATACACGTGGAAGTTCTGTTGAACTAACATATTTTCGTAAACCCGGACTACTAACTCTAGTTAATTTTTGCATTGCTGACTCCTTAGTCATCGGATGATATTTTAATGCTATTTTAATTTGACTTGGGAATACATCATCTTCAAACTTGTAGTTTAAAATATATCCTTTATCGAAGAGAATCTTTGTTATCTCTTTCTTTATCTTAGAAGCAGGAATTTCAACAACTCTATGCTTTGCTAATGCTGCATTTCTTATGCGAGTCAAATAATCTGCAATTGGATCTGTTAACATCTCTATTTATTTATTTATTTGCTTTGACCTTAATTTAATTACCAGCTTGCTTTTTTTACCCCTGGAATTAATCCAGCTAAAGCCATTTCCCTAAAGTTAATACGAGAAACTCCAAATTGTCTCATATAACCTTTTGGTCTACCAGTTAATTGACACCTGTTATGTAAACGTACTGGAGAAGCGTTTTTTGGTAATTTTTGTAAGCCTTCGTAATCTCCAGCTTCAAGTAATGCTGCTCTTTTTGCAGCATATTTAGCAACCATTTTTTCTCTTTTGCGTTGTCTCGCTTTAATTGATTCTTTTGCCATATTATATATTAACTGTTTGGTTTTTAAATGGGAATCCAAAAGATTTTAAAAGCGATAATGCTTCTTTGTCTGTTTTAGCTGATGTTACAAGTGTAATATCCATTCCTTGAATATTAGAAATTTTATCAATTTCTATTTCTGGGAATATTATTTGTTCAGTTATACCGAATGAAAAATTTCCTCTTCCATCAAAGCCCTTATCGTCAATTCCTCTGAAATCTCTGATACGTGGAATAGATGATGAAATTAGTCTATCAAGAAATTCATACATCTTATCTCCTCTAAGGGTCACTCTTACTCCAACAGGCATTCCTTTTCTTAACTTAAAGTTAGAAATGTCTTTCTTAGACTTAGTAGCAACTGCTCTTTGACCTGACACTAATGTCATTTCGTCGATACCCTTATCAATAACTTTCTTATCTGTAATTGCAGCTCTTCCTAAACCTTGGTTTAAGGAAATCTTTAACAATTTAGGAACTTGCATTACAGTTTTGTAATTATGTTCTTTTACTAGTGCAGATACAATTTCTTCTTTATATTTCTGCTTTAATCTTGGTGTATATGGCATTATTTAATTACCTCCCCTGATTTTTTTGAATAACGAACTAATTTTTTAGTGTTTTCATCCAGTCTTCTACCAATTCTAGTTGTGTTTCCTTTTGCGTCAACAACAGCTAAATTTGATATATGGATTGAAGCCTCTTTTTCAATAATTCCTCCTTGAGTATTTTGTGGACTTGGTTTAGAATGTTTCTTTACCTTGTTTACTCCTTCAACTATTGCTCGGCTCTTTTTTGGATATACAACAAGTACTCTTCCAGAACTACCTTTTGAGTCGCCTGCAAGTACTTTTACCATATCACCTTTTTTAATGTGCAATTTCATATCTATAATATTTTTTTGCTTTTTATAATACTTCAGGAGCTAGTGAAACTATCTTCATAAATTGTTTTTCACGCAATTCTCTTGCTACTGGTCCAAAAATACGCGTACCTCTTAATTCATCATTTGCGTTTAAAAGAACGCAAGCGTTATCATCAAAACGTATGTAAGAACCGTCTTTACGTCTTACTTCTTTTTTTGTTCTAACAACAACAGCTTTTGAAACTATACCTTTTTTAACATTCCCTGAAGGGATTGCATCTTTTATAGTTACCACAATTTTGTCTCCTAATGAAGCGTATCTTCTTTTAGTTCCTCCAAGAACTCTAATGCATAATACACTTTTTGCTCCGCTATTGTCAGCTACAATTAATCTTGATTCTTGTTGTACCATGTTATTTAGCTCTTTCTATTATTTCAACCAATCTCCAACATTTATTTTTACTCAATGGTCTTGTTTCCATTATTTTAACAACATCTCCCATGTTGCATTCGTTTTTCTCGTCATGAGCCATAAATTTGGAACTTTTCTTTACGAATTTTTCGTATTTTGGATGCTTTACCTTACGCTCTACGTACACACGAATAGTTTTATCCATTTTATTACTAATAACAAGACCTACTCTTTCTTTTCTTAAATTTCTTTCCATTATGAATTGAATTTAGGTATTATTTATTATCAACAGATTTAGAATCTAATTCTCTTTTTCTTAACTCTGTTATCATTCGTGCTATATCTCTTCGAGCTTCCTTAATTTTATTAGGATTTTCTAAAGGTGTAACAGCATGATTAATTTTCATTTTATTTAACTGCATCTTGTCAACAGCTAATCTTTCTTGTAACTCTTGAGTAGAGAGTTCTTTTATTACATTGTTTTTCATATTCAATTCTTATTTATACTTCTTCAACGTAATCTCTTCTAACTATGAATCTAGTTGTAACTGGTAATTTTTGTGCAGCTAAACGCATAGCTTCTTTTGCAATTTCCATAGGTACTCCTTCAGCTTCAAACAAAATAGTTCCTGGCATTACCTTTGCTACGAAATACTCTGGAGCTCCCTTACCTTTACCCATACGAACTTCCGCTGGTTTTTTAGTAATAGGTTTATCTGGGAATATTCGGATCCACAATTGTCCCTCACGTTTCATATAACGAGTTACAGCTTGACGAGCAGCTTCAATTTGACGTCCTGTAACAAAACATGTTTCCAATGATTTGATTCCAAAACTTCCAAAAGCTAACTCATGACCGCGAAAAGCAATACCTTTAATTCTACCTTTCTGCTGTTTTCTAAATTTTGACTTTTTAGGTTGTAACATTATCGTATGATATTTTACTTGTTAACTAATTTTTTATTTTTTTCTACGTGGGCGTTGATTAAAGTTTGAAGGGCGTTGAGCACCACCGCGACCTCCTTCTTTTAAATTACCACCAACTGTAGAAGGAACTAGTTCAGGTTTCCCATAAATAATACCTTTACATATCCATACTTTTACACCAATACGTCCGTATGTTGTATGAGCCTCTGCTTGAGCATAGTCAATATCAGCTCTAAAAGTATGTAATGGAGTTCTTCCTTCCTTATAATGTTCTCTTCTTGCCATTTCTGCTCCCCCAATACGACCTGAAACAGAAACCTTAATTCCTTCTGCTCCCACTCTCATTGTTGAACTAATTGCAGTCTTAACAGCTTTTCTATAAGAAACACGTCCTTCAATTTGACGAGCAATAGTTGCAGCAACTAAAACTGAGTCTAATTCTGGTCGTTTAACTTCAGAAATATTTATTTGAACATCTTTGTTTGTAAGTTTCTTTAATTCTTCTTTTAGTTTATCAACTTCTTGACCTGCCTTACCTATGATAAGACCTGGTCTAGCAGTATTAATTGTAACTGTAATAAGTTTTAAAGTTCTTTCAATATAAATTTTAGAAATACTAGCTTTAGATAGACGAGCATTAAGATATTTTCTTATTTTGTCATCTTCAACCAATTTTGCTTCAAATTTTTTCCCACCAAACCAATTAGAATCCCATCCTCTGATGATTCCTAATCTGTTGCCTATTGGATTTGCTTTTTGTCCCATCCTGATTATATCATTTACAAATTATACAAATTATTAATTTTCAGCATTAATTATTGCTGTCTCAGCATTTTTCTCTTCTACTTTACTGCCTAAAATAAGGGTTACGTGGTTAGAACGTTTTTTTATTCTATGACCAAGACCTCGAGGTGCTGTACGAAGACGTTTTAATTGTCTTCCTCCGTCAACAGTAATTTCTTTAACGAATAATTCAGCATCTTCGATTCTTTTACCCTCATTTTTATTTTGCCAATTAGAAATAGCTGAAAGTAACAACTTGCGTAATTTAGGTGCAGACTCTCTATGGCTAAATTGCAAAATACCTAAAGCTTTGTTTACATCTAATCCTCTAATTGCATCAGCCATCAATCTTGTCTTTCGAGGAGAAGTTGGGTTGTTATTTAACTTTGCAATATAAATAGATTTATTAGCTTCTTTACGTGCCTCAGCACTTATGTGTTTTCTTGATCCCATTTTTCGGCGAATTTTTGTTATTTCTTACCTTTATCTTTCTGTCCTGCATGTCCACGATAAATTCTCGTTGGAGCAAATTCACCAAGCTTATGACCAACCATATTTTCAGTTACATAAACAGGAATAAATTTATTACCATTGTGTACAGCAATTGTTTGACCTACGAAATCTGGAGAAATCATAGATGCTCTTGACCAAGTTTTAATAGTAGTCTTTTTGTTTTGCTCTTGTGAAGCTAAAACTTTCTTTTCTAACTTATAATGAATATAAGGTCCTTTTTTTAACGAACGACTCATTTCTACCTATGATTTAAATTATTTCTTACGTCTATCTACTATATACTTACTAGAATGTTTCTTAGGAGCTCTAGTTTTATATCCTTTTGATGGAATACCTTTTCTTGAGCGAGGTTGACCTCCACTAGCACGGCCTTCTCCTCCACCCATTGGGTGATCGACAGGGTTCATAACTACTCCTCTAGTTCGAGGGCGTCTTCCTAACCAACGTGATCTTCCAGCTTTTCCGGAAATTTCCAAGTTGTGTTCAATATTGGAAACCATTCCAATTGTTGCCCTACAAGCTTGTAATATCATTCTAGTTTCTCCTGAAGGCATCTTGATAACAGCATATTTACCGTCTCTTGACATTAGTTGAGCATGAGAACCAGCACTACGTGCCATCTTTGCTCCTTGACCAGGATTTAATTCGATATTGTGAATTATTGTACCAAAAGGAATTTCACTTAATAATAAAGTATTGCCTATTTCCGGGGCAGCGCCGATACCTGACATTATTGTCTGACCAACTTTTAATCCGTGAGGACAAACTATATATCGTTTTTCTCCGTCTGCATATGCTACTAATGCAATACGTGCAGTTCTGTTTGGATCATATTCTATAGTTTTAACAACTGCAGGAATAGTATCTTTCTCTCTGCGAAAATCTATAAGACGATATAGTTTTTTATGACCACCACCAATATAGCGCATAGTCATTTTACCTTGATTGTTTCGTCCACCACTTTTCTTTACACCAAATGTTAAACTCTTCTCAGGCTTGGAAGCAGTTATTTCTTCAAAAGTACTTGCTACTTTGAATCTTTGTCCTGGTGTTGTTGGTTTTAATTTTTTTAAAGCCATCTATCTCTTATTCTTAAATATTGCTATAAAAATCTATTGAATCACCTTCTGCTAACATTACGATAGCCTTTTTAAAGTCCGATGATTTTCCTTTTATAAATCCTGCTTTTGTGTAGCGAGATTTATTTTTGCCGTTATAGTTCATAGTATTTACTCTATCAACTTTAACATTATACAAAGACTCTACAGCCTTTTTTATTTCTATTTTATTTGCTCGTCTATTAACAATGAAACCAAAACGATTAGAGAACTTTTCTGTCGTTTTAGTCATTTTTTCTGTAATAATCGGCTTAACTATGATTTCCATTTTTATCTTGTTAAATGTTAATTATTCTTACTATTTTAAGAATTAGAGCTTAAACTTTCTAATTCTTTGATCGCTGTTTCAGAAAAAATTACACTGTTAGCACGTAATAAATCATATGTATTCACTGATCTTGCATCAGTTATGCTTATACACTCAATGTTACGAGCCGACAAAATTACAAAATTATCTTGATTATTCAACACAAATAGTGATTTTTTTTCACCTAACTTCAAATCTCCTAACACTTTCATCATGTTTTTGGTCTTTGGAGTATCAAAAGTGAAATCCTCAACAACAATTAACTTCTCTTCTTTCATCTTATATGATAAAGCAGAAAGACGAGCTAATCTTTTAACTTTTTTATTAAGTTTGAAAGAATAATCTCTTGGTTTTGGACCGAATGCTCTACCACCACCAACTCTTGTAGGACTTTTTGCATCACCTGCTCTTGCTCCACCTGTACCTTTTTGACGTTTTAGTTTTTTGGTTGAACCAGCAATTTCTGAACGCTCTTTTGATTTATGAGTACCTTGGCGTTGGTTTGCAAGATATTGTTTAACATCTAGCCAAATTGCATGATCATTAGGTTCAACTCCTAACAAAGAGTCACTAACATCAATTGTTCTGCCGGTGTCATTTCCATCTATATTATAAACTTTTATCTCCATCTCTCAAGTTTTAAAATTGAACCCTTTGGACCCGGTACAGATCCTTTAACTATTACTAAATTCTTTTCTGCTACTATCTTAAGTACTTCAAGGTTTTGAATTTTAACTCTCTTTCCTCCCATTCTTCCTCCCATTTTCATACCTTTAAATACTCTTGCTGGAAAAGAAGCTGCACCGATAGAACCTGGAGCACGTAATCTGTTATGTTGTCCGTGAGTAGTACCACCTACACCATGAAATCCATGACGTTTCACAACACCTTGGAATCCTTTACCTTTTGATATACCTACAACATCTAAATACTCTCCTTCAACGAACACATCACATGTTACTAATTCTCCGAAAGCTTTTTTCTTACCTTCTTCGAAACGAGTAAATTCGGCAACGTGTCTTTTAGGCGTTGTACTTGCTTTTGCGAAGTGACCTCTCATTGGCTTTGTACAACTCTTTTCCTTCATTTCTTCGAATGAAAGTTGAAGAGCTGAATAACCATCCGTTTCAACGGTTTTGATTCTAGTTACTACGCAAGGACCAGCTTCTATAACTGTGCATGGTTGTTGTCTCCCATAGGCATCAAAAATACTGGTCATTCCGATTTTTTTTCCAATTAAACCTGACATTTCTTGTTTTTGTTTTAATAAATACTCAGCTTGCTTTGTTGCATAGGCTGATTGTTTAACTTAATCTACTTTATAGTTGCAGACAACTCTCAGTTAAACCTTAATTTCAACTTCAACTCCGCTTGGAAGCTCTAATTTCATTAAAGCATCAATAGTTTTAGTTGAAGTGCTGTAAATGTCCAACAATCTTTTAAAAGTACACAATTGAAATTGTTCTCTTGCTTTCTTGTTAACGAAAGTTGCACGGTTTACTGTGTAAATTTTCTTATTAGTTGGAAGTGGAATTGGTCCATTAACAACTGCTCCAGTTAATTTCACAGTTTTTACGATTTTTTCAGCAGACTTGTCTACTAAGTTGTGATCGTATGATTTTAATTTAATTCTAATTCTTTGACTCACGTTATTTGTCTTTATATTAGTTTTCTTATGATTGATTCAATACTGATTCTGTAATGTCTCTAGGTGCTTCAGCATAATGCGAAAATTCCATTGTTGAGTTTGCACGACCAGAAGTAATAGTTCTTAGGGCTGTTACATAACCGAACATTTGAGAAAGAGGAACCTTACATTTAACTGCTTGAATACCCATCTTAGCTGTTACATTTTCAAGAATAGCTCTTCTTCTATTTAAGTCGCCTGTTACAGCTCCTAAATAAGTGTCTGGAGTTGTTACTTCAAGAGCCATGATTGGTTCTAAAAGAATTGGTTTAGCTTTTCTTGCTGCTTCTTTAAATGCTATTTTAGCACAAAGCTCAAATGACAATGCATCAGAGTCAACAGCGTGATAAGATCCGTCAATAACAGTTACCTTCATGCTTTCAACAGGAAAACCTCCAAGAACACCATTTTGCATAGCTTGTTTAAATCCCTTTTCAATTGGAGCAATAAATTCTTTTGGAATATTACCTCCCTTAACTGAATTAATAAATTGAAGACCCTTGAAGCCTTCATCAGCTGGTTCTAGAGTGAATAAAATATCTGCGAACTTACCTCTACCACCAGTTTGTTTCTTATAAACTTCTTTATGTTGGCATGAAGTAGTAATAGCTTCTTTATATGCAACCTGAGGAGAACCTTGATTTACATCACAGCTAAACTCACGACGCATACGGTCTAAGATAATGTCTAAGTGAAGCTCACCCATTCCTGACATCACAGTTTGACCAGATGTCTCATCAGAAGCAACCCTTAGAGTTGGATCCTCTTCAACTAGTTTTGCAATTGCATTATTGAACTTATCAATATCAGCTTGTTGTTTTGGTTCAATTGCTATTGAGATAACAGGCTCAGGGAATGTCATCGATTCTAATACTATTGGGAATGATTCATCACAAAGAGTGTTTCCTGTTTTAATATCTTTAAATCCAACAGCTGCACCAATATCTCCAGCTTCAATCCTATCTAAAGAATTTTGCTTGTTTGCGTGCATTTGAAGAATACGAGAAATACGTTCTTTTTTACCTGTTGAAGCATTGAAAACATATGAACCTGATTCAAGAGATCCTGAATAAACACGGAAGAAACAAATCCTACCAACATAAGGGTCGGTTGCAATCTTAAATGCTAAAGCTGAAAAAGGAGCCTTAGGATCGTTTGCATGACGAGTTTCAGCTTCTTCAGTTTTTGGATTAATCCCTTCAATTTCTGGAAAATCTAAAGGACTTGGTAAAAATGCTGTAATTGCATTAAGTAAGTTTTGAACTCCTTTGTTTTTGAAAGCAGTACCACATAAAACTGGAGTAATTCTCATTGCGCAAGTAGCCTTACGAATATGGAATATCATCTCATCTTCTGTGATAGAGTTTTCATCATCCATATATTTCATAAGAAGTTCTTCATCTTCCTCAGCAACTCCTTCAATAAGCATTTTTCTGTATTTAGCCGCTATTTCCTTCAAATCTTCAGGCATAGGGATTTCATACATTTTTGTTCCATTAGATGCATCATCATACATTAATGCCTTATTTGAAATAAGGTCAATAACTCCTTTGAACAAATCTTCTTGTCCGATTGGAATTTGAAGTGGAACTGGGTTTGCACCTAAACGTTCTTTGATTTGAGCTACTACATTAAAAAAGTCTGCACCTGCACGATCCATCTTATTAACAAAAGCAATACGAGGAACATTATATTTATCAGCTTGACGCCATACAGTTTCACTTTGCGGTTCAACTCCACCAACAGCACAGAAAAGTGCAACAGCACCATCCAAAACTCTTAGTGAACGTTCTACCTCAACTGTGAAGTCAACGTGTCCAGGAGTATCAATTATATTAATCTTAAAGTGATTGTTATTATAGTCCCAGAAAACAGTTGTTGCTGCAGAAGTAATGGTAATACCACGTTCTTGCTCTTGAGCCATCCAGTCCATAGTAGCAGAACCTTGGTGGGTTTCACCTATCTTGTGGTTTTTACCTGTAAAGAATAAGATACGCTCAGTAGTTGTTGTTTTACCAGCATCTATATGAGCCATAATTCCAATATTCCTTGTATTTTTTAAATCTCCCATTGTTATATCTTTCTCTCTTCTTTATTAGAATCTAAAATGAGAGAAAGCCTTATTAGCTTCTGCCATTCTATGAATATCTTCTTTCTTTTTATATGCAGCACCCTCTTCCTTAGCAGCAGCGATAATTTCACTTGCTAAACAAAGAGCCATTGTTTTTTCATTTCTTTTTCTTGCAAAGCTAATCAAACTCTTCATTCCCATTGATTGCTTTCTTTCTGCACGTATTTCAGAAGGGATTTGGAAAGTTGCTCCACCAATTCTGCGGCTACGAACCTCAACATTTGGTGTTACATTTACTAATGCTTTTTTCCACATCTCTAAACCATCTTCTTTTGTACGCTCACCAACAACTTTGATAGCATCATAAAAGATATTATAAGCTGTTGTTTTTTTACCCTTCAACATAATGTTGTTAACGAATTTTGTTACGATAGTTTCGTTAAACACTGGATCTGGAAGGATAATCCTTTTCTTTGGTCTTGCTTTTCTCATTTTATTAGTAAAGCTATGTTAATTATTTCTTAAACTAGATTTATTTTGTTGCTTTTGGACGTTTAGTACCATACTTAGAACGTCTTTGTTTTCTACCATCAACACCAGCAGTATCTAATGCACCGCGGATAATGTGGTAACGAACACCTGGAAGGTCCTTAACACGACCACCTCTAATCATTACAATAGAGTGTTCTTGTAAGTTATGTCCTTCACCTGGGATATAAGCATTCACTTCTTTTTGATTCGTCAAACGAACTCTAGCAACTTTTCTCATTGCAGAGTTTGGTTTTTTTGGAGTTGTAGTGTAAACTCTGGTACAAACACCACGACGTTGAGGACATGAGTCTAATGCAGGAGATTTACTCTTGTAATCAAAATCACTACGTCCTTTACGAACTAATTGTTGAATTGTTGGCATACCTTAATTTAAAATTAATATATATCTTTTTTTTATTTTTCTTTGCTAAATTCGGGTTGCAAAGGTATTACTAAAATTTCACATATACAATACTTAATGAAAAACATTGTCTACTGTAAATAAACTTAAATAAGTTTAGTCCTTCAATATTAACGTCTTAAGAAACCATAGCCACTTGGTTTTCAATTAAGATTACACTTTCTCTACTTGTGTCCAACCCTATTAATCTTTAGAACAAAGAATAAATTTACACTACGAAAGTCGTTACCATATTTTTGGGAGTGCAAAAGTACAAAAAATAATTCAACTACCAAACAATTAGAGCTTTTTTATTTTTTTATTTGTAAAAAGCAGAAAAATGTTGGTGTTTTCAAGAAAAGTTTGTTTCTTTGCCAAACAAAACAACTAAAAAGAAAGAAATATGAAAAAATTTGAATGCGAACCTTGTGGTTACATCTATGATCCAGAATTAGGAGATCCAGAAAGCGGAATTAAACCAGGAACTTCTTTTGAAGACCTTCCAGAAGATTGGGTATGCCCACTATGCGGAGCTGGTAAAGAAGATTTTGCAGAAGTTGAATAATCTTTAACAAGCAGAATTAAAAAGAAAAGTGAGAGTTTAATTAAACCCTCACTTTTTTTTGTATAAGCTGTTTTTTCTTGGTTTTTCGAGTTGATTTAACAAAATAAAGATATAGAAAATTAAAACAAAAAAAGAATTTCTTGAATCGCCATATTAAAAAATTGAATCAAAGAAAGAATTTGCTGAAACAAAGAAAGAATTTGCTGAAACAAAGAAAGGATTTCGTGAAACAAAGAAATAAAAAGCTGAAATAAGGATTTGTTTTATCTTCTGAACTTATAGGTTATAGTTCCTTTTTGTTCGAATGGTGCATTTGGGTTTTCAGAGAAGTTTGAACGGCTTGCTGCACTTTCACAATTACGCCACATTGAACGATTGTCAATTGTTGTGCCTCTTGCTCCTGCAACTGCTCTTGTTACTTTTCCTTCTGGGTTTACCCATATCGTAACAACAATTGATCCTACTTCGTCAGTTTTTGATGGAGGTAAGCTTAGGCTCTTTGGCTCCCTTCCTATTAAAGAGAATGAGGTTCCTGAACCTGTTAGGTCGTAGCCTGTACCTCCACCACCTGTACCCTCACCTTCATCTACTCCTGATCCTTTTCCTTGTCCTACCCCTCCGCCATCTTGACCCTTTACCTTACCTTTTCTAAATAAGGCATTTGGATTAACAGTTTCCTCTGGTGAGGCTACGTTTTTCTTTGGAGCATCAGTTTTCTTCGCAACAATAGGGCTGTCTTCTGTGTCTTGTGAATAAAAATCTTCTTCCGAACCTGAAACATCATGTACTGAACCTTGGGCATCACTTCCGCCCGCATCACCTATTAGAGCATTTCCATCTCCAAGCAAGTCTCCAATATTCATCTCCACTCCCATTTCTGGTGGTGGTGGGTCTAGATATTTTAACCCCGTGAAATAAAGCAATAATAAAATAACTCCATGAAATAATAGGGTTACTATTAAACTTGTGATGGTTCTTTTATTATCTTTATCTTTTAATTCCATTTCTATTTATTTGCTTCGGTTGCAAGTATTACTCTATGACTTTGTCCGGTTTGTGCGTTTATTTTATTAACCGCATCAATAACTACTACCACATATTGTATTGGAACAGTTTTGTCTGCATGCAGTTTTATTGTTCCGTCTTGTATGTTTGCTGTGTAGTTGTATATGGCTGATTGTAGTTCTGCTTCCGGTGTTGGTTGATTCTCTACAAAAAACTGGTTGTCGGTGTCTATTGAAACTGTTACATTTTGCTTTGCCATAGTTTGTCCTGAGCTACTTTTTGGTAAAAGAATTTTAATTGCATTAGGACTTATTAGGGTTGAGGTCAACATAAAGAAGATAAGCAACAAAAAAACTAAGTCGCTCATCGATGAGGCATTAAAATTTGGATCTATTTTATTTCTTGTTTCAATCATTTTAATCAGAGTTTATGCTGGTTCATGTAACAAATCCATAAATTCCATTGTTCTTGCTTCAAGCAGGAATACTATTTTATTGATTTTGCTTACAAGTATACTATAAAGGAAATTACAAATAATACCAACAATTAAACCACCTACCGTTGTTACCATTGCCTCGTAGATTCCTGAGGATAGTATTTGAATGTCGATGTTGTTTCCTGCTGTTGACATATCGAAGAACGCTTTTACCATTCCTGTTACGGTTCCAAGGAATCCAATACTTGGTCCTAAGCCTGCAATTGTTCCAACAAGAGATACTCCGTTTTCTAAGCGTGCTACTTCAAGTTTTCCAACATTTTCAACAGCTTGGTTGATGTCGTTAAGTGGTCTACCTATTCTTATTAGCCCTTTATCTAACATTCTTCCAATTGGTGAGTCGTTGTTTTTGGTTAGACTTCTTGCTCCCTCTAGGTCTCCTTTGTGAATGTATGCCTTAATGTTATTTATGAAGTTCTTATCTTCCTTTGAAGCTTTATTAAGTGCTATATATCTTTCTACGAATATATAGACAGCAACAATTGAGATTATAGCTAAAACTATCATTATCCAACCTCCCTTAACGGCAAGTTCCATTATGTTCATACTTTTAACTGTTGGCTCTACTATCGCTTGAGCAGTTTCAACTGCAACGCCTGCGCCTTCTTGGATTTGTAATAAAATGTTTGCTAACATGAATTAGTTATTTTTATTAATTTAATATTACTTTTTCTACTTGAACGTGTTTATTGGAATATATCTTAACCAAATATAATCCATTCTTTTGATTGTTTAACGCAAAACTTTCTGGAAGATTATCAGAGGCGTAAATTAATTCTCCTAACGATGAATATATCTCTACTCTTGTAATGGATTGCTTGTCTTGAGCTTTAAAATTTATTGTTCCATTTGTTGGATTTGGATATACTATTACTTTTTCTACTATGTCTTCAATATCATCTTGAAGGCCTTGTGGTAGGGTATTAAAATAGTAAACAGCTGACCAATCACTTGTATGTTCAGGACATAATGCCCTAATTTGGAGTTTATATTCTTTTTTAGGAGTTAATCCTATTGGATAAAAAACAGGGTTTCCTTCCTTAATTACTCCAGAGCTTGGGAATGGATCGGTAGATTTTGCATATAATATCTCCCATTTATTCTGGAGCATTGAGCCAGGCATCCATGTTATAACGGCCGAGGAATGAGTAAAGTTAGAAACATTAATGTTGGTTACCGGGGCACATGGTGGAGGAACGGTTGTAAAGGAATATGTCCCCGACCAGTCTCCATACATATCATCCCCACAAACAGCCCGAACGTAAATTGTATAATTAACTCCACCTATAAGTCCTGCAAGGTCAACGGTGTCTTTTGTAGTTATTAGGGTTGTTCCTGTCCCAATTAAGTGCCCTGCAAATCCATAATCAACCTCCCATTTTGTTTGAGCATAACCCCTAGTGAAAGTTAATCTGGCAGTTGTTTGAGTAATGGAATCTACGTTAATATTTGATGGAACAGAAGCACAAGGATGAAGAGTTCTAAAACTAACTGTATCAGAATAAACTGTATCATTGGTTGTCTTGTTGATGTATTTATATATTAAATAAGCTCTTAGATAATATCTGTTTCCTGAAATCAAATTGTTGGCTGATGCTGTAAATGGCGCTGGAGGGTTGGTTATATTTCCTATCCCAACAACACTCGGTGAATTGGAGTGATTTGGTTCATATTCTAAGTATGAATACAAGAACCCTTTTCCTATCATATTAAAAGCATCCTTTTTATCTGTAGCGGTTGCACCAAACTTAGCAGAAGTTAATGTCAAGTCATAAATGGAGTCTACTATACAAGTAGGAGGTTCAGGAGTAAGAGTTGTTACTGTCATTTGATCAGAAAAGACTGTATCTGCTCCACCGGAAGACTTAGAAACATAGGCTCTAACATAGTAGGTTTTTTCTGAATCCATATAATTAGAATTAGGAATTCCCGTAAATGTTGCGCCTTCTGGGCAATTGTTTGTTCCTACTCTATATATTTTTGCACCTGTTTTTCTTGTTGGCATTGGAAGCGTATCGTATATAAACCCATATGAGTTCACAGCCCATCCATCTTTTGTTGTTACATAAGCAATCATTCTTGCACCATAATACATAACTGAATCTGATGCAGACACCATATTGATTTGTGGTTGTGCAAACGATTTCGATGCAAAACTTATACTAAAAATAAAAATCACTATTAAAAAATACTTTCTCATATTCAAAAGAAAATTACATTAACAAAACATCTTTTACAACTTGCAAATATACAGATAAAATTGGATTAATAGCAATATTATTTAAGAAAATTCACTTCATATAGTTTTGCTCAAAACAATTATATTATTTTTTTCAGGTTGTAAATCAGCAAAATGAAAAAATAATGCAAAAAAAAAAGAGAAAAAATTTGCTAGTTTCTCAAATCGTTATATCTTTGCATCGCTTTTAAAGGCTAAGAAACATTCCTCCTTAGCTCAGTTGGTTAGAGCACATGACTGTTAATCATGGGGTCCTAGGTTCAAGTCCTAGAGGGGGAGCAAAAGGAGAGTAAGTAATATACTCTCCTTTTTTTATTTCAATTTGTTAAGTAATACAATAAGATAAAATGAAGAATTTCGTAGAAGAATTGCGTTGGAGAGGAATGATTCACAACGTAATGCCAGGGACAGAAGAGCAATTGATGAAAGAAATGACTACTGCTTATGTAGGAATAGACCCAACAGCAGATTCTTTACATATTGGTCACTTGGTTGGAGTTATGATGCTTACTCACTTGCAACGTTGTGGTCATCGCCCATTAGTTGTTTTGGGAGGTGCAACAGGAATGATTGGAGACCCATCCTTTAAAAGTGATGAAAGAACTTTATTATCTATTGAAGAAATTGAATATAATCAGACTTGCATCAAAAATCAATTGTCTAGATTCCTTGATTTTGAAACTCCTTCTGACAACATAGCTGAGATATTAAATAACTATTCTTGGACAAAGGATTGGACATTTTTAGATTTTATTAGAGATATAGGCAAACATATCACTGTAAACTATATGATGGCTAAGGATAGCGTAAAGAAACGCTTGGAAACAGGACTATCTTTTACAGAGTTCTCGTACCAACTACTCCAAGGTTACGACTTTAAATACCTTTACGAAAACTATAATTGCCGTCTTCAAATGGGAGGATCTGATCAATGGGGTAACATTACAACAGGGACAGAGTTAATTCGTAGAATGCTACAAGGAGAAGCTTATGCTTTAACTTGTCCACTTATAACAAAAGCAGATGGAGGAAAGTTTGGTAAAACAGAAAAAGGAAATATATGGTTAGACCCAGAAAAGACTTCACCTTATATATTCTATCAGTTTTGGTTAAACTGCTCTGATGATGATGCGAAAAAATTCATTAGAATCTTTACCCTACTTTCAAAAGAAGAAGTTGAAGAATTGGAAAAAGAACATGACCAGGCTCCTCATTTAAGAGCAATTCAAAAAGTCCTTGCTAAGGATTTAACAATTAGGGTTCATGGAGAAAAGGAATTTAATTCAGCTATTGAAGCCTCTGAAATTCTATTTGGTAAAGGAACAACAGAAACATTAAAGAAATTAGATGAAAAAACGCTATTATCTATTTTCGATGGAGTGCCTATGTTTGAAATTGATAAAGCAGAATTTAATGAAGGTATTAATGTTATTGAGCTAGTTGCTGACAAAACAAATCTCTTGGCATCAAAGAGTGAAGCAAGAAGGACTATAAAAGAAAATGCACTTTCCTTAAACAGAACAAAAGTTAAAGAAGATTATATTTGCAATGAATCAGACCTTCTTAATGGGAAGTATATTCTTGTTCAAAAAGGGAAGAAGAACTATTATCTGATTATTGCTAAGTAATTATTGATAAATTACAAAAAACAGGGCATTAAAAAAGCAGTCTCAGGATTTGGGACTGCTATTTTTTTAGCTTAATGACCAGAATAAACTGGAATTAAATTAAAGTGCTACAGTTTCAGATGCAGTTTCAGTTACAGTTTCAGAAACCATTTCCACTTCAGTTTCGATTGCAGTTTCAGTTGGAGTTTCAGTTTTTCCACCACATGCTGCGAATACAGTAGCAACAGCTAATAAAAATAATGCTTTTTTCATTGTTTTTTGTTTTAATTGGTTTGACAATTCATTTGTTTTAACGCTTGCAAAATTACAAAAAATAATGAGACTGGTGTAAAAAAATAGTTATTTTTATTCTTTTAACTTTATCAATAAGATAATTCACTGCGCATTTTAGTGATTATCCTATCACCTGGTAGATAGTACAAGGCTGAATCTAAAACACTTACAGCTCCTTCTTTGTTGTTTAAATTTATTTTTGTTGAAGCAAGATCAAGCCAAGCATTTGTTGTAAACTTATACTTTAAAATGAAATTTGAGATTATAGTATCAGCTATTTCATACTCTTTTAAGTCTGTATACTTCCTGTATAACATTCTTACAGGGTGGTAACAAAGAGGTTTCATTGCCATACATTCTCTTGCCCAATATTCAGCACTGTCTAACATATTTAATTTATAATAATAATTGGAAAGACGATATTCTCTAAGAGCGTAATAAGGGTTCGAATTATCATTAATTATTACATCTATTGCTTGTCTCCACTTCTTTTCCGCATCAAACCTCATCCCTTTTGTAAGAGCAATTGGATTCGCATTTTCATCAATTGTGGGTATAGGAGGAAACATTACGTTCCATTGGTCTGCTGTAAATTTTATTCTTTTACTTCCATTGGTTTGAAGTATTTTTGCTTTCTGCATTACAGAAGAGATATAGTGCATAGCCTCAACAGATGTTAGACCAATTGTAATAATCCCAATTATTATTACAATAGTTTTATTGGCAAGCTTAGGGTTAATCTCTTTTTTAGTTTTAATATAGGCAACTAAAATCAATGCCATGCCTAATGCAAGATACAGCTGACAATCTGCTCTCTCTAATGGGAAATTAAACATTGCATCGTTCATATATGTTACAATACATAATAAGCCTGCAAAGGAAATAAATCTTGTTATATCACTGATTTCTTTTTTAAATACTGTTTTAAGAAATAAAACAAATGCAGAAAGGAAAAATAACAAATAGCTAATTAGCCCAAAAACACCTAGTTCAGACCACATTTCCAAATAATCATTATGAGCATGATCGCTAACTACATAGTTGTATTTCTGAGCAGCCTCTACTTTCTGTATTGCTAGTTTATGATTCCCAACACCATATCCAAGCCAAGGCTTATCTTTTATGATTGATATTGTATTTCTCCATATTATAAGCCTACCCTTGCTGTTTCCATCCTCAATTGTCTTAAACCTATATGCAACAGAATAAGAGTTTACATCCTTTTCAAAAGTTTTTGCAACATTATTTTGACCAAAATAATGTTTGAAATTGTATTTTATAAATAAATCCCCTGCAAAAAAACCTAACAAGGCAGAGGTGATAAGAAAACCAATAGTTAGAATAAGCGTTTTTGATTTTTTATGTCTTAGAACTACAAAAATAGAATAGCCAAACAAAAGAACCAATTGAAGGATTAATCCAATAAAGCTTGCTCTTGCACTAAGAATAACCAAACAAAAAGTTAAGCCAAAAACAAGAATAACTGACAACCATTTTTCCCAATTCTTTCTAAAAATAAAAGCATAATATAGAAAAGGAAGCTTGAAAAGAATAGCTACTGCAAAAATATTCTTATTCCCATAGAAGCCATTAATATAAAGATTCCTTCTTGGATTAATATGAGCATCAAGATAGTAATATGCTATTATACACCAAAGGATATTGATAATACTAATGATTATTGTAAGCTTTATTATAGCATTGAATAATGAAGGCCTTTTGTGGAAGAATATGGAAAAGTAAATAAACATCAGATAAACAATCACCCACCTATTTAATGTAACAATGCTTTCTGCTATGTTAAAAGACTGAAAAATTGAAAGAAGCATCATTGCAATAAGCAAAAGCCAAGCATAACTTATCTTGTTTTTAAAAATGGAATAAGTGAAGCTATTCTTGTCCTTTATAGTATATCTCAAAAGAAATGCAATAGCAACAACATTAAGAATTGAAAAAACAAAAAACTTCATCGTTGTGGAATCCAAGACCCATAGGGGAGGAAAGATTTGGCTTAATAAATACATTGAAATTAAAACAATTCCAACTAGGTATATATTCTTAAAACCTTTGTTCTTTTTCTCAATTTGTTTATTGCTTACTTTACTATCTAATTCTTCAGGTATTTCCATTCTTGTTTAATTTATTTGATGCAAAAATACATAAAAACTATATACTATCCCATTTGATTGAATTAAGAAATCAGATAAATTATCACAACTAGGCTTTTACTCTAATTATTTCATTAATATTGGTAGTGTATCGTTGTGAAATATGCTCTTGATTCATCTTCCATGTCTTCCCAGGACTTTGACAGGCTAGGCGAATTAAATCTTGACTATAATGCGCATTCATCTTATCCACTGATTTCATTAGAACAGTATGCTTAGGGTTTCTATTTTCAAATAATGTTAACTGATGACTAGACTCGGGAACGAAATCCATAACTATTACACCTGCTTTCTTGTATCTATATCCTTGACGATATATGTTTTTTAATCCCATAGTGGCAAATTTAGATATATCTATGGAGCTATTAGTTGGATAGGGTAGTTTGACATTTATGGTATTGGAGTATTGGCTGAGGTCTTGGCGAAAGTAATCTGTTATAATGAAAACTTGTATTCTAGTACATAATGATTTTTGTTTCCTGAGTCTTTCTGCACACTTACAGGCAAAGGTTGATACCCTTTCTCTAATATCTTCTATGTCTTCTTTTCTGCTTTCGAATGTACGAGTAACCGATATAGACTGTTTATCTTTGATACTTTCTAATTCTATACTTGGTATTCCTTTCATATCCCTCATTAGTTTAAGACTAGTGGTGGTAAAATTATCTTTTACCCATTTCTCTTCTAAACATGTGAAATCGTATGCTGTATTAACATTATTTGAAAGTAATCTTTTAGAATACTGCCTACCTATACCCCATACATCATTTATCTTCAACCATTTTAACGCCTTTATTCTCTTCTCTTCACTATCTATTACATATACCCCTTGAGTTTTATTTTGAAATTTCTTAGCAACCCTAGTAGATGTTTTAGCAAGGCTTTTTGTTGGTCCTACTCCAATACTAACAGGTATCTTAGTGCATTTCTCGATTTTTCTCTTGATTTCTAAACAATAATCTCTTGGATTATCAGTAATTCCTTCAAGGTTTAGAAAACACTCGTCTATACTATATATTTCAACCTCTGGAGAGTATTGAGAAGCAATAGTCATAACCCTATTAGACATATCTCCATATAATTCAAAATTAGCAGAGAATACGGATATATTATGCTTTTCTATTAGGTCTTTGAATTTAAAGAATGGCTCTCCCATCTTAATACCTAAATCCTTAGCTTCTTGACTTCTTGCTATAGCACATCCATCATTATTACTTAGAACAACAACCGGGACTCCAATAATAGAGGGGTTGAATACTCTTTCGCATGATGCAAAGAAATTATTACAATCTAAATGTGCAAATAAGGCCATATCTATATGTGTTTTCTAAAACTCCAAGTTATTATTCCTAGTATTTGGCTATTAGACTCAGGGGTTATTTCAATTAATGGGAAGCTATCATTTGAGGGAAGCAAAAAGCATTTATTATTAGTTTTCTTAATCCGTTTCATAGTGTATTCACCATCAATATATATCATAGCTATTTGATTATCTCTATACTCAAGACTAGCATCAATTATTAATAAATCCCCCTCAAGAAAATCCTTATTCATAGAATCTCCTGTTACCCTTGCAAAATAAGTAGATTCAGGATGAGGAACACATTCTTTGTATATATCAATCCTTTCTCCAGCAAAATCATTGGCAGGAGAAGGAAAGCCTGCCCTCACTCCGCCAATATACGGTAGAGATAATGCCTCAGAACTATCGGCCTTTAGTATTTCAAAATTCTTAGTTTTAATAATTGTTTCTTTAGATTTCACCTTGATTATTTCTTGTGTATTTAACTGCAAAAATACTAAAAGTTTTATTTCTTTTCAAGCTCAAAATAAAAACACATAAGAACTTCCCATATACTTGATTTAGGTCTATCGATTTTAAAATAATGGTTAAACTTTTGAGATTCTTTCCTAGTAATAAAAAAAAATGTACCTTTGTCTGTCATTTAAGTTGAATTTTAAATTAAACAAATACATTTTAACAATGAAAAAATTATTCGTAACAATCTGTTTAGTGTTAACATTAGGTTTGTTCTCAACACAAACTTTTGCTCAACAAGGTAAATTTAAAGGTATAGTAAAGTATGCTCTAATCTGGGAAGGTGAAGTTCCTCCAGGGGCTCCAACAAGCTTAGACATTAAAGTTTTTGAAAACCAAACTGCTTTTGATGATATGTTCTCTGGAAGCAAAGTTTTAACTAATGCAAAACTTGGAACATCTTATGCTTTGTTCGATTTTTCTCAAGTTCCTGTTGAAGGAGTTACTGGAAAATGGTATATTAAGGATAAAATAGATCCAAAAGACCTAGAGAATAACACTTATGAAGTTACCTCTGAAACCAAAGAAATTGCAGGTAAAACCACTAAGAAAGTAAATGTTACTATGAAATCTGAAGATGGTACAGTGAAAAATGAAACCATTTGGATGTGTGACGAAATGGGGCCAGAGCAAGATTTAAGATACTATCCTGGTTTAAAAGGTATGCCATTTGAATTCCCTGTTGATCTTGACAAATTCCAAGTAACCTTCAAAGTTAGTGAAATTATTGAAGGAGGAAAGGTTGAAAAAGCTGACATGCTACTTCCAACAGGCTATGAAGAAGTAACTATTGAAGAATTCCAAGAAATCATTGCTATATTAATGGAAGCAATTGGTGGTGGACAAGGCGATGATATATAATTTTCCTAGAGTAAAGAATTAATTATATACTGTGGAAAAAGATACAAAGAAAAATAAGAAAGCTGATAATTATAAAAAAGACATAAAGAAAAAACCAACAACTAAGGAACAACCTATGAATATGATTTCTTCAACTATTCATAGCGAAATATTTATTAGAGTTGTAGGGACTTTCTTTATTTTATTATCTGTCTTTCTAATGTTTTCCTTTGTATCTTTTTTTATTTCATGGACTGTTGACCATAATATAGTTGAGTCCTCTTCTGCCTTAGATTTACTAAAAGGCGATAAAGATATAAAAAACTGGGGAGGAGGAATAGGAGCTTTCCTTTCCTATATAATGATATATAAAACATTTGGAATTGCATCCTTTGGTTATATCTTTGTTTTCATTATTATTGGGCTAAGACTTTTTGGAATAAAACTTAAAGACTTTAGCAAAACAATCCTCTACACATTTATTATAATGCTTTGGCTATCTGCCATAATTGGATTTGTAGTTTATTTTGTCAATTTAGACGATTTCTACGAACTAGCTGGAATTGTTGGAATCTCCATTAACTCTTGGCTTCATAGTTTTTCGGGCAATGTTGGAGCAATCCTCATCCTCTTATTCTTTACAATAACTCTTCCAATGATAATGTTTGGGGTTAAATACTCATTTATTAATAAGACAGTTACTAGGATATCTCAACAAGCTAAGGAAAAGAAACTATCAAGGAAAGAATTGGCTAAGAAAGAGTATGATGAAGAAGCTAGTGAAGATATTGAAGAGTCGGGAGAAGAAATAGGAGAAGAAAGCCAAGAACCTAAGAAAAAAGAAATTGAGATTAATCCAACTGGTATTACAAAAAACCTAAACGTTGATAGCGATGGATTAACTGAAGAAGAAAAAGAGCAATTACTTCAATTCGAACTTAAGGGGAATAAAACTCAAAACCAATCTCAAACACAAACTGTTTCTAATAGTGAAGGAACTTATAGTTTTGAAGGAGATCCAAACCAAAGCAATCAACCTAAGCCTAAGAAAAAAGAAGATAAAGATATTGACTTTGAAATCGAATCCTCAGGTCAAATAATCACACAACAAGGAGCAATTTCTACCCTTAATAGTTTAGAAGATGATGATGAAAAAACCGGAGAACAGCCTCTTCATAGGAATGATATAACAACAATCTACGACCCAAAAGCTGATTTACCTTCATTTGTTTTTCCTTCAACAGATTTCTTAGTTAATTATGAAGAAAGAAACCAAGAAGTTAAACAAGAGGAACTAGTAGCTAATAAGGATAGGATTGTAAATACTCTGAAAAATTATAATATAGACATCTCTAAGATTGTTGCAACACCAGGACCTACTGTAACCCTTTATGAAATTGTGCCTGCACCAGGAATTAGAATATCTAAGATAAAGAACTTAGAGGATGATATTGCACTTAGCTTATCAGCTCTTGGAATCCGTATAATTGCACCTATTCCAGGAAGAGGGACAATTGGTATTGAGGTTCCTAACCAACATCCTCAAATTGTTTCAATGCGCACAATGCTTAATTCAGTTGAATTTAAGGAATGCAAGTTTGAGCTACCTATTGCCCTTGGAAAGACAATTTCAAACAAACCCTATGTTACCGACCTAACAAAAATGCCTCACCTTCTTTTGGCAGGAGCAACAGGTCAAGGTAAATCGGTTGGATTAAATGCCATTATATCTTCCCTTCTTTATAAGAAACACCCTGCCGAACTAAAGTTCGTAATGGTTGACCCTAAGAAGGTAGAGCTTTCTCTTTACACAAAAATAGAACGTCACTATCTTGCTAAACTGCCAGATGCTGATGAGGCTATAATCACAGACACAAGAAAAGTTGTTCGTACCCTTAACTCCCTATGTATTGAAATGGATCAAAGATATGATCTACTAAAGAATGCACAGGTAAAAAACATTAAAGAATATAATCCTAAGTTCTGCTCAAGAAGACTGAACCCAGAGGAAGGACATCGTTTCTTACCTTATATAGTTCTAGTTATTGATGAGTTTGCCGACCTTATTATGACAGCAGGAAAAGAAATTGAAATGCCTATTGCACGACTTGCTCAACTTGCTCGTGCTGTTGGTATTCATCTAATTATTGCAACTCAAAGACCTTCTGTTAATATTATCACAGGTATTATTAAGGCAAACTTCCCTGTCCGTGTTGCTTTCAGAGTGACATCGAAGATAGACTCAAGAACAATCTTAGATATGGGAGGAGCAGACCAGTTAATTGGTAGAGGAGATATGCTTATTTCCACAGGTAATGAAATTATTCGTATACAATGTGCGTTAATAGATACAGAAGAAATAGAACAGGTTGCAGAATTTATTGGAAACCAAAGAGGATATCCTGATACATTCTTATTGCCAGAATATATTGATGAGACCTCAGAGCCAAACAAAGACTTTGACCCAAAACAAATTGACGACAAGTTTGAAGAAGCTGCAAGACTAATTGTTGCCCTACAACATGGCTCAACCTCAATCATACAAAGGAAACTATCTCTTGGCTACAATAGAGCAGGAAGGATAATTGACCAGTTGGAAGCAGCCGGCATTGTGGGTCCATTTGAAGGCTCAAAGGCAAGAGATGTGAGAATCAAAACAGAGATTGAACTAGACGAGGTATTAAAAGATTACTTAGGAAGATAGATTATGAAAAAGCTTTTTTTATTTATACTACTTATTACAATATCAAACTTAACCGTATTTTCTCAAAGAGAAATAAAGGATGGACTAGTTATTGACAAACAAGCCCAAAAACTTATCAATGATGTATCTTCAAAGCTTAAAACAGAGTCTCCAATAAGCTTTAACTTCACTCAAAAATCAAAACAAAGCACAGAAACAGGCACAATAAAGCTTAGTGGAAACAAATACACAGCCACTTTCTTAGGCAATACAATCTACTGCGATGGGAAAAGTATTTTTATCTATCAGAAAGAAATTAACGAGGTAACAATTAATAGTATCGAAGATGCTGATAATGAAATCTTAAATATCTCTAAGTTTATTTCAGAGGCTAACACTAAGTTTAGACCAAAGCTAATAAGAGAGGAGAAAGGTAATTATATAATAGACCTTACACCTAAAACAAAATCAGAATACTCTAAAATTAGGCTAACAGTAAACAAACAAACAACAAGAATATCTTCTATGGAGATAAACTACAAGGGCGGAAGCTCTTATACCTACACTATCTCAAACTATAAGACCAAAGTACAGTCCAAAGACAGCGACTATAGTTTCAATAGCAAAGAATACCCATCAGTAAACGTTGTTGATTTAAGATAAACAAGATATCAACATAAGTTTTAAGCCTTTTTATTCTTCTTATCTTTGTTTTTCAACTCAGGATGACGTCCACCCCTACGGTATATATTAGCCCAATACTTTTCATTTAAGTTTGAAATCATAACCCCTCTTGAAGTAGAAGTATGAACAAAGGTATCGTCCTTAATATAAATGCCAACATGATTTACCTTTCCCGACCTACCATTAAAGAAAACCAAATCCCCTTCCTTTAATTTCTGCCTATCATCCACAGGCTCAACAACCGTTTCCATATCTTGAGAATTGCGAGGAAGACTTATACCATAAACATCCTTATAAACATTATAAACAAAACCACTACAATCAACCCCACTCTTAGTCATTCCACCCATAACATGAGGCACCCCAATCCAATCCTTAAAATATTCAGTAAGCTCAGTCTTTGGCACCCTAATACTTTTCTTCGTCTTATCCCCTTTATCACTGTCCTTCCTATACTTAATAGGTCTTCCCTCCGACTCCGCATCCCATTCAATATTCCAAACCTCCTCTTCAGTATCCCTTCTTGTCAAATCCTTAACAAAAGAACAGCTTGAAAAAGAAAGAGAACTAATAAGTAATATAATATATAAATAGCTTTTCTTCATTTCCTCAATAAATCATTAATTCGTATAATAACCTGATAACTGTAGATAGCATTTTGGTTCCTCACTAGAATCTTTTGACCACCAATTAGCTAATGATAAACGAATCAATGTACCTTTCTTAATAACTTCAATTGGGTTTCGGTCTAATCCAACATACTTTATCGGACATCCCCATTCAAAAATTCCATCATCATAGTAATATTTTATGGTATCTAGATAGTCTCTTCTAATAACATCTCTATCACAAATCCAAAAACAAGTACTTTGGTTTGGAATATCTTTTTTTGAAATATAAAAAGACCCTTTAATCGTTTGAGCTAATTTACCTTCAAATACATCTTTTAAGCTTTTTGAATAAATAGATATTTTAATATCTCGTAACAAATCAATAAGATTGACGTCAGAATCTAAAACTTTAAGTTTAGCTCTTTGACTGACATTCACATCTTCTGAATGTGGTAACGGACGTTGCTTATTAGGAAAGTATTCCAAGTCCCATATATCCATTATTTGATATGGACATCTATCTATTGTTTCGTGATCACCAACATCATTTAGCAAACGCACAGACTCTTTAGTATCTAAATCAACACCTCCAACACAAACCTTTTGGTCTCTCATGTTAGTTTTTGACAATATTAGAACTTCGCTCATTATTATAAATTTCTTACTTTATAATTATAACGTTTTTTTAATTCTTCAGCTACAAGACTGCGATGACAAGCACTAGCGTTTTCTTCAACACAAAATAATACAACTTTTCTAGCACCAATGTTTTCAAGACTTTCTATAAATATATCAAAATCAAACTTATTTAATATGCGATCTTTATAGGCTAGTGAGAATACCTTTCCTAATTGATTCCTATCCTTTTTAGCTTCTCCCTGTTGTTTATCAGCTTCTTTTTGTAATTCCCTTATATCAGTACTTGGAGCTAAATCAACTATATGTGTATACTTAATGTCAAGACCTCTTAATGTGTTTTGGAGACGAATGCTGTTTACAAACATATATTGAGATCCACGCACACCTCTTCTTTGTCTTATATCACAAAATGTATCTATTCTATTATCTACTAGTTTATCAAAAAACTCTTTCTCTGTTGAGTTATATACTCCGATTGTGAAAAACTCCATTATTGGTATGCTTTTCGTGATTTAAACTCTTCTTTACCGCCAAACAAGTCTTCTGGATTCCTTCCCTTTGTTACCTCGAGCCTAACCTTTTCTTGTGATTTAACTTTATATTGTCCGATTATATGTTTAATAGAAATACCTATTTTTAATAACTCTTCACCTATTAATTTACTTCTATGACAGTCCGAAGGATTTGATTCGCTACACATGATAGCTATTTTAATTTGTTTTTCATTTGCAATAATCAATCTTTGAAGACCTTTTTTAAAAGAATCCTTTTCTGCCATAACACCATATAAAAACTTACCCTCAGAATCATGGAAAGTTTTATCCTCAGGTAATCCACCTAAAACATCGCCCATATAGGTATATGATTTCTTAAAAATCTTCTCCATATTTAACCGATTAAAGTCAGGATTCCATTTAGAATATGGCATCGATCGAACATCTACAATATAATCAATACCAAAAGAGAAGAGTTCTTTCTTAAACTCCTCGATTGATTTATTTCCGTGTCCAATTGAATACAAGGTTGTTTCCATGCCTATTTTATAATCACATTCTAATTTATGCTACAAATATACAAGTTTATTATCATTTAATTACAGAATTTCACGTTTTAATTCAAGTTTTCTTTCTTCTTTATTTAAAACCTTATTTCCTTTAAAACGACAAAGGCATTACCTTATTGCAAAAATAACACCTTATTTCAAATAAAAGGCAAGAAAACCCATTTCTCAGCATTTCTTATTCTTTTATCAGCTTATAAAAACCGACTTCTTTATTCATAAATATAATCTTGAAAATATAAACACCTTTGTTTTTAGAAGATAAGTTCATTCTATGGATTATACTATTTATATTCTCTTCACTTGTCAATAACCTACCATCAATATCTAAAATCCCTCGTCAGGTGTCTGTTTCATTACTCTGTTATTAATTTTACTTCGTTATCTTCTTTGGCTAGGCAATATCTTATACAGAAGTATTCAGTAAATACAGCATAACTATCAGCATCCTCGTCGTAACGAAAATACTTAATAGTGTCTTTTCTTAGGGCAATCCTGCTATTAGCCAATTTAATAGGCTCCCCGAAATTATTAATGAGTTGAATCCATAAGAACTCCCCGCCATTGCCCTTTCCTTTTCCTATTTTTAGAGTGTCGCCTATTTTCAGGGTGTCCCCACAAATTACGACAGGATCCTTTATCTTTTTGCTGCTAATTGTAATCTTCCTGCCCTGGGAATAACCAGTAAGGCATATAGCTAATATAGCAATAAATAGTAAACTCTTTTTCATAGTGTTTTCTGTTTTTTTGGTAGGTTCTAAAAATTCAATTTTCATATTTTCTTCAGACACAAATTAGAACCCTATTAAACTTGTGCTGAGAATGTTTTGCAATTTTACAACTATTTTATTACATAAACTATTAAAATTTGATTATTTTATTTTTCTGCAACTAACTATCTAATATATTAGCCCTCTGTCGAGTTTGAAATAGATTGCAATAGTTAAGGGAAAAGTTTAAAATAAAGGAAATTCGTTGTCGGTTTTTAAACTTTAATTTGCAAGAAATAAACTACAATAAATTACAAGTTTTGAAATACTGCGTAATATTATTGTGGTTCAGGTTTTTAGTTTCGTAAATTAAAGGTTTAATTGTGTAAGGTGGCAGGTTACTCGAGTAAGGTGCCTGGTTACTCATAGTAAGGTGGCAGGTTACTAAAATGAAACGGCGTATTAATAAATTATATCTTAGTTTCAGCAGATTATATCTTAGTATTAATTTGTTGAATCTTCGTATTAGTAGTTTGATATAATAGAAAAAGAGGATACAAAGTATGGTGGCTTTATATCCTCTTTTGGGTATTATGAAGTAGGGTTTGAGACTACTTGTCTTTCATTTCTATTTCTTTAAAGCCTTTGCCTAAGATTTCACTGCTGTCTATTACGTTGATAAATGCATTTGGGTCTAGCTTGTGGATTCCTTCTTTTAGACGGATAAATTGTGTTCTAGATACTGTGGTGTAGATGACTTTTCTTTCTATGCCTTTATACATTCCTATTCCATCAAAGCAGGTGCCTCCTCTATTTAGGTCATTGATAATTGCATCTCTTACTCCTTCGTAGTTATTGGTCACTATAAATAGGGTTTTATAGGTCTTTACTCCATCAACTACAATGTCTATTAGCCTGCTTTCTATAAAGATTAGAAGGATGGAATAGATTGGCAAACGGAATTGCCCGAATGCGAAAAGGGTTGTTAGGGTGATGGTTGAGTCTACTATTAGTACTAAGGTTCCTAGGGATATTTTGGTGAATTTATTAAGTATCATTGCTATGATATCTGATCCGCCTGAGGTTGCTCCTGACTTGAAAATTAGGCCTATTGCTAGTCCATAAATTAATCCTGCTATTAGGGTGTTGAGGAAGTAGTCGGGAACGAAGGTTAGTTGTCCTGGTTCTACATTGGTAAGGAATCCGTCGTGAATTACTGGGTCGTATCCCCAAGTTGTTTCTATTAGGAAGACAAATCCTAGGATAAGAAATGTTGAGACGACTGTTTTGATGCCAAATTTGGGTCCTAAGATCCAGGTTCCGATTAATAATAATGGTATGTCCATGCAAAATGCATAGAAACTAATCTTCCATGGCCATAGTGTGTTGAATACGTTTGCTAGACCATAGGTTCCTCCTGGTGCTAAGCGATAGGGGTTTACAAACATTACGTCGCCTACTGCAAACAAGAAGCTACCTATTAGAATAAGGAGGTATGCTTTAAACCAATTTTTCGAAAATAATTTTTCTTTTGTTGTTGTAGTCATTTCTTATATCTGTTAATTTTAACTTATTTAAGGTGCAAATGTAGTTATTAATATCTAATCTACCAATAATAAAAATATGAAAAATAAATTATTGTCTAACTTGACATATATAAAGATATAATACTATCTTTGCATGCTTTTATTAAAGAAGATTTTAGAGAGAAATGAAGAAGATTTTAACTGTTTTTTTACTCGTCTTATCTACCTTATCTACTGTTGTTATGTCGCAAGACGTAAACCCAAAGGTTAGATTGAAGTTTAACACTCGATTTGATTTTGAGGCTCTTTCGCCTACTAATATGGATTCCTCAGCCTCATCAGGTATACATGGGAAGTTTTTTAACATTATGGTTGATGGGGAAATTAATGAGAAGTTCTCCTATAATTATCGTCAGCGTATTTCTCTTAATGCGGTTGATAATTTTCAGTTTGCAGGCAAGGATAATAAGAGTAATTTCCACCCTATTGATTGGGCATATATTAATTATAAGGTGAATAATGCTTTCACTCTTTCTGGGGGTCAGCAAGTTATTCAGATTGGCGGTTGGGAATATGATTATGCTCCAATTGATCAGTATTTTTGGTCAGATTTTTGGAATAATGTTTATTGTTATGAACTTGGTGCTATGATTAATTATACCTCTAAGGATAGGAATCATAATCTTGGCTTTCAAATCTCTAACTCTCCGTTTTCTACTAAGAAGTTTTCTAGTCTCTATGCCTATAACCTAATTTGGTATGGGAATATGGACTGGTTTAAAACGATTTATTCGGTTAATATGATTGAATATGAGAAGGGTCATTTCATTAATTATATTGTTCTTGGTAATAAGTTTACATTTGGAGGTTTTACTTTGGAACTTGACTTAATAAATAGAGCCTCTGGTGAGCAGAAGAATTTCTTTGCAGATTATTCTATTATTGGAGATGCTACTTATAGTTTTAATAATAGGTTTAATGCTTTTATTAAGGCAGGTTATGATGAAAATTTAGCTCAAAGTTCAAATGCTGCATTTGTTTATGATAGATATGTTGTGCCTGGAACTAAGTATTTGTATTATGGTGCTGGGCTTGAATACTTCCCTATTAAGGATAAGAAAGACGTAAGGGTGCATGCATACTGGACTAGTAATAATGCTGATGTTAAATATAATATGTTTAATGTTGGGGTTACTTGGCAGATGAAGGTTTTGGAAAGATAGTTAGTATACAATAGTTATAAAAAATAGAATATGAATTTCAAATCATTAAAGTTCTTAACACAGAGGAGAATTGAGGCAGTAGTTTTCCTAGTTATCTTTTTCGGAATGTTTGGTTATATTAGCAATATAATGGGTTTGCCAAATATGCTAAACACAATAATGCAAACTTCTTACCACTTATTAATGGAAACTGTTCTATATATAATGGGTATTACTGTTTTGTCAGGTGCCTTAGGTAAGTTATTAACAGAGTTTGGCGTTGTTCGATTAATTGAAGTTGCTTTAAAGCCACTGATGAAACCACTTTATAATTTGCCAGGCGTTGCTGCCTTAGGAGGAATACTTACTTTTCTTTCCGATAACCCTGCTATCATTTCGCTTGCTAAGGATAAAAACTTCAGCCAATACTTTAAGAAATACCAATTGATTTCCCTTACAAACTTCGGCACTGCCTTTGGAATGGGCTTAGTTGTAATTATATTTATGGCAGGTAGAGGATTTGCTTCTGCTGCGATGGTTGGACTAGCTGGAGCTGTTATTGGTAGCTTAATTTCAACAAGGATTATGCAAAAGATGATACTTAGATCATATCCTGAACTTGAAGAAGGTGAAAATGGTGATGGTGATGAACAAAGAATTTGTTTTAGATCAGAGGGTAGTATTTTCTTAAGAGTTTTAAACTCTGTGCTTGATGGCGGAAAGACTGGTGTTGATTTAGGTCTTGCTATTATTCCTGGAGTTCTAATTATCTCAACCTTTGTTATGATGCTTACCTTTGGACCTTCAGCAGAGGGATTCACGGGCAGTGCTTATGAGGGTATTGCAATACTTCCTCATCTTGCTGGAAAGATTGGCTTTGTTTTTGAATGGCTATTTGGTTTCACAAGCCCAGAACTTATTGCTTTTCCAATGACTTCACTTGGAGCAGTTGGTGCAGCACTTGGTTTGGTTCCTAAGTTCCAGGAAGCTGGACTAATTGATGCAAATGCTATTGCAGTTTTCACCGCAATGGGAATGTGTTGGAGTGGTTATTTAAGCACACATACAGCAATGCTCGACTCACTTGGATACAGAAAACTAACAGGTAAAGCAATTATATCTCACACAATTGGAGGATTGTTTGCAGGAATATCAGCACACTGGTTATTTGTGCTTTTTAGCGTTATATTCTAAGAAATACTATTTTAGATTATCACTTTCTTATAGCTTTTTCAAGCATTCTTTCAGGCTATCTTCCCAATGAGGAATAGTTATTGAAAGAAGGTCTTTGATTGGTTGTTTATCTAAAACGCTATAAGAAGGTCTTGGTGCTGGAGAAGGGAACTGATTAGAAACAATAGGATTAACCGTACATTTCAATTTCTTTAATTCCATTATCTTTTTAGCAAAATCGTACCAGCTACATACTCCTTCGTTTGTATAATGAAGGGTTTCAGAGGTAAATGAATCTAGCTTACCCACCATTGCCATAATAGCCCTTGCCAAATCCACTGCATAAGTAGGACTGCCAACCTGGTCGTAAACCACATTTACATTTTCACTCTTTCCTCCTACATTAATCATTGTTTTAACAAAGTTTGTCCCAAATTCAGAATATAACCACGCTGTTCTAATTATTGCATAACAAGAATGGCTATTTTTAATATTTTCTTCACCCTCTAGCTTAGTCATACCATAAATTGAACTAGGAACAGTGTCAGTATCTAATGGATGTATTGGAGTGTTTTTTGTATTTCCAAAAACATAATCTGTGGAGATATGGATTAAGCCCATATCTCTTTTTTCTGATTCTATTGCAAGATAAAGAGGAGCCATAGAATTTAACTCTCTTGCTTTTTCTATATCTGTTTCTGCTTTGTCAACCGCAGTATAGGCAGCGCAGTTAATTATTGCAAAAAAAGGTTTCGTATCTAAGTAATTTGAAATATCATCTTGTGAGGTGACATCTAAATCTTGATAATCTGTAAATTCTAATTGGTAGTCTGGGTAATCTTTAGCTATTTTCTTTAAAGAACTACCTAACTGACCATTTCCTCCTGTTACTAATATTGTTTTCATAGTCTTATTTTGTTCCTATCCCTTCGTAGTAAAAACCCAATGCTCTCATTTCGTTCCCATCATATATGTTTCTACCATCCAAAAGGATTAATTTATTCATTTTTTCTTTAACTCTATCCCATTTTGGCAAACGGAATTCTTTCCACTCTGTCAAAAGCAATAGTGCATCTGCATTTTCAACCACCTCATATTCATCCTGACAGTATTCTAAATCAAGATTAATTAATCTTCTCTTAGTTTCTTCCATCGCAATTGGGTCGTACACCCTAATCTTACAGCCTTGTTTCGATAAAGCATTTAAGATATAAAGTGATGGAGCCTCTCTCATATCATCTGTTTCTGGCTTGAAAGATAAGCCCCAAATAGCAATTGTTTTACCAGTTAAATCTGGATAGATTGCTTTTAGTTTATTAAATAGAACTAGCTTTTGTTCGTTGTTTCTTTCTTCAGCAGCTTTCACAAGTTTTAACTCAATGCCGTTTTCAAGTCCTGTTTTATATAGTGCCTTAACATCTTTTGGAAAACAGCTACCGCCATAACCTATGCCAGAATAAAGAAATTTATTACCAATTCTTGGGTCGCTTCCTATCCCTCTTCTAACCATATTTACATTTGCACCAACCTTTTCGCATAGGTTAGCCATCTCATTCATAAAGCTTATCCTTACAGCAAGCATTGCATTTGCAGCATATTTTGTCATCTCAGCTGATGGAACATCCATATAAATAACATTATGTCCATTAAGAGTAAAAGGTTTATATAGGCGATTCATTATCTCTTCTGCCTTTTCAGACTCAAGTCCAACAACAATTCTATCTGGGGAAAGGAAATCACTAACAGCATTCCCTTCCTTTAAGAATTCAGGGTTTGAAGCTATATCGAAATCAATATTCTTTCCTCTCTTATCTAGCTCCTCTTGTATAACCTGCTTAACCTTTTGTGCAGTGCCAACAGGGACAGTACTCTTTGTTACAACCAAACAATAGTGATTCATATTCTGACCAATTTGTTTGGCTACATCTAAAACATATTTAAGGTCAGCACTACCATCTTCATCGGGTGGAGTTCCCACGGCAGAGAAAATAACATCAGCCTCTTCAATGCACTCCGATAAATTGGTTGAGAACTTTAACCTACCCTTAGCAACATTCTTTTCAATAAGTTCATCTAAGCCTGGTTCATAGATTGGAGATATTCCTTTATTAAGGTTCTCAATTTTATTCTCGTCAATATCAACACAAATAACATCGATACCCATTTCGGCAAAACAAGTACCTGTCACTAGTCCTACATATCCTGTTCCAACTATTACTGCTCTCATTATATATATGTTTTATTATTTAGAATTTACCACCTATCCATCTTACTAAGTCGTTACCATTTGCATAAATAAGAAGTGTGAAAAGAAGAATCATACCCACCATTTGTGCTCTTTCAAGAAACTTATCTCCTGGTTTTCTTCTTGTTATCATTTCCCAAAGTGTGAACATAACGTGTCCTCCGTCAAGTCCTGGTATTGGAAGAATATTCATAAATGCTAAAATTATTGAAAGGAAAGCTGTCATTTGCCAAAATATTGGCCAGCTCCAAGAAGCAGGGAATAGGTTACCAATTGTACCAAACCCACCAAGTTGAGATGCCCCTTCTTTTGAGAATACAAACTTAAATTGCTTTACATAGTTTACTAAGGTTTCTGTTCCTTGAGCAATACCAGCTGGAATTGATTCAAAGAAACCATACGATATTTCTTTGGTTGGGAAGATTAGATAAGGACTTCTTGCTACTGCACCAATTTTACCATTATCATCAAGATTAAGCAAAACAGATTGAGCAGTATTATTACGATAAAAATCTACTCTTACTTCTTTTGATTTATATTTTGATATTTCTCCAACAAAGTCTGTAAATGTTTGAGTTTCTACTCCGTTAATTCCAACAATACTATCCCCTATTTCCATACCAGATTTTTGAGCAATTGAGCCTATTGCAAAATTGTCAATAACAAATGGGAAACGAGGTGCAGCAAATAACTTAGCATTTGCAGCAATCATTTGTTTTGAAAAATCCTTAGGTAAATCTATCTTAATTGTTTCTAAACCTCTTCGTATTGTACATGTTGGTGATTCGTCTAATAATAGCTTCTCAACTGCATCTTGCATTTCATAAACAGGCTTAGCATTAACTGCCAATATTATATCTCCATTTTGAAAACCATTCTTTAAGGCTACATCGGTATAATCGTAACCCATGGTTGCATTTTGAATAGGAAGAGTTTCTTTTCCCCAAGCAAATAGCATCATTGAGAAAATAATAAGAGCACCTACGAAGTTCATTATCACACCACCAAGGACAATTAAAAGCCTTTGCCAAGCTGGTTTTGAGCGGTATTCCCAAGGATTAACCTCAGAAGGAAGCTGGTCAGCAGATGTTGTATTTTCGTCTATCATGCCTGAAATTGCACAATAACCTCCAAGTGGCACCCAACCAATTCCCCATTCTGTATGGTCTGGTTCGGTCTCAAAACTATCTGGAGACTTCTTAGAGAACCAACTTAAATTCCATTTTCCTTTTACCTTCTTAGCTCTTAGGATTGAGAAATAAGGGTTAAAGAAAAGATAGAACTTATCTACTCTTGTCTTAAATAGTCTTGCAAATAAATAATGCCCTAATTCGTGAATAAATACTAAAAGCGATAATGATACTAATAATGCTAATATTTTCATTGTTTATTTTGTGTGTTTATTTTTTATTTTGTGTTTAAGTTTTTGGTTTTTTATTTTAAATATAACGAGCTTAATTCTCTTCGAACTTCATTGTCTGTGTCAAAAAGGTTATTAACGTCTGGCTTGAGTATAAAATTGTATTTATCCATTGCCTCCTCAATAACATTAGCAATATCCAAGAAGCCTATATTCCCTTTTAAGAAACTTTCAACCGCTATTTCATTTGCAACATTCATAATAGTTGGAAGATTACCTCCTTTTTCAATTGCCTTATATGCCAAGCCCAAACATCTAAATCCTTCGTAGTCTGGCTTTTCAAATGTGAGGTTAGGATAGTTGAATATATCGAACTTAGGGAAATTGGTTTTCAAACGCTCAGGATAAGATAATGCATATTGAATAGGTAACTTCATATCAGCAAGTCCTAACTGTGCTTTAACCGAACCATCTTCAAATTCAACCATTGAGTGAATGATTGATTGCGGATGAACAACAGCCTCTATTTTCTTTGCATCTAAATTAAATAACCACTTTGCTTCAATAACCTCTAAGCCTTTATTCATAAGGGTTGCAGAGTCAATAGTAACTTTCTTTCCCATTACCCAATTAGGATGTTTTAGGGCTTGCTCTGGGGTAACCTTTGCCAAGAAATCCTTCGACTTCCCTCTAAATGGTCCACCTGATGCAGTAAGAATAATTTTCTCTATTTTGTTGTAAAACTCTCCTGCCAAACACTGAAAAATAGCTGAGTGTTCGGAATCAACAGGAATTATTGGTACATTGTTCTGGGCTGCAAGCTTTGTTACAAGCTCTCCTGCCACAACAAGTGTTTCTTTGTTCGATAATGCTACTGGTTTCTTAGCCTCAATTGCTTTTAGGGTTGGGCGAAGTCCTGCAAAACCCACAAGAGCCATAATCACAATATCTACAGATTCCATTTGAACCACATCTTCTATTGACTCTGAACCTGCAAATACTTTTATGTCGGTTGAAGCAAGTGCTTCCTTAACCTTTAAATACTGACTCTTATCTGCAATAACAACACAGTTAGGATCAAACTCTAGGGCTTGTTCTATTAGCAAATCAGCCTGAGTGTTTGCAGTTAATACCTCAACAGAAAACCTCTCCTTATGGTGTCTGATTACCTCCAAGGTTTGTTTCCCTATTGAACCTGTTGAGCCTATAATTGCAACTCTTTTTTCTTCCATATTATAGTTTAAACTAATAGTTAATTCTTGGTCTGATTCTATTCGAAAGAAAGCCTAAGTAGTGAATCTGCCTTTGAACGCTCGAGTTGAATATTATCATAATTCTTTAAGCTATCAATTGTTACAAAATTCAAATCTGGCACATCTTCTCCCAAAACCACCATTCTTATATTATTTAGCATTAATTCCTGCTGAGAAATAACTTTTGTTAATGAGTCTATTTTTTCTGCATTCTTATATGCTTGTTTTTCCATTTCAGCATTTGTATAGCCTGGTATATATTCTCTAAGTGGAGTAAAAGCAATTAGTACAATTGTTAGTAGGATTAAGACTATTATTCCTAAACCCACAAAGGTAAAAAGATTAACAGCCGTTAGTTTTAAGGTAAACTTCTCAGTAAATGTTTCTGAGTCCATCACTATCAAACGGTGCTTATGCTTGAGTTGAGGATAAAACCTCTTCCACTTTCTAATTCCTCTTTTTAGCTTCGTACTCATCCCTACCCTCTTCTAATATATGTACCCCACATCAGTTTCTTTCTTATTGCATCAAAGAAAGTCTGGTTATTCATTCTAATTAGATTAAAATTAAAATCAGCTTTCTTAATATCCACATTAAAAGGAGGAAGAACCCTAGTTGATTGAGAATCTATATATATCATTATATCCTCACTCGATTCCTTAACCTCTAATCTAATATTTGAAGTATCAGAAATAATAATTGGTCTAAAAGTTAGGTTATGTGGACAAATTGGAGTTATGCCTATACATGGAGCTTGGGGAGTGATTATTGGGCCTCCTGCACTCATATTATAGGCTGTTGAGCCTGTGGGTGTGGTAACAATTACTCCATCTGCAGTATAGGTTGCCAAAAACTCATCGTCAATAAATATTGATATATCTAATAGCTCACCAGCCTTTGCTGATCGAATACATATATCATTTAAAGCATATTTATCTTTAATCTCTATATTCTTCTGGTCAACCTCTAATATTGTACGTTTGCCAATATAATAGTTCTTAACTTCCAATTCTTCCAAAAGATTCGAAATCCCATCTCTTCCCACAGAGGTTAGAAATCCAAGATGACCAATATTTATTCCAAGTATAGGTATTTCAGAATGTCCCATTATTGGAAGGGTATCAAGCAAAGTCCCATCTCCTCCTAATGAAAAAATAATACCTACCCCCTCTTCCAAATCTTCCTTATTAGTAAAGGTTTTATAGGGCTTAGAAAAACTTATCTTATCCTTTATCTTTTCGTAGAAAGACTTATGGATAATGATATAAGGGTTCCTTTGCTCAATCTCTGAAATAAGTTTTTGAACATAAATAATATCATCTTGCTTTGGACTCCTGCCATATAAAGCAACTTTCATTTATTTATTCTTAGTTTGTTTTAGATAAAATCTACATCCGATGTTCCACAAGGAGTGCTGCATAACAAAACACAGTTCTCACAACTTGAAAGCTCTCCATGAAGGCGTCGTTTGATAATATCTTGTAATGTATCAACCAACTCCTCAATTGAAGCCTTAGAAAGAATCTCGGTGCAGAAAGCAAACATTAGTAACATCTTAGCACTTCTTTCTGAAATCCCTCTACTTCTCATATAGAACATAGCCGATTGGTCAAGTTGTCCAATAGTTGCACCATGAGCACACTTAACATCGTCGTTATAAATTTCCAAAAAAGGTTGAGTATTTACCACAGCCTTATCGGTCAAAAGTATATTTCTATTGTTTTGTATAGCCTCGGTATATGGAGCATTTTGACTTACATATATATGACCCTTAAACTGAGCCTTAGCCGAGTCGTCAAGTATTCCTTTATATAGTTGGTTGGAATGACAGTTTGGCTGGTTATGACTAACCGAAACCTGATTATCCACAACCTGATCCCTATCCACCATATACAAACCATTAAGGTCAGCCCTTGCGTACTGTCCATCCAAGGCAACAGAAAGCTTGTTTTTAATATCACCACCATTAATACTTAGCCAAAAAGTTTTTAGCTCACAATTGGTATCTAACACAAAATTGCTATCGGTAAAGATTGAAGATAGATTATTGATATTCTCCATCTTATAATATTCTAAACTCGAGTCCTTCTCTAAAACCACAGATATCTTCGATTCGGTCTTGCTAAGATTATCGTTAACCGTATCATCACAATAGATAAGCTTAAGATGACTATTCTCTCCTACAATAATAAGAGTCTTAGCCTCTATTTTCAAAGGCTCAAAAGTCTTAATAACATTAAGAATTTGAAGTGGAGTATCTAGTATTGTATTTCTTGGAATATAAATAAACAAGCCATCGTCATCACTGCTAAGAGGTTGAAGATTTTTTGCTGAATTATATATCGATTTATGATTTTTCATTGCAGACTTAATGCTGCAAATAATAATGTTTTTATCTAATAAAACGTCATTATCATTTCTCTCAAAGAAGAAACCATTATATTGGTGGATTCTAAAAGTTTTTAGCTGTGTTAGATGACAACTAAAATCTGCAAAATCTTCTTCTTTGGGTCTTATTGCTTTTTTAAAATTATCCATAGTTTTATCTAAGCCATTCGTAACCTTTTTCCTCTAATTCAAGAGCCAATTCCCTTGGTCCTGTTCTAACTATTTTTCCTTCAAATAATACATGAACAAAATCAGGAACGATATAGTCAAGAAGTCTTTGGTAGTGAGTAATTAAAATTGTAGAAACCTCAGGAGACCTTAGAGCATTAACCCCAGAGGCAACAACCCTAAGAGCATCAATGTCCAGACCAGAGTCAGTTTCATCTAAGATTGAAAGCGTTGGATGAAGCATTGCCATTTGGAATATTTCATTTTTCTTTTTCTCTCCACCCGAAAACCCTTCATTAACCGAACGACTCGCAAGCTTAGTATCCAAGTCAACAATCTTCTTTTGCTTCTCCATAAGTTTCATAAACTCCATAGAAGGCATAGGATCCAAGCCCTTATACTTTCTTTGTTCATTGATAGCCGTTTTCATAAAATTGGCTATACTAACACCAGGAATTTCCACAGGATATTGAAACCCAAGGAATATACCCTCAGCAGCCCTCTGTTCAACAGAGAGGTCAAAAAGGTTTTTACCTTCATAAATAATCTCACCCTGAGTGACATCGAAAGTATCTCTACCAGCTATAATTGAAGCAAGAGTACTTTTACCATTGCCGTTAGGTCCCATAATAGCGTGAACCTCACCTTTGTTAATCGTTAGATCAACACCCTTCAAAATCTCTTTACCATTAATTGAGGCATGAAGGTTTTTTATTTCTAATAATGACATATAATTTATTCCTTTTCTTTAGTTTTTTTTAATCTATCTATTTCATCTCTTAGCTCCGCTGCCGCATCATAATCTTCCTGCTCAACAGCAATAGCCAATAATTTCTCTAAACCCTCAACTCGTAGGTCATCAGAAGTTTCAATAATAATTTTAATATCATTATATGGCATTCCCTCCTCCTCCATTTCACTAGAGGGAAAGCCTACAACTCTCAAGATTTCTTCGCTTGCAAAGATAGGTGATTTAAATTTAAGAGCCATATTTATAGCATCAGAACTTCTAGCATCAAATATCTTTTTCTCCCCATCGCAAACGCAGACAATATTTGCAGCATATACCCCCTCATAGAAATTAGTAATAATTACCTCTTCAATCGTAATGTTATATCCATTTAAAACATTGAAAAACAAATCATGAGTAAGCGGCCTGGGCATCTGAACACCGTCCATCAAAACCAAAATCCTCTTAGCCTCCTGCTCACCAATAGCAATATTTAGCATCCTCTCACCCTCCTCTTCCTTCAAATAAATCTCATATAAGTTCCCATTCGAAGCCTCAACAACCTTCTCGATATTCATTTTCTTCTTTTCCATAACACCTAAAATATATACTCAATAAACATATAACGCAGAAAAACATCATTTTGTTTGCAATA
>JAQVXZ010000037.1 GCA_028708845.1 Bacteroidales bacterium
GTATTAGTGATTCTTCATTGGCAATGGAGGAGTATGGAAATCCTAATATAATTTATTATTATCAAATAAAATAGAATTTAAACGCTGATAATGAGTAGTTATACTCAAATTTAACAGTTTAAAAATTAAAAATAAATGCTGTTAAGATTTGATTCTATAAACCTGCTGTTAATTAAGAATAAAAAAGACATTATTCTTTCTTATTGGAACCTTTTTTGTCAAGTTCAAAGCACCCAACACTTACTTTTCTTGTGGATATGTTTATTACACTATATTCAATATAACAGCCATAATAACTACTATTCCATTCTTCATAGCAATTATATATATCAGCTCCATATTTTTCGAAATCATCCATAAACTTAGATTCCGATCTAAAAGTTTTAATTATATCATCTAAGAAAGTAATTTCTCCAATATAGTAATTTGTATAATTGAGATTAAAGGCAGTATTATGCCATTTCCCAAACATATCTAAGGCGTAGGTAGGTTTACTAGTATAATATTCAAATTTTGACTCCGTAATCTTATTTCTGCTATTATATATTAAAATATAAACAATTGAACCATTTGAATTAGTTAATTGAACTAGTCCATTTGAATCTGATTCAACATATAAACCTTGACCTTCTAATTTCTCAATGACTTCGAAAACATTATCTCCATTATAAGCTTGTAATTCAGATATCTTTGAATCAAAATCATCCACATCATAATCATCATACTTACATCCTGTAAATAAAACTAAGATAAATAATGGCAATAATAATAAGTTAAGTTTCTTCATTTCTTAAAGAATTTAGGTTAGATTTCTTCTACTAATTATCTGCAAATGTAAAAAAAATCTTATTCATATATAGAATATAGAAAAAAAATGTATCTTTGCAAGCTCAAAACGTATAAAACAATAAGGTTATAGAAAAGGATACAATGAATTATTCAATTGATTTTGCATCTCTAGTACTTGGAGAACATAGGTTTGATTTTGAAGTAGATAAGTCCTTATTCGATAAGTTTGAGAATGAAGATATTTTAGGTGCAAACATCAAAATAAAAGTTGATTTGTTGAAGGAGGAAAGGATGTTAACCTTTAATTTTAATTTTAAAGGAACCTTAAATATTTTGTGTGATAGGTGCTTAGACCCATTAGATGTAAAAATCAAAGGTGATAATACCTTATTTGTTAAATTTGGAGACAAATATCTTGAAGAAAAAGATGATGTAATAATTATCTCTAATAAAGAAGATGTAATTGATCTTTCACAGCATATATATGAATGCATTTTATTAAGTAAACCAATGAAATGTGTACATGAAATAAGTAAATGCAATAGTGATATTGTAGAAAGAATCAATAAAAGAGAAGAAGATAGTGATAAGAGTACAGATCCACGTTGGAATGTACTTAGAAATATAAAATTTGAATAATAACATTTTAAAATACTAAAAAATGGCACATCCAAAACGCAAAATCTCTACTCAGAGATCAGCAAAAAGAAGAACACACCATAAAGTTGAATCTGTGCAGCTTGCAGCTTGTAGCAACTGTGGATCAACTGTTATATATCACAGAGTTTGTCCTGAATGTGGATACTACAAAGGAAAACTAGCGATAGACAAGGGAGCAACAGCATAATCTAAATCTTCTTTATTATGAGGATAGGATTTGATGCAATGGGAGGCGATTATGCTCCCCAAGCTACTATATTAGGAGCTATTCTTGCTAAAAGAGAGCTCTCTGAACAAGACAGAATAGTACTATTTGGCAATAAAAATGTTATTATTGAACATCTTGAGCTTAATGGTGCCTCGGTTGATGATTTTGATATTGTTGATGCACCTGAAGTAATTGATATGCATGACAAGCCAATCAAAGCACTTCAAAATAAACCGAACTCTTCAATTGCCCTTGGTTTTAATTATCTAAAAGAAGGTAAAATTGATACTTTTTCTAGTGCAGGTAATACTGGTGTTATGCTAGTAGGAACTATGTATAATGTTGGAGTAGTGGAAGGAATTATCCGTCCATGTTTTGCAGCATTACTTCCTAAACAAAATGGAGGATTAACTGTTATGGTTGATGTTGGGGTTAATCCTGATGCAAAACCAGAACAGATTTACCAATTTGGTGTTTTAGGTAGTTTCTATGCAGAGTACTCACTTAATTTAGAAAACCCAAGGGTTGGCTTATTAAACATTGGCGAAGAAGAAGAAAAGGGTAATGTTCAATCTCAGGCTGCTATGCAATTAATGAAAGGTTCTAAAGACTTTAATTTTATAGGTAATGCTGAGCCTAGTGAGATTTTTGATGACAATTTTGACGTTATTGTTTGCGATGGTTTTATAGGAAACTTAATCATGAAACATACTGAAGCTTTTGCTAGGATAATGGTTAAGAGTGGGGTGAAGAACGATTTCATAAAGAATTGTAACTACGAAATATATGGAGGTTTACCTCTTCTTGGAGCAAAGAAAGTTGTTATTGTAGCTCATGGGATATCAAACGAAAGAGCTATTAAATCAATGTTACTTCAATCAAAAACCATTTATGAGTCTAATATAAATGATCATATAGAAAAGGTTTTAAAACAGAATCTAAATAATTTGTAATATGACAAAAATAAGAGCTGCAATTACAGCAGTTGAAGGATACTTACCTGATTATATTCTGACAAATGAAGAATTAAGTGAGATGGTTGATACTACCGATGAGTGGATAATGACTCGTATAGGTATTAAAGATCGTCATATTTTAAAAGAAAAAGGTAAGGGTTCATCAGATTTAGGGGAAGTTGTAGTAAAAAATATCCTTAAAAAGAAAAATATAGATCCGTCAGAAATAGAACTTTTGATTTGTTGTACAGTAACGCCAGATATGTTGTTTCCAGCAACAGCTAATATTATAGCAGATAAATGCGGAATTAAAAATGGATTTGGTTTTGATATTAATGCAGGATGTTCAGGCTTCATTAATGGACTGACAACTGCTGCAAAATATATTGAAAGTGGTTTTGTTAAGAAAGTAATAGTTGTTGGAGCTGAAAAGATGTCAACAATTGTTGATTATACTGATCGATCTACTTGTCCAATTTTTGGAGATGGCGCTGGAGCAATTTTGCTTGAAGCAACAGAAGAAGAAGTTGGTTTTATGGATGCAATTCTTTTAGCTGATGGTGTTGGTAAGAAACACCTTCACCAAAAAGCAGGAGGAAGTGTTAATCCACCAACTCATGAAACAATTGATAATAGAGAACATTATATCTATCAAGAAGGACAGCAAGTTTTTAAATGGGCTGTTACAAAAATGGCTGAAGCTACTGAGGCATTAATGAAGAGAAATAACTTAATCTCTGATAATATTTCATATCTTCTTCCTCACCAAGCAAATTTAAGAATCATTACAGCAACAGGAGAAAGACTAGGTTTAGATCCTAAGAAAGTATTGATAAATATAGAAAAATACGGCAATACCACTTCTGCAACAATTCCATTATTAATGTGGGAGAATCAAGATAAATTCAAAAAAGGCGATAACTTAATACTTACAGCTTTTGGAGCAGGATTTACTTGGGGTGCAATTTGGATAAAATGGGCAATCTAAGGATAACTCTTTTAGGAACAGGAACCTCGCAAGGAGTACCATTAATTGGGTGCCATTGCGAGGTTTGTTTGTCTAATAACCCTAAGGACAAACGTCTAAGATCTTCTTGTTTGATAGAAAGTAAAGAAGGAACAGTTTTATCAATTGATGCTGGTCCTGATTTTCGACAACAAATGCTAACTTATAATGTTAATAGGCTGGATGCTATCTTGGTTACACATTCGCATCGTGACCATATTAGCGGATTAGATGATGTCCGTTCCTATAATTACCTTCAAAGTGAAGCTATGCCAATTTATTCAAACAATAAGGCTTTAGAAGAAATTAAATGTGCATTTGCCTATTGTTTTAGAGAACCAAGGTATCCAGGCTTACCTAATTTCAAACTTTGTGTTATAGATAATAAAGAAAGTTTTAGAGTTAAAGAATTAGAGGTAATTCCAATTGAAGTAATGCACCATAAACTCCCAATATTAGCATATAGAATTAATAACTTTGCTTATATTACGGATGCAAAGACTATTAAAGACGAAGAAAAGGAAAAGTTAAAAGGAGTAGAGTTAATGGTTGTTAATGCATTAAGAAGAGAAGAGCATTTTTCGCATTTCAACCTTCAAGAAGCATTAGAATTGATTGAAGAAATTAAACCAAAGCAGGCATATCTTACTCATATAAGTCATTTCTTAGGACTATATAAAGAGGTTGAAAAGGAACTTCCTCTTAATGTTTCATTGGCTTATGACGGTTTAACTATTGAGATATAGCTCTTCTGCTTCCTTTATTTTCTCAATTCTTCCAACATCAACCCAAATATCTTTTGAGTGGACAAAAGAATTGATAGGGTAGGACTTAGCCAGTTTCAAATACTCAGGAATTATAGAAAATACCTTTTCCTTATTATCAATTAAATCAATAAGCTCTGGCTTTATTAATTGAATTCCACTAAAGCCATAAGGTTTCAAATCAATCTCGTCTTTTACAATAATCCTTTCACCTGTCTTTCTGTTTTCCCAACCACCTAGCATTTGGTTTTCATTAAACAATAAATACCTACTTGTTTCCCTCTGACTTATTGCTAAAGTAGCTAAGGATGACTTTTCTTTATGTGAAAGATAGAAAGAATTGAAATCTATTTTGGAAAGAATATCCACATTATGAATTAGGATATCTTTTGAAAAGTCAAATAAGTTTCTAGCATTTTTAAGCGCTCCACCAGTGTCAAGTAATAATTCTGTCTCATCTGAAATGTAAATATCACAAGCATAATGCTTCTTAGAAATGTGTTCAAGAATTTGTTCTGAGAAGTGATGAACATTTAAAACTATATGTTTGCAAGAGTAGGAGATAAGCTTGTTGATATTGTGCTCTAGCAAACTAACATCGTTTACTTCAACTAAAGCTTTAGGCTTCGAATCGGTCAAAGGTTTAAGTCTTGTCCCTAGTCCTGCTGATAAAATAAATGCTTGAAACACAATATTGTTTGATTTTGATTAGTCAATAACATAAATATATGTTAGCCCATAAGAAAACTGTTGTTGCTTTTCTAACCTATCAGATTTGAAATAATGTTGAAAACCTACCTCAAAACCAAACGCATGATTGTCTATTGCAAAAAGAAGTCCAGCTCTTGGTAATATTCCAAGACGAATTCCACCTTGTCCCTCATATTCTCTTAAATAATATCCAAAACTATCGTAATCCTTATTCTCTTCATTACTTAAACTATAGTCATAAACTCCCCAAATTGCTCCAAATCCAATTCCAACATAAGGTTTTAATCTATCTAAGAAAGAGAAATAAGTCTCTTGGTTATGTAAATAATAGTTAGCATAAATAGTTAAAGGAAATTGACTTAGGTTTTTAACATGTTTTCTAGGAAGATACTTAATCTTATATGAGTTTCCTTCAATAAAAGAATATCCCATTTCAACTCCAACACCAACCTTAGCTTCTTGGAACTGATACTCTAATGCTATATTTGCACCAAAGCCCGAAACGTAATTCTTAGTAAAATCATCCCCATAAGCTTGGAAGTAAGCTGGCTTAACAATATAGAAAATATCGTATGGCTGACCACCACTTAGTCTATGATAGCTTTGAGAGTTTGCATTAAAAGAAAAACAAACCATCAAAGTAAAAGCTAATAAAAAAACCTTCTTCATATCTATTAATTTTGTTTTGTCCAAGAGTCCTTTAAGGTACAAGTTCTATTAAATACTAAATTTTCTTTTGTTGAATCATAGTCAACATTAAAATAACCAAGACGTTCAAACTGGAAGCTATCTAAATGATTTACATCAGCTAAAGACCTTTCAACTTTTGCATTAGGAATAACTTTTAATGAGTCAGGATTTAAATTATCTATAAATGTTTTCCCTGGTTCAACCTTTTCTGGTGTTTCTGAAACAAATAAACGATCAAATAATCTAACCTCTGCATTTAAACAGTCCTCTGCATCAACCCAGTGAATTGTTCCCTTAACCTTTCTTCCATCAGGCGAGTTGCCACCTTTTGAAAGAGGGTCATAAGTACAATGAATTGCAGTAATATTGCCATTAGAGTCTTTTTCAACACTGGTACAAGTAACAAAATATGCATAACGAAGACGAACCTCTTTACCAATAGCTAAACGGAAATACTTCTTAGGAGGTTCTTCCATAAAGTCATTTCTTTCAATGTAAAGAGTCTTTGAAAAAGGAAGCATTCTTGATCCAGCTGATTCATCCTCAGGGTTATTAATTGCTTCAAGCTCTTCTTTTTCTCCCTCAGGGTAGTTGTCAATAATAAGTTTGATTGGATCCAAGACAGCCATAACTCTATTTGCTTTTTTGTTTAAATCCTCACGTAATGAAAACTCTAAACGTCCAAAGTCAATAATATTATCTCTTTTTGCAACTCCAATTGAATCACAGAAATGACGTATACTCTCAGGTGTGTATCCTCTTCGGCGAAGTCCACAAATGGTAGGCATTCTTGCATCATCCCAACCGCTAACATGGTTTTCCTTAACAAGTTCCAAGAGTTTTCTCTTACTCATAACAGTATAAGAAAGATTTAAGCGTGCAAATTCATATTGATGAGATGGGAAAATTTCTAATTTCTCAATAAACCAATCGTATAATGGACGGTGAACATCAAATTCTAGGGTACAAATCGAGTGAGTTATCCTTTCAATTGAGTCAGACTCACCATGAGCATAATCATACATAGGATATATGCACCAATCGTTGCCTGTTCTATGGTGTTCTGCATGAAGGATACGATACATTAGAGGGTCTCTCATATGCATATTTGGATGAGCCATATCAATCTTTGCTCTAAGTATTTTTTCTCCATCAGCATATTTGCCTTCTCTCATTTCTTGGAAAAGCTTTAAGTTTTCCTCAACCGACCTATCACGAAAGGGACTGTTTTTGCCAGGAGTTTGAATAGTACCTCTATTAATTCTTATTTCTTCAAGCGTTTGGTCATCAACATAAGCAAGTCCTTTCTTAATTAGAACAATAGCCCACTCATATAGCTGTTCGAAATAATCTGAGGCATAAAACTCACCTGCCCATTTAAAGCCTAACCATTTAATATCTTCCTTAATACTATCAACATATTCAACTTCTTCCTTAACAGGGTTTGTGTCATCGAAACGAAGATTAGTTTTCCCACCATACTTAATAGCTAAACCAAAGTTAAGACAAATGCTTTTTGCATGTCCAATATGAAGATAACCATTAGGTTCTGGAGGAAAACGAGTAATAATACTCTTATGCACTCCGTTTCTAAGGTCATTTTCTATAATTTCTTCAATAAAATTCAATGAAGGTTTCTCGTTATTGTCTATTTGGGCTTCCATCTGTCAATATTAAAATTAGAAAAATATTAATGTTATTGTGCAAAAATACATTTTTTCTAATGAATTATTAACTCTTACGATGTAATAATTATTGATTTGTTCATAATTAATAATTTATTATTTATTAAACTAGTGGCTTAAAGGCAATTAACATACTTTAGTACAGAAATCTCTTTCTATATCTTTATTCTATTTTTCTCTTTCTTGCTTATAAATTCCTAAATCTTAGTTTAAAATTTCTCTTTCTTTGTTTCATTTTGCTGTGATGTACATCTTAGTTTACTCCGATGTACATCATAGCTTACTCCGATGTACATCATAGCAGCGTGAGATGTACATCTTAGCAATTTCTTTCTTTGTTTGAGGAATTTCTTTCAGCATTTTAGTGTTTTATATCTTGATAATAGGGAATAAGAATGGTGATAAAATTAAATTATACTATTAATTATAGTCTTAAAGGAATATTTGGTAACTTTGGGCGTTGAAATTAGAGATTAAAAGTTATTAATAATAAAGATGTTTTAGATGTTAGTTGTTCAGAATGCTATTGTAAGTGAGGATATTAAGTATATAAAGTTTTGCTGTGATCTTCAAAAATGTAAGGGAAGTTGTTGTATTGAGGGAGATGCTGGAGCACCGCTTGAGAGGGAGGAAGTGAAGATTTTGAAGAAATTGCTACCAAAGGTTATTCCTTACCTTACAGAAAAAGGAATTAAAGAAATAGAAGAGAATGGTGTTTCGGATATAGATTTTACTGGCGGTTTATGTACTAGGTTGATTGAAGGAAAGGATTGTGTGTTTTTATCCTACGATGGTGATATAGCTAAATGTGCTATTGAAAGGGCTTATGAGGACGGGAAAGTAGATTTCCAAAAGCCAATCTCTTGTCATCTCTATCCAATAAGGATTGAAAACTATGGTGAGTTCATTGCTGTTAATTATCATGCTTGGGATGTTTGTAAGCCTGCGCTAGTTCAAGGAGAGATTATTGACTTACCTCTATATAAGATGCTAAAGACTCCACTTATTAGAAGATTTGGAGAAAAATGGTACGAAGAATTAATTATGGAAATTGAAGAGAATTGCTTTGATTAGTCGAAGTCTTTTTCTATTTTTGCATTCATTTATAGTTAGATATTAATAAATCATATTATTCTTAAATAAAAAAATTATGTTACAAGATAAACTCTTTAAGGGTAAAACAATTGCAATTTTATCGGGCGGGGGAGATACTCCTGCACTGAACTCAAGTATTGATGCCATTAGAAATAGAGCCTCTATGTTGGGCTTTAAAGTTTATGGTATAAGAAAAGGCTGGAAAGGTCTTTTAGGAGATGGCGATATTGTGGATTTAACCAATCAACCTTATAATAGTTATTATGGAGGTACGGCTATCCGATCTTCAAGAACCAATCCATTTCCTTCTAAGTCAAATGTAGAAGATAGAACCCCACAGGTGATTAGAAACCTTAAAAGGTATAAGATAGATATTCTTGTTACCATTGGAGGAGATGATACAAATGGTGCTGCAAAACGCCTTTACGAACAAGAGGGTATTCCAGTTATTGGTTTTCCAAAAACAATTGATAACGATTTAAGAACACATACTAGCCATTACTTTAATGGCAAAGAAATTGAATCGGTTATTTGTCCGGGTTATCCTTCGGCTGCTCACAGAATTGCAGAGTTTGCTTCAATTATCAAAACCAATGCAGAGAGTCATTCAAGGGTAATGGTTATGGAAGTGATGGGAAGAAATGCAGGTTGGTTAACTGGTGCAGGAACATTTGGAGGTGCTAAAATCTCTTTAGTACCAGAGGTTGAAATGACGAAGGAAAGACAAGAAAACTTCTTTAATATAGTTAACGAAAGATATAAAAGAAAACAAACAGTTTTGATTTCTGTTTCGGAGGGAGTGAAGTGGTATAGTGAGAAAACAGGAAAGACTGAAGTTGTATATGCTTCAAAGGAGCTTGATGAGTATGGACATGCACTTCTAGGAGGTGTTAGTGGCATAATAGCACACGATATATCACAAAAACTTAAACTACAAACACGCTCTCAAGTAACAGGTTATTATCCAAGAGGAGGAAGATGTTTTGAATATGATAATAGACTAACTCATGCTTTGGCTGATAAGGTTGTGGACTTAATTCTAAGAGAGGATTATGGTAAAATGCCAGTTATGAAGTTTATTTCTCCAACAGAAGAGGTTGAGGAATATAACTGTGATGCAATTGATATGTCGTCAATTGGTAATCTTTCACTTCCAAAGGAATACTTTGACGAAAACACCTTTACTTTTACCGATTACTATAACGACTTTCTTTCAAAAATAATAGGGAAACCAAACTATCCTACTTTTGAGTACGATTTCCCTAAAATAAATCCAGAAATATAAATAATAGTTATAACATTATTTACAGTATTAATAAAAAACGAATGTTATGAATACAATTAGCAATGAAGAATTAAAATTCTTACAAGGGCTTTCAAAGAACTTCCCTACTGTGCAGTCGGCTAGCACAGAGATAATTAATCTTGAAGCAATACAGCTCTTGCCAAAAGGAACAGAACATTATGTGACTGATATTCACGGCGAATATGACACATTTAACCATATTTTATCAAATGCCTCAGGTTCGGTTAAAAGAAAAATAGATTTTGTTTTTGGAAATAGAATAACAAAAGCAGAGAAGAACCAACTTGCAACCATAATTTACTATCCAAATGAAAAGCTAAGAAGTCTTATTGCTAGTGGCGTAGTTAATGAAGAATGGTATAGCATAACATTAAACAGGTTAGTTGAAGTTGCAAAAGAAGTAACTAAGAAATACACACGTTCAAAGGTAAGAAAAGCAATGCCACAAGAATATGCTTTTATTATCGATGAGCTTTTGAACGAAACCAATCCAGACAAACAAAACTATTACGATAGCATTATTAAATCAATCATTAACCTAAAACGTTCCGATTACTTTATAGAATCAATATGTGTTTTTATAAAAAGAATGCTTATTGACCGCCTTCATATTATTGGAGATATATACGATAGAGGACCAAAGGCTGTTGATGTTGTGGAAAAACTAAAAGAACATCATTCAGTTGATATTCAATGGGGAAACCATGATATTATTTGGATGGGAGCTGCTTGTGGAAACAAATTAGATATTGCGGAGGTTATTCGTTTGACTGCTCGTTATGGAAGTCTTGACACCATTGAAGACGACTACGGCATAAACCTTATGTCATTAGTTAGCTTTGCACTTTCAACCTACGAAAACGATCCTGCAATTCCTTTTATCCCCAAAGGAACTGAGCCAGAGAACTACGAAGATTCTAGCGTTAGACTTATGACTATTATTCATAAGGCAATAGCAATTATTGCTTTCAAGCTTGAGGGACAACTAATTAAAAGGAATCCTCAATTTGATATGAATCATCGTTTGCTACTTGATAAGGTTGACTACGATAAAGGAACAATTACAATTGAAGGAAAGACTTACGAATTATTAGACAAAGAATTTCCAACAATAGATCCTAAGGACCCATACAAACTAACTCCAGAGGAAGAGTTTGTGATGGATAAGCTAAAATACTCATTCCTTAACTCCTACAAGATGCAAGACCATATTGCGTTTTTATTTGCAAAGGGAAGTATATATTTAACCTATAACAATAACCTAATGCTTCATGGATGTATTCCAATGAAAAGTGCAACTGAATTTAGAGAGTTTAATCACAAAGGAAAGATGGTTAAGGGAAAAGAACTTTGCGATGTATTAGAGAAAACAATTAGAAATGTATGGTTAAATAGAAATGACACCGAAAACAACTCTAATGACGGAGATTATTTCTGGTATCTATGGTGTGGACCTGTTTCTCCAATCTTTGGTAAGCATAGGATGGCTACCTACGAAAGGTATTTGATAGATGACAAAGAACAACAAAAAGAAATCTTAGATATTTATTTCAAACTAAGAAATGAAGAACCTTTCTGTGAGATGATTCTAAATGAGTTTGGCTTAAATAATAAGAGTGCAAGGATTATTAATGGACATATCCCAGTTAAGGTTAAAAAGGGTGAGAGTCCAATATTAGCAAATGGAAGGTTATTGGTTATTGATGGAGGTATGTCTAAGGCTTACCAAAAAACAACTGGAATTGGAGGATATACATTAATTTATAGTTCAATTAGAATGTTCATCGTTCAACATGAACCTTTCTCCTCAAGACAAGAGGCAATAGAGAATGAGTCTGATATTATATCAAAAGACTTTATGATTGAATCCCATGCGACACCAATCTTAGTTAAAGATACTGAAGTAGGAGCAGAGCTTTATCGTCAAATTGATGATTTAAAGATGTTGATAAAAGCATATAATAGTGGTCTGATAAAAGAAAAGTAAAAATAAGAAAATCCACTATAAATAAGAAAAGAGGCTAACTAAATACTTTTAGTTCAGCCTCTTTTCGTTTTTCTTATGAATTCTTTAAATACTAGAACCTATAACCAAGAGTTAATCCAAGGGTATAATTGTATTTTGAATAATATTGACTTATGTTTTTGTCATTATAAACATTAGCCAATCCTAAATCGAAGTCAAGTAAAAAGAATAATAATTTATTAACATCCATTCCAACTCCAAAACGTAGTCCGTAATCAAATCTATTATTGTTACCTAAATATAAAAGGTCTAAATTATTGTTTTCTTTAAAATAACTAATAGATTCATCTCTTTTAATCAAAGGATTATCTGCAAATTCAAACCTAGATTTTGATTTACCTGCAACGCCTAAAGCTGCATAACCTCCTAAACTAAAATTGATATTAATATCTTTACTTGCATTTAAGCTATATCCAATAACAACTGGTAATTGAAAATACATTGGATTAATATCTGTGTATATTGATACCCCCAAAGCCTTTGCTTCGTTATGAGCACCTTTTGTTATAAAGATAAGATCTCCTTTAACATAAACATTATCAGAAAAATAAAAGTCAGCAAAAGCTCCAAGTTGGAAGCCAAACTTATAACCTAAATGTAATTCATCAGGGTCTTCTCTAATTCCAGAAACGTTACCACCAAAAAGGAAACCGTATCCAAATCTATCA
>JAQVXZ010000038.1 GCA_028708845.1 Bacteroidales bacterium
TTTTATGGATAAAACAGGGGAGGTTGTGATTCCTGCTAAATATTTATATGTAAATGAATTTAGTGAAGGATTGGCTTTTCCGTCGTGCGGGATTTGTACTCCCGCACAATATTATTATAAGGATTTGTAATCCGTAAGATATACAATATTAAAGCTATGCAAATACAAAACAGAGTTACAAAGGAAATGTATTTTATAACATCAACAGTTGTTGACTGGGTAGATGTTTTTACACGTCCTGTATATAAGCATGTTATTATTGAATCATTATCATATTGCCAAAAGGAGAAAGGTTTAATTATTTATGCTTGGGTTTTGATGACAAATCATTTGCATGTTATTGTTGGAGCAAAAGAAGGATATAATATTTCTGATATAATAAGAGACTTTAAGAAGTTTACGAGCAAGAAGATAATTGCATTGATAAATGATAATATCCAAGAAAGTAGAAGGGATTGGATGTTAAACAGATTTGAGTATGCAGCAAGAAACGATAGGAAGGTAAAGGATTATAAGCTTTGGCAAGAAGGGATTGATTGCCAAGAAATATTCTTATACGACTATCTTCAACAAAAATTAAATTACATTCATAATAACCCTGTTAAAGAAGAATTTGTAAATTTGCCAGAAGAATATAAATATAGTTCAGCGATTGATTATGCATCAGGGAAAGGAATATTAAAAGTTGAAGTGATAAAAGATTAAAAATGAATAAGTATCGGATTGAAAATCCTAATAATAATAAAGTGCGGGAGTACAAATCCCGCACGACGGCGTTTGAGCCATGGAGATAGGGATTTTGAGGCATGGAGACGGTGTGTTTGACCTACGGAGACGGTGTGTTTGGGGCGTGGAGATAAGGAGTTTTTTGATTAAAGAGTCTAAGGGCTGAAAATAGAACGTTTAAATTGTGTGGGATTTCTTTGCAGGCAATGTGGCAAGTTGATAAAACTAGTTCTTTCTAACGTGTTTTAGGATTAGTAGGTTCATTGGGTTTGAGGATAGGCCTTCTATGTTTTTTTGTGCAAAGCGGAGGACTTGGTCGTAGTATAGGACTACTATTGGGGCTTCTTCCATTATTAATTTGTCCATTTCTTGGTATAGGTCAGATCGTTTTTCGATTGAGGTTTCTTTTTGTGCTCTTTCGTAGAGTTTATCGAAGGTTTTATTGGAGAAATGTGTGTAATTAGGTCCTTTGGGGCAGAAATTAGGGGAATAGAAAAGTGAAAGGTAGTTTTCTGCATCGGGATAGTCGGCTATCCAACTTCCTCTAAACCACATTGATTTTGATTGTGCTATTTGTTCTCTTAATGCTCCTGGTGGATTAACATCAACTTTGATATCGAAACCTAATAGGTTGAGTTGTTGTTGTATGTATTTGCATAAGTCAAGGTAGGTTGAGGTTGTTTGAAGTGAGATTGGTGGAAGTCCTTTGCCGTTTGGGTAGCCTGCTTCTGCTAATAGCTGCTTTGATTTCTGAGGATTATATGTATATCCGTAGGTGTTACTGGTGTCAAATCCTGGTAATCCTTTCGGAATGATTCCATTTTCTGCCGCCAATCCAATATTGTTCCTTAGGTACTTTATCATCTTCTTTCTGTCGAAGCCATAGTTTATTGCTTGACGGATTTTCTTGTTTAGAAGTGGGTTATCTTTTGGACTGAGTTCCTTATCAACCATAAACCCTAAGTATTCTGTATTTAGATAGGGCTGGGTTATAAGGTTTATTTTATCCTTATACTTTTCTTGAAGCTCTCCATTTCTTGTCAATACTTCGTCTTTATAGTTTGCATCTATGCCTGAAATGAAATCGATATTGCCTTTAACAAATTCTAAGAAGACTGACTGTTTATCTATTATAAAGCTGATATTGACTGCATCAAGATAGGGGAGGCGTGTCCCCTTGTCGTCTTTTTCGAAGTAATCTTCATTCTTTAGTAATACAAGCTTTACTCCTTCCTTCCACATCTTAAAATAGAATGGTCCTGTACCTACTGGGTTTTTTCTGAAGTCTTCACCGTAGTTTTCTATGATTTCTCTTGGCACAACAGAGGCGTAGGGCATTGTTAGTAAGCCAAGGAAAGGGGAGAAGGCTTGTTTTAGAACGATTTGAAATGTTGAGTCGTTTGGGGCAGAGAATGAGTAGGTTTTCCTTTTATCTGATGAGGTTCTAACTAAGTTGAATATCCATGATCCTGGGGATGCAATCTTTTCATCTATTATTCTATTGAACGAATAAACGAAGTCGGATGCTATTACTTTTCTCTTCTTTCCCTTAAATAATTCGTGGTTATGGAAGTAAACATCGTCTCTTAATAGGAAGGTATAGGTTAGTCCATCTTCTGAGACTTCCCATGTTTTTGCAATTGAGGGCTGAACGTCCAAGAGGGAATCTAACTGGACTAAGCCATTAAAGATTTGAAGATTTGCCCAAATCATTGCTTGGTCTTTTGCAAAGGCTGGGTCGAGGGATGATATATTTGCACTTTCGTTATAAAAGAAAACTTTCTTATCATCAATTGAATCGTATTTTGAACAAGAAGAGATTAAGATTGATAGTATGAATATACTCAGAAGGTAAATTTGACCTTTGATTTTAGTAAACAGGTTATTAGATATTATCGATTTACCCATTACTACTGACTATAATTTAATGTCGTCGAAGTTCTTTCCAAATACTCCTTGGGTTTTTCCTATGGATATAAAGGCGGTAGGGTCTATTTGTTTAATTACTCGCATTATTTCTACTTTCTCCGCTTTTCTTGAAATAACTATCAGTACGTTTTGGTCTTGTTTAGAGTACCATCCTTCCCCATGTAGTAATGTAACTCCGCGTTTAATATCTTTTCCAATTGCATCAGCTATTGCTCTATTTTCTTTTGAGAAGACTAAGATTTGATAGGATTGTTTATTTCCCTCAATAACTAAGTCGATGGAATAAGTGAAAACAGCCATTACAATAAAACCATATATTATGCTTTCGATTGAGTTTGCTGGAATAATAATTGAGGATACAATTATTATGGCGTCAATAACAAAGATAACAGAGCCAGGGCTTACATTGTGATACTTTGTGTACATTAGTGCAATGACATCACTCCCTCCTGAGTTCCCTCCATTGGAAAAACATAAACCAATTCCAACCCCTGAAATAGCACCTCCAATAACAGCACTCATAAATGGGTCAAACTTAGTAAGGTCGAAGTATTGTTGAATGTCAATACCTTGTTGGAGGAAAAGAAATGAAAGAGATGCAATAAGACTGCCGATAATTGTATTAAGTCCAAATTTTCCTCCTAATACTTTGAATCCAATAAGAAGGAGGATTATATTAATTGCAAAATTGGATATACCCACAGGGAAGCCTGTCATTATATAAATAATGGATGCTATACCAACAACTCCACCACCAACAATGCTTTTAGGTATAAGGAAAACTGACCAAGCAAAAGCATACATAAATATGCCAAGTGCTATCATTGAGTATTGCCAGAGGAGTCTTCCGGTAGAAGTTTTCTTAATATTTTGGATTGTTTTCACCATTTCTTTAGTTCTATTTATTCTGTTTTAGGTTAATTGTCAATTTGTTTTTCAGAACTTATAATTGTTTTGGTGAATGCTTATGTGTGTTATGATCTAAGTGTTTCGAAGTTCTTTCCAAATACTCCTTGCACCTTGTCAACAGATATGAAAGCATCTGGGTCAATCTCTTTAATCAATCGCATAATCTCAACCTTATCTTGCTTTCTTGCAATAACCATAACGATTTGTTGAGACTTTTTTGAGTACCAACCTTTTGAATCAAGAAGAGTAACTCCACGTTTAAGTCCAATGCCAATGCCATCTGCTATTTCTTCGGCTTTGTTTGAGAATATCATAATCTGATAAGATTGTTTATTACCCTCAATGGTAAGGTCTAATACGTATGTAAAGACAAACATCACAACATATCCATAAACAATATTTGTTATTGTCATTCCAGGAAGGATGAACGCAGAAAGGATAATGAAAATATCGATATACAAGATTACTGTTCCTGCACTAATGTTCCTATACTTGGTTATAATTAGAGCAATTATATCTGTTCCGCCCGAGTTTCCTCCATAGTTAAATGTTGTTCCAATTCCAACTCCTGATATACCTGCACCAATAATAGCACACATGAAAGGTTCAAAGTTTTCTGGCTTAATAATTGTTTCAATATGTATTACTTGTTGCCAAAGTATAAATGAAAGGGATGCAATAATTATTCCAACAACTGTGTTTATTCCAAATTTCCCTCCAAGAGTTTTGATCCCAATAAGAAGGAGAACGATATTTATTATTAAATTGGAAACACCCACAGGAATACCTGTTCCAAGGAAGATAATGGACGCAATACCTGCTACTCCACCTCCAATTATTTTTTGTGGTATAAGGAATGCCGACCACGCAAAGGTGTACATTAATATTCCTAATCCTATCATTGAGTATTGCAAAATAGCTTTGCCCATAGAGGTCTTTTTAATTCTCTGCATTGGTTTCTGTTTGATCATATAATATGTAGTGTTATTTTATAAAGAATTGATTAAGTGTGGTCATAATGTTTTCTCCCCTTAGGTTACGAGCAACAATATTACCTTTATTGTCTACTAAAATGTTTTGAGGAATAGATTCTAATTTATAAAGCTTAACAACAATGCTATTCCATTGAAGTAAATCGGAAACGTTTTCCCAAACTAATCCATCATCATTAATTCCTTTTATCCATTTTGTTCTATCCTTATCAAGAGAAACGCCAAGAATATCAAACCCTTTTGTTTTGAACTTATCGTATGCTTGAACTAAATACTTGCTTTCTGTCCTACAAGGAGTACACCAAGATGCCCAGAAATCAATTAAAACGTATTTCTTGTCTTTAATGTAATCGGAAGCTTTAATATCTATTCCATTTACGTTTGGAAGGGTGAAATCAATAAACTTTTCTCCAACCTTTTCTTTCTTTTGCATCTCTTCAATATAGTCTTGAAGAAGTTTGTATTGATACATCTTCTTTGCATCGTTATTAAATAATGATACAATCTCTTTAATTTCGTTATCACTTAAATAAGCTGCTAAATAATTGCTCACTAAAAGAGGGGTGTAGAAAGTGCTTGGGTTTTTTGAAACATCGTTCATTAGAGACTGTATAGGATTTGAAGACTTATTGCATCTATCAATAAGGTTTGCATAGGTGTCATTCTTAGGAGAGCCTGTAATTGATATGTTTTCTATATCTTCCTTAGATCCTGTTATTTTAATGGTGTTATTTTCCATAAAGAAAGAGAAGTCTCCATTCTTGGTTGGAAGTTGAATTTGAGCAACACAAACAAAATCAACAACGCCTTTAAATTCAAACTTGCCATCTCTTATCTTTGTATTAAAGGTCTTCTTTTCTCCACCTTCAAGCAAGAGGTTTAGTCTTACATTACCATCAGAAATTCCTGCAATGTTTCCTTGAATAGAATAACCATAGGTGCTGGTAAGTTCTTCAAGTTTATTGATTAGCTCTTCTCCTTTAATATTTTTTGCAATTATAGTTCCCTTATCATCAATAAGAACATTATAAGGAATGGCTTTAACTAAATATTTCTTTGCTGCCTCACCATCCCAAAGCTTTAGGTCGGAAACTTGTTCCCATTTCAAATTATCTTCTTTGATAGCTTCTTTCCACATTTTCTCATCAACATCTAAAGATACGCCAAGAATATCAAACCCTTTTGAATTAAACTTATTATAAGCAATAACAAGATTTGGATTCTCTTCTCTACAAGGCTTGCACCAAGATGCCCAAAAATCAATTAATAGAAACTTCTTTCCATTTAATTGTCTGTATAAATTAACGTTTTTACCGCTAGAATTCTTAAGGCTAAAGTCTGGAGCTTTTTGTCCAACTGCAATTGATTGAAGAGTTTTTTCTAATTCCCTTAGTTTAAGATAGTGATAGGTTTGAGTGGCTGGCTTTAAAAGGGTGTTGAGGGTTTTGAAAAGTTCTTCATAATCCCATCTATATGCAAGGTATGAAGAAATGATGTCAGCACAGAAAATATGTTCAGGGTTATTTATTACCCAGTTTTCAAGTCTTCTTAGGTGAACGCCATAGTCTTCTCCTTTAAGAGGTGTTGTTACTTTATTCCACTCATCTGTCCACTTTGAGCCTTTTATTGTTGTTTTGCTAACTTTCTTTGCATCAATCTTTATTTCATAGGTTGTAGGTTCAAGATAAATTCTAAAATCTCTCATCCCATTAATTGTTAGTAGGGCAGGGATTACTTCAGAAATTGGACTTAGAAATGTGAATTTATTATTTACAATATATGCAGTGTCTACTCTTTCGTTACCATCTCTAAAATAAGAACGTAAAGTAACAAATCCTTCATATGTGTTAAGAATTTCTCCATTAATAACATAACCTTTTCCAAAAGGAATTGTTTGAGAGTATCCAACAAATGTGAAAAGAATTGCAAAACCCAAACTGATTAACTTCTTTATCATATAAATTGATTTATAATGTTTATATTTTATTTCTTTAGTCTTTTATTCGTATTGTTTCTTCATCATCCTATCTAATTCACGCTTCGATTCACTTTGCTTAATTGTTTCTCTCTTGTCGTAGGAATGTTTCCCCTTAGCAAGAGCTATTTCAAGTTTAGCAAAACCTCTACTATCAACAAAAAGGAGTATTGGAATTATAGTTAGCCCTTTCTCTTTTGTTTTTCCTTCGAGCTTTTTGAGTTCATTCTTATTTAAAAGGAGCTTGCGCGAGCGTTTAGCTTCGTGATTATAGTATGAACCAAAACGATATTCTGCAATGTGTAGGTTGTTAACCCAAAGCTCATTATTCAAAAATGAACAATAGGCATCTGTTAAGTTTGCCTTCCCTTCTCTGATTGATTTAATTTCAGTCCCACACAATTGCATCCCAGCAGTATAGGTTTGTAAGAAGAAGTATTCAAACGATGCCCTCTTATTTCTAATGTCAATTATATGTTTTTCTCCCTTAACCATAAGATGCAAAGATAGTAATTTTCTAAAATATTTAAGTAAAAAACAAATGCAAATTCAATAAATTAGTTAGCTTAATAAAAAAGGTGCAAAAAAAAGTCTTCCTTTGTGTAAAGAAAGACTTTGTTTATTAGAAGTCTAATAAGGTTTATCTTATTATTATAATATGCGTCTTGGCTTAATATTCAACTTAACTGGTTCAATCATATTCTTAGGAAGTAGGATTGTGTCAAGGTCTTCTTTAGATAGAATATCGTGCTCAAGCACTAGTTCATAAACCCCTTTTCCTGTTTCCATAGCTTCTTTTGCAATTTTGGTAGAGCTCTTATATCCAATTATTGGGTTTAAAGCAGTAACAATTCCAATAGAATGTCTAACTTGATGTCTACAGTTATCAACGTCAGCCTTAATATTGTCAATACATTTTGTTCTTAGGGTATCGAAACCATTAATAAGAAGTTCAATTGAATTAAACAATGAGAACGCCATAACAGGTTCCATAACATTTAATTCTAATTGAGCATTTTCACTTCCCATCATAACAGTTGTGTCGTTTCCAATAACTCTATAGCAAACTTGATTTACTACTTCTGGAATAACTGGATTAACTTTTCCTGGCATAATTGAACTACCTGGTTGCATTTCTGGAAGGAAGATTTCATGAATTCCTGCTCTTGGACCAGAACCCATTAGACGAAGGTCATTACATATTTTAATTGTTTTTAGAGCAATACGACGTAATTGAGAAGAAAGACCAACTAGAGTAGATGTGTCGTGAGTTGATTCAACTAAGTTTCCTGTAAGTGTAATATCCCATCCTGTAATATCTCTAAGAGCATCAACGCATAGTTTGCTGTATCCTGGTTGAGAACAAATTCCTGTACCAATTGCAGTTGCTCCCATATTAACTACTAGAAAATCTTTAATTTCTCTGATTAATCTTGTTCTTTCAGAATCCAATGCGTCAGCAAAAGCTTTAAATGATTGTCCTAGGGTCATTGGCACTGCATCTTGAAGCTGAGTACGCCCCATTTTAATAACTTCAGCAAACTCTTCAGCCTTTTTGTTTAATGATGCTACAATTCTTTCAATAGCCTCGATAAGCATTTTGCTTTCCATATATAATCCAAAGTGAAGTGCAGTTGGATAAGCATCATTTGTAGATTGAGAACAGTTCACATGGTCGTTTGGAGAAAGGAATTCATATTGTCCAAGTTCTTTTCCCATGATTTGAAGTCCGCGGTTAGCAATAACTTCATTTGCGTTCATGTTCATGGTAGTACCTGCACCACCTTGAATCATATCAGAAAGGAATTGGTCATGCCATTGTCCATCGTTAATTTCATCACAAGCCTTGCAAATAGCTTCAAATTGTTGGTCAGTAAGAAGTCCTTGTTTGTGGTTAGCAATTGCAGCACCTTTTTTAACAATTGCAAATCCTTTAATAAAGTTAGGATAATCGCAATGTCTTTCGTTTGATATTTGAAAGTTTTCAAAACCTCTTAAAGATTGTACACCATACAATGCCTCAACAGGGATTTCTTTTGTTCCTAGTAGATCAGATTCTTTTCTGGTCTTTCCTGAATATTTTATTTCTTTCATTTTGTAAATTAAAAATTAATAAATTTGTTTTAACTCTCTGTTTAATAACAGTAAAATCAGTTGCAAAGGTAGTGAATTTTTTATTACAAATAAAGCTATGATATAAATACTTTGTATTTAGTATCCTAATATTTTCAGCATCGACTTATGGCTTTGTTCTTTAGCAAATAATTTTGTAAACCATTCTCCATTCTCATCCTTATCCAAAATTATATGTTTAGGCTGAGGGATTAAGCAATGTTGAGTGCCTCCGTAACCTGCCAAACTTTCTTGGTAGGCTCCCGTATGGAAGAATCCAATATATAGAGGTTCTTCATCCTCATTAGTATATTTAGGCAAAAAGACTGCGTTTGAGTGAGCCTCTGCACTATAGTAATCTTGGCTGTCGCAAGTTAAACCCCCTAAGAAAACCCTTTGGTATTCATTTTCCCACTTATTAACAGGAAGGAGTATAAACCTTTGACCAATTCCCCAAGTATCAGGTAGCGTTGTTATGAAAGAGCTATCAATCATATACCAAACCTCACGGTCATTTTGTCTTTTTTGGTCAATAATTGAATAAAGAATGCAACCAGACTCACCAACGGTAAACGAACCAAATTCAGTAAATATATTTGGCTCCTCAACATCTTGTTTATTGCATATCTCCTTAATTTGAGCAAGTATTTCCTCTGCCATATATTCATAATCAAAAGAAAAGGCTAAAGAGTTCTTAATTGGGAATCCTCCACCAATATTTAACGAATCCAAATCTGGACAAATCTTTTTTAGTTCACAATAAATACTAACGCATTTTTGGAGCTCATTCCAATAATAAGCCGAATCCTTTATTCCAGTATTGATAAAGAAATGAAGCATTTTAAGCTTAAACTTAGGGTTAGTAGCAATCTTTGTTTCATAGAAAGAAAGTATATCATTATATCTAACTCCTAATCTAGAGGTATAGAAATCAAACATTGGTTCTTCCTCTGCCGCAATCCTAATACCAACTTGGCATTCTCTGTCAATATGTTCATCTAATAACAATATCTCTTCCTTATTGTCAATAATAGGTATAACATTTACAAAGTCTTGACGAATTAACTCTCCAATATTTTCAATATACTGAGGACGTTTAAACCCATTACATATAATATAATGATCCTTTGTAATCTTTCCTTGCTCGTGAAGTTCGTTAATTAAATTTATATCGAAAGCAGAAGACGTTTCAATATTAACATCATTTGCAAGAACAGAATCCATAACAAATGAGAAGTGAGAACTCTTGGTGCAGTAGCAATAATTATAATGACCCTTATAGTCAACCTTTGCAATAGCAACATTAAATAATCTCTTTGCCTTTTGAATTTGAGATGCTATTTTAGGTAAATAAGTAATCCTTAAAGGAGTTCCGTATTGTTTGATTATATCCATTAATGGGATATCGTGGAAAACTAACTTATCATCTTCAACTAAGAATTCATCCTGTGGGAACTCAAAAGTTTGTTCTATTAAATCTATATACTTATTTTTCATTTCAATAAACTAATTTGGTTAGGTATAACTTTATATACTCATCTGAGTGAATTAGGTTGCAAATATCTAACAAATCTAATTAAGATAAAAGTTTTTATCAACTATTTTTTTGCAAATCTAGCTGATAGAATGAAATAATGTTTAATTTTGCAGATGCTTTCAATAAGCAATTAAAGATTAAAAACAAATATAAATCAAAAACAAAAATGAAACAAGTAGTTTTAAAAAGTGCAGTACTAATCCTATTGCTATCAACAATGTTTACAGCTTGCTCTCAAAAGAAAGAAGTAAGTCAAGGTGATTTGAAAACAATCATTGACTCTGCATCTTATTGCATAGGACAAAATATGGGAACTCAAATGAAGGCTCAAGACATGGATATCAATCCTGAAATCCTAATGAATGCTTTCTACGCAGCTTATGATGGAGACACAAACTTTATCATTAAACCAGAAAACATACAAAATGTTATGATGGAGTACGAAAAAAAGATGCAAGAAAAGCAAAAAGCTGCTGCAGCTGTAAAAGGGAAAAAAAACCGTGAGACATCAGCAAAATTCTTAGCAAGCAACAAAACTAAAGAAGGAGTTCAAACCACCATATCAGGCTTACAATACAAAGTTATCAAGCAAGGAAAAGGAGCGAAACCAACATTAGAAGATAGAGTAAGAATACAATATCGTTTGAAGTTAGCAGAAGGTAAAGTAATTGAAAGTACATTTGAAAGAGGAGAAGACCCAGTAATTATGGGAATGAATGGAATTATACCAGGTATGGCAGAAGGACTACAACTAATGAGCGAAGGTTCAACATTCTTATTCTGGATAAGCCCAGATCTTGGTTACGGCGATATGGATTCTCCAGAATTGCCAGCAGGAAGCCTTCTTTCTTTTGAAGTAGAACTAGTAGAAGTTGTTAAAGACGTTCCACAAGCAGCTCCAAAGCAATAGAAAAACAGAATACTATCAATAAGTACAAATAATAAGTCTTTGATAAACGTAAAAGATTTAAACACTTATTTACTTGGATAAACTTAAATACAAAAGAATCTCAAAAGCCCTAAAAGGTTTTTGAGATTCTTTTTTGTTTATACCAATTAAAAACCGATTGTTTAGTTTTCGAGACCTTTGCAAAAATTCATTTCCCTTTTCTAAAAAGGTTTCCTAAGACAAAAAAAGATAATTACACTCTCACAAAGTCAATTTTTCTTCACCTGACTTTGACTATGCCAGACCCTAAACCTTTCTCAATACTTATAATAAATTAAAAATATCCATTAAACCTAAACTTCAAAGACATATCACAAAGCACCAATCTAAAATAACTTAGTAATAATCTTATATATCTTGACTTCCATCTTTTCTTTCAAAGATTCAATCTCCAATTCATGCCATGAATCGGTCAATATCATGCCATGATTCCATCAACATCATGGCATGATTCCATCAACATCATGGCATGATTCCACCAACATCATGCCATGAATTGAAGACTGAAACAAAGGAACAAAAGTTTAATATGGTGATTGGGGAGTAAGAAAGCTTATATGACTCGTCCTGAATAAGGTTGACAGATTTGTAATTAAGACTAAATGCAGTTTGCATTTGTTTTCTATCGTCCTGATTTTAGTTTACACTTGATAAAACAGGTAGATAATATTTCTGAACTTTTATTAATGGATATGACAGGAAAGAACCTTAAGAAAGTTCAATCAACTAACACTTTTTATATACAAGATGTATTGAAAGGAACATATATTCTTAGAGTAATAAACAAGGAAAACAAGGTTTATTATTTGAAACTAATAAAGAACTAACCTATTAAACCAGAGGTAATCACAACTATTAATTTAGCAGTGATTACCTTTATTTTCAAAATAATACTTACTTTTACACACAAATACATGTTATATAAATATAACACCAAAAATCATAGTCTATGAAAAAAATAATATTCTTTTTCTTAACATCAGTGTTTATCCTTTCAGCCAATGCACAGCAGTGGGCTAAAAGTTATACAGGCACTGAAGAAACCACATCTTTCCTTCCTACAAATACTATTTACAATACTGTTTGTGACTCACAAGGCAATACTTATATAGTAGGAACATTTGGAGTAAATGCAGATTTAGACGGAGCACCACTATTAGATGCTCCTCTTTATAATAATGCTATATCTCTTCTTATTGCAAAGCTTGACCCAAACGGAAATATGCTTTGGAGAAAAGCTATAAAAAACTGGAGCAATTATGGTGTTCAACCAGCCAATAACCTTCAGATAGTTGGGGATTCAGCTATTGTAGTTCTTATTGAACAAATGCATCTCTCCAGAAATGATTATTTTTCTTTCTTGTATTATTTAGACACATTAGTTAGAGTTCCACTATATGAATCATACTA
>JAQVXZ010000039.1 GCA_028708845.1 Bacteroidales bacterium
AATATATTTAGATTTTGTTGGAGATTCTGCAAATACAAAAATAAAGGTTGTATCTGGATGGTATGAAAGGACAAAAACAATTGGAGAAGATTGGGGGTGGATAGATACAGAATTTTTTTTGGGAGCAGACACAATGAGAATATATGGTAATGTCAAAAAGTTAGAAGCTATCGGCAATAACAAAATTAAGATAGTAAATCTTGACAATAATTCTGAAGTAACACAATTACTTATTTATGGAGGAGGTGTTTCCAAACTTGAAATAAATGATTGTGATAAACTCGAAGCCTTGTCGTGTACAAATTGTAGATTTGATTCTATCAATTTATCTAATTTTACAGAATTGAAACATCTATGTTTAGATTGGAATCCTAATCTTTTAAATCTTGATTTAAGTTATCAGACAAAATTGGAATACCTTTATATTACCGGTACTCGTTTTGCAAGCATTGATATCAGTCATTTAAATAAATTAAAAGTTTTGTATAGCAATAATTCATATTTAACAAGTCTTGATTTAAGAGGACTTTCTGAATTAAATACTATTCAGTGCTTCGACACTAAAATCTCAACTGCTGGTTATGATTCAATATTTTGTGCTCTTCCAGAACGATCTGGTATTGGAAATGATTATGGAGTATTTATTCTTTATCTTAAAAATTATCCTTCTACTTACAATACTGTAATGGCTACGAACTCACAAAATGCTATTTCTAAAGGGTGGTATGTATTAGATAGAGACTATCAATATATGCCTCCAACCACTGGAACATTTGATTGTAGTTTAATTGGGATTGATAATATTGAATTGGATATTATTGAAGCTAAAATTTATCCTAATCCTGCCATTGATAATTTAAGTATTGAAACAAAGGAAGTAGTTCAGAGGCTTGAAGTTTATGATGCTTTAGGTAGAAAGGTTATTTCTATAATCCCTAACCAAAATAACTTCTCCATTGATATATCCAATCTTGAGCAAGGAATATATATTCTAAAGCTCCAAACCAAAGAAGGAATTGGAAGTTACAAGATAGTGAAAACTAAGTCCAAAGAAAAATATTAAGTTTATATATTATTATCTTGCAGTCTCTACCTTGCCTGTTTGGTGGTTAAATTCACTACCTCTAAGGGAATGGGGAATACAGAAGATTGTTATCATTCCTAAGAAAGCAATCATTGCAGTATATCTAAGTGCTTTCTTTCTTAGTAATGGGATATTGATAAGAAGTAGCACTAGAGCTATTAGTGTTTTGTTGTCTGTTAGGTCAAATCCAAACGGGAAACCACTCCAATAAACTCCAAAAGCATATTTCTGAACTATTGGGCCAAAAACAAATCCTCCAAAAATCAACATCACTATTGTTAAAAGCACATAACGAGCTACGTTCTTCTTATTTGCAATTGTAAGTATAAGACCATAGCTTGCAAATAGCATTGAAGTAAACATAAAGATTATATGAGGAATTAATACTCCCATTGGAACATCACCCTTAAAGCGTAGGATTAGTGGATCTTGTTCAAAAAGCATTTCATCATTAACTGAAATATAGTATTCAAGCTTTCCTGCATTTGGCTGTATAGGTAGGTTTACTGTAAGTGTTTTTCCATTATTCTGAAAATCTATTTTAGAAAACTCCTCATCTAATTTGTATTTCCTGTATATTAACTGAGCTTTTGTGTATTGGTCAGGAATATTTAGGGTTATTGTATTGTCAGTTGAAGTTGCTGAACGAGGAAAAGAAAGTTTATAGTCTTTATCGTTAATTGTTATTGTAGCTTTCTTAGGGTTTGTTGGTCCTGTTATGCGCTGGTATATGCTTGTTGATAGGGTTAGAATTATAGCAAGAACCCAAAATATTGCAATTGTCGATTTTCTCATTCTAAGTTTAGTTTTAAAGCTTAATTTTTAATTGTTTAGTCTTACCGTCTCTTTTTATTTTTGCAGTTATGGTTGTGCCAGGTTCAAGCTTGCTAAGTATTTCCATATAAGAATATATGTCTTTTACCTTTTTGCCATTAAGTTCAATAATTATATCACCATTCATCATTCCTGCTTTATCGGCTGGCTTACCTTTTGATACCACCTCTGCTTTCATTCCTTCGGTAGTGCTGCCAGTAACATCGGGCATAAGTCCTAGGGTTACCTTCATTGATGCCATGCTAGCGTTGTTTTTAGGCTCTTTTACTTTCCTAAATTTTAGCTTAGCTTTTCTATTTGCTACATCATTTGCAATATCGAAAGTATAAGATGAGAGTAGCTCTATCCCTTTATAGTTTAATTTATCTGGAGTATCGTTTGGAGTGTGATAAGTTGAGTCTGCTCCTGTTGTGAAATAGAATACTGGTATGTATTTTGCATAAAAAGAAGCATGATCTGAGGGTGCTACTCCGCTTTTTGATAAGGTTATATTCAAATCATACTTATCGGAATATCTTTTTATTATCTGTTTAGATTTATTTGATGTGTTTGAACCTCCAACTGTAAGATTATTGTTTTTAAGCTTGCCTACCATATCGAAATTAAGCATTCCTACAATTTTATTTATTTCAAAAGGAAGTCCTTCAAGAAACTGCTTAGAGCCATGTAGTCCTTTTTCTTCACAAGCAAAGGCAATGAAGATTATACTTCTTTTTGTAGGAGAAGCAGAAAACTTTCTTGCCAAGTCAAGCATAAGGGCAACTCCAGAGGCATTATCATCTGCTCCGTAATGAACTTTATTTTCTTCCTTAGACATAGAACCACTCATAACACCTCCTAGTCCTAAATGGTCAAGGTGAGCTCCTATAACTATATATTCGTTTTTCAGGATTGGGTCGGTCCCTTCAATAAATCCTACAACATTTCTTGTGATATTTGCTTTTGGACCTGCTTGCTTGCTATTTGTTGCAATTGATCGCATATCCTTAAAAACCACTTCTTGAAAGTAAGTAGGAAATAAAGGTTTTATATTAAATTCTTTGAAAAAACCTGCCACAAACTCCACTGCTAATGTATCTCCATTTGTAGCTGGGTGTCTGCCTTGCAACTCATCGGAAGCTAAATAATAGACTGACTTCTCAATATTAAATTCTTTGCTCTGCGAAAATAAATTCACAGACAAGAATATGAATAATATAATAAAGAATTTTTTCATATTAAGTTTAATTGATAAGTGCTTTGGAATAAATGTTGAGAGTAAAAATTAAAAAATTAATCATCACGAGGCTGAATTATCATTCCCCATTTTCTTTTCACTGCACTTTTATCCAAGACTTTGATTTCCTCAATAGCATATCTACCATTAGGATGTATTCCAATTACATCTATTATTCCGTCGTGTTTCTTAAGAATAACAGAATTTAATGAGTAATTGTTTTTTCTCTTCCATTCGTGGGTAAACTTCTCTTCAGGGGTTGTTGGTTTATAGTTTGGACAATCCCAAATATGAACCTCTGTTTGGAATAGCTCTCTCCAACGATTGCCTGTATAAGACCAAACTCTAATAACGTTTAGGTTTGAATAATCTCTATTAACTGACATAAAAGATATCTCATCTCCCCCATCTCCGTCAAGGTCTCCCTCATTTTTTAGGAAGAAAACACCTAAGTCACCCATTAGTTTTAACGGTGTTATATCAGAGTTGTCGGAATATAGCTGTGTTGCACTTTCGTATAACATTTCATCAAAGCCATCTCCATCCCAATCTCCTCTTATAACAAATCTTGTGCTTTCATTCTTGCTCCATGTCCACGATGCAGGGTCTGCTGTATTTTTAACTATATCTGTCCATGGTTTTATTTTATCCTCACTTTCATCTATTTGAGCAGATGATTTGGTTGTGAAGAAACACATCGTTAGGATTATTACAGTAGTAAATAAATATATTCTTTTCATATCAATTAATAAGATTTATTCTTTATTAAATTACTTCTTCGTATCTAAGGTTTTCAATTATATAGGCCTGTCTTTCAGGAGTATTATCGCCCATAAAGAAAGAGAGAACTTCTTTTATTCCACTTTCTTTATTTAGAATAACTGGGTCTAAACGCATATCCTTACCAATAAAGAACCTAAACTCATCAGGGGATATTTCTCCTAATCCTTTAAAACGAGTTATTTCAGGATTTGTTCCAAGTTGACTCATAGCATTTTGTTTCTCTTCCTCTGAATAACAATATATGGTCTTTTGTTTGTTTCTTACTCTAAAAAGAGGAGTTTGAAGAATATAAACATGTCCTGCTTTAACCATTTCGGGGAAGAACTGTAAGAAGAACGTCATAAGTAACATCCTTATATGCATTCCATCTACGTCGGCATCTGTTGCAATTACAATATTATTGTATCGTAAATTATCAAGATCTTCCTCAATATTTAGGGCTGATTGCAATAGGTTAAACTCTTCATTCCTATAAACAATCTCTTTTGACTCTCCAAAACTATTCAAAGGCTTACCTCTTAGAGAGAAAACAGCTTGTGTGTTTACATCTCTTGACTTTGTTATAGAACCAGATGCAGAATCCCCTTCTGTAATAAAAAGGGTTGACTCTAACTTCCTATCGTCTTTTGTATTATAATGTATTCTGCAGTCTCTTAGCTTCTTATTATGTAAGCTTGTTTTCTTAGCACTATCCTTAGCTATCTTCTTTATGCTTGCTATAGCTTTTCTTTCCTTTTCACTTTGAACAATCTTATTTAAAAGACTATCTGCTGTATCAGGGTGCTTGTAGAAGTAGTTATCAACATTAAGTTTTACTGCATCGTTGATGAAGTTTCTAACCGTTTGCCCCTTACCACTAGGCTCCATATTTATTGAACCAAGCTTTGTTTTAGTTTGAGATTCAAAAATAGGTTCTTGTATTCTTAAACTAATAGCACATATTATTCCACTACGAATATCAGAAGGCTCATAGTCTTTCTTATAGAATTCCCTACATACTTTTGTAAGAGATTCTCTGAAGGCTTGTTGGTGAGTTCCTCCTTGTGATGTATGTTGCCCGTTAACAAACGAATAATATTCTTCACCGTATGCTTTATCGGAGTGAGTGAATGCAAACTCAAAGTTCTCTTCTCTAATATGAATGATTGGATATATGATATCGGTATCAATATTGTTTTCTAGCAAATCAAACAAACCATTCTTTGAAACGTATTTCTTTCCGTTATATGTTATGATAAGCCCCCTATTCAAGTAGGCATAGTTCCAAATCATTTTTTCAATATACTCATCAAGGAAAAAGAAATTACCGAAAAGCTCCTTATCAGGAATAAACTCTATAATTGTTCCATCTTGAAGGTCTGAACTCTCTATTTTATTGTCAGATGATAGAACTCCTTTTGAAAACTCTGCTATCTTGGTTTTATTTTCTCTTATCGATTGGGTGTAAAAGTATTCAGAAAGAGCATTAACCGCCTTTGTTCCTACCCCATTCATTCCTACTGATTTTTGGAAAGAAACAGAATCGTACTTAGCTCCAGTATTGATTTTGGAAACGCAATCTACAACCTTACCCAGTGGTATTCCTCTACCATAATCTCTTACTCTTACTCTCTTGGATTCAAAATCAATATCAACATCAATATTCTTTCCAAATCCCATTGCAAATTCATCAATAGAATTATCTATAATCTCTTTAATTAGAATGTATATACCGTCATCTGGCGATGCTCCATCACCTAGTTTACCAATATACATACCCGGACGAAGTCTAATATGTTCGTTCCATTGAAGAGACTTTACACTGTCATCATTATAATTCGCTCTATTTATTTGTTCTTCCATTGTCATAAGATGCAAAAGTACAAAAACTTTTTGTTTGTTGTTTACATTTTAGTTACTTTTGCTGTTTAATGACTAAAACATATATTATTGTTATGAAACGAGCTTATATTTTCTTTATCTTATTGTGTTCATTTGCTTTCAATGCTAGTGCTGACAATTCACAATTTCCTGCTCCAACCAATTTAAGCGCAACAAATATTCAATTTGGAGATGCAACCCTTTCTTGGAGTAACGACATAAATGGAATGTTTTGGATTGTTTCTTATAATGTTTCTCAAAGTAATAACGTGGTTGAACAAATGGTTTCAACAAACTCTTTATTTATAACAGGTCTTGTTTTAGGAAATGTTTATAATTGGAAGGTTAGAATGATAGATATTTATGGAGATACTACAGCTTGGTCAACAATTTCAAATTTTATTACATATTCATATCCTAATGGTTGTAATCCAATTTCGCAACTAACCATTAATGCAATGGGACCAACAGGAATTACCATTCAATGGGAAGCAGACTCGACTCAAAATGAATGGGAGGTTGTTTATGGAGAACTTGGTTCGGATCCTAATCTTGAAGGTGCAAGAGTTATTGTAGATAATTATTTTTATGAAATCCCAAACTCATCCCTTATTCTTGACAATTGGTATCAAATTGCAGTTAAGAACAATTGTTTAGGCAATGAAAGCGGTTGGTCGTTTATTAGCACAAGATATATATCTAACCAGTTTTATGACTTACCTGTCATACAAACCTTTGAAGACGATGTTCAAAACTCAACCTTTGGCTTTGTAAATGGCCCTTTGAACCCTTGGATATTAAGCGACTCGTATAATATAACAGTTGACGGAAACAAATCAATTTACATTTCAACAAACGGAGGAAACACTAATGATTATTATTCTCAATCCTCAGCAATTAGCTATGCATACATTGATGTTTTAATTCCAAGTTATGCTTCAAGTTTCTATTTAGATTTCAAATGGAATTGCATAGGTGAATTAGCAAATGACGGATTAAAAGTTTATTTGATGGGAGAAAACACCCCATTAAACATTCATGAATTGCCTGGAGAGTCAAATAGGATTGGGAATGTTTTTTATAATAATTCGAATAATGAATGGCAGTCAGAACATATTGAAATTCCAGCTCAATATGTTGGAGAAGTTCGAAGACTTGTATTTGCATGGAAAAACAATGCTTCAGTTGGTGGACAAGGTGGAGCAATTGTTGATGATATTTACATTACTGCTCGCTACTGTGCTCCTCCTACCAATCCAACTCACAGCTATGTTTCATCAAACTATGCTAATCTTAGTTGGAATTTTGCAGAGGGACAAGAGTTTTTCAATCTTCAATATAGGAAGATGGGACAAACTCAGTGGAATCAAATAAACTCAGTTACCTCCAACTATTCTCTCCAAGGCTTAGATGATAACACAACTTATATATACAGAGTTCAAGCCGATTGCATAATGGAAGAAAGCTTCTTTTCAACCATAGACACATTCACTACTAGGATAAAATGCCTTCCACCTTCAAACATTCATACAATCTCTTATTCTAGTAATAATGCCATTCTATCTTGGAACGAAGACCCTAGCGTTACAAAATGGATATTTGAATATGGAATAAATAATGGAGAAAATACAGTTTATACATCGAAAGATATTTATTCAAGGTTTGATACTCTAACAAACCTAATGCCTGATACTTATTATAGCATTAGGATTAAGGCTATCTCAATTCATGAAGACACATCAAGGTATTCAAACTTCATTTTACATACCTTATGTAATACAGTAAATCAATTTCCTTTTAACGATTTATCTGACAGTATTGCCTGGAATAATAGACAGGGTTATAATAATCCAAATTCTTGTTGGGAAACAAAGGGAGACACCCTCTTTTCTCCAATATTTGACTTTACTAATTTAGGATATCCAGAGCTAAGTTTTAAATATTATCACTGCGATAGTGTATTCCCTTTCCTACACACAAAACTTCTTGCAACAAATAACGGCTCTACATATTATGAAATAAGAAATCTTACTCAAACAGAAGACTTCGCCTCTAGTGTTCGTCAAGAAATTCCACAGTTTGCAAATGAAGGATATATTAGATTTGCTTTTGTTCCAAAACATAATGCAACTTCTTTAGTCAATAATTACATAAAAGACTTCCAAATTAGAGAACTATGTAAGTCTCCAGACCAAATATCGATAATGGAAATAGGCTCAACTAATGTTATCATTGACTGGACTATCTCCACTAACAATACAAGCTGGAATATTCTTATCACAGATACATTACTAGGCTCTTCAACAAGCTACACAACAACCATACATCCTTTTCAAATCTCTAATTTACTCCCCAATACAGTATATAACATTTGGGTAAAGTCTAATTGTGGAACAGTATCAGATCAAATTTGGACTAAAATAACATTTAAAACAAATACAGCCATTTCATGCCAAACTCCAACAAACTTCAATGCTATTTACCAATATTCTGCAAAAGGAAATGAAACAGTATCATGCACTTGGGATGATATGGGTGAAACAATATGGGAATTAGAATTCAAAGAAAGATATGCAGTTGATTGGAATAGTATTTTGGTATTTAATGTTGCTATTCACAATATTAGAAACCTAGATTTAGAAACAGAATATATGTTTAGGGTTAGGTCTTATTGTGGAATTGAAGAGTATAGCGACTGGTCTAATATAATTTACCTAAACCTAAGTTCATTAGAGGATGATATCGATTATAGCTCATTAATTAAGATTTTCCCTAACCCTTCAAAGGATATAATTAATATAGAAACTCAAAGCAATGATTTTAGTCAAACTAAATTAATTAACCAAAATGGACAAATTCTAAACAAATGGGATAAGCTACCTAAGGAGATAAATGTTAGTAATCTTCCTACTGGCACATATTACTTGCAAATAACAAGTCCAAGGAACAAGATTTCGAAAAAGATAATCGTTATTCAATAAAGAGGATATAAGTTTCCTCTTAGCCAAACGCTGAAAGAATTTCCTAAAACGCCATATTAAATTATTGAAACGCCGTATTAAATTATTAAAACGGCGTTTCATTTTACTGTGATGTACATCTTAGCTTACTGTGATGTACATCTTAGCGTCGTGAGATGTACATCTTAGCAGGCTGAGATGTACATCTTAGTAATATTAAACAAAGAAATAGAAATTTAATGCTTGATTTTAGAAATTTCTTTCTTGGTCATTATTGATTCTTAGTTAGTTTGATAATGGTATTTAGCATCTTCTCGGTATTTGATGCTCCCTCACCCAGAATGAAACCAATTTCTTGAACCTGACGAAGATTTTGTTGAATCACTTCGGTTACTCTGTTAATGATTTCTTGAGGTTTTTCTTCCTGGTCGTAAAGATTTCTAATAAGAATACATACCGATTTCTTTGGAATTAGGGAAAATATTGAAGCACTTACAAGTCTTCCAGAAAATTCAATATCTTTTGTAACAATGCCTTCTTCTCCTTTTAATAAGAATTCTATTTGCTTAGAAATATTCTTTGGAACTAAAGAACTAATACTTGCTCCAACAAGTCCTGGTATAACTTCGTCGATTTCCTTTGCATCATCACCTAATATTTCAACAAATGAGGCATTAGAATCTGCTATCTTCATCTTGTCATCAATAATAGCTGCACCAATTTTCAGACTATGAACCATTAGAGACATAGCTTTTGAAACCTCAGCATTCCTAACTTGTTGTAAGTTTAGGTTATCTTTTAGGTGAGAAACCTCTTCTTGAGTTGAAATAAGTTCTTTTGTTGTAGATTGCAATTGGTCATGGAAAATACGATTTCCACTTTGGGTATGAGTAAGACACATATCTTCGGTTGCTATGCCTTGTGCAATTGCTTCTGCTAGTCCTTTACAAGTTCCGTAACCGCAAGAATGGCAGTCGGTAAATCGTCCTGAGGTTGCTTTGCCTAGCTTTTCATAAGCTAGTTCCATTTCATCATCTGTTGGAGTTGGAAGGTGCTGATCGTCTATTTTATAATTACATTTGATTGAAGGAATATTTGAAAACTTAAGAATATTAGCATCCCAAACTTTCTTATCGCAGTTAGAAACTCTCTTCTTAACGTATTCTCTTACTAAATTATGTCTTATAAACTTTTTACCTTTTGGAGATGAACCTGGACCCACTATACATCCTTCGCAAAAATATAGATTAAAGTGTTTGTTAAACTTATTTCCATGTTCAGAGAATTGATTTACTGCATCAATTGCATCAACCGCCCCCTGAGCTGTAATAAAACATCCATCAATTAAGGAGGTTGAAAGCTCACATGCCTCAACAAAACCTTCTGGAATTGGATACAATGCACCTTTATAACCCAGTGGTGGGTCAAAATCAGAAAACTCAACCGTCTCTTCTCTTATATTCATTTCCTTAAACATCTTTCTTAGCTCCCTAAAAGAAAGTACAGCATCTATTTTAGCTGAATTTTGATGACGGTCTATATCTTTTTTTGCTCCAATGCAAGGAGAAATGTTTACTATCTTTAAATCATTCCCATATATATTTCGTAGGGCAACAGCTGTTGCAGAGGCAGGAGAAACTGTTCTTGTTAAATTATCAACAACTTCTGGTGCATATTTCTCAATATACATGTTCATAACCGGACAATGAGAAGTTATATAGTATTTTCCAGACTTATCGTTTGTTATTATAGCTTGACGGTTTGCAACCAAATCAACTCCAAAAGCCACCTCGGTAACATATTCGAAGCCTATCTTCCTAATCATTTTGACAAACTTCCTATAATCGGTAATATCCTCAAACTCTCCTGCAATTGAAGGGTCACAAATTGCGGCAACCTTATCACCTGACTTTATTAAATCCTTAACTACCTGTATTGTATCGGCAACAATAATTGCATTGAAAGAACATGCCTCAACACAACTCCCACAACCAATACATCTTTCTGCAATAACCTGCGGATAAACACTATCTTTAGTAACTTTAATGGCTTTAACAGGACAGTTTCTTACACAAGAATAGCAAGAGGTGCAGTTTTTCTCGTTAAATGTAATAACACTTGAATTCATATAAATAAGGTTTATTGGGATGACAAAATTAATATAATAATCTCAAACAACACCATAAAAACGATTTTCTTCAATTTTTATTTGAAAAAAATTGCAAATTAGAAATTTATAGTTTACTTTTGCAAGTTGAAGAAAGAAAGTTTTATGCAAAGATTCAAAATCTATATTATCACATCATTATTTATCCTAGGACTAATCGTTAGCCCTAAGATATCTTTTAATGATAATGTTGATATAGCCCTAAAGTTTGAATCAGGATTATCTGTTAAGAAGAACTCTTCAAAAGGTTTATTCAACACAATCATATCATTTGCAAAAACTGATTCCAAAACCAATCTAAAATTCATCCTTACCGACTATAGGTTTGGAACCTCTAAGGTTGAAAACTCTTCATCAGGCGACAATGTTAGCTTATTTAGCTTTAACAATAAGAACACTAAGTATAGCTATTACATAACCTCCACTGATAATCGGTATTACAATAAGATGTCGATTTATCAGCTAAACTCAATTCGCTTATAGACCTTTTCAATCTCTATATTGAAATTATAATTTTTCAGGAAAATTAAAATTAAATCCTATCGTTACTACAATTCAATTTGTTTTAACACCAAAGTATTATAATAATGGTAGGTAAATATCGGGACAAAAAAGCTTTTTTCTAGATTAAGTTATTTAACTTATTCGTTTGACAATTTATT
>JAQVXZ010000020.1 GCA_028708845.1 Bacteroidales bacterium
TCTGCCTTTAGGGTTGGATGACAATCATTAAAGAAAGTATCAGCATTGTATTTTCCTAAATCAGCTTCAATTCCTCTAATGGCAAGATTCATTGTAGCCATTTTCCAAGTTGTTGGGTTGGAGTCTTGACCATAAACAGATATATTATTGATATTTGAAGAGTGAGATTCAATAAATTTGGCACTTTGAACAAACATACCTCCACTTCCACAGCAAGGGTCATAAACTCTACCTTTTAGAGGTTGCAATACTTCGACAAGAGTTTGAACTATACATGAGGGAGTGTAGAACTCACCTGCCAGCTTACCCTCTGCCTCAGCAAACTTAGATAAGCAATATTCATAAACACGACCCAAAATATCCTTCGATTCATCTTTTGTGTGCATCTTTAGGTTGGTGAACAAATCCACCACATCACCTAAGCGGCGTTTGTCAAGTTCTGGACGTGAAAAATTCTTAGGCAGTATTCCCTTAAGTTTTGAGTTTTCCTTCTCAATATGACGCATAGCATCATCAATCGTAGTTCCTATCTCTGCAGTCCTTGCCTTGCTTGCAATTATCCCCCACCTTGAGTCTTGAGGCACATAAAAAACGCCCTCCGAAGTATACTCATCCCTATCTTCCTCAAACCCCTCCCCTTCTTCAATTAGTTCATTATACCTTATCTCAAACCTATCCGATATATATTTAAGAAAAATTAGACCCAAGACCACCGACTTATATTCCGATGCATCCATATTCCCCCTTAGAAGATCGGCTGCCTTCCAAATCTTATCCTCAAAACCTATCACCGCACTATTCTTTTCTGCCATTATATTATTATGTGTTTTTCTTAATAAACCTCAAAGATACAAATTAAATGTATCTATAAGATATTTATTATAATTTTTATTTATTCCCCACAACCTCCTTCCCCTCTTTAACCCTTTCATCCCTTATATCTCCTACCCCTTTACATATAAAAAGACCAATCAAAAATCAATCCCCTACCATCTTATCCTCAAGTTATATTTGGCTTTGTGCTATTGTATATGAAACAATTGGGAGTAATAAGACCAAGACGTAAAAACCAGCTACCAAAACAACAAAGATATCATCCCTATGGGATTATGCTGAACATATACAATTTAAACCCCTAACCTTTAATCCTTTAACAACCGCAGACTCAAAAAAAGCTTCGAATGAATGATACCTATATTACAATAAAATACAAGGCTTATATGCATATATATACCCCCGTTGTGCGGGATTTCCGAATCCCACACGTTGTTAATATTAGGATATGATATCCGATAGATTATTCTTTAAATTTATAACCATTCTTTGATGATTCATTAATCCAATAATCATATTCCTTTAAATTGGTATCAGTTCCTATTCCATGTAAATAACACATCCCTAACCAATATTGACTAACAGAGCTTGTTTGCCATCTTGATAAGACATAAACAAAATAATAGCCATTGTAATGATAAAGGCTATGGAATAGAATAAAAGTTTTTTTCTTTTCATGGTTTTTTAATGAAATAACGGATTAAAAATCCTTATAGTAATATAGTGCGGGAGTGCAAATCCCGCACGACGGAAAACATATTGACATTTTTTTGTTGATAACTCTTTATTTGTTTCTTCTTTATGTAGTTTTTTAAGTTATAATTTAGCAGTATAGTCTGCAAACTAAAAAATAATGACTCAGAAAATATTAAATGAAGAAGAAATAGAATTTTTAAAAGCACTGAACTACCTAAGTAACAATTTGTTTGGAAGAGATGAGGGTTATCTTAAGAATAATAAAATTAAGATTGATTTTATTACTAATTTTTTTGATAACTATTTCACTAAAGAACTTTTGGATATAAAAGAGGAATGTTACGAACATATTGAAAAATGCAAATTAGAAGAAGGTTCTGCGATTGCTCATCTAAGTAGAAGAATGAATCAAGCTATTGATAAATTGCAGTTTCATTATTCCTCCGATAAATTTTGTAAAGACACTGAGCTAGAATCTGCTTACAAAACTATTATGGATTTGTTTGGGATATACAAATGGGTTAATGTTGGTTCAGAGTTTGACCTTATAGCCTTTTTATTTAAATGTAGAGGTAGCAATAAAAATGGTACTTTTACATTGGAGGAGGCAAGAATTCTTTGTGAGGAGTTAAGTGAGATTTTAAATAGAAAAGAATTATCGGATGAATTTGATAAGATAATGTATGAAGTGTATTATAATTTTTCCCAAAGAGAAATTTTGAACAAAATGACAACAAAGAGAATAAATGAAATCTTTTCTCATCAAGAATCTCTCCTCATCCCTATAGAGAAATATAATTATGATGAAATAACAAAAGTTCTTTTTCCTCACATTAGAGGGGGTAACAATTTAATATATAAAAAAATAATAGAAGAACACATTTTACCTGAAAACTCTCAACCTTTAACAATGAGAAGTGGTAATTTGTCTGATATTGTTCGTTTTGCTGATTGTTTTAATATTTCTTTACCAATTATAAGCATTATATTTGATGCTAAAGTTGAACATAAGAATAGAGTGAGAGATAGTGTAACACCTTTTTTGCGAGATTTACGAAAATTTAATCCAAACTTATACAAAGAAAAATCTACTATTTCATAAAATAAGTTCGATACTTTATGCGATAGTCTTTTCGATACCCTGATTTTTCATCCTTTTTATTTGATTTATAGTATATTGAATGTTATATATTCAATTGCTGTTCGATACTTTGTTCGATAGTCTTTTCGATACCTTTTGTTCAAATAATCTGCTGATATTTTGTTATTTAGTAGATTTTTTGTATATATCTTTGCATCGTTGATTCAACATTAACAGCAGGGACGCTTGCTTATTTTTTATTTTAAAAATATTTATTATGGTAAATAACAAGAAAAGACAGACCTACATCTTAAAAGATAATGGTCTAAATAATGGAAAATATGGTTGGGTTAATGAACTTACCAATGAATGGGAGATTGAGCCTAAGTATAGTTATGAATCTATGCTGCATTTCGATTTCAACATCTATTTTATTCAAACTTTCTTTGGTGTGATTTTAATAAAAAATGCTTGTTTAAATTACGATGAGCAGTTGTGTTTTAGGAGTACTAACTTAAATTGCATAAAGTGTTCATCGAGACTTAATGATTATGAAGAAAGGCTTTGTGATGAATAATCTATACGTTAATCCACAAACAATAGAAACAAATGAGCTTATCCCTGCAATTCAAATCTGGAAATCTGCAACTAATGTTAAAAAAAACAACTATTTATCTGCTGATGAATTAGTTAAGTTGATTATGATTTCTGATTCTAATGATGTATTAATTAAGATGAGGCAGTTGAATGAGCAGTTCGTTAATAATGGGGATATTAGCTTTAAAAATGAATATGATTGTTTAAAGCCTAATCTTCCTCTAATAACTTTTACTTCTCACTTGAAAGATTATAGAAGTGAAGGACATCTATATCATTATACTGGAGAAACCATCTTGGATATAGACTTTAAAGACAATCCTGGCTTAATAGAAAGGTTTGATGTCTTAAAGAGAAACATAAGTGATGATTTATATACATATATGTGCTTTACCTCGCCTAAAGGAGTGGGTTATGGCTTGAAAATTGTTGTAAGGGTTGCTTTAAATAATCGAATTGTTCAGATTAATAATGAGTTGAAGAGAGAAGATTTAGATTTGAAAAAAAGAGAAGAGTTGATTGAAGAAGTAAAGTCTTTTCATTCAGAAAGTTACAAGGGAATTAGTAAATATTATAGTAAGAAATTTGAAATAGTTCTTGACTCTAATGCCGAAGCAATGCAAGGCTGTTGTTTCCTTTCAGGAGATAAGGACATATACTATAATCCTAATTCATCTTGCTTTAAGATTATATGGACGTATTTAAAAAAGGAAAAGCCTGTTTATAATACCTATATTGATTCTAATTCTAATCTTAGTTCAAGCTCTGAAATCTTGGAAGCTATCTTAAAAGATTTTACAAAAAATTGTAGTGGTAGAAATACAGCAACTTACATAATTGCCATGCAGGCTAAGCACTATAATATCAGTGAGTATGAAGTTTTGAACTTTGTTATGAGCAAATGGGGAGATGATGACTTCACTGATAAGGAAGCTCTTAGGGCTATCCGCAATGGCTTCAAATACAATCCTTATACACAATATATTTTCAATCCTGATAACACTAATAAAATATAATTATGGAAGATAGACTCGAAATAGTTAGTAAAAAAGATAATAAAATGTTTCCTTTTGTTTCTGATAAAAATGAAATAGTACCTTTTATTATAGAAAAACTTAAACAAAGTAATGACAATATAAAGTTTTTTGAAGACTTTCATATTTATGAAAATGGATATTGGCAAAAAAAAGGAGAATTTTATATAAAGAAACTCATTCAAGAATTCTGTTTTGAAAATGGTTTTGAATCAAAGCACTTTAAACTTTATAAGAAGGTTGATGATTTATTCAATCAAGCAAAATTAGATTTATATACGGAAGTGAATACAAATTTGAATATTTTAAATTTTAAGAACGGAGCTTATGAATTGGATAATATGGTTTTTAGAGAGCATCGAAAGGATGATTTTGTGTTTCATTGTCTGTCCTATGATTATGATGCTCAGGCAGATTGCCCAAAATGGAAAGCATTTATTAAAGAAGTCCTTCCACAAGAGGACTTGCAAATAGCAATTCAAGAAGCATTGGCTTATCCTTTAAGCAAAATGCATTTAGAAAAGATTATCTATCTTTTTGGAAGAGGCAGGAATGGGAAGAGCCTTAGCCTTGAGGTAATTACAAATGTTCTTGGGAATGAAAATGTAAGTCATATTCCTTTAATTAATATTACAAAGAATGATGGGCTTGCTCTTCAGCAAATGGAGAATAAGCTAATAAATATTTCTTATGAGAATAGCTCTAAGATTTTTGATACTTCGGCTTTGAAAAGTTATATATCAGGAGAAGCTCTTAATGTTAAAAGATTATATCAAGACTCTTATTCAACTACAAACTATCCTCAATCTCTTATGGCTTCTAATTCAATGCCTCAAAGTGATGATTTTAGTGAAGGCTTCTATCGTAGGTTTCGTTTTATTCCTTTTAATGTAACAATTCCAAAAGAAAAAGTGAATCCAAATTTAAAAGAGGAGCTTTGTCAGGAGTCGTCAGGGATTGCAAATTGGTTATTGGAGGGAGTTAGAAGATTAAGAGAAAACAAGAAATTCACTTATAGTCCAACAATTGAAGCTTTGCAAGATGAATATAGGGTTGATTCTGACAACGTTTATTCATTCCTTAATGAGGAAAATTATATTCAATCAACTAATCAAAAAAAGCTTCTTAGTCTTTTGTATAAAGAATTTGAAGATTATTGCGAGTTTAATGGATATAAGACCATGGGAAAGAAAACTTTTAAGAATAGGTTAATTAGTTTAGGCTATAAAATTCAGCGTGCTACTGGCAATCAATTAAATGTTTGGATTGAGAAAAAAAGTTTTGATGACTGCACAAATGCAACAAGCTCAGAAATCACTGAATATGAGTCAACAATTACTAAAAATGATAGTCTTTTTGATAATCCAACTAATTGTCCTTTCTAAATTATTAGAGAAAAATAGTTACTAAGTTACTTTTTTAGGCTCTTTTTTCAAAAGTATTTTATTTTTTTATTCTGAACACTTTTCATTTTTGGGTCTTGTTTAGTAACTTAGTAACTTTTTCTCCTCTATTCTCTATTTATTTAACCTTTGTTTTAGAAAAAAATATATAATATAAGCTTAACCTATACAAAATTAAACCTAACTTATTTGGATTTATCCTTAATATAATTATTATTATGTTAAGTATATTTTTAACTAAACTTGATGTATTTTGTGTCTTTTAATTTAAGATTATTTAACTAAAAATTATGCGTATTTATGTCGATTATACTTCTTTAATTCAAATAGTTTTTGTATCTTTGTAGAGTGAGATTTAGATAGATAAAATCCACAATTACGAACAAGAAACCTCGCGATGATATAGGGTTAATCGTAGGAAAATATGTTACATTACACTATTGTTAAACGTATGATTTCTGTAGGTGATACACCTGGTGAAAAGTACTTGGCAGTTATGTCTCGAAATGGGATCATGAGTCAAGAGCAGTTGATTGAAAGAATTGCTGCAGCTTCCTCTCTTGCGGAAAACGACGTGCTTTCTGCAATTAGGGCTTTGCAAATGGAGATTGTAAATGCTACCATGAATGGCATTACGATTAAATTGGATCAAATGGGCAGCTTTACTCCATACCTAAAAGCAAACGCTATGAATTCTATTGATGAGGTGGATGCTTCAACCATTAGACGTGTTAAGGTTAATTTTAATCCTAATGCACGATTCAAGTCTAAGTTGAAGTCTACAGGTTATCAATATCGTAACCCAGCACCAAAGGGACTTCAATAATTATTAGTTCTTAGCAATTAATAGTTAATCATGGGGACGGAATACTTTTCGTCCCTTTTTTTATTGTCAAACATACTCTAATAAAAGTTAAAAACTGTGTCATTATGGTATTTTGCTGAAATTTATTGTAACTTTGCCACACAATAATAATTGTATAAACATTATGAAAAATATAATAGGAACTAATATTAAATTCTTACGTGAGATGAATAACTTCACACAAGATGCTGTGGTTAAATATCTTAAAATTAATCGTTCGACCTATTCTAATTATGAATTGGGCTTAAGAGAAGCTCCCTTAGATGTTTTAGAACAATTATCTGATTTATTTGGTTGTGAAATATCCATGTTTTATGAGGAAGATAAATCTGTTCTTGAAGATATTCTTACCTCTGCATTTAGAGTTGAAGGAATTTCGGAGGAGGATATGAAAGAAATTGCTTATTTTAAAGGCATTGTGAAAAGTTATTTGAAAATGGATAGATTATTGAAATCATGAAAAAGCTTAAGCCAGAAATATTAGAAGAATTTGCTAATAAATTCAGAGCTGACAATAATTTAAGTCAAACTCAACCTATTGCTTTGAAAAGTTTGCTTCAAAAACTTAATGTTCTTACTTCCTTCCGCTCTCTTTCTGATGACTTCTATGGCATATCTATTCGTTCAAAAAATGGAAATCGTTTTATGATGATTAACTTTAATAGGACTAAGGGAAGACAGCATTTCACTATTTGTCATGAGTTATATCATTTGTTTTATGAAGAAAATCTAACGCCTAATATTTGTAGTAAGGATACCCAGAAAGAACCCTCAGAAGTAAATGCTAATTATTTTGCTTCTGCCCTTCTAATGCCAAGAGAGGGTTTGTATAAGGAGTTGACTAAGGATGAAATTGAATCAAAAGAAATTCCTCTTTCCAAAATAATTTATCTTGAACAGTACTTTTCTGTTTCAAGGCAGTCAATTTTGATTAGATTAAAACAACTTAAGTTCCTTTCAGATAAACTATTTGAACTTTATTCTTCTTTGCCAGCAAAATCCACTGCAAGGGAATATGGTTATGACACTGCCTTATATGAAAAAGGTGGACGTAATTTGATTATTGGATCCTTTGGTGAAAAAGCAAAAGAATTATTTGACAAAGGAAAGATATCGGAGGGACATTATTGTGAATTAATGAATCAAATATATCATGAAAAAAGTTAAAATTGTTCTTGATGCTGATATAATTATTCATTTCTCCAAGGGTCAAATGCTAAGTATTTTGCCAAATATTTTTCCAAAGTATAAATATATTATCCTTGATAAGGTTTATGAAGAGATAGTAGGAAGTATTAAAAAACAGTTAGATAATCAAATATCATTTTTAAAGAATATAACCCTTATTGAATTTAAACCCTATGGAGAGGAAATGAGAGAATATGCTTTTTTGCTACAAAACTTTGGAAAGGGAGAAACTGCTTCCATGATATACTGTAAATGGAATCATGATGTGCTGGCAAGTAGCAATTTAAAGGATATTAAAACCTACTGCAATAAGAATCAAATAACATATCTCACCACCTTCAATTTTTTATATCATGCTGTTAAAAACAAACTAATAAGTCAAAAAGAAGCATGCGATTTTATTAATGAAGTACTATCTAAAGGCAGTAAATTACCCTCAGTAGAGAACTACAAAGTCTTTGTAAGTAGAGTGGAAATTTAATTTACTTGTATTTTCTCATTTTTTTTTGTTTACTTTGCATAGGTATTGTGTTTTGGGGTATGTGGGGTGTAATTTTTTTAATGTAATGTAGTTTATGAAAAATAATATTGACTTTGTTATTCCTTCTCTTGTGCCTTATACTACTGTTTTGGATAATGGGTTGAAGGTTCATGCTTTTAAGAATCATAGTATGGATGTTGTGAGGATGGAGTTTTATTTTGAAAATGCTGGCACTATGAATCAGGATAAGGTTTTTTCGTCTTTGGTTGCTAATAACCTAATTACGGAAGGGTCTAGAGGTCACAGTGCTAAGGAGATTGCTGATAAGATTGATTTCTATGGTGCTTTTATTGAAAGGAGTCTCGATAAGGAAACGGCTTCGGTTTCTTTCTATTTCTTGAAAAAATATAAGGAGGATTTGATTCCGTGGTTTGAAGAGATTATTAAGGATCCTGATTTCCCTCAAACTGAAATGGAGGTTTATCTTAGACGTTTGAAACAGCAGCGTTTGGTTAATGAAAAGAAAACAAATTATTTGGCAAGGGTTAATTTTTTCCAATGTCTTTTTGGTGAAATGCATCCTTTTGGTTTGGTTGGGAGTATGGAGGACTATGATTTATTGAATAGGAAGGACTTGTTTGATTTCTATAATTCGTTTTATTCTTATGAGAGATGCTCCATTATCATTGCTGGGGATATTGATGATAGGCTTATTGGACTTTTAAACAAGAGTTTTGGTAGTAAGGACTGGAAAAAGGATGGGGTTTTGGATGTTAAGTGCTTGACTTATATGGATAATAGTAATGTTCGTAGGTCTATATCTCTTGAGTCGGCTGTTCAGTCTTCGGTGAGAATTGGCTGTACTACCATTTCGGCTAACCATGTTGATTATATGGGATTAAATGTTGTTAGTACTTTGCTTGGGGGTTATTTTGGTTCTAGGTTAATGTCAAATATTCGTGAGGATAAGGGCTATACTTATGGTATTGGGTCTTCTTTACTTTCTTTTAAGGATATTGGTCTTTTTTATATCTCGGCTGAAATTAAACAAGAGAATTGCCAAGATGCTATTAATGAGATTTATAATGAGATTGAGGTCTTGAAGTCAAAAAGGGTAACGGATGAGGAACTGCATAGGGTTAAGAATTTTATGAAAGGAACTATGTTAAGGAGTTTGGATGGTAGCTTTGAGCTTTCGGATAATTTCCGTTCTATTCTTAAATTTGGTTTGGATTACGATTATTTCCATAACTATCTAAGGGTTATTTCTGAAATTGATAGTGATGAGGTTTTGAGATTGGCTCAATCTTACTTTAATGTAAATCAAATGGTAGAGATAAGGGCTGGTGATGCAACATTAACAAATTAGATACGTTTTACTAATGTATTATGCGTAAAATCTTATTGATAATAGTTTTCTTCTTGGGTATTAATATATCTTTTGGTCAGAAGCCAAATATATTATGCACTCAAGTTAATGAGGATGGTGGGGTAACTATATTCTATCAGACTGTTTCAAATGATTTTATTCAATATTCTTTCTCTTTTTTTAACAGCTCTTTGGGCGATTATGAATTGGTGGGTAGCGAATCTGATATTAATGTTTCATCTTTTACCGATAATTCTCGTGATGCTAATAGTGAGCAAATAAAATATAGGCTTAGCTCCAATCCTACTAATATTTCTTATGGTAATACTATATTTCTAAGTCTTATTTATAATGGTGGGTCTTCCTTTAGGCTCGACTGGACATCTCCTCATCCCTCACCCTCGGAGAATCTTACTGGAACGGAGAATCAAAAATATATTATTTATAGACGTTTTGCAAACCAATCAAATAGTTGGCAGAAAATAGATTCAACAACTCTTCTAACCTTTACTGATAACTTCCCTCCTCCCTGCTCTGATACTGTTTACTACAAGGTTGAGCTGCCGAATGCTTATGGTTGTTCTTCTGTTTCAAACCTAAGAAGTCATTTTGTTGAGGATATTGAAATACCTTCAGAGGCTATTGTTCTTTGTTCTGGGGTTGATTTGGATAGCCAAAAGCTTGTTCTCTCATGGACTCCCTCCCCTTCCATTGATACCAAAGGATATGTTATTTGTGAGGGTAGTCCTTGCGTAGGGATTGACACCATTATGGGTGCTAATCAAAATAGTTTTATTTGTGATACTTGCAATGTTGAATATGTTTTCAGTCTTGCCGTTATGGCTTTCGATTCTTGCTATAATACATCCATAAAGTCAAATAACCACAAAAACATAGTCCTTTCCTACACAAGGGAAGCTTGTAGTAATGTTATTAATCTATCGTGGACAAAATATGTTGGAGACCCTTTAAATGTAATAGTTTATAATTTATATCTAAGTCAAAACGGAGGTGCTTATAATCTTCATCAGACCTTTACAGCATCTGATAGTACATTTACCTTTAATGCAAACCCAGTAATTGAAAACCATTCTTTCTATATAGAAGCCATACTAAGCAATACTAAGACCTCGAAGTCAAATATCATAACTACAACCCAAGGACTACCTGCTAAGGTTGATTATGCTTATATTAGGAAGGCATCTGTTAGTGATGATAATACAAAAATTGAGCTAGACTTCTTTGTTGATGCATCGCTTGTTGTAAGGGGTTACGACCTTTACCGTTCGGTTGATAATATTGATTTTTTCATAATTAAGACCATAGATTATAGTGGCAATAATAGTTTCAGCTATACTGACACTCCTCCAACCTCTGCCAACAAAGCAACCTATTACTATAAGCTTATGGTTCCTGATGAATGTAATTTACTATATACTTCATCTAATACTTTTTCCACAATAAGGCTTTTGGTCGATGCCTCAGATGCTGAAATGAATGTTTTGACATGGAACGAGCTTAAGGGATGGGAGTCGGTGGAGAGCTACGATATATATAGGATAGACGAGAATTCTCCTTTTGGGCTTCAACTATCAAATGTGCTTTCTGCTGAAATGGGTTTCGAGGATAATACCTCCTCAATGGTTACTGCGTCTGATAAAATAGAATATTATATTATTGCAAATGAAGGTGGCTCTTATCCTGATGGGAAAAAGTCAGAGTCAAGGTCTTCAACAGCAGAAGTTATTAAAGAGTCTTTAATTTTCGTACCTAATTCCTTCTCACCAACAAACATTGTAAATAATGAGTTTAAGCCTGTCTGTTCATTTATCAGGACTGGAACCTATGTGCTTAGGATAATGAGCCGTTGGGGTGAAGTAATGTTTGAGTCCAAAGACCTAAACAAAGGTTGGGATGGTTATTTTAAGGGAAAGATATGTAGTGCACAATCCTATATTTATATTATTGAATTTGTAAACTCTGAGGGTAAGAAAATAAAGAAATCTGGTATTGTTAATCTAATAAACTAAACAACTATGTCTTCTAAAAACAAAAAACAAGTAGAAGTAATCTTTTCTCCTGCACTTTTCAAGTACCGTCAAATTAAGGATAACTATATAATTGTAATTGCCGACATACTTAGGGCAACAACTTCCATCTGCACAGCATTTGAGTGGGGCGTTAGGTCAATGATTCCTGTTAGAACGGTTCAAGAGGCAAGGGCATTTAAAGAAAAAGGATATATTGTAGCTGGCGAAAGAATTGAAGAGACCTTTGAATTTGCAGACTTTGGTAATGGAGCACTTGAATTTATGAACGATAAGATAAAGGGTATGGATATAGTTCATTCTACAACCAATGGAACCGTTGCAATAACCATGGCAAAGGAAGCTAAGCCTAATGAAATATTGATTGGCGCTTTTTCAAATATAACATCACTTTCTAACTACCTACTAACAAAGGACGAAAACGTTTTAATCTTTTGTTCGGGTTGGAAAAACTCTTTTTGCATAGAGGACACAGTCTTTGCAGGAGCCTTACTTGAAAGGATAATTGAAAAGGGTGACTATATAAACCATAACGACTCTGCCTACTCTTCAATAGACCTATGGCATGCAACGAAAGATAACCTTATGGAAGAAATGCAATCAAAAGCCTCACATATGAATAGGCTAAAGAAATACAAGATGGACGATGTCTTTCCATACACTTATACGTTTGACACTTGTAATGTCGTTCCTAAACTATACCACGATAGGCTGAAAGATGCCTTGAAAGAAGAAAAATAATAATTAACTAAAAACACTTAGCTATGAAAGAGATTATTGAAAAATTGAATTTTGAACAAGATTTATATTTATTATCAGATAAGAAAGACAAAGAACTGGTAATTACTTTTATCAAACATAGTAGCCTTATTTTTGAGTATAAAGGACTAGTAATTTATAATGACCCTGTGATGGATTATGTGGACTATAACCTATTCCCAAAGGCTGATATTATACTTATAACACACGAACACTACGACCACTTCGACCCTAAGGCTGTTGAGGCTCTAAGAAAAGATAATACAATAATTGTATCGAACCCTGTTGTTTATGAAAGCTTAAAAGAAGGTATTTGCTTACGAAATGGAGAAGAAGCAGACCTTATGCAAGGAGTTAAAATCAAAGCAGTACCTGCATATAATACAACAGAGGGAAGAGATAAGTTCCATCCAAGGCACAGAGATAATGGTTATGTCTTAGACCTTGAGGGTTCAAAGATATATATTGCAGGCGACACCGAACTTATTCCAGAGATGAGAGACTTAAAGGATGAGATAGAGATTGCATTTCTTCCTGTCAATCAACCCTATACCATGACAATTGACCAAGCAAGAGAGGCTGCACTAATAATTAACCCAAAAACTCTTTACCCTTATCATTATGGAGAAACACAGATAGAAACTCCAATAAATGACCTTAAAACTAATCTTAAAGGCAGTAAAATTGATGTTAGGATTAGAAAAATGGAATAATTAAATATTTTATTTGTCATTTTCTTCATTTTATTATTTAAATCTAATAGCTTGATTTATACAAGATAATAAAATCACCTTCAATTAAATTAATTCATTATTTGTTTTTTCTGGAAATAAATTTGTTCCAGTGGAAAATATAATGTAGTTTTGCATCGTTAATTAAGGACAAAAACAATTTCTCAAAGAAAAAAATATTAATAATGAAATATATAATAGTAGGTGGAGTAGCTGGTGGTGCAACAGCAGCAGCTCGTATAAGAAGAATTGACGAAGAATGTGAAATTCTTTTAATTGAAAAAGGTAAGTATATATCTTACGCTAATTGTGGTTTACCTTACTATATAGGTGGAACAATAACTGATAGAGATGCGCTATTTGTGCAAACTCCAGCCTCGTTTAGTGGCAGATTTAATGTTGATGTTAGGGTTGAGAACGAAGTAGTTTCAATAGACAAAGACAATAAAGAAGTTAAGATAAAGAGAAATGATGGAAGTATTTATGTTGAATCATACGACAAGCTACTACTTTCTCCTGGTGCTTATCCTCTTCGTCCACCACTTAAAGGTATTGATAGTGAGGGTATATTCACCCTAAGGAATGTTAACGACACCGATAGAATAAAGAACTACCTAACAACCAAGCCAATCAAAAAGGCAGTTGTTGTGGGAGCTGGTTTCATTGGACTTGAGATGGCAGAAAACCTTCACGACACAGGAGCAGAGGTTACAATTGTAGAGATGGGCAACCAAGTAATGGCACCTATCGACTTCTCAATGGCATCACATGTTCACCAACACCTTCTTCAAAAAGGGGTATCTCTTGAACTACAACAATCGGTTGAGAAATTTGAAAAAAGAGGAAACCAGATAAATGTTATATTAAATAATGGCAAATCAATTGAAACCGATATAGTAATTCTATCTATTGGAGTTCGCCCAGAAATAGACTTAGCACAATCAGCAGGCATTAAGATAGGAGAAGCTGGTGGAATTTGGGTTGACGAGTATTTGGAAACCTCAGTAAAAGATATTTATGCAGTGGGAGACGCAATTGAGTTTCCACATCCACTAACAGGCAAACCATGGCTCAACTACCTTGCTAACCCTGCAAACCGTCAAGGAAGAATAGTAGCTGATAATATAGTATTTGGCAATAAAGTAAAGTACGAAGGAGCAATTGGAACCTCAATAGCAAAGGTTTTCGATATGACAGTAGCCTCCACAGGACTATCGGCAAAGAAACTAAAACAACTAGGCATTGATTATAGAGCATCAACAACTCACTCCAATTCACATGCAGGATACTATCCTAACGCCCTACCTCTAACAATCAAACTAATATTTGATCCAAAGGAAGGAAAGATACTAGGAGCTCAAGTAGTAGGATATGATGGAGTGGATAAGAGAATTGACCAAATAGCACTAATCATTAAGCGTGGCGGAACAATATACGACCTAATTAAACTAGAACACGCCTATGCACCACCCTACTCCTCTGCAAAAGACCCAATAGCAATTGCTGGTTATGTTGCAAGCAATATTGTTAGTGGAGCAATGAAGATTGCCACTTGGAGAGAGCTAAGAGACGTAAACAGAGAAGACTCAATAATACTAGATGTTAGAACAGAGGCAGAATGTTCAATGGGAATGATACATGGAGCAGTAAATATTCCAGTTGATGAACTAAGACATCGCTTCAATGAACTACCTAAAGATAAGACAATATACATCTATTGTGCAGTTGGTCTAAGAGGCTACCTATCATACAAAATACTAACCCTTAATGGATTTACCGACGTAAGAAACCTTTCAGGAGGATATAAGACATATTCTACCGCAATGGCACCAGTAACAGAGGTAAGCAAACATATAATTAAACCACAACAACACGACATAGAACAAACCAACAAACAAGAACCACCAAAACCTATTCTAATAGACGCCTGTGGACTACAATGCCCTGGTCCTATCATAAGACTAAAGACAGCAATGGACGAGATTACAGATGGGCAGAGAGTAGAAATACACTCAACCGATGGAGGCTTTGCAAGAGATGCACAAGCATGGTGCGACAATACAGGAAACCTACTAATTTCGTCAACAGTAAACAAAGGCGTATATGAAATAGTAGTGGAAAAGAACCCAAAGAGCTGCGAAGTAATCAACACCTGCCAAGCAAAAGGCAAGACCTTCGTAGTCTTTAGTGACGACCTAGACAAAGCCCTAGCCTCAATGGTACTTGCAACAGGAGCAGCAGCAACAGGCGAGCCAGTAACAATGTTCTTCACCTTCTGGGGACTAAACGTAATAAAGAAAGTAAAGAAACCAAAGGTTAAGAAAGATATATTTGGCAAGATGTTCTCAATGATGCTACCCTCAAGTTCACTCAAACTCCACCTCTCTAAGATGTCTATGTTTGGAATGGGAGACAAGATGATGAGGCATATAATGAAGAAAAACAATATCCAATCACTCGAATCACTAAGAGATGAAGCCCTAAGAATGGGAGTAGAATTTATAGCATGCCAAATGTCGATGGACGTAATGGGAGTTGTAAGAGAAGAACTCTTAGACGAGGTAACAATTGGAGGAGTTGCAACCTATATGGAAAGAGCAACAAAAGCAGATGTTAACTTATTTATATAATAAAAAGAAATGACAGACCACTTTAAGGATAAAGCAAACACATGGGACAACCCTGAAAAAGTTGAGATGACAGAAAAATTCTCACGCCAACTAGAAAACAGCATATTCCTATATAAGAAAGACCGCCTAGCAGAAGTTGGAGCAGGAACAGGACTCGTGGGGCTAAGCCTAGTAGATAAAGTGAATAAAGTATATATGGTTGACAACTCACCCTCTATGCTCAATATCTTAAGAGGGAAACTCGATGAAACAAACAAAGACAAAGTTGAGATATTTGAAGGAGAATTTAAAGACTCAGACCTAAAAGACCTCGACGGAGTAATATGTTTTATGTCCCTTCACCACATTGAAGACACAAAAGAGTTTATAAAAGAAGTAAAACTCAAAACAAAAAAGGATGGATTTCTTGCAATTGGCGATTTAATAGAGGAAGATGGCAGTTTTCATGAAGGAAAAAACATACCACACCAAGGATTTAATATAGAAAAACTTAGAACCCTATTAATGGATGAAGGCTATATAATTCTAAGAGAAACAGAGTATGACAATATTTATAAAAATGAAAAAAAATATCCAATATTTATAATAATAGCTCAAAGATGAAAAAATTAATTATATTTGCACTTGTATTTGGAGTATCATCTCTATTTGCATCGTGCGATTCAAAGACAAAAACAGACAACAGTAATTTAGAAACAAATAAAAAAGAAAAGAAGATGAACACGATACATTTAACAAAAGCAGAGTTCCTAGAAAAAGTAGCGAACTACGAAGAAAACCCAACAGAGTGGAAGTACTTAGGTGACAAACCATGTATAATAGACTTCTATGCAGACTGGTGTGGACCATGCAAGATGATAGCTCCAGTATTAGAAGAACTAGCAAAAGAATATGAAGGAGAAATCTACATATACAAAATAAACACAGAGCAAGAACAAGAACTGGCACAGGCATTTGCAATCAAGTCAATCCCTACCCTACTTTTTGTTCCAATGAATGAAGCACCTCAATTAGTTAGAGGAGCATTACCAAAAACAGAATTTAAAAAAGCAATAGACGAAGTTTTATTGAAAAAACCAAAAACAAATTAATTATATGGAAACATTATGCAAAATTCGTGACATCTACGCAACGATTGAAAAATTTGAAGTAGAGTTTGAAAAAGAATACAGCCTAACGCTTAACGAAGGAATGCTACTATGCACTTTGTTAGAATTTAAGACCCTTTCTTCAACAGTTTTAGCTAAGAAATTAAACCTAACTTGTTCTAACACTTCAAAAGTTATCAAATCAGTAGAGAGTCAAAACTTTGTAGAAAGAAGCTTAGGAAAAGAAGACAAACGTCAAATGTATTTCAAGCTTTCAAAAGAAGGAGAAGCTAAAATTAGATCGGTTAAGAGTTCAAACATAAATATTCCAGAAGATTTAAAAGCAATATTAGGATAAGACTAATATAAAAAAGAGAAAGGTCATAATATTAAAGCTATGACCTTTTTTCTATTTAAGTTTTTAAGGATAAAAAGAGTAAGATAATATTTTAGAGTAGTTAGAAAAACAAAGAAAATAACTATCTCTTAAATTTCTGTGTCCAAGAATTACCTACGCCTTAAGCCCTAAAGCCCACCCCCACAACCTTTTATTACAATCTTTTATTACAATCATTCAAACCAATATCAGAATTGGAATTAATAAAGATAATTTCCTAAAACATATATTTTTTTATACCTAATAACAATAAAAACTTAAGTTTTGAGGTTAATGATATATACAAGTAATTAAAAATATACAATAACAATTAACAAAACGAGAATATGGAAAACATACATAATTTTAAGATGAAATCAATCAATGGACAAATAGTTGACTTTTCGGACTACGAGGGCAAACCAATGCTAATCGTAAACACAGCAAGCAAATGTGGCTTCACAGGGCAATACGAAGGCTTAGAAGAGCTTAACAAGAAATATGCAGACCAAGGCTTAGTCATTCTTGGATTCCCTTGCAACCAATTCCTTGGGCAAGAACCAGGCTTAGACGGCGAAATATCAGAGTTCTGCACCATGAACTACGGCGTAAGCTTTAGGATGTTCTCAAAGATAGACGTAAATGGCAAGGACGAATCACCACTATACACCTTCCTTAAATCAAAAGCACCCTTTCAAGGCTTCCCAAACAAAGAAATAGGCGACAAACTAACAGGCATACTAAAAGAAAACTCACCAGAGTTCATAGAAGGCGATAATATCAAATGGAACTTCACCAAATTCTTAGTATCCAAAGACGGCAAGACAATCAAGAGATTTGAATCCTCAGTATCACCAAAGGAAATGGAAAAGGAAATAGAGAAAATGCTATAACCTTATAAGATATAACAAGGTCGAAGGTCGAAGGTCAAAAGTCTAAGGTCGAAGGTCAAAAGTCTAAGGTCTTTAAAGTCTTTAAAATCTCTAAGCTCCTTAAGCTCCTTAATTTGTCCTTCGACCTTTGACCTTAGACCTTTGACCTAAGTCCTCTATTGAAGTCCCTTAATCTCAAGGTTCGCTTCAGAGAAAGAAGTCTTTGCAAGTGAGCGTTTAAACTCTGGAGAGGCAAAGAACCTGCAACGAGCCATTTTGATAGTCGATGCATCTACCATATCAAGGTCGTCCATTGCCGTAGCCTTAATAGCTGGGATGAAAGACCCCAAATATCCAAGCTTAACAGCAGAACCATTTAACACGTGCCTTGATATAGAAATCTCAAGTGCTTTAAGACAAGCCAAGACGTCAGGATAAGAAACGGTAGTCGATTCAGTAATCTCTTGACAAAGCTGATCCATAGATACGTCATTGCCTCTAAAGATACGAGCTAGGTACTTTTGTCCTGGATTTGCTCCTGTTTGGATGAGTTTTTTAACTCTTACGAACTTAATCATAATACAATACTATTAACCTATACATAGCGAGATTTTTAATGTTTTGATAATTGTGAATTAACGGAAATAACACCTTGTTATAACTTTTATATCACCTTACAAAGATACGAAAACTATTTGATATAACAAGCATATAATTGAATAATAATGCATATTATTTTAGTTAATTAAAGTTAGTTTTATTAGTTAATTTATTTCTTTATTTCATTGATTTATTACGCCGTTTCACGCTGCTATCTCTTCGTTTTACGAAATTCTTTCTTCGTTTGGGCAAATTCTTTCTTTGTTTCAAGGAATTTATTCTTTGATTTATTTAGACTTTGTCGGTAGGGGAGTGTATATATTATTGATATTGTTTAAATAGAAAAGTTACCAAAACTAGGTAACTAATCAAAACTAATCTAATAAAATAAATTATAAAAAAGTTTTCAAAAGTGACCCAATTTCGGTAACTAATTATTTAGTTGTTAGAATGGTAAGAGACTATCGTATTCTAAATCATTATCAGAAATAGAGCTATTGGCAGTTTCTTTTTCAATCCAAACATAGGTAGCATTACCTGTTGATTTTTTGACTTTGAAATCCAAGTGCTTTAATCTTTTGCTGAAGGTTCTAATCGACATTTTATTGTGTTCATTAGTTTTTGACCAGATTTCAAATTCTTTGTGAAGAGTAGATAATAAGATCTTGTTCTCAGAGGGCTTGTATCCTAATTCTTCAACAAAGAAATAAACATAGTCATTCTCAGTTTTAAATTCTTCAAGCAATCTATTAGCTGCTTCAGATTCTGAAAACTTGTTATTTTCTTTAAGCCTTTTTATGCCCTCAATAAGCCAATTGCAAATTCCTGGTAATTCTTCACAAAGTTCTTTGGTTAGGTTTGGATTAATTTTATCCTTAGCTATTGTAACATTGAAAGGGATTGTTAGAAATCGTCTATTAACACCAAGTGTATGCTCGGTAATATGTGGCATGTTATTGGAAGCTATAATGCTTTGTGGATAATCGTCAGTTATAAAAGGATTGCCATATTGGTACCTTGCTGGCAGTCTTTCCCCAGAAATATAACTCTTTAATATTGGAGTATTGTAAATGTTTTGACTTCCTTCAAAAGATATATTTACAAGTTTACCAATCATTTGAGCAATACATAAACCATCTTTGTTAGTAATTTGATCTAAAGAAAATGTAGTTGTGTTTTCTCTGCCTAATACATTTTGAATAGTTTCTAAAACAACTGATTTACCATTGAGTCCATCTCCGTACAAGAAAATCAATTTTTCTAAATGTAATTTACTTAATGGGTAACCTACGGCTTCTTGTAATAGTCTTTGTAAATCCTCTTCAGGCAATACTTCTGAAAGAAACTTCTTCCATTTAGGACATACTGCATTTTTATCATAGGCATAGGGTAATGAGTAAAGTAGATAGTCTTCTTTTCTATGTTCACGAAATTTTAAAGTGTCAAGCTCAAGGGTTCCGTTTGTAAAGTTAAGAACATTTTTATTAGTAGAAAAGTTTTGATACAAGTCTAAATAAGCCTGCTTAATTAATGAATCAACTTCCTTGTGTGGTCGTGCTATCTTTTCAGGACAGCCAATGCTTAAAGCAAATGTTTTAAGAAATATACCCATTTCTATTTCTGTAACACTTTCCCAATAGCAGCCATTGTATAGAAAGAAACCCGAACCATTACTTATAATGTTATCGTTTTCTTGTTTTACTATTTCAATAACGTAAGGGATAATTAATGCTCTTTCAATCCCCATTATTGGAGTTCTATTTACTATAGGGATTGTACTTAATATGCTATTTTTTTTATTTATTTTATTCATTTTTTGTTTTAAGTTTTTGAAATTAAATATTGATTATTTGGGGTGTGTTATTTTTACACCCATTTTAGTAGATCTTATGATTTTATCAGCATAATCATCAGAATCACTACCGCTATCGATACTTAATTGCAAAAACTTAAACATTGTGGAATAATTCCATACAATATCAAGATATGAGAAGTTTGAATAATAGTGCTTTATAGAGTAGCACCTATCAATAAAAACATATGCAGCCTTATAGAAGCCCTTTAGCTTATTAATTAGAAACTCTCTTTCTTCAGAGGATAAATCCCCCTTTAAATAGAAGTTAATATCTTTTATCTCTTGAAGAGGTTTTCCCTTCACATAGAGCTTCAATCCATACTTTTCCTTTAAATTTGTCTTGAGTGCTAAGTAAGGATTAGGTTTCTCTCTATAGTCATAATAATAGATATTACCCAGAAAACAGAAAGACAAGCCCTCTGGTGCAATTAGTTTTGTTGTTTCCTTGCTAAATTGTGGATTAGCGTTTGTTTTGTTTTCATTGTTTCTTTGCAGATTAGCGGCTCCCCAATAAAGAGGATTTTCTTCTTCCATAGATTTATAATTTAAGTTTAACAATAAATGATTTAATCTAACTTCTTCCATTTCATCATTTCTTCAGCAAAAATACAATAATTTTCCTAAAAGCATTATATATACTTTAAATAAAAAACAAAGTTTTCAACAATTGAATGTTATTAAAGTCTTAAAACTCTTATCTTATGAACATTTTAGAGAGGACTCTATTGTTATTATTAGGATGTTTCATCCGATACTATTCTTATTTGTTTAATATCTATAATTGAAATTAATTTGTACGATAGATAGAATGGTTTATGAGCTTTATCAGTTAAGTGATGAAGGGATTAGGGTTATTGAGGGATAAAGGAGGAAAAAAGGAATAAAAAAAAGAGAACTTAAAAGATTGCAAGCGTATGTATGTACGACCTGCTGTTGTTAAATTCTCTTTTCATAATAAAAATGAAAAATATAAAAACATAATAGCATTGCAAATATACAACATTAGAAAGCAAAAGTCAAGTAAATAAGGTTTTATTTTTATTTCGGATGGAATTTATTAATAATAATTTACGAAATGCTGAGCATATACCTTTCAACAATACTTATATTTTGATTTTATTTTCCAAATAGTTTTTTACTGGTCTTATCGGTAATAAATCCTGGAGGTAATAGTTGCATATTCATATATATTAGTGATGAATTAGCATATAATTCTTCTTTGTCGTACTGACAAAAAACGGTTTCTGTTGCTGTTTCCCATCGTTCTTCACAACTTCCTATATTTAGTTTATTGTCTTGATAGTATGTTAGGAAGTTTTGGTGTGTTTCATAATGTTCAGCTCCAACTTGTCTGTAAATTACTCCATCGTAGATTGGATTCTTGCCTACCATATACTCGATGCATTCTTTTGAAAATTTTTCAAAGTTGGTTAGTGCTATTGTGTTTTCGGTTGTTTCGTCGTAAGAGCTTGCACATATAAGGTTATTGTATTTTAGTGTTATATATGTTTTTGTTTGGTTGGCGTTTTGGTACATATACATTACTGCTCCTTCTTCCATGGCGGAGGTGTCTTGCAGGGTATAGCCCATAGCAGTTATTTTACTTTCTGCATTTTGGTGGCTTATTCCTACTAGACTTTTCAATTTAACTATTGTTGGATAGTTATTGGTTACGGGCTTATCATCGTCTTTGTCTTCACACGAATTAAATAAGAATGCTCCTAATGCTAAAAATAAAATTAATTTAAACTTTTTCATAATGCTTCATTTTAAGGTTAATCTATTATGCAAATATAATATCAAAACGTTTTTTTTCCTATTTTTTCTTCAGTTATTTTATTTTAAGCATTATACTATTAAGCTTTGATGCTGATTGTCAAAACTATAACTTGTTAAGCATTTTAGGCTTAGGGATATTATTTATTGGACTAATTAATGAAGGTGAAGCTTTTGGGCTTGGGTTGTGTTTGTGAAAAAAAAACTTTTGTCTTAGATCTTGTCTATGGAGTTTTTCATTAGGTCGTAGAGGAATTCCCTTGCTCTGAAGAGTTTGGCTTTGACTGTGCCTATGGGTATATCGAGCTTTGATGCAATTTCTTCGTAAGATAGTTCATCGAAGTAGCGTAGTTCTACTAGGGTGCGATAATGGGGTTTTAGTCTTGATACTACTTCTCGCATTAATAGTATCTTTTGCTTCTCTATGATTTTCTCTTCTGGGTCGAGGGTTTCGGATGCTATGTTTATGCCTACTTCTTCGCCATCGATATTGGTGTAGAGGTTGTCTATGGATACTGTCTTGGTGCGTTTCTTACGTATGAAGTCTATGCAGTTATTGGTTGCTATGCGAAATAGCCAGGTTGAGAAGGCGTAGTCGGGGGTGTATTGTCCTAGTGATTTAAAGGCTTTTCCGAAGGCTTCAAGGGTTAGGTCATCGGCATCTACTGCGGAATTGGTCATCTTTAGGAGCATGTAATAGATTGGCTCCCTGTAAGTATTCAACAAGTCAGCATAAGCTTTTTGATCTCCCTTGTCTCGTGCTAAACACACAAGCTGGTAGTCTCTTAATGCTTTTTCTGTAAGTTGTGATGCTAATACTTCCATTTATCCCTTTTTGTTAGTAACGAACTAATTCTTATTATAGTATTGAATGGTAGAAATATGATTTCGTATAGTGGTGAAAGAAATGCTACTTGTTTGGTGCCTAATTTGCGTGAGGTTTTGAAGTAGATTATGATTTGTATTGTGTATTTTATCATTAGTGCCATTACTGCGTACTGCCATGGAAACTTGTATATTATGCTTATTGCTATTAGGGAATATAGTAATACTGTGGTGATTGGCATTAGGGATACTGTGAGTTTGTCTTTTAGTTTGAAATAGGATAAGCTTCTATAGTTTCTCTTCTTTTGTATCATCCATTCATAGAATTTTTCTTTTGGTGCTGTTTGGCTTATGGAGTCTTTTGTTAGTACTACTTTGGTGTTTTTGGAATTGGCATATTTATTTACAAAGACTTGATCCTCGCCCACTGGTATATTGTATTGGGGTATGAAGCCATTGACTGCAAAGAACATCTTCTTGGTGAAGGCTAGGTTTTTGCCTGTTCCCATATATGGGTTTTTAAGTATTGCATTGCCTAGGTAGTTCATTGAGGAGGTTTGGTGTTCGTATTGTATTAGGCTGCTGATGAAGGTGTTTTTGGACTCGTAGATTGAGTGTCCTATCACCATTTGGGTCTTGGGCTCAAAGCCTTTTACCATTTCTGTTATCCAGTTGTAGCCTGAGGGCTGGGTGTCGGCTTCGGTTAAGAGTATGATTTCGTTTTTGGCTGATTTTATGCCTATTGATATGGGGTATTTCTTGCCTAAGAATCTATTTACGTTTTCGTATAGGCGAACTACATTTAGGTGGGGATAGATTTCTTGTAATACTCTTAATACGTATTCTGATTCGTCCTTTGATGCGTCATTTACTACTACTACCTCGAAGTTTGGGTATTGTTGTTCTAATATAAAGGGTAGTCTTTTTTCGAGGTTATATGCGTCGTCCTTTGCACATATCACAACAGAGACTGATGGGAAATGTTCTAGCTCTTCTTTTGGTGATTTGTGGAAACAGGTGCGACCATATACGATAATATAATACAATACTTGAAAAAGCACTAATGTTATTAGACCTATTGCAAATATAATCCCTACTGTATCAAACTGATATTCTAAAAAATCCATATACCTTATTAATATAAAAACAGACAAATATATGATAAATTCGCATTTTAATAGTAATTTTGTCAGATTATTTCTAAACATTTATTGTTAACAACTATTGATGGAATTTACTATAGACACTATATCAAAGGATTGCAACGCCAGAGCTGGAAAGATTAAAACAGATCACGGTGATATTCTAACTCCTATTTTTATGCCTGTGGGTACTGTTGGCTCGGTTAAGGCGGTTCATGCTGCGGAATTGACTGATGATATAAAGGCTCAAATTATATTAGGGAATACTTACCACCTTTATCTTAGACCTGGCTTAGATATTATTCAAGCCTCTGGTGGTATTCAAAAGTTTAACTCTTGGAATAAGCCTATGCTAACAGATAGTGGGGGCTTTCAGGTATATTCCTTGGGTCATAATAGGAAAATTACGGACGAGGGTGCTATCTTTCGCTCTCATATTGATGGAAGTAAGCATATTTTCACCCCTGAAAACGTTATGGATACTCAAAGAATTATTGGTGCTGATATTATTATGGCTTTTGACGAGTGTACTCCCTACCCTTGCGATTACGACTATGCTAAGAATTCAATGAAACTTACGCATTCTTGGCTAGAAAGATGTGTTACTAAATTTAATGAAACTCAGCCTATTTATGGGTATTCTCAATCACTTTTTCCTATTGTTCAGGGTTCTGTGTATAAGGATTTGAGAAAAGAGAGCTGTGAGAGGATTGCCTCTTATGGTTTGGATGGGAATGCTATTGGTGGTCTTTCGGTTGGGGAGCCTATTGAGGATATGTATGAGTTGACTGATTTGTGCTGTTCTATTTTGCCTAAGGATAAGCCAAGGTATTTGATGGGTGTTGGAACGCCTGCTAATATTTTGGAGTGTATTGATTTGGGTATTGATATGTTTGATTGTGTTATGCCTACTAGAAATGGCAGAAATGGTATGCTCTTTACATCGGAGGGGATAATTAATATGAGGAATGAGAAATGGAAAAACGACTTCTCTCCTATTGACCCTAATGGTACTAGCTCGGTTGATACAATTTATTCTAAGGCATATCTAAGACATTTGTTTATTTCTAAGGAGATATTGGCTCTTCAGATTGCAAGCATTCATAATTTAGCTTTCTATATTTGGCTTGTGACAGAGGCAAGGAAACATATTGTTGCAGGTGATTATAGGTCATGGAAGACAATGATGGTTAAGAAGGTAACTAATAGGTTATAGTAATATGTTGAAGAAAATTGATAAATATATTATTAAACAACTCTTGGCTACTTTCTTTTTAGCTATTGCTCTTATTATTTTGATTGTTATTGTGTTTGATATTTCGGAAAAGCTAGATGACTTCCTGGAAAGAAAAGCTCCTATACAAGAAATTATCTTTACCTATTATATAAATTTCATCCCTTATTTCGTCAATCTATTTGGACATCTCTTCTTCTTTATTGCTGTTATTTTCTTAGCATCCAAAATGTCTGCTAGGTCTGAAATTGTTGCTATTCTTAGCTCTGGGATTAGTTTCAAAAGGTTTTTAAGACCATTTATTTTGTCTTCTATTATTGTGGCTCTTCTCAATGTTTATCTGACAAATGTTCTTATTCCACAGGTTAATAAGCCGAGGATTGAATTTGAGCAGATCTATTGGCGCAATCCTTATAAGAATTTGACTTTTAATATTCATGTTAAGACTGATTCTGTTAATCATGTTTATGTTCAGAGTTTTAATAATTTCAATCAAACGGGCTATCGTTTTACTAAGGAGACTTTCTGTGAGAAAGGAATTTGCAAGAAAATTACTGCTCAAAATATTGTTTACGATTCGGTTAAGAAAAACTGGACTTTGATAGACTACAAGGTTAGGACTATTGATGGGCTCAAGGAAAGCTTGGTGATAGGTGACAAAGCTGTTATGAACTTAGGGGTTAAGCCAGAGGATTTCAATATTGTTACTGCTAAGGTTGAGACTATGACTTTTACCGAGCTTAATGATTTTATTGATAGTGAAACGAAAAGGGGATCAAAGGATATTAACTTATATTTGATTGAGAAATACCAAAGGTTATTTAATCCTCTTGCGTTTATTATACTAACTATTATTGGTGTTTCGTTATCCTCAAAACGAACAAGAGGAGGAACTGGTCTTAACCTTGCCTTTGGAATTACTATTGCTTTTAGCTTCATTATGATGATGAAAGTTACTTCTGTTTTTTCAACAAAAGGAAACCTACACCCTATTATTTCAGTTTTAATACCTATATTTGTATTTGCTATAATTAGTGTGTTTCTGATTAAGAAAGCTCCAAAATAACATATAATAAACTGATGATGCTATGATTGTAAATAAGTTAATGAGTAAAATAATCAAAACAAGGATACCTCAGATAGAGCATTTCATGAATAATCCTTTGGAAGTGCAAAACGAGGTTTTCGAAAATCTTATTTCATCAGCTAAGAATACTGTCTGGGGAAAGTTTTATGATTATAAATCTATTAAGAACTGGGAGACGTTTAACGAGAGGCTTCCCATAAATGATTATAATTCTTTGCTGCCTTTTTTCGAAAGAATTAGGAAGGGTGAAGAAAACCTGCTTTGGTGTAGTGAGATTAAATGGTTTTCAAAATCTTCTGGAACAACATCAAGCAAGAGTAAGTTTATTCCTGTTAGTGAGGAAAGCCTTCAAGAATGCCATTATAAAGGTGGAAAAGATATGCTTGCCCTATATATCAACAACCATGAAGATAGTCAGATTTTCTCTGGCAACTCCTTAGCTTTGGGAGGTTCGGCTCAAGAGAACGACTCTAATTCGGATATTTTTGTAGGGGATGTTTCTGCAATATTAATTGATAACTTGCCTTATTGGGCTGAGTTTTTCCGTACTCCTAAAAAAGAAATTGCTCTTATGCCTGAATGGGAATCGAAGCTTGAGGTAATGGTTAAAGAGGTTTCGTCTTCCAATGTTGTTAGCCTTTCTGGGGTTCCGTCTTGGATGATGGTGCTTTTGAAAGGTGTTATTGAGTATACGGGAAAGAGTATTCAAGAGGTGTGGCCTAACCTTGAGGCTTATTTTCATGGGGGAGTTAATTTCAACCCTTATAGGCAACAATATAGTAAGCTATTGCCTGAAAATATTAATTATATGGAGACCTACAATGCATCGGAAGGATTCTTTGGTCTTCAAGATAGCAAGAACCTAGATTCTCTCCTCTTACTTTTAGATTATGGCATTTACTATGAGTTTATTCCTTTTGATGAGTTAGGAACAAGTAATCCTACAATAATTAACCTATCGAGTGTTAAGAAAAACACCAATTATGCTATGATAATTTCTACCAATGGTGGTCTTTGGCGTTATATAATTGGAGATACTATTATGTTTACAGAAATTAAGCCTTTTAGATTTAAGATTACTGGTAGGACTACAAATTTTATTAATCTTTGTGGTGAAGAGGTTATTGCGGACAATTCGGACAGGGCTATTGAGGTTGCTTGTGCTGCTACGGAGGCTATAGTTAGTGAATATACTGCTGGTCCTTACTTGGAAGAGATTCGTTATCATGAATGGATTATTGAGTTTGATAAAGAGCCAAATGACTTTGAGAAGTTTTCACAGATACTAGATATAACTCTTCAAGAACTTAACTCCGACTATGAGGCTAAGCGTTATAAAAACATTATTCTACAGAAGCCAAAAATTAATGTTGTTGAGAAAGGTACTTTTTATTCTTGGTTGAAGAGCAAGGGAAAGCTTGGTGGACAAAATAAAATTCCACGTCTGGCTAATAATAGAGAGTATTTAAATGAGATTTTAGAACTGATAAATAATAATAATAATATAAGATGACAATAAACGAGATACAAAATGAAATTATTGAAGAGTTTTCAATGTTTGAAGACTGGATGGATAAGTATAATTATTTGATTGAGCTTGGGAGAGATTGTCCAATTATTGAAGAAAAGGATAAGAAAGAGACTAATCTGATTAATGGATGCCAATCAAGGGTTTGGGTTAGTGCTGAAATGGTTGATGGGAAGATGGTTATTAAGGCTGATAGTGATGCTGTGATTACAAAGGGTATTGTTACTCTCCTTCTTAGGGTTTTCAATAATCAAAAGCCTCAGGATATTTATGATGCTGACCTTCATTTTATTGAAGAGATTGGGCTTTCCACTCATTTGTCTCCTACAAGAAGCAATGGTTTGTTATCAATGATTAAACAAATTAAACTCTACGCCTTAGCCTTTACTATTAAAGGGGAATAAACCAATATGTTTTTTATCAAGAAGAGACCTAAGGAAATAGAATATAGCTCTGTTAACCAGGAGGTATGGAAGAGGCTCAAGAGAAATAAAATGGCTATGTTTAGCTTATTTATCATTGGGTCTTTCTCCTTGGTTGCAATTTTGGGCTATACTATTACTCCTGACCAAACTCCTTTTGCTAATGAGCAGCACCTTGAATTAACTACAAAGAAGCCTGGTTTTAATATTGACTTTCTTAGAGTTTATGAAGGTGAAAGAAAACAGAAAAAGAATTTCTTTAAACACCTTGCTTTTGGAACTAAGAACAATTTCTCTTCCCAGCCAATTTATAAGTATTGGACAAAAGATGATTCTTTGTTTGTGGAATTTTATACGGGAGAAAAAATTAATAATGGTGAGATTCATTCTTTTAAAACGGTGAATCAAAACTACGAAATAAAGAATAAAACCTTTTTTCTAGGCACCGATCGTTATGGAAGGGATTTACTTTCTCAGCTTATGATTGGGACTAGGGTTAGCCTTTCGGTTGGCTTTATCTCCATTATAATTTCTTTGATTATTGGTCTTAGCCTTGGTGCTATTGCTGCCTATTTTGGAAAATGGGTTGATAACTTGATTATGTGGCTGATTAATGTTGTTTGGTCTATTCCAACAATTCTTTTGGTTATTGCCATCACATTTGCTCTTGGAAAAGGGTTTTGGCAGGTCTTTGTGGCTGTTGGATTAACTATGTGGGTTGATGTTGCAAGGGTGGTTAGGGGTCAGATATTATCTTTAAAAGAAAAGGAATTTGTGGAGGCTGGAAGGGCTTTGGGTTTTAAAAACTCTAGGATAATTATTAAACATATTCTACCAAATGTTGTTGGTGCTGCAACAGTTATTACGGCTTCAAACTTTGCAACTGCTATTTTGCAAGAGGCTGGTCTAAGCTTTTTGGGTATTGGTGTTCAGCCTCCTATGCCTTCATGGGGAACTATGATTAAGGAAAACTATGGTTATATTATTCTTGACTCTCCTTATATGGCAATAATTCCTGGGCTTGCAATTATGCTATTAGTTTTAGCGTTTATTTTGCTCGGAAGTGGGTTAAGACAAGCTATGGATGTTAAGGAATAAGTTTTTTATCTATTGGTATTACCCAATTTCAAAAGAAACATTAGTTGGTTGTATATTATCACCATTCCTCTTTCATCTTCTGCTGGCAAATAAGTTTTGGCAAAGTCTGCATAATAGGTTTCGTTATCTCCAAGCTTACCCTTTTCGTTTATGCAATCTATACCGTCTATACAGTTTATAAAAACCCTATATCCTCTTTGAGAAACGTCTTTGCTTACAGTAACTTTTGTTAGGTCTATTGTTATCAAAGTTTCTGAATCTGATTTCTTATTTGTCCAAACATATGTTAAATAACCATTTGAATTAACTGAGAATTGTTTGTAAATATCTCCCTTAATTTCGGATTCAATTATCTTACAACTTTCCTCTGGAGATTGGGCGTAAAGGTTAGTGCTTAAAGCAAATGCAAGGCTTATTGAAATCAATAAAAACAAGTTTTTCATAATTATTTTTCTTTCTTTGAACTTATTAAATCGTGTAGTTTTACTTTGCAAATGTAATATATTTTTTCATTCTGCTTACTTTTTCAGTTTTTTGTTGTTGTTATTATTAGGATAATACATTTAGTTTTTTGGCAGTTACGATAAACTTATGTATATTTGTAAGTTAAAATATTAGTTGAAAGCAAAAATAGATTTATTTCAATTGATTGAAGACCTTAGTATTAGAATAAAATATTGATAATATATAACAACAATAATAACATGATGAAAAAAGTAAGTTTACTTTGTTTAAGTTTGTTAGTGTTTGGCTTAGCTTCATTAGCACAACCAACTACAATAACTTTTATCGATTTCGAAAATGGTATTCCTACAAACTGGAGCGTTAGTTCCCCTACAAACATTCAAGCAATTACGAATGTTGTTAGTAGAGGCACAAAGAGTGTTAGGATGAAAAATAATGCAACAAGTCCTGTTGTTTTAACATCACCTGTCTATACTCGTAATGCATTTTGTAATGTTAGGCTTGAATTTGATCATATTCCAATCCTTAAAAACCCCGATGGTGCTGGTCAGGTACAAGTTTCTGCTAACGGAGGGCCTTGGAAAGTATTAACTGCAACATCAGGATCTACTCCGACCTATGATAACACATACGGAGGAGGTATTGTTGGTAGTGTTAACTGGAATGGAAACTTTGTTAGAACAAATTATTGGCCAGGGTCTAATACTGATATTGTAGAATCGTTATTGGATAATTCATATTGGAAGCATGAGATTTTTTATCTAAATAGTGTTTTAGGAGAAGAAACTAATTTTCAAGTTAGGTTTGTGCTACCTTCAACAAGCTTAGCAAACACATTTGCAGGATGGTATCTTGATGACTTTAGAATTTACCAATCATCTACTGCTGGTAATACTGTTCGTGTTCCTCAGTTAAACGCTATTATTTCTGCTCCGAACATGTATAATTTCCCTAACTCAGCTAATGTTAAAGTTGAAGTTAATATTGGATTTCTTCAATCTGCTCCACCTCCTGTTGCCGATTCTATTTATGTTGAATATATCTTAGGTTCGTCAACAACAATTGGAAGAACTTCTTTGTTACTAAACGCTACTTCGGGCAACTATGTTGGGAATATTCCTTTTGCAGGATACGACACCATTACAAAATGGAGAATTGTTATGAATGATGCTAAATATAATAGATTAACTTATCCTTTTGCATACAATAGATGGAATGAGTTTAGGAGCGTAAGAGAATATACTGGCTTTGATCCCCTCCAAACAACTGGACTATCCTCTCAAGAATTAATGATGAAAACTAATGCTGCCCGAAATCACTATCAATTTAGATATAGGGGTTCGGAACTTAGGGCAAGAGGAATGAGTGCAGGGAGGATTGATGGGTTAGGTTATAATTTAACTCAAGTTTCTCCAGGCTTCGTAATGAATGGTTTTAATATCTATATTGGCAATATAGATTCAACCTTGATACTATCTACTACTGGAGGTTATACAGGACAAATGCAGCGAGTATATGGTCCTGGTGCAAGTGTTGTTGTTCCTCCTCTTGGATGGCAATATCTTCAATTTAACAACTTATTCGTTTGGGATGGTCTTAGCGATATTATTATTAAAGTTTGTTGGGATAATGGTTATAATGGTGCTGTTGGAGGCACAACAAAAATGGAAAGCATTGTTGCTCCGGGTGCAAGTGGGGGTGTTCCTTCTGCCCAAAGTGGTCAAATGTATCAAGTTTTAGGTACTTTAAACGCATGCAATGCCCCTTTTAACTCATCTGATGGTCAAATAGGATATAGACCTAATTTCAAATTTAACTTTGTTAAGAATGACAAACTTGCATACGATGTTGGTATTGACAGTACGCTTTTATCTCCTTCAAATCGTATAGTAACTGCAAATAGTCCAACAAACATTAAAGTAAAAATTAATAATTACGGTTCTAGCAACGTTACAGGTATTGTTGTAAAATATAAAATAGACAATGTTGCAACACCAGTTCTTGCAGGAACATATAATGGAACAATTACTGGCAACCCAACTATGGGAGAATTCAACTCATTTGATTATCAATTCCCTAATCCTGTCTCTCTATCTCCTGGTTACAGACACATTAAGGTTTGGACAGACCAAATCATAGGTCAAACAGATTGGGAGCCTGAAAATGATACTGCTTTTTTTGAAATTGTTTCTTGCAATGGACCTTTAAATGGAACTTATGCAATTGGCAATGTTACGGGAGTTACAGCAGATAGGACATTTAGAAACTTTAAAGAAGCTTTCAAAATGCTTGAAGGTTGTGGCATTTCTGGACCTGTTACATTTAAGGTTCTTAACCTTCCTCAAGGTCAATATTACACTGACACATTATCATTCCCTACAAATATTACAGGAGCAAATGCAACAAATTATATTAAATTTACAAGTGCAAGCAATACACAAACTGTTGATATAAGACCTCTGAAAGTTAAAAATAGACATATTAATCTTTCTGGTGCAAAATACTATAAATTTGAAAACATAAGATTTATTACGGCTGATAGTCATGTGAACAATACCCTTCCTGGACAGGCTAACCTTGTTCAACTCTCAAACACATCATCAAATATTGAATTTAAGAAATGTTCATTTATTACAAGATCAAATGGAGTAAGACCTGACTACCACATTAATATTGGTGGAGCTAGTAATATCACAATTGACAGTTGTGTTTTTGATGGAGATGCTAATAGTCAAATTAGTATTGCGGGTTCATCTCCAACTAACTTGGTTAGTGGAATTACAATAACCAATTCATCATTTATCAATAATCTCGATAAAGCAATTTATGCAGAGTACTCTCAAAATGTAACTATAAGTAAAAACAAGTTCCTTAATAATAGAACTACCACTGCACAATCAGTAAATAATGTTTTAATTCAAACTTCGAAACTTTTCAATATTACCAAAAACTTATTTACACTTAATAATGTTAGTGCTGTTACTGTAAGTGATGCCTTGCAATCTTCAACATCTTCTATAATTGCAAACAATAAGATTAGTGTACATAATGGAAATCCTCTTAACGAATCAAATGCTAATGTATACGGTATAAACATTATTTCAGGAAACAATATTCTTGTAGCTTATAATAATATTTATGCTAGAGATAAGGGAACAGGTCTTATTTCTTATGCTCTAAGCATAGGAACATCTAATACAAATCAAATTCTTACCAACATAAGGGTTAAAAACAATATTCTAATTAGTGATGGTAATGGTTATGCAGTTTATGCAAGAACAACAGTACTTTCCTCATTAGATTTTAGCAATAATGTTTATCAAAAGTTCAACACAATTACTCCCACTCCAAGCACAGTCTTATGGAGGTATAATTCAACAAATTGTTCATTAATTGAAAACTGGCAAACTACTATTGGTGGAGACGCATTTAGTTATGTTTTTGATCCATTATTTACTGACTGGAATGTTCTTAACTCTTCTAACTCATTCCTTTGCTTTAAGGGATTAACCCTTATACCTGAAATTACTGATGACTATAGCTCAAATACTCGACCTGGATCTCCATGTATTGGAGCAGATCAATTTGCACCACCTCCAAGCAACGTCTTTGTTCAAGAAGGAAAGATTCAGGGTGGAATACAATCTGTTGGTGCTGACGGAAATTTAAACATTTCAGCTTGTGGATTAGGTAGCGAATATATTACGATAACCTATTCTAACATTAGTACAAATCCAATTCCGGTCAATAGCTTACAATTTTGGTATAAGATTGATAACTTAGCAGTTCCTGCTTCTCAAAAGGATACTATTAGAACTATTGTTGAACCAAATACAATTTATACACATACATTTAGAACCCCTTATAATTTTGGAGTAACAAATGCAGATAGAACATTTAAGGTAACAGCTTTTGCAGTTTTGGCAGCAGATATAGTTCGTACTAACGACACTGTTGTTTTCAATGTTCTTTCTCGTCATCAACTACCAGCACTCGCTCCAAAAAACGTATCAATAAACTACGGAGACTCAATAAATCTAACAGTAACATCTAACGATTCAATTTATTGGTTCTTGAATAGTGGAGATATGACCCCTGTTCTTAAATCTCACCAATATCAAACATCTCGTTTATATAGTGATACTACTTTTTACTTCTCAAGAAAATCTGAAATACCTTCACTAAAGATTTCTGAAATTCAGTATTCAAAACAACCAAATGCACAAGGAGTTACTCCTAACTTACATCCTAATTTGACTTCTCAAAATTTAATAGAACTTTCAAACTATGGTAATGGAGACATTAACCTTGGAGGAATTCAGTTTGCATACATAGTAGGTACAGTAACTAGAGGATCAGGAGCAAACCAAATCATTACAGACTCTCTACTTGCAAACCTAACAAAAACCATAGTATTTGGAAACCATATTCTACCTGCTGGAAAATCAATCGTTCTTCAACTTGCAAACAATGCTTCTGCTGATTCATCGGTTTATTTGAATATTGGTGCTGGTAATTTTAATGCAAATTCAAGAGCAGGATTCTTCCTTAGAGACACTACAACCAACACAATAATTGACGCATTGACTATGAATAAGACAGTATTCAATGTAGAACATAACATTCCTTCTTCTATTTGGAATGGGCCAGGCAGATCAACCATATACGGCATTGCAGGATTAATTCGAAATACTTATAATGCAATAGACTCAAATGCATGGGTGACTTCTTCAGCAACTAGAGTAATGACAATTGGAAGCATAGACTCAAGTCATATTGTAAGTTATAACAATGGATGTTATGGCTTTATGTCACCTTATAACATTCACGTAAACGGAATCCCTAGTGTTGACCCCGGTGTTTCAAAAATAAAACTAGTAGGTGTTAATAAAACAGAGGTTTGTACTCTAACAGATGAACAAGTTGAATTCAGAATAACTAATACTGGAGTTCAAGCAAACCCTTCAACACCATTAGCATTGCAAGTTTATGATGGTTCTAATTTAATAAATACATATTACGACACATGTAACATTAGTATTGCACCAAACGACACCTTAACTTATACTTTTTCACAAAGGATTAATCTTGCAGCAAATACTTCTGACAAAAATTTCACTTTGGTTGGATTTTCAAACCTTAGCTCCGATGCAGTTCGTCTGAACGATACATCTAGAATGCAAGTAAAATCTCTAAAAACTCCAAATCCTCCAAACTCAGCAGGCGCTTCAATTCCTTATGCTCAAACTGCTACATTAAGTGCTACCGGATCAGGAAGTGATATATTAGTATGGTATAATTCAATAAACTCAATGAGCGAACTGAGCAGAACTTCATTAACTACTCCTATATTATATGAAACCGACACATTCTATGTTGGCGCTACAATAGTATCATACGATACAATTCAATTAGGAACTGCAACATCGATTAGTACTTCCAACCCTTCTCCTTTCAATGCAAGCTCAAAATACGTCAAAGAACAATACCTATATAAGGCATCTGAGTTAAACGAACTTGGACTTATTGAAGGAAATATAAATAGCATAATGTTTGATATTTCAAGCATATCTGCTTCTGCGAACCTACTAGACTACACCGTTAAGATTGGAACAACCGATCAGGAATTCCTTTCAACATGGATTTATGACCTGAATGAAGTTTATAGAGATACAAACCTAGCCTTTGCAACAACTAATACAGGTTGGAAAAACTTACAATTCTCTCATCCATTCTACTATGATGGAACATCAAACCTTGTAATTGAAATATGTTTCACAAGAGATGGAACTGACACCCCAAAAAATATTAGAACTCGATATTCTACACAAACTTTTAACTCCACGCTATACTATACTAGCAATACGTCAAGTGTGTGCGAATGGACAGGATCGGCATTCCCAGGTAATAGAACCTTAAGACCTAACACAAAATTTAATATAGATATATTTGGTTGTTCAAGTGTAAGAACTCCTGTAATTGTTGAGGTTGCGCCAGCTCCCCCATGCGAATCAGGATTATTAAGCTTTGTAAATCCAACACCAACTTCAACAATTATGTCTGGAATACAAACCCCTGTTGAAGTTAAGTTGAGAAACTTTGGATTAGATACTTTAACCTCCGTTCCTATTGATTGGACAATTAACGGTCTTGCTCAGCAACAATATATTTGGACAGGAAACTTAGCACCAAAAACAAACACAATAGCAACAATCGGTAGTTTTAATTTCCCTTCAGGAATAAACCATATTAATGCATGGTCATCACTTGCATGCGATACAATTAGCTCAAACGACTCTGTTTCTGTTGAGTTCTCAGCATGTATAGGAAACAACACCAGCATAACTAATTTTGATATTGGAGGACAGGGAGCAGAATACCCAACAATTAACGATGCTGTAACAGCTTTGATTAATTCAGGTATTTGTGGAGACGTTGTTTTCAACATCAACTATATTGATAGCGCCTATTATGAACAAGTTTCCATTCCAGAAATCACAGGAACAGAAAACGGGAACACAATAACATTTAGAGGAAATCCAACAGATACAAATCAAATTGTTGTTACCTATCGTGCAGGAACCAATACTGACAAATACGTATTTAAATTAGATGGAGCAAAAAATATTATATTTGAAAACTTCATTATCCAAAACTTCGATAGCACATACTCAAGTGTTTTTGAAATTAGTAATAACTCTTCAAATATTAAATTTGAGAATATGATTATTAAATCTAATTCTTTCGCAGATACTAGTTTAACCTTAGAATCTGCAAAATTGGTAAGCATAATTGGATATAATAACATGATAAAATTTAATAATACAACCTTCTCTGGAGGTGCAATAAGCATTTATGCTAATCCAGGAAGTGATTCTAACTCAAATAATATAAGTATTACAAACTCATTCTTTAATAACTTTGCATTCGAAGGAGCTTCTCTTACAGGTGTAAAAAACCTCTATATAAATAATAATAAATTTAGACAATACTCAAATATAAACTTTACAAATGCAATAGCAATTAGAGATATTTATGGTAGTATTGAAATAATGAAGAATGATATTTACCTTCAAGGAGGAAACAAACCCAGAACAGGACTTTTCTTAAGAAGAGTATTTACTTCTATGCTTGAACCTTTACAAGTTATAAATAATTCAATTTCAATAAGCGGGCCTTATACAAACACAGGAATAAACTCTGTTGGTATAGATTTAGATTCTATTTACTATGCTAAAATCTACTATAATACAGTTAAGGTTAGAGCTAGTAATAATAGTGCTATATCTAAATCATTATCAGTAGGAATGAGATGTGAAGATCTTAAAATTATCAATAACAACTTAGATAATGCTGGAAAAGGATATGCATATTATGTTAATAATCCTGGGACTCAAATTACTGCATCAAACAACAATAATTACTCCTCAAATGGACTTTCACCTGTTTATTGGGTAGGTCCAAAACAAACCTTAGCTCTTCTCCAAGCTGCAAATTCACAGGATGCACTTTCGCAAATGGTCAATAATCCATTTTATAATGATTCATTACTTAGTTTAACGTATCCTTCCGACATAGTTAGAAAGGCCGAACCTTTAGATGACTACTCAACAGATATATTAGGTAATAACAGACCACTATCTCCACGACCAACAATTGGAGCTTATGAATATCTTTTCTCTAAAATAGATTGCGGACCAACAAATATACTAACTCCTGATAGAACAATTAAATATATTGAGAATCAGCCTTTGAATGTTCAAGTTAGAGTTAAAAACTTTGGTTTATATGGTATAGATACAATAAAGGTAACTGCAGTATTAAAATATAAGTCAGACACTAATCATATTATTCAGTCTATAAACCAAACCTTTATTCATAGTCTTAGCTCATTAGAATCAAACGATGTTACTCTTTCAAGTCCTTTATATCCACCTCTACATTTTAAAAATGTAAACGACTCGCTTCACCTTTGTGTATTTACAAACTTATATGGAGATTCAATACAAACCAATGACACTATTACAGTGAATTTCCAAACCATTCCTGCTACTAATATTCAGGTTGTTAACACATTGCCAATAACTGAAAGGTGTCAACTATATCAAACTCAAATTAGAATGACAATTAAGAGTATTGGGGAGAGTTCTATAACTAATGCCGACTCTGTTTGGTTAAGATACGAAGTACTTGAAAGACCTGATTTGTTTGCAGAAGAACTCTTAAAATTCCCATACGATGATGGTACTACAAGTCATACATCTCTTCAAAAAGGCCAACAAATTGTCTATACATTTAATAAAACTGCAAACTTCTACCCTCAAGGACTTGCTGATACAACATGGAAACTAAGAACATTCTCATTTTCTAAGAATGATAATGTAAAGGCAAATGACACATCTGCATTTATAACTGTAACTTCTCGTATTTCTCCTCCTGCACCAATCGCTCACGACACATCAATACATTATGGAACTTGGGCAGAACCTTGGGCAACTCAGGTTAACAATTATGCAATTAAATGGTATACCGACTCAACCCTTGCCGACCCTTTCTATGCTCCTAGTCAATATGCTGCTTCAACAAAATATAAAACAACTCAGTTATTTGTTGACTCAACTTATTATCTAAGAGTTAATTTACCTGGATCATTCCCTTGCAATAGTAATTTTACGCCTATTAAAGTTACAATGAAACCTCGTTCTCCAATTGACGGAGCATGTATAGGACTAGAAGGACAAGGTCCAACAGAACCACCTCAAGAAGGATGGGTATATATGACAGAGGCTGATACAATTAAAGTAAAGGTTTCTAACTATGGAACCATGCCTATACAAAACTTTAATATAACATATAGCATACAAAAATCAAGTCCTGCCAACTCACCAATAATCAATGTAACTGAGCAATGTACTACTGCTATTCAACCAGATCAATCATTTATTTACAGATTTGACTCATTAGCTGATTTCACAGGAACATCTTCATTTAAAATTAGAGCATGGGTTGATATATTAAATGATGCAACAGCAAATAATGACACTTCAGGCATATGGCTTGTTAAACCTAAGAACGGAAGCACAATTTACCCACCAAGTTCCTCTAGCAATCCAGCATCTTTAGATATTACTAGAGTTCAATTAGGAAACATGGACAACTCTTCTAATAACTCCGGGCTAACATACACTGATTTCACCGAAATAATTAGTCCAGTTGTTCTATTTAAAGGAATCTATGACTCAATTTACATAAAGGCAGAAAAACCTTCAAGTCTTATAGTAGAACATGAGATAGGTGGAGCTGTTGGAGTATTTATAGACTGGAATAGAAATGGTATCTTTGAATCAAACGAAAGGGTATTCAACGACACTATTTGGTCAACAGGCATTGCAAAAGGAAGAATTACTGTTCCTTCAAACACAATATCTGGTTACACAAAAATGAGAGTTATTCTATGGCAAGGAAAAAACAAACTCCCTGCTTTTGATGGTGATGCTCAACCTCCGTTTGGAGAAGTTGAAGATTACAAGGTTTTAATAAGAAACACTTGGCCAATAAATGCTGAGTTAGTTAAATTTACAAAACCAGAAACCTTCCTTTCTCAACAACAAAATGATATTAACGTTATACTTAGAAATGCAGGTACTTCTACATTAAATGCTGCAACAATAAACTGGTCAATGAATGGACAGGATGACGTATATAATTGGACAGGCTCCCTTGCACCAGCAGATAGAGTTGAGCTGACACTAAGAGCCAATGAAACAATTCCTACAGGTCAGACAAGGTTTATTGCACATGTAAATGCAGAGGGAGATATATATCACCAAAACGATACAATTAGAAGAAACTCCTATATACCTAAAAAATTCTTTATGCCTTATAAATGTGATTTTGATGAAACAGGATACGATGACTTCTATGCATTTGATGCAAACCCATTACTTCCAAGCAATTGTTGGGAATTTGGGACTCCAGACTCAACAAACGCAACCATAAAAGGACCATTTTCAGCTCCTTATTGTTGGAAAACTGTTCTAAAAGGAAAGCATCCAACAAATAATGAAAGTATTCTATATTCACCAATTTTTGATGGAGGTATTGTCAAAGGAGATACAATGTCATTTATGATGAGAAGAGCATTAAATGCAGGTAGTTATATACAAGTAGAGTATTTAAACTACCGTGGTGAATGGGCTCGTCTAGGTGCAAAAAATGATGGTAATGGAATAAACTGGTTTAATCATGACTCCAACTGGTTCTATCAATCAAGTGGATGGACCAAACACACCTATTCATTACAAAAACTTAATGACTTAGATAATAGTAAATTCCAAATAAGATTCGTTTTCAGAGGAGGCGCAACAGCTAATGATGGAATTGCAATAGATGATTTTCAAATTAAAAGAGCTCTAAGGCCATTGGATGTTGGAGTTGTAAAGATTGCAGTTGAACCTACTGAACTTCCTAACTTTGGATCAACTTATTACCCTAGAATTACAATTAGAAACTACGGCTCTGAAAGTATCACAAACTTTACAGCCTGCTATACTGCAGAGAATATGTTTATTCCTGTAACAGAAAACGTAACCCTATCAAGACCATTAGCACCTGGGGACACTATTGGGTATTTATTTAATACCGGACAATATGTATATGACTACCTTCCAAATCCATTTAAATTAACTGCATTTACTCGACTTAGTCCAACTGATATATATTCTGACAATGACTCTATGAGTAGAAATGTTGTTATTGGACCATTGAATCAAGACGTTGCTCTAAAATCATTATTGAGTCCAAGTCAAACAGTTGTAGCTAATAGTGATGTTGAAGTAATTATTCATATCAAGAACTTAGGAATTCAAACAATTTCTTCCCTACCTGTTTACTACAAAGTTACAGGAAAAGACTTAGTTCGTGAAGTAATTAACTTCAACCCTCCACTCTACAATAACGAAGAATACATATATCGTTTCAATACCACTTATCGTTCATCTTACGGAGCAGTAAACCTAAGAGCATGGACGGGGCTCGAAGGAGACTTCTACCATGATAACGACACAATTTTCAGAAGAGTAACAGGAGCAAGCTCAACAAGAGACCTTGAAGCTAAGTTTATAACAATTGACGACTATAACACCGATTATATTGGAGTACAACTAACCATGCAAAATAATAGCTCAGTTGGAATTAACAATATTGCTGTTGGGTACTATTATAATGGAGACAGGACAACAATGGTTGAAGAAACCTATCGTTTAGGAAACACATTGACCGCAGGATCAATAGGGCACCATTACTTCCAAGCAACCCTACCAAGAGCAAATGCACCATATTATGGAGTATGTGGATATGTTAGAATTGCAGATGACAATAATAACGAAAATGATACAACATGTACATTATATATTGGAAGAAGAGATGCTAAGAGTGATACCATCTACATAGAACATAACTCAAATCTAATGTCTACCGTTCAACTAAGGGCAAGAAACATAGGAACAATTGGAGGTCCAACGACAATCAATGCAGGATATGTTTTAAATGGAGATTGGATGAACCCAGTTCGTCAAACATTTAATTGGCCTCATAATGAGCCTAATCCAAATATGATAAACTACCTAACCTTCGATAAAAAGATACCAAGAAACATGAACCAAGAATACGACATAGTTGCTTGGGTAGACTACCAATACGATGCTAACCGTTCAAATGACACTACCTCCATTTACAAGACAACTGATATAATTGGCTTAGAAAAAGAAGATGAAGCAGATAAGTTTATCTTAGACCAAAACGTACCTAACCCATTAGAACACTCAACAACCATATCATTCACCCTTCCAAGTGCTGGAAAAACAAGATTCTTCGTTATAAACAACTTAGGAAAGTTAATAATTAACGAAAACAAAGCATACTCAGAAGGCAGACACGAAATCTACCTCGACAACCTAGACCTACCACAAGGAGTATACTATTATATCCTTGAATATGAAGGACAGCGATTGTCAAAGAAAATGATTATCGTCAGGTAAGATAATATCAAAACTCACACAATAAAGAGACGAAGCACAAGAAAACTTCGTCTCTTTTCTTTTTAGATCAATATATTCTCTTGTATTATGGCACCAAGTCGAAAAACTTTTTAAATTTGCAAAAGATATTCAATAGAAATAATAATAAGAAAAAAATATAATATGAAAATAACGGATAAGATAATTGATTTTAACAACTCAGAAATATCATTTAAAAACAAGAAAAACAAAGAACTAAGAGAAGCATACCTACTATTCAAAGTAATGAATAATCCATTTATGGTAAAGATGGGAAAGCACCTAACAAACTTCGCCTTCTCTATTCACCTACCTATTGAATGGATAATAAGAAATACAATATATAAATACTTTGTAGGAGGTAGCTCCATTGAGGACTGTGCAAAAACTATTGACAAACTAAGTGCACAAAAAGTAGGAACCATACTCGACTATGCAGCAGAGGGAGAAGAAAAAGAAGAATTCTTCGACAATACATTTGAGCAAGTAATGAAAACCATAGACTTTGCACACAAACACAAGAACGTACCATTTAGCGTATTTAAAGTAACAGGAATAGGAAGATTTGATTTATTTGTGAAAGTAAGCGAAAACCAAGAACTGAGAGAAGAAGAAAAAAAAGAATATGAAAGATTTGAAAACAGAGTAAAATCAATATTTGAAAAAGGAAATAAACTAAACATACCAATACTAGTAGATGCCGAACACTCATGGATACAACCAATGCTAGACAAAATGGTGATGAAATATATGGCAATATATAATAAGGACAAAGCAATAGTACAAAACACCTACCAAATGTATCGTCACGACAGCTGCCAGAGGCTAAGAGACCACCATAAGATGGCACTTGAGGGCAAGTTCAAGTTCGGACTTAAAATAGTTCGTGGAGCATATATGGAAATTGAAAGAAAAAGAGCTCAAGAAAATAACTACCCATCCCCTATCCAACCCGACAAGGGAGCCACCGACAGAGACTTCAACAATATGATAAAATACCTAGTTGAGAACGTAGATACAATAGACTTCATGGTAGCAACCCATAACGAAGGAAGCTCAGCCCTACTAGCCAAACTAATGCAAGAGCACAACCTCCCAAAAGACCATCCTTCCATCTATTTCTCACAGCTCTACGGCATGAGCGACCATATAACCAACAACCTAGCCGAGAAGGGCTATAACGTAGTAAAATACGTACCCTATGGAGAAGTAAAAACCATGATGCCCTACCTATTCCGAAGAGCAGAAGAAAACTCCTCAGTAAAAGGACAAACCTCAAGAGAGTTAAACCTTATATCAGGCGAAATAAAAAGAAGAAAACAAAAGAAATAAACCACTTAAAATAACTCTTCGTTTCAGCAAAATGAAACGCAGTAATAATTTACTGAAACGAAGAAACAATTTACTGAAACGAAGAAACAATTCAGTGAAACGAAGAAACAATTCAGTGAAACAGCGTTTCAATAAAAACAATTCTAAGACATGAAAAAAGCGAAGCCATTTAATTGACTTCGCTTTTTATATTTTATTCTACTTCTTAGTAGATAATAGTTGTTTTATTTATTTATTTAGCGTAGTTTACGGCTCTTGTTTCTCTAATTACCGTTACTTTAATCATACCTGGGAATACCATTTCGGATTGTATCTCCTGACTTTGACAAAGATTCACCCTAACAGGATTTCCAGAAATCATCATCAAACAATTTCTCTATAGATTTGTGATTTTGAGTAAGTATCATTGTTTTTGTCATCGTCTCATTGCTTAATGGT
>JAQVXZ010000040.1 GCA_028708845.1 Bacteroidales bacterium
TTTGTGGACTTGGTATGATAATATTGAAATTGGAATCCCAAATACCAATAATGCTTTATAAGGAATGTTTTAGACTTAAAGAATAAGCTGAGAAATCATAATGGATTGTCAAAAAAGCAGAACCAAGTATTTATTGATAAGTCCTTTATAAACACTTCTAACGATAAATAGCCTACTTTTTGTTCATTATATCAATTTTCTCTTTCTTTGTTTCAATATCCAATTCATGGCATGATATAAGCCAATTCATGGCATGAAACAATAAGAATCATGGCATGAAACCACCAATATCATGCCATGATTCTTATACTGAATCTTCGTAATATTTCTTTCTTTCCTTATTAGAGTAGATTATTTCTGTGATTAAGAAAATTATATATGTAAAGACGCGATTTATCTCTTCTTTGCAATAGTCTCACCTTTTTTTCATAAAATATTGAAAATGAACTGATGTTCATATACACCTCTTATGGAGCAATAACCTCAAATTTTTAAAAATGGCATTCTACTCGTGCCAAGATGTAAATTTATTTCGTAATTTTGAATCCTAGTATTTGAGCCAAGTTATTTAAAAGATTAAAATTACAATACATATGGATTATATCATTGAATGGGCAACAGTTAACAAAGAGGTTTTTTATCTTCCATTGGGAATAGCTGTATTTATTTTTGTTACTTATCACCAGTTGCGAATTATTAAGAAGCACAAAAAGAATATTGAAGACGAAAAAGACGATAGGGATAAGTTTTAGGGGATGTGTTATTTCTTAAATTCTCCTATTGGTGCATGGAGCTTGTCGGTATAGCTGATATATGTTTTGTATGATTCGTAATTTACTTTGTATTGGGTTGTGATTTTTTCTTCTATTCCTTCCCAGGTTTCAGAGCATGATTGTAATTCGGTTTTGTTTGCAAGGTAATAGTCTTTAAATGCTTGGTGGGTGAGGTAGGTTGTGGTTTGATAGTCATTGTCTTTGCAGTAGCCTTCGTATGTGTAGGTCTTGTCCTTCATGTATTCTATGCTTTGTCCGGAAAATTGTTCAAAGCGTTCTAATGCATTGGTTTTGTTTGTGTTTTCGTTGTATTCGCATAGGTATATTACATTGTTTTTTTCATATAATAAGTAGCTACTAGATGGGGGTTTGGATTCAAAGCTATGCATTGTGATGTTTTGTCCGTAGTCTTCTGATACAAGATGAGTATAGCCCCAACTTATTATTGTTTGTTTAGCATCTTCTGGGCTTATTCCTGTTAGGTTTTTTAGCTTAGGTATCATTTTAACAGGAATATCTTTCTCTTTCGGTTCTTCGTCCTTGCATGAATTAAATAATACTAACCCTAATAGGGCTATGATAAATAATAATGTTCTGTTCATAATAGGTTTACTTTGTTATTATTAAATATTGTTTTCACTTATACCTTTTACTTTTTACCTTTTACTTCTTAGTTTTTCACTTCCCTCTTATCTTTTATCTTGAATGTGAAATAGAAGAATAGGAAGAAGACTTGGTAGGCTATTAGGTTGTAGATTAGAAAACTTACGAATCCAAAGCCAAAGAAGAAAAGTATTGCCAATATTTGAACTGTGGTTGCAACCCAAAAGGTATAGATTGCAGGTCTTATCAGTAAATAATATTTAGATTTATCGGTGCATTTATACACTGACCAAGAAATAAGGCTTAGCCCAAGTATATATAATATCATCATTATTTCTTCTACGATATTGGTCTGGACTATTGTAAACCAATTGCTTTCGAAGAAAGATGAGTTGATGGCAAAGACTTTTGTTTCTAAGCTAAGGTCTGTGGTGATATATAATATTGTCAATATAGAGGCTATTATAACTAGTATTAGCCCATATATTCTTAATCGATAAGGTTTGTTTCTTAATGCTTTATTAATTGTGTTCATCTAATACGATTGGGAATTTAGCTGTTGTGCCATCTGTGAATTTTAGCTCCAAGCCAACCATTCCCCATTTGTGGTTTGCCCAATAGGTGACTTTCGATAATCCGTTTTTTGCTTGAATGTTTTCCTCTACTTTAATAACTTTAATATTCATTCCATCCCAATAATAGTCGTTAGTTGTTGATACTGCTGTAACTGTTCTTTCGTTTCCTGATTTTGTATAGTACTTGTCCCCAACTTGTGAGCTGTATTTTACAATTATGCCTGGGTCAAATCCTTTTATACTTTCAAATCCTTCTGATGTTGCTTTTATTTTAACGTCTGTAACTGTTGCCACATCTCCATTAAATGTTACGCCAGGAAGGTTTGTGATGAAGTTTTTAATAACAGGGTTGGTAACAGTTGCTGTAGCTGTAATAACACTTATTCCGTCGCTTGTGGTGGTTACTGAGCCTTCAATATTACTTACTCCTGTAACATTACTTGCTGTTGCAACGCCTCCTGCTCCGGTTTCTCCCATTGTGGCTGGTGTTCCGGTTATGTGTTCAACTATTTTTTCTTCCTCCTTATCTTTCTTACAGCCTACGGTAAGAACTAGGAATAAAACTAATAATAAATATTCGAACTTTTTCATAATAATTGTTTTAGATTAATGTATTATGCAAATATAGACACGAATATGTTTTTTTCCACATCTTTTCCCTAGTATTTTCAATTAAACCACAAATAAAGAATGTCACCTACTGATTAATAGGCTTATAGATAGAAAGTTATTTTAGGGTAATATGTGGGTTTTTGGTCTTATGGTGTGGGTACTTCTTTCTGAGGCTTGGTCTGATGAAGTATTAGTTCAATAAATAGGTAGGTAGCTAGAAATACTGCTATCATTATGTCACCTATTGCAATTGCTCTTTTACCCATAACAAGTATTGGAATAAGGATTGCACAAGTTTCTGCTACAAGATAGGTATAATAACCTGTTGTAAATCCTCTGTGTAGGGTGACAAAGCTCATTAGAATAAATAATTGGATTACAGCAACGGATAAGAAATAAAAAGGACTATAAGATATGATTTCTAACATTTTGAGACGATAGAAATACATGTATTCTGGAAGAAGGGGACTGTTTATTAGGTCTACTGCATAGTTATTGAATAATCCAATAAAGGAGTTAAATATTATTGCTAATCCGTATGATATTATGCAGATTACTAATATTATCTTGGTTAATAGACTTGGTTTGTAACCTTTCTCAAACTTCTTTAGTTTTAGCTTTGTTCTTTGTTTTCCCTGCTTTACTATTTCTGTCTTTTCTATCTTTTCCAATATCTCTTCTTGCTCCTTTTCTTTCTCTTTGTTCATTCCCATCAGATTATTTCTTATTCTACTGTTATTTCGTCTGCAAAACAATGAGCCTTATATCCATTTCCGCTATGTCCTTCTGGACAAATCTTAATGGCTTTTGCTTCTATCTTAATATATCTTATGTTTTGAATTTCTTGTGTAACGTATTTTGGTTCATTCTCACATATCGTTCTGCCTATTTCATTTCTTATTTTTGAGCTATAAGTATAGATTTTATTATTTGATTGTAAGTCTTTGGTATATATAGTATTTACTTTGGTGAAGTTCTTTCCGTCTTTCGATACGTAGAAATTAACTTCTGTTGGAGCAAATATCCAAGACTCTGTGTCGTCTAAGAAGTTTATTGTTATATCTTTTATTGATGTTGTTTGGTTAAGGTCTAGTGTTAAGATATAATCATTACCAAGTGTTCCTACCCAACGTTCATAGCTTTGTTTGGTGCCAAATAATCCATCGGTTAGGGTGTATTTGGATGAGCCTGGATATTGTGGATTAAGGTTTTCAAGCACGTATTTTCTACCTGTTGCCTTGTTGATTGTGTAGTTTTGTTGGAATAAAGAGCTTTTAAGCTGGTTCTCTTGTTTTATGGTATTTGTTTCTCTGCTTATTGCTCTTGCCTTAATGGTTGTTGGCTTAGTTAGGATGATTGGTTTTGTGTATTTGTTAGTTTTAAGTGAAGGTTCTTCTGAGTTAGTTGTATAATATATATCTGAGTTTTTCATTGGTGAAGAAAGGGTTAGCTCAACTTGTTTTTTCTTTTTGTTCCAAAGGGTTGAGGACTGAACTGCATAGTGTGAGGTTGCAAAATTATAGCCCAAGAGATTATAACGGTCTAACTGGGTTTCAATTCTAATAAGGAAGTCGTCGTAGTTTTTTAGTTCTTTCTTAGTCCATGCTATTTCGCTTAGGGCTGAAAGGCGTGGAAGATCCATATATTGTAGTTTCTCGTAGGTTGGGATATATTCTGTCCATGTGCAAGCTTGAACTCCCATTATATGCTCTGCTTCTTTCTTGGTTAACTCTGCTGGTATTGGTTCGTAATCATATACTTTCTTAAGGGTTGTAAAGCCTCCAATTGCAAGGGGTTCTTGATCGGCTGCTCCTTGGTGATTGTTGAAATATAAGTATGCTGATGGAACCATAATTGCATCATGTCCTGACTTTGCTGCATCAATTCCTCCGCTTTCACCCTGCCACGACATTATTATAGCACCTGAACCTTCTCCACCTTCCAAAACTTCATCCCAACCAATTGTTTGTCTGCCTTTTGATTTAAGGTAATTAACCATTCTGTTGGTGAAATAAGGTTGTAGAGCTTGTTCGTCTTTTAGGTTATTTGCTTTAATTACTGCTTGGCATTCTGGACATTCCATCCAACGTACCTTTGGGCATTCGTCACCACCAATATGAATATAAGGGGAAGGGAATAGTTCAATAACTTCATCTAATATATCTTGTAGAAATATAAAGGTTGATTCTTTTGTACAAAAAACATCGTCGAAAACTCCCCATGTTGTTGCTGTTTCTAATTGTTTCCCTGTACAAGAAAACTCAGGATATGCTGCAAGTGCTGCCACTGCATGTCCTGGCATTTCAATTTCTGGTATAATATTTATATATCTTTCTTCTGCATACTTAACAATTTCTCTTACATCATCTTGTGTATAGTAGCCGCTATATGGTTTGCCATCAAATATCTGTGGGAAATTATCAGTATAGTGACCAACTAAGGTTTCTTTCCTTTTTGATGCAATTTCAGTTAGCTTAGGGTATTTCTTAATTTCTAACCTCCAACCCTGGTCATCGGTTAAATGCCAGTGAAAGGTGTTAATTTTGTGAAAGGCAAGCATATCGATATAGTCTTTTACTTCTTTTGTAGAAAAGAAATGACGTGCACAGTCTAAGTGTTTGCCACGATATGAGAAACGAGGATAATCTATTATTTCACAGTTAGGAATTAGTATTGAAGAGTTTGCGATATCCTTTTTGGCTGTCATCATGATTTGTAAAAGAGTTTGAGCTCCATAGAAGAATCCATTATTTTCATTAGCCGAAATAATTATTTTATCTCCAAGAATACTTAGTTGGTAGCCCTCTTTTCCTAGTGTTTTGTCGGAAGAAAGAACAAAGATTATAGAATTTGCAATATTGTATTTTGGGTTATCTCTCTTAGGAAGAATTGGTTTAATATCTGCATTATATACTTTTAACTTTGAGTGAAGATACTCTGCCACAGAATATTCCTTTGAATCAACACTGCAAATAATCTTGGTATTATTATCAAAACCAAAGGTTGCGGACTTGTCCATCTTAACACTTAGTGGTTGAGGGATAATATTAATGGAGTTTTGAGTAAAAGAAACGCTCGACAGAAACCCCATAAGAAGCAATAGTGTAATAAGTTTTGTCCTCATATAAAAATCTGTATTATTTATATGCAAAAGTAATAAAAATATGTTGAAACTATGTTAGATAGTTATATTTACTATATATTTGCAATAACTATTCCCTGTAGATTTATGAGCAAAGTCTTTTATTCTTTTATCCTATTAATACTTTTGGTATCAACAAACACGTATGCCAATACTTATACTTTAATGGATATTGATACATGCTCGGTAACTATTTTCCGAAACGATACTTCATATTATACTAGTTCTCCTCCATTCGGTGTTCAGCTTAATGCAAGCCAGGGGGCAGATTATTATAATTGGACACCAACCACAGGGTTAATAGATCCTCATGTTAATAACCCAATGGCTACGATAAATAATAGTATACAATATGTTTTAGAAGCTTTATTTGTGGATGAAGAAAACCTAGTTTATAATGGAGATTTTGAATTAGGAAACACTGGATTTACTACTGAATATACTTTAGGTGCAAAGCCATTACAAGAAGGTAGATATGGCGTTACTGATAATGGTCAAAGCGTGCATGATGGTTTTATGCCCTGTATTCATGATGGTAATTTTTATGTAGGAAATGGTTCTATGTACAATAGTTTAGTTGTTTTCCAATCTCAAGTCAGTGTGACTCCTAATACAGATTATTATTTTTCTTCAGAGGTAACAGCAATAGATGCAAACCCAACACACCCTATAAGTCAGTTAGCTCTATTCCAATTTAATATCAATAATACTCAGATAGGAAATATGCTTAGAGTTAATGATTCTCCATGTGTCTGGACTTCTTATGGGGAGGTTTGGAATAGTGGCAATAATACCACAGCAACAATAACAATAAAAGATTTAAACACTGGACAATGGGCGAATGATTTTGCCATTGATAATATTGCTTTAAGAAAGATTTGCAAGGCTTATGATACAATAAATATAATATTAATTGACCCTTCAACCATTCCTAAAGAAATTAATCTTAGAATTTGTGAGAGTGATTTCCCTTATACATATTATGATAGTGTATTTTATGGGGTGGGTGATTATGGGTATGTTTTTTCTAGTGATGGAGAAGTAGATAGTTTGCATATTGTTAGTTTGTCGACCTATCCTCAATATAATATAACAATTTATGATACAATTTGTCACGGAGAAATTTATAGAGATAATGGTTTTGATGTGTCAGAATCTGGTCTATATACAAATACCTTTTTAACAATCAATGGCTGTGATAGTATAATTAATCTGTCTCTCTTTGTTCAACCTATTACTGATACTATAATCAATGCGTATATATGTGAGGGGAGTGTATATAATAAATATGGATTCTATGAAACTAGTACTGGAACTTATTATAATACCTATTCTTTTGGGGGGAGATGCGATAGGAACGTAGGGTTAAATCTAACTGTAATTGATGTTCCAGTAATGTCACTCTTTCCTGAATATGATATGCTTGTTGAAGATTACCCCATAACTCTTGATGCAACTTGCTTGGGATGTAAATCTTATATATGGAATACTGGTAGCTTTTCTCCTTCAATCGAGGTTAATGGTAAGGGAATATTTAGGGTTTGTGCATATTCCGAATGTGGTTATGTCTGCGATTCTGTATATGTTTATAATCCTGATGTCTTTATGTTTCTGCCAAATAGCTTTACTCCTTTCCAGTCAAACAATGATATATTTCAGATTTACACAGAAAAGGATAAGGTTAAACTAGTTTCTTTTGAAGTCTTTAACCGCTGGGGAGAGAAGGTGTTTGAGACAAAAGATATTAACTTAGGTTGGGACGGAATGTTTAAAGGCAAGTTTTGTAATAGTGATACCTTTGCGTGGAGGGTATTGTTTAAGACAAAGTATTCTGGTGACCAGGTCTTTTCAAAGGTCGGCGAGGTTAGTTTGATTAGATAAACATAAGGGCGCAAGCAATACGCCCCTACGAATACCATAATAAAATTCTATTAGAAACTATCTTTTATTTTCTTTAACTCTTGTCTTAGTTCTTTTGGCAAATGAGTGAAAATGTTATAGAAGTTTTCTGCTCTTGATAGTTCTTCTTCCCATTCTTTTTTGTCAATTCTCATAACTTTTTCCATATCTTTTTCTGTAATATCTAAGCCCTCAATGTTTATTCCACCTGGTTTAGGTATCTTGCCAATTGGTGAATCAATTGCAATATCTTCATCATTACATCTGTCGAAAACATAGGCTAATATTCTTGAGTTCTCTCCATATCCTGGCCATAAAAATTTACCATTTTCTTTTCTAAACCAGTTAACGCAGAAGATTTTAGGAAGTTTGTCTTTATCAGTTTTCTTTCCCATATCAATCCAATGCTGAAAATAATCTCCCATATTATAACCACAGAAAGGTTTCATTGCAAAAGGGTCATTTCTTAAATCACCTTCCTTTAGTCCAATTGCTGCAGAAGTTATTTCAGAACCAATTAATGAGCCTATCATAACTCCATGGTTCCAATCCTTAGCCTCATAAATCAAAGGAATGATTGTTTGACGACGACCTCCAAAAAGAATTGCCGAAATAGGAACTCCATTAGGCTCATCATAAGCAGGGTCAACTACAGGGCATTGAGCTATTGGGGTTGTGAAACGTGAATTGCTTTGAGCACAAGGCTGAGATGAAGTCTTATCATAAACTTTATTCTTCCAATCAAGCGTGCCCTCAGGACAATCATATCCTATTCCTTCCCACCAAACATCATTATTAGGGGTTAGCCCTACGTTTGTAAATAAGGTGTTTTTCTGAATAGTAAGGAAGGCATTAGGATTTGTATCCATTGAGGTTTGTGGCACAACGCCAAAGAAACCATTCTCAGGATTAACAGCCCATAGCCTGCCATCTTTCCCAAACTTCATCCATGCAATATCATCGCCCACTGTCTCAACCTTCCAACCAGGAATAGTAGGTATAACCATTGCAAGGTTTGTTTTTCCACAAGCCGAAGGGAAGGCAGCTGCAACATATTTCTTTTCCCCTTTTGGATTAGTTATTCCTAAAATAAGCATGTGTTCCGCAAGCCAGCCTTCTTCTTTTCCAAGAACTGATGCAATTCTAAGAGCAAAGGACTTCTTGCCAAGTAAGGCATTGCCTCCATATCCACTTCCAAAGGACCAAATCTCTTTTGTCTCAGGAAACTGACAAATATACTTCTCTTCAATAGGACAACAAGGCCACTTAACATCCTTTTGACCCTCTTCCAAAGGATAGCCAACAGAATGAATGCAGGGAATAAACGTTCCATCCTTCCCTAAAATATCAAGAGCTGCTTTACCTAACCTTGTCATAATTCTCATGTGAACAACAACATAAGGAGAATCCGTAAGCTGAACTCCTATATATGATTTATCGGAACCAAGAGGTCCCATTGAAAAAGGCATAACATACATTGTGCGACCCTTCATTGCACCCCTATAAACCTTCATCATCTCCTCTTTCATCTTCTTAGGAGATTCCCAGTTGTTTGTAGGACCTGCATCCTTAGGGTCGTTAGAGCAAATAAAAGTTCTGCTTTCAATTCGAGCCACGTCAGAATCGTCAGTTTGGAAGTAATAAGAATTTGGCTTTATATCTTCATTTAGCTTAACGGCTGAACCAGAAGAAACCATATTATCTAAAATCATTTGATTCTCTGTTTCAGAGCCATCACACCAATGAACACTCTTTGGATTAAGAATTTCTTTCCAATAATTAACCCATTCTAATAGTTTAACATTTTGTGTCATAATAAAATAATCATTAAGTTACTTAATCGCAAAAGTAAATAAGAAAAGTGAATAATACAAGATAAAATTAAAATATTTAAAATTCAATGCAGTTTATCTTCAAATTCATTGGATAAAATGAGTGAAACAAGCTCTTAAATAAGTATAGAACTGAATGGAACGCTGTATAAAAATTCTAAAACGCCATATTAAATCCCTGAAACGCCATATTAAATTTCTATAACTTTGTTTAATTTTACTGTGATGTACATCTAAAATTGCTAAGATGTACATCACAGCGTGCTAAGATGTACATCGGAAGAAGCTAAGATGTACATCACAGTAAGCTAAGATGTACATCACAGCAAAATGCTTCTTTGAAACAGAAATTTAATACTTGATTATAGAGGTTTCTTTTTGGGTTTTATGCCTCTATTCTTTGGTTTTAGGCTGTGTTTTTAAGAAAAATGAAGTTTTTTATCAGACAATATCGATATTGCTTATAGTTTTATTATCTTTGCACTTGTATGAAAGAAGCAGTATTATATCTTTTTCCCACCCCAATTGCAGATAACGATTTGAATCTCTCTATGCCTGCAATCAATCTTGAACTCTTAGAAAAATGCGATTGTTTTATAGTTGAAGAACTTAGGACTGCAAGGAGATTTCTTAAGAAAGCAGGTTATAAGAAAGACTTCGAAGAGGTTGATTTCTTCGTTCTGAATGAGCATACAAAACAAGAGGAGATTGAGGACTATTTAAAACCAATAGAAGATAATAGAAATATTGGTTTAATGTCGGAGGCTGGACTTCCTTGTGTTGCCGACCCAGGCTCGATGGTTGTTAGTTTGGCTCAGAGAAAAGGAATTAGAGTTAAGCCTTTGGTTGGTGCTTCTTCCCTTATGATGGCTCTTATGTCTTCTGGTTTCAATGGTCAGAACTTTGCTTTTGTTGGTTATCTGCCAGTTGATAAATTTCTTAGAGTTAAGCGGATTAAAGAACTTGAAATGCTTGTTAGTAAATATAATCAAACACAAATTTTTATTGAAGCACCATATAGGAATAATCAAATGATGGAAAGTTTGGTTAATAACCTAAATGCAGAGACTTTGATTTGTGTTGGGGTAGATATTTCAATGGATAGTGAAGAGATTATAACTAAGACTGCTAGGGATTGGAAGAAAACGAATATTGAATTGAATAAGAGAAACACTGTGTTTTTGATTTATAAGTAAAAAACAATGAATAAACCACTTGCTGCAAGCCTAAGACCCGAAGATTTAGATCAATATATTGGTCAAAAGCACTTAGTTGGGCAGGGTGCTATACTTAGAAAAGCAATTGAGAGTGGAAAGATTCCTTCAATGATACTTTGGGGTCCGCCAGGTGTTGGAAAAACAACATTAGCCAATATTATAGCAAACAAATTATTTACTCCTTTTTACTCCCTTTCAGCAATCAATTCTGGAGTTAAGGATGTTAGAGATGTAATTGAAAAGGCTAAGCAGGGCGATAGAGCAATACTATTTATAGATGAAATACATCGTTTTTCAAAGAACCAGCAAGATTCTCTTCTTGGAGCTGTTGAACAAGGCATAATAACCTTAATTGGAGCAACCACCGAAAATCCTTCCTTTGAAGTAATAACCCCTCTTCTTTCTCGTTGTCAGGTTTTTATCCTTAAGTCTTTGGACAAAGAAGACCTTTTAAAATTAATAGATAATGCATTAACCCATTATAAAGAGGTTGAAAACAAGATAATAGAAATAAAAGAAACAGAAAGCCTGCTTAGAATAAGTGGGGGAGATGCAAGAAAGCTATTAAATGCAATAGAAATTGTAGTAAGCCA
>JAQVXZ010000021.1 GCA_028708845.1 Bacteroidales bacterium
CTTAAGTTTTTCAAGTTTTGTTCTGAAATTAGAACAGATAGCTAATAAGTACAACACAGTAGTTCAAAAAGTTGATAGATGGTTTGCTTCATCAAAAACTTGTACTTGTGGAGTTGTAAATAAAGAGCTGAAGCTGTCTGATAGAGAGTGGGTCTGTTCGAGTTGTGGAGAAATACACTCAAGAGATATTCTCGCAAGTAATAATATTTTAAGCGAGGGCATTCGCTTATACCGTACTAAATGTGAGACTTCTATTTTAGGAGCAATTTAGGTTTGAAAGTAGAATCCCACACACTTTAGTGGTGGGAGTATGTCAATCGAATTACATCATATTTTGATTACGGATTCAATGGTAAAGGTAAAAGATTAGTAACTAATCTAAAATCATTCCTATATGAATATGATATGGTTGCAACAAATAGTAAAGATAGCAACAACGAGAAAGCATTTTCAATACTAAGCCAATTAGAAAAAATGATAATTCAATAATCAATAAAACAAGTTAGATATGACAGCATTAAAATTAGGAATAGAAACAGCAAGTTTAGTAAACCACTTAATTAGTGGAGCTACTGGAGAACCAAAAGTAGGGGAGGGTGCAACAATCCTCCAATGGACAGACAGACAAGCGTATGAAGTCTTAGAGGTCAGCGACAACGGAAAGAGAGCTATTATTCAAAGATACAGACGAAATAGAACTGACAACAACGGGATGGGAGACTGCCAAACCTACGAGTACAAAGAATTAGAAGGTAACAAGTTGGAGTTAATTTACAAATGGGGAGCTTGGAGAATTAAGACAAAAATTGTTGACTTTGTAAAAGGGTATGAATACAAGTCAGAAGATGCCAAAGAGTTATTTGATGAGAATAATTTGCTGAAGGTAGTTGAAGGTAAGACTAAATTAACCTCCTCCTACGACAAAGTCAATGTTGTATGGAGTTTTAAGGATGAGTATTTTGATTATGGATTTTAATAATACAGTTATGGAAAAAGTATATTTAGTATATGCAGTAAAAATTATATTTTACAGAGGAGATGGAAATCAACTCAAGGTATGGGAAGAAACTAAAGGGATATTTAGTTCAAAAACAAAAGCTAACATATTCATAGAAAGTATTAAAGATAGATACGAAAGAGTAGATATTGTAATTAAAGAAATAGAATTAGATAAAGAATTAGTAGATTATTGTATTAAATTATGAGTACATTTGCAGAAAACGTTGGGAGTTATTCAGTAAAATATCAGTAGAAAATAGATGTTGAGTATGCAAGGGTAAGTAAGAAAAACACATTGAAAATTATCAAAAGTCTGCAATTAATTTTGCAGGCTTTTTTTTTATTTATATTGCACATATTCAAACAAATACAAAATATAAGTTATAACTAACTTATGAATAACTTATAACTAACTTATAACTTACTTATGCATTTTGGATAACAAGTAAAGTAAAGTAAAGTAAAGTAAAGTAAAGTAAAGTAAAGTAAAGTAAAGTAAAGTAAAGTAAAGTAAAGTAAAGTAAAGTAAAGTAAAGTAAAGTAAAGTAAAGTAAAGTAAATAACACTTCGTGTTATAAGAAAACACACGCACAAAAAAAACTGTTTTCAATATCCGTTTTAAAGTTCCATAAATTCAGATGAAAATTAAAAAATGATTTAAGTAAGCCACAACGAAAGAAAAATAGTCATTCCATACTCTCTATCCAAAAACATATTTAAAGCTCTTAAAAAAGATATTAGGTATCAAAAACGAGAAAAAATCAAATCAACATTCCTCCCAAAATTATAATAAAAAACTTTTTGGCTTTTTTAATTAAAAGATAGTAGCCTGAAATTCAAATATATATAGGGTTATTTCAAAGAAATAGCAATTTTTTATTAAAAAAAGTGTTTATATATCAAATGTTTTTTGTACATTTGCCGCATATAATGGCTTATATGCTAATAAAGTGAATTTCATTCGCCGTGTTTAATTGGCAATAGCCAAAATTTGTAATAAAAATTTAATCATTAAAACGTAAAGAATGGAAAGAATTTTAAAGCTATTGAAACCTAAAGTAACATCGTTAGGGTTTAATGAAAAAGAATTAGAGAGTGTTGCAAAGTCAATTCATGACAACAATCCTAATCTACAAGCAGAAGATGTTTCAGATGAGGATATTGATAAAGTTATCAATTCCGTAATCCCAATTCTTGGTGTTGCTCAACAAAACGCAACTCGTGTTATAAACGATTCAAAAAAGCAAAACCAATCCCAAAACCAAACAAAAGAAACGCAACTTAAAAATAGCGGTTCTGAAAACACTCAAGACTTATCAGCTCTAATATCTGAAGCAGTCAAAGGAGCAATAACTCCACTTGAAGAAAAGATTTCAAAATTAGAGGGAGAGAAGGTAAGAGGAACAAGAGCTTCAAGACTTAATGAAGTTGTAAAAGGTGCAGGAAAATTCGGTGAAAGAATACTAAAGGACTTCACAGAAAGAACCTACAAAACCTTTGAAGATGAAGAAGAGTTTGAAGCATACTTGGAAGAAACCAAGAAAGATGTTCAAGACCATATCCAAGAAGAAACTAATAATAGTTTAAACCCATTAGGGAATATTGGAGTTGGGAAAAGAACAATTAGTAGTGGTGAAGCATCCAAAGAAGAAATTGATGAAGTAATAAGTAAATTTAATTAGAAAAATGGAAACAAACTTAAACAATGTTCAACAAGAGGTTGATACAGGAAATGACAGTATTGTGATAATGCAGTATATTGACGGCATTCCAGGTGGAAGAAGTTTGGATACTACTGGTTTTACAGAAACTGTAATAAAGGCAGGTCATGTAGTCATTAAGGATAGCGATGGTGTTTATAAACCTATGCCAGTCGCAAGTGGTGCTTATGACACTTTGCCTGATGGTAGTTCATACGTTGGTGTAGTTCAAGCATCTGTATTGACAGAGAAACCTATGGCTGGTATTATGATTAGAGGAAAGGTAAACGAAGTTGCCTCTCCTTATGCAGTAACTGCAGCAATCAAGACAGCTTTACCTCATATCATATTTACGGAAGATTAGTACGTAAGTAAATAATAGTAATTAATAAAGTAAGTAATTTAAAGACTTAGAAGAAATGTTAGTAAGTTTATTTATAGAGTTTGTAAAAAAATATTTCAAACCCTTATCAAACAAGTACGTTGAGAAAATCAACGACGATAAAAACGCTCCTCAGTATTTTTTTAAATCGATGTTGAAAAAATCATATTCAATTGATTTGAAGTGGGAGAGTGGTTCGGTAAATAATTCTATTGTAGCAGCAGATGTTGTTGCAATGGATAGTCCTTTGCCATTAAAGAAAAGAGGAGCATTAAGGAGAGCTTCAGGAGATTTGCCAAAGTTAGGTATGAAGTTCAGCAAAGGCGAAAGGCTTTTGACTGATATTCAGATTATGAGAGCAAAGGGAGCTTCAGAAGCTGAGATAGCAAAAAAGATATTTGAAGACACTCCTAAGTGTATTTCGGGTATCTATGAAAGGCTTGAGGATGCTTTCCTTACAGGTTTATCCGAAGGTGTAACCTTAGTCCCTGAGGAAAGTAATGTTGGGACAGGAATAAGAGTCAATTTTGGATTCTTAGATGCCAACAAGTATGGTGCAAGTAAGAAGTGGGGAAATACAGGTTATATGCCTCTTGATGACATTAATAGAGTTATTAGTGCAGCTCAAGAAAATGGGCATAAAATCGAAAGAATTATGATTGGTAAAAAAGCATATAACAATCTCAGAAATAGCGAAGATGCGAAAGTATTAGTAGCTAATTTCCAACAAATTGTTTTTGCTAATGCTTCAATTCTTAAAACCCCTTCAAGAAGTGCTTTTAATGAGGCATTCCAAAACGAATACGATTGCGAATTAGTAGTTGTAGATAGAACTATTAGAGTTGAGAAAAATGGCGTTCAAAGTAAAATCAAACCTTTTGACGCAAACAAGTTAGTATTCTTAACTTCCGATGTTGTTGGTTCTTTAGTATATGGAACATTAGCAGAGGAAGGAACTCCTGTTGCTGGTGTTGAATATGCAAAGGTTGATGACTATATTTTGATTTCAAAGTATAGCAAGAACGACCCATTACAAGAGTTTACCTCATCTCAAGCTCTTGTTTTGCCTGTGATAGAAAATGTAGATGAGATTTATGTGTTGGACACTCAAGAAGCAGTAGAAGTTGATTCAGGAGAAACTGAAGGAGACACTAAGATAACTATTTGGGGGCTTGATTATTTGAAATCTGAAGTTATTACAGAGCTTGCAACAATTGGTGTAACTGTAGCTGCAAATGCTACTGATGAGTCAATAACCAACACTATCAACACTTTGAGTGATAAGGAAGAAACAACTTTGAAAGCTGCTTTAGTTCCTTATCCTGAAGCAACTCCAACAACTCTTACATTTACTAAAGATGCTGACACAACAGGAAAAGTAATTACTGTTTCAACAGCAGGAACAGTAACAGCAACCTCAGATGAAAGTTGGTGTACAGTAACTGTAGCATCTAAAAAAGTAACTGCAAAGGTTGAAGCTAATTCAGGAGCAGAAAGAACGGCTACAATTACAGTAACTCAAAATTCTAAATCAGTAACAATTGCAGTAACTCAAGCTAAAGGTAACTAATAAAATTATGACAGTAAGAGAGGCTTTAATATCTAAGTGTCCTATTCAGTTAGGTTCGGATTTGATTGAAACAATAATAATTGATAGAGAGATAAATGCTGATGATATATATACGTCAGAGACATCCAAAACAAATGCATTCAAGGGAGCAATAGCAGATATGGTGATAGCTTATCTGCTTGCCCCTAATGTTAGTGAGGGCGGAGTTTCAATATCAGTTACAAAAAAAGAGGAAATTCTGAATTATGCTAATAGTATATATACTGAAATAGGAGAGAACACAAAGGCTTTGAAGCCTCAACCTACTGCACAATTCATACAGCGATGATAGTTTCATTTAGACCACATAAGTTACGTTATAAGATTATATCCGAGCAAGGTTATTATAATGATGAAGGAGTTTGGATAGTTGGGCAGGACAAATGGAGTGAATTATGTCCTTGCCGATACGAGGGAAATGGAAAGGCAAATAGCATTGTCTTACAAGACGGCAATTCTTATATCTATTCTTATGTAGTTTATTTAAACCTTGACACAAGAGATTTCCAAATTGGAGAGCAAGTAAAGTTGTATGATTTAAACGACAAAGAATTATCTGTTCATACTGTGAAAGGATTTCACAGAGGACAATTAAACTGCAAATTATGGCTATAAAGATGACCACACAGCAAAAGCAAATAGAAAGCTATTTGAAGCAATGTAGCGAGCAAGTTCACAAGGAAACTGTGAGAGTGCTTTCATACATTGGAGAGAGGTGTATCATTGAAGCAAGAGATAGAAGTCAGATTGAGAGTTGGATTGATAGAACAGGTAATCTTAGAAGTTCAGTAGGATATGTTATTGTTGCGAATGGAGAAATAGTAGCAATGTCGGATTTCAAGCAAGTAAATAGTGGTAGTGAAGGCAAAAACGAAGGAGAAGCTTATGCAAGAACATTGGCATCGTCGATACCTAAGGGTTATGCGGTGATAATAGTTGCTGGTATGGCTTATGCAAGTTTTGTTGAAGCTATGGAAAACAAAGTAGTTTTAGCATCTGCAGAAACGTTAGCTATGAAAATTGTGCCTGAAATAGTAAATGAATTAAAGAAAAGAATTGAGGATATTTACAATGTGGACAAATAACGAAATAAAGAATAAAATCTATAATGCAATTAAAGGTACTGATTTATATAATGAAATCGTCAGTAATGGCGGTAGAGTATATAAAGAATCTCGACCAAGTAATTCCAATAAAGAGGATATTGTTATTTCTGTTTTGTCAAATCAAAATGCAATGTATCAACCAGCGATTGTAAATGTAAATATCTATATTCAGGACATACAGAGAGGCAATGATTTCATCGAGAACGAACAGCGTGTGTCTGCACTTTCTAAATTAAGCGTGAATTTATTCAAAGAAATTGTAAGTAATGATTGTCTTATAAGATTGGATAAGTTGGATGTTTTTGAGCTTAATGAAATCCACGAGCATTGCGTAAATAACAGATTAGTAGTAAAAATTATAAATATTTAAAGAAATGGCATTAGAAAATAAAATACCTGAAACAGCGTGGGGAAGCGTTCACGCATATTTAGGAGCTGTTGGCTCAAATGGAACAATGGGCAACATTTTAGACGACTTAGGTGCAATTGATGAAAATGCATTGACTATTGAAACACAAGACGGACAGAATTATGAATTAATTGATATTAATGGCGACTTGTTGGATGAGTTGATGAAACAGCCTAAACTGATAATCAATTTCACATTATTGAAACCTTCAGAAATTACAAGAAGTAAGTTTTGGGATATTGAAGAAGTAGGGACTGGAGATGCAAGAAAAGCAAGAGTTAAGAACTTAGTAAAAAATGCTAAGTACTCATTCAAGTTTGCTAACGTAGAGGCAATAGGTTCAGAAACATTTGAAGCTCCTGTAGTAAAAGTGTATATGAAACCACTGTATGAAGCAGCTAAGGGGTGGAAGGCTGAATGTTCTGTTACTCTTATTAAGGGAGAAGCAGGTTATCTGTTTGACTTTGGAGTTGTAACCTCTTCAGACCCTTTAGTTGTAACTCCAGCGTCATTAAACTTCACAAGTGCAGCTGACACAACAGGAAAGACAATTACAGCTACATCAACGGGTAATATAACAGCAACAAACAATGGTAGTTATTGGATACAATTAACATACACTGGTAAAGTTGCAACTATTAAAGTTCCTGCAAACCCTAATACAGAGGCAAGAACAGGCACAGTTACAATTGTAGCAGACGGAAAGACGGCAAATATAGAAGTTACTCAAGCAGGGACTTAGTTCATAGTTTATTGTTTTTAATTGGTTAAGGTGGAGTGGCAACACTCCACTTTTTAAAAAAAATTAAGTGATTAAATGGAAAGAAAAGACACTAAACAAAGAATGGTAGAGGCTTATGTTACAGATGCCATGCTTCAAAAACCTATTGAGTTCACTTTGACTTATACAGAGAAAAAGCCTATCGAGATAAGAGATAAACAAGGATTATTTCGCAGGGCAATTATAAGGACAGAAGAACAAGAAAAGGAGATAACTAAGACTTATAAAATTAATCCTCCAACATTGGGAAAGATGCAATTGCTATCTAAACAATATCTAATGTTAGGAATTAATGAAAAAAAGTTAGGAAAAGAACCACATGTTGAAGCAATGCGAGTTTGTGAAGATAAAACAGATATTGTTTGTAGAATTATGGCAATTGCAGTAACAGAAGAAAGAGAGCAATTGCTTGATGATAATTATATAAGTAATCTTGCAGACTTCTTCAAGTGGAATGCAGAGCCTAAGGACTTTTCCAGTATTCTATTAATCATTTTATCCCTAATTAATTACGAAAATTTTATGAGCTCTATTCGTTTGACGAAACTCTTGAGGCAAAACGAGCCGAAGAGTTAAAAGTGAACGGAACGAGTAGAGTAATTGGAGGCAGTTCACTTTGGGGATATTTTTTAGATACATTATTGAACAGGTATCATTGGACGTTAGATTACTTATTATGGGGTATAAGTTATTTGAATTTGAATTTGTTGATAATTGATACTATAAGTGTATATCCAATAAGAGACAAGAATAAAGGTTCAAGCAGCAATCCCAATAGTAAAACAACTACAACCTCTTTTAGTGGGTTCATGGGAGCAATGAAACAGTTTAAGAAATAGAAAAAGGAATGGGAAAGATTGACTTACAAGTAACGTTGGATAATTCAGACTTCAAGAGGAAGATGGAAGAAAGTACTAATGCTATTAAGAATAGTGGCAAGACTGCTGAAGAAATAGGCAAGAAGGTACAGGACGCAATCAATAATTATTCTCTTGGAGCTAAGGAGTTATTGGATGTAGCAAGGCAAAACTTCAAAGAACAGAGCCAAGTTGTAAAGCAAGTGGGAGAGGATATTGAAGTAATGCAAGATAAGTTAAAGAGAATGTCCCCTTCTACGGCACAACAAGAACTAACAAGAGATGTTATTGCAGCAAAACAAGCTCTAAAAGAAGAAACTGCGATACTTAATGAAAAGAAAGAAGCCTTAGATAAGGTTTCAAAAGCGTATAAGGAGCATTCTAACGAAACCAATAGGACTGCTAATAAATTAGTAACTCTTAGAACTCAAACAACAAATGCCAGAGAAGAACTCTCAAGAATGGAACAAGAGGGACTAAGAGGTACAGAGGCATATAATAAACTTCAATTAAAGTTAGGAGAACTTACTAATCAAATGAATAGTACTCAAAAGCAGGCAAGAATATTGGCAGATGATGAAAAATACCTAACAGCAACCATACAAGCTATAAGTGGAATTGCAGGAGCTTTTTCTGTTGCACAAGGTGCAGTAGGGTTATTCGGAGAAAAGAACGAAAATCTTCAAAGAATAATGCTTAAAGTTCAATCATTAATGGCTATTACAATAGGACTTCAACAAGTTTCACAAGTAGTTAATAAGAATAATGCTGTTTCTGTTTTATTCTTATCAAAAGCTCAAAACGCTTTAGCAAAATCATTTGGAATATCAGCAGCAGCAGCCAAAGTATTTATGGTTGCTATTACAGGAGGTTTGGTTATTGGGTTAATGGCTTTAATGGCTTTATTTGATAAACTTTCACAAAAGAGAAAAGAGGATAAAGAGAAGACAGAAGAGCAAGCTAAGGCACAAGAAGAGTTCTATAAGACAATTGGAAATAATGCTGCAAAATCTCTAACAGAATTTACCATATTGCAAAAGCAATACAATAAAGTTGGAGATACTTTTGCAGCAAAGAATAAATTCCTTCAAGAAAACAAAAAGAAATATGAAGAGTTGGGTTTGGCAATTAAGAGCGTTGCTGACCAAGAAAACCTATTAATTAAGAATAAAGAAGCTTATATTAATAGTGTTATTTCTAAAGCTTACGCCGATGCTTACCGTGCTGATATTGCAAAAAAGTTTGCAGAAGTTATTAAGTTAGAAAATGCTCCATTGCAATATAAGTCAGAAACTAAAGTGATTAAAACTAATGAAATGGTATTTGCAGGAGATGCTATGGTTAGAAAGACAGATGTTGTTTTTGACGAAGAAGGTACTCAGAAGAATATTGAAGCTGCTATGAAGGCAAGAGAAAAAGCTGTAAATACTCTTAAGTCTCAAATAGTAAATGATACTGAGAAGCTTGTTGATTTAGAAAACAAGTCAGCTGAAGACTTAAGAAAAGCAGGTATTAATTCTCTAACAGAAGATAAAAAACAAAAAGACTTAAAAGATATATCAAGTTATGGTAAGGCAATAACTGATATGTGGCAAAAAGTATATCAAGATATAGAGCAGGCACGAGCCAATTCAATAGAAGATGAATATGAGAAAGCTATTGAAATTAATAGAATAAATAAAGAAAGGGAATTAAAGGAGTTAGACAAGCAAATTGAAGCAATCAAGCAAAAGCTAATTGAACAGGCAAAGGCAGAATATATTAATAAAACAGGAAGTGAAAAAGGGTTTGTTACTCCAACTATAACTCTTACGGATGACGAAAATAAAGCAATTGCAGAAAGAAGACAACAAATTTTAGATGAGGAAATAGAAAAAAATAAACAAGCTTTAAAAACTCTTATTGGAGATTATCTGACCTATGAAGAAAAAAGAAATGCTATTCAAGAAGAATACTCAAAGACAAGAAAAAGCCTTGAGAAACAAGGATTAAATGACAATATAGAGGTATTAAATAAATTGGAGCAAGAGGCTTTAGATAACTATGATAGTAATTACGTTAGAAGACAGCAGGCGTTTGTTAATTGGATTGAAAACATAAAGGATTTAACAGAGAAACAGATAAAGTTACAGCTTGAAGCTGCTAAGAAAAGCTTAACAAGTGAAGATTTAGACCAAGAAACTATTGCAACGCTCAAGGAAAAGATAAAAGAGTTAGAAGAGTTATTAAAGGATAAGAAGAGAGAAGAGCAACAAATAGATGTTGGAAAATTGGGATTTGCAGAAATTACTGATGCGTTAAAAAAAGAAAGAAAAAACTTACGAGATGAATTAATCAAAGGAGCAAATGCAGATAAAGGTATAATTGGAAAGTATAAAGAAAATATAGAGAACTTAGAAAATGCTTTGGTTGACAAGTCGTTGCGTTCTCTTTCTTATATCAAAGGAATGGTTGGAGCGATGCGTGATTTCGCTAACACTATTGGAGATGTTAATTCTGGACTATCTGAAGCATTGGAAACGTTAGATACAATGGTAAGTAGGATAGGAGAAGGGATATCAATTGGTAAAGAAGTGGGCGGTGGTTATGGTGCAATAATTGGCGGAGTTATTGGCTTATTAGTGGGAGCAGGCGAAACGTTTGCAAAACAAATAGGAGAAGCAAATAAAACAGAGCAAGAAGCGAAGAGAAGCAGGAATAAGCTTGAACAAGAGATGTTTAATATTTCTCAACAATATACGTTAGAACTTATTAAGCAAAATCAACTACTAAAAGAGGCACAAGATATATTTGGCGTAGATAAAGAAAAGGAGAGATTGGGATACTTACAACAGCTTAACGATGCAATGGAGGAGTACAATAGATTAATGCAGAGAAGTGGTACAAATATGTTTTGGGGAACTTTATCAAAAGAAGATTTTGCAGATTATGTGCTTGGTTATGACAGCGAGTATTTAGATTATTTGGCTGAAAATGTAAATAATCAATACAACAATACAAGGTATAGATATGAGGCTGTTATGACAAGAATAACCGAAGAATATGATGCTTATATAGAAAATATCCAAAGAGTAACAGAACAAGGTTTTGGAGCTATTGCTCAAATGTTCGTATTTACAAGCAATGGCTTTGTATCATTGCTTGATTTATACCCTGAATTAATTGATGAAAACGGAAAGCTTAATACTTTGTTATTAGAACAAATAGCAAATCTTGATATTTTCACAGATGAGCAAAAATCTTTTTTTCAAATCTTATTAGATAATATAGACCTTCAAGAGCAAGCATTAGAGGGATTAAATAGTTACTTAGCTGATTTATTTGGAAGATTGAAAGATGACTGGATGAATGGCTTTATTTCTCAAATGATGAGAGGCGAAGATGCGATGCTTTCGTTCAAGGATAGCGTTTCTGAAACACTTTTGGAGTTAATGAAACAGTCTATTTACTCGGCTTTCTTTTCTAAAATCTTCTCTGACTTTGAGGAAGGGATAATGGAAATCAACAACCTTAACCCTGACGATAGAGCAGCACAGATAGCAGATTTGTTATCAGGAACATTGGACGCTTTGGAGCAAGCACTCCCTGAAGCAGAGGCTACTTGGCGTAGTTCAATAGATATGTTTTCTCAGCGTGGCTTTGATATTCTTAATTCAAGAACAGCAATGCAGGCACAAGGCATTCAGAGTATAAGTCAAGAGTCAGCAGATAGAATAGATGGAATGCTTACATCGGTGCAAGGCTCAATTATAGACATTAAGGATATGACAGGAACTATCCGAGAAAGAGTAATATCAATTAATGAGAATGTAATTATTATTAGAAATCATACAGGGGAAATGGCTCAAAAGCTTGATAGAATAGATTATAATATCAATCAAATGGCAACTAATGGAATAAACGTGAATTAATATGTCAAATATCAAAATTAATAATACAGATATAGTTAATTATGGATTTATTCCAACTAAATACTTGGAGAGTTTGTTTACTCTTCCAAATGTTGAAGAAATATCTTTTGTTGATTGGCACGAGGGACAGAAAGATGCAGACTTAGAGGGTGGTATTCCTTTGCAAAGAGAAAGAGAAATAGAAATAAGCTTTGTTAGTTTGCAATATAGTAATAGATTTATAACCTTTATAAATAATCTACTTGCAGGGGGAGAAAAGGACTTCTATTTCTCAATAACAAATGAAACAATAGCATTAAGATTATTAGAGCAAAAAAACAATAACTTATTTGGCTCAACAAACGCAAGCGAGTTCAGTCTAAAATTCTTAGAAGAAAGATATGATAGATTACTTACAGATACACACATAAGCGTTGGCGAGCAGGATGACTTATTGAAAATCGATGGTATTAATGTAAATAACTATGGTATGACTCTAACAAAAGGCTGGGGGGAGTTGTTGTCATATCAAGATGTACACAAGCAAGAAAGGGGGTCATTTTCTAATATGAAGACAAAAGCAAAGGATATAAGGCTTGAATTTTCTTGCGTAGGGTTAGATGTTAGTTTATTTATTAGAAATTATTATTCTTTTTTTGCTATGCTTTTGTTTCCTAATCTTAGGACATTAAGGTTAAATTATAGAGGTTATATTTTTGATAGTAAAGGGTTCTATCAAGGAATGGGAGTAAATGAGTTGATTATTCAAGACGGATTAGTGTGGTGTGAGTTTTTTGTTAATCTTAAAGCGTGGTTGGTATGATAGTAAAGAAGATTAGAATTGATTACAAAGAACAAAACATTAATAAGTTTATTGATGTTGAGTTTAATAAGAATGATTACATTAATTCAAGTGTAATGGGAGATAATGAGTTGTTTATTAATTTCTCGTTGCCTTATTACTTTGAGTTTGCTATTGAAACTACATATATAGATTATGTCTTTAATTCAGTAACTACAAGATATTACTTATACGATAGTGTTCAGCCAAAGAAAAACAATTCAGAAAGTTTTGATTATTCATTGAGATTTGAGACAGAACAAGGCAAATTAAAGAAATGGATTGTTAGAAATTTATTAGATAACAGAATAAAATTCTCTATCACTTCTACACCTTTACAGATGTTGCAATTGATAGTAGATAACTGCAATAACAGAAATACAGGCTGGACAATTGGCAATTGTATTGAAGTACCACAAAAAACAGTCTCTTTCAATTCAACAAATATTATTGATGCTTTGCAAATGATTGCTGATACTTTTGAAACAGAATGGTATATTTACAACAAGGTTGTCAATATAGGTAAAGAAGGAGAAAATATTACTACTCCATTATCTTTAAGTTATGGTAGTGGATATGGAGTAAAACCAATTATTGAGAGAAAAAACACAGAGCAAAAGCCAATCGGAAAACTCTTTGTTCAAGGAGGAGATAAAAATATAAATGCTTCAACTTATGGGAGTAAAACTTTGTTATTGCCTACAAATCAAACAATGTGGTATAATGGAGAAGATTTTGTTGAAGCAACAGGAAATTTTGGAGCACCACGTCAATATTTAGTTGATGCTTTAGGGATAAGTTTAAAAAGAATTGGATTATTACCAACTGATAGAGAAGAAAGTATTGATTTATCAAATATTTATCCTCAAAGAGTAGGCGAAGTTTCAAGCGTTATTGTTTCGACTTTTGAGAATAGCTATTATCAAGCATATTGGCAGCATCCAAGTCAGATTGAACCGTTTTATGATATAATTGATAGTTCAATTCCTTCATCATTGAATTATTGGAGTTCTGCAATTAGACTTCCTGGTCAAGTCTTATCTATAACTTTTCAAACAGGAAATCTTGCAGGTAGAACATTTGATGTAGCAGGTTACATACATTCTGAAAGAAAATTCCAATTAGTACCTTTGAATGAAGATGGGGTCAACTATCCTAATCCAACGTTTGCACCGCAGGCAGGAGATAAGTATATTGTTTTCGGATGTGCTTTGCCCAACTCCTACATAAGGGATGATGCTACACAGTCAGGAGCAAGTTGGGAAATGTTAAAAGAAGCAGTAAAATATCTTTGGGAAAGAGAAGAGCAGCAAGTTACTTTTGCTTTGCCAATTGATGAGATTTGGTATAGAAATTCAGAAAATCAAATCAAAAAAGGGGACTATATTAATTTTATTGACAATGACTTTTCTCCAAATGGTGCAAAGATAAGGGTAATTGGACTTAAGCAATACTTAAGCAATCCATATAAGATTGAGTTGACTTTATCAAATGTTAGAGTTGATAGAAGATTCAGACGACAAAGAAATATAATTGACGTATTGGATGAAACACTAACAACACACAGCAGAGACTTTTTTTCGTTTACAGATAGGGCAAGTTTCCAAAATTTTGTTGAAGGTAGAGATGCTTTAAGGAGAAATGAGTTAATTACAAGGTCTGTAAATACAAAGAATAAGAAACTTACAACCTTAGTCGATGAGAAAGACAGGTCGTTACTTTCCTTCTTTGCAGATACAAAAGAAGAACCTATTTCCGTTCCTCCTAAGATAGGTATAGATGGGAATAAATTACTATTGACTGAGCAACAAGTAATATTTGATTACGATAAAACTACTTCATTTCAATTAGAGCCACAAGAGGTTGATTTAGACACAACAGATATTCAGTATATTTATGCTGTTTGTGATACAGATACTTCTAATGGAACTCTTGTTGCTTATAACGACCTCCAACCTTTTGAAGAGGATACTAAAAGGCAATACTTAGTGGGTTATGTTAATCCTGTACTTGATGAAACGCCCGCAATTGAATATGCTTACTTGGGTGATAAAAAGTTAAGTAGTGATGTAATTAAATTACCTCCTATTCCGGTTAATTCAGAGGATAGATATAAATATATTAATCATAGATTAGGAAGAAAACCAGACGTCCAACTCATTGATGAATCTGGAGAAATTAGATATGTACAAGTAATCCATTTAAGCGATGATAGTTTGCAATTGAGTTGGGTTGGAAGCATTGTCGGAAGTATAATTATAGAATAAGAATAAGAATAAAAATAAAAATATTATGAGATATAATCATCCTATACAGTTAGTAGACGGTGTCGAAATCAGAAACTTAAAGATAAGCACCACAGTAGACCAAGTAATAACAGGAGTTTTTAGAGCTGTTTTAGCTGAAAACTCAAGTGATATAGCAGATATTCAAGTCTGCTCAAATGGTGTCGATTGGTTTTCTCTTAGAGGGTATAAGGCAGAGAATACAACCACAGAAGGCGAAGGGAGAGTTTCTGTATATCATGGATTAAGTGCTGACGGAAAGAAGTTGCAATTTAGAGTATTAAAAGCAGGTAAATCAGCAGAAGAAGAGTATTCTGCTTTATCTATCAGTAGTAATGCAAGTGGTATTATATCCATTGACCTTTCGGAAGGGTTTAAAGGTAAAATTGACACTATTGTTTCTGACATAGAGGATAAAGTGGATAAAATAGAAGGTAAAGGATTATCTACTAATGATTTTACCGACGCTTTCTATGCGAAATTAAACACTATCCAAATAAAAAAGAATGAGGATGGTTCAGGTAAATATCAATTAGTGTATAATGATGGCACTGCAGATATACAGCTTGGCGTTGATATTCCATTAGATTCAGTAATTGAATCGGGTTTTGTAAAAGAATGTACTGTTGCAGATGAACCAGTAATAGGTTATAAAGTAGGAGATAAATATCTTGATTTTAAAATTGCTAATAGTTCAGAACATATATATATATTAGTTACTGACCTTATAGATGTTATGGATGGTTTTGAAGGGGACGAAATCACGACAACCGTTGATGGGAGTACTATTAAAGCATCTTTGAATGACAATTCTATCAATATTACTAAGCTCAAGGAGTTTGTATTAGGTGAATATTCTATGTCTAATACACTAATCGTAGATGATAATGAGTACACAATCAGACAGGCTTTAAGGATTTTTGCAAGCAACATAAAAGATATATACGACAAGAAGGCAAATACCACTCAAACTATTATTGCTCCTGAAGGTTCATCAACCCAATATGATGTCGGCGGCAATTATACTATTAATGAATTAATTCAGAGAGCATTAAACAACATTAAATATCTATTTGATAACAAAGCAAATTCAGACCATTCACACGAAGGCTATCTTAAGCCAACAGATGTCATCGACAATATTACTGATTCCTCAACAACAAAACCTTTGAGTGCTAAGCAAGGGAAGATATTAGGAGGATTGATAAATGAAAGGCTTAAAGGAGTTAAGGTTGATGGTGTAGAATTAACTCCTGATGCTAATAAGATTGTAGATATACCTGTTATGGCTGGAGCAGGTGCATTGACTGATGGAGAAGTGGGATTAGTGCCTAAACCATTAAGTGGGCAACAAGGTGCTTTCCTTAGAGGTGATGGAACTTTTGGATTGCCAAATGCTGATGTTGTAGCAAGTGCTTCTTATGTAGGTGGCTCGAATCCTGTATTAGAAGGAATGACAAGTTGCCAATCCGTTGTCGGTGGTAACGTTGAAATATTATTAGAAAATTCTTATGTTGCAAGAGAAGCTTTTGCAGGTGCAGTAGATATTGTGCGTGTTATGCGTAATGGTTTGGACTTAACTGAGGGAGAAGATTTTTTAATCGAAGAAGATATAGTAGATACAAGGAAAAAAATAACACTCATTGATTATCCTCTACATACTGATGATGATATTATCTTAGTAAGATATAAGACTTCTATTGGAGTTTATGGCTCTGTTTTCCAAGAAACAATTGATAATGCAATAGAAGTAACTAATGATGCAATTGATGCTGCACAAAGAGCAGAAGAAGCGGCAATTGATGCAGAGAACATTGCTGATAGTAAAATAGACAAAACTTCAATAAAACAAACATTAGGTGATTCCGAAACAGATATTATGAGCCAAAAGGCAATAACAGAAGCAATAATGAAAGCTCACGATTACGATATAAACTTCTTTGCCTATGGAGTCTCGAGAGACTTAACAGGTGCTGGAACAACATTAACTCGTGTTGGTAATTTGTCATTGCACAAAACAAGACCTATCCTTAGAAAAGTAAGAGGTTGTGTTAAAAATGCTCAAGGGATTAATTACTATTTGCATAATGATACAGATTTGTTAAAAGAAGATGGTATCACTCCTTCTGTACTTGACGGAACAGATGGAGATGTTATGACTGAAATACCTGAAATGTATGTTTATGAATATACAGAAGGAAATTACGAATATACATACCTAAGTGAATTTCCATTACCTAACTTCAAGCGTATTCCTAAGACTTATCACGGAAGATATGAAGGAAGTTATGACACTACAACTAACCAACTGCGTTCAGTTATTAATCCAAATATTAGGACAGGATTACCTGCAACAGGACAGAGCGTTTTCTATTATAATTCTGGTGCAATCAAAGACAGAAATTTGGATTGGAGTCCAGATAGACTATTAAGCCATTATGTGAGAGCGTTATTATTCAGAGTCCATTATGCAACTTATGATTCTCAAGCTCCGTACAACTCAGCCTTAACTCCAGAGGGGTATCTTCAAGGAGGGTTGGGTATTGGAGTTACAGATATAAACTCAACAAAATGGAGTAAATATAATGGGTATAATCCATTTATCCCTTGTGGTTATACTGCCGAGTTAGGGAATAAAACAGGGGTTAAAGACTTTTATATGCCGTTTGAATATGACGGCTATAATACAACTGCAGAAGATAATACACAATATTATAAAGGAGTATACAATGCAAGTACTGCCTATAATGTTAATGAATTAGTAGCAGATATGGAAGATTCTGTTATAGGCAAAGGAGACGGGAAACTATATAAATGTATTCTTAATGCTCCTGCTGGTACAGAATTAACGAATACAACTTATTTTGCTTTGCAAACAAGAACAAAAACGGAAGCTAATAGGTTTTTAGTTGAAATTCCTTTCGGTCATATATGGAAACATACGATAGATGCTATTATAGAGATAACAGGAGACGGGACATCTACAAAATGTTACGTATATGATAACCCTGCTCATTTTACATCAACCAAAACAGTTAATGCACGATTTTTATGTGATATGCCTTCTGCTTCAGGATATATAAAACTATTTAATAACTATACAATAGTTCCTTATTCAATAGGGGGTAGTTCTGGAGCTTGGGGTTATGACAATTTCTATTGGGTAACAGGTGTAGATGAGACTTTGCGTGGTTTTCTTTTTGGCGGTGCTGCGTATCGCGGGTCGTCTGCGGGTCTCGGGTGCTCGGATTCGAATTATTCGCCTACGTATGCGAGTACGGATTTCGGCGTTCGCTTGTGCAACTTTCCAGAAGGTAGTAATATAGAATAAATAAATTTATTAAACAAAATAGCATATGAAAGAGGTATTGTATAGTGAAAGACCAAGCGTTTTTCAGACTTATGAAAATGGAGAAGTTCAGTATCGTTGGGATACTGAAGAAGTAATTTCGGATAATACTTCTCAATGGAGATGTAAAGAAGTAACAATTAATAGTCCGATAGATAAAGATAAGCTAACTCAAGCTGTTATAACTTCTATGTGGGATAATGATAAAGAGAAGAAGTTGATTAATGATTATAATGGAGCTAAGGCAGGTCTTTTTAATACTGCAACAAAAGCTAAGTATATAGCTAATTATACTACATTTCTTAATGAGAGAAAAGCTATTAAGGAACAAATTGATATTGATTGGAACAACAGAAATAATTAGTGTTATGGGAACAAAAGTAAATATAAAAGACGTTCAAGGTAAAGTAGATTTTTCACAAAGTGCAGAACCTACTCTAAATACCGAGCAGAAAAATACAGCATTTGGTTTTTTTGATTATTTCTCTAAAGCAATCAACTGGCTTAAAACCAAGTTAGGGGAAAAAGCTAATGAAAGCAGGTCAGTTGATTATGCAGCTACATCTGACCAATTAACAACACCCGAAATACATACGTTAGAAGATATTATTAATGCTTATGGGGGGAATATTAGTCAATTATTTGAGGATTTATCCGAATTAGGTGTTAAGCAATCGTATGAAGTAGCACAAGTAGAAGGAACAACAGGCACTATTCTTAAGAGTACGCACGGTGTATTATATCCCAAAATGGTTGAATTTTATGAAGATGGAGATAAGATTAGTGTGGATGTGTCAATATCTTCATTAGGTGATGTAACTTGGACAAGTTCTAAGAATTTTATTTCCACAGACAATTTCAAAATAATAATAATAGGATAAGATTATTATGGCAAAGACGCAACCGAAAATAGATGATATCAAGGATTTAAAAAAAGCTACTATTACATCTGACGGATTAATGAGTGCGGACGATAAGATAAAGCTTGATAGTGCTTACAAACCAAAAGGTAATATTGCTGATAAAGCGGCTTTACTTGCACTTACTAACATTAAGCAAGGAGACGTTTACAATGCTCAATCGCCATTTAACCTTAATGGGCAAAATATAAAGCTTGGGGATAATATTGTTTGTATATCAGATGCTGCTACTTCTGAAGAAGAAAATTGGGATAATTTATGTGGTAACCAAGTTAATAGAACAATATACATAAATGGTAATGCTCACTTAGGGAGTGCAACAACTACTCCTCTTAACTTTATAAACACAGACGATATTAGCGTGTATGGCTCATCAAGTGAATTTGGGTTAGATATATCGTTTTCATCTAATTCGTTGTTGTTTAGAGGGGAATTATCTGAAGCTCTATCCCCAATACCTTCATCATTTCAATCAGGAAATTTATTGAATGGTATTTATGATATTATTCCTGAAATTACTTACTATGATGTACCAAATCAGTCGTGTGGAACAGATGCGAGCAAGTCGGGGATGAAAGGAAGTTTAGTATCTCAATTAAATGGGGTTGGGACGTCGCTTGTATATCACTGCTTTAATACTAACAATATTTATATCTGTTCAGGAACTATTGATGACGCAACCGGAAATATAACTTGGTCTAATTGGAAGAGGTTATTAACTTGCGAAGATAAGCCCCAAACTATTCAAGCTGATATAGAAGCAGAGAGTATATATCATTTGCCAATCCCTGCCACAGGAACTACCGACTATACTTTTTATCTTAATGGTTTTGATGGGAAGAACGGCAATAAAATTGAGATAGATTTAGCTACTATTGCGGGTAGTGTAAATATGAATAAAAGAGTGGTAGAGATATATGTATCTCCCGCTCAACCTAATATTGACGTTTCTTTTTATTGTGCTGGATTAAACTCTTTTTACCCTACGACTTCTTACACAGACCCTTCGTTGGTTTCTGGAAATATATATTATATGAAGTTTATTTTCTTAAAGCAAACGACATATTGGAGTGTGGATAACAATATTGCTTACTTTTAACTAATTAAAATTTATTATTATGCAAACAACTTTATTTAAGTACTTACTGGTTAGGAATAGAATATACAGTTAATATAATTTAAAATGAAGATGAAATACTTTAGCATTAACGAACTAACGAAAACAAGCACAGGAATAAGTAATAAACAATATATAAATAAACTATGATGAGAGAACTCCTAACTAAGTATTTATTGGCAATGATTACAGCATTAATAGCCTTCATAGAGCCTACCTTTAACTTCCTTTATGCAATTGTGGCAGTAATTACTATTGACTGCTTTTCAGCCTATAACTTAAATAGAAGAATTAAAAAGAAATACCCTAATTACGCAACTGGTAAACTTGAGAGTAAGAAGGCTTTAAAAGTCATATACACAATAGGGAAAGTCTATGGTGTTATATTGATTATATGGTTTATAGAGAAGAATATACTTAAGGATTTATCTTTTGAAATAACTAAGTATGTAGCGGCTTTATTTTGCTTTATTGAACTTATTTCTGTGCTTGAAAACGAAAGTTCTTGCAATAACGCTTGGTGGGCAAGAGCTTTGCAAAAAATACTAATGGATAAAAGTAAGCGACACTTTAATATTGATATAGATATTGATAAATTGAAAAAAGAGCAAGAGGAAGAAGATAATAAAAAATATGGAGGAAAGAATAATGAAAATAACAAATGAATTTCTAAAAGAAGTAATGCCTCAATCTACAGAAGCTAATAGGCAAAAGTATTTAGATTGGTTAAACTATTTTATGCCTAAATATGGTATTGATACTGATAAGGAAGTAGCTGCTTTTATTGCTCAAATAGGACACGAAAGCGGTCAATTAAAATATTCAGAAGAAATTGCAAGTGGTAAGGCTTATGAGGGAAGAAGAGATTTAGGAAATACCCAGCAAGGGGATGGTGTGAAATTTAAAGGAAGAGGGCTAATCCAAATAACGGGTAGATTTAATTATGAAAAAATAAGTAAAGATTTAAAAGAGGACTTTATAAAAAATCCAGCTTTATTATCAACTCCTAAATATGCAGTTCAGTCTGCTTGTTGGTTTTGGAATAAGAATAAACTAAATGATTTAGTATGAAAAAAAAAGAGTATATAATGTTATGTATGATATGTATTTGCTTATCAATAGAGCAAAGAAAAAGAATAAATGAAGATGTTTATACTACTCAATCAACTATTGAAGCTATAAAAGTAGATAGTATTCCTCTAATAGACAATCCAACTCCCTACATCAATCAAGATAGTATTGATAGAACTGAATTGATAAGAGATAGTATTCAATTTAGAAAGATAACTAAGAAAATAAATGGTGGTTATAATGGCTTTGCTGATAGATATGCTATCTGGTTACGAGCAAGGAAAGCTTTAAAAGAACAAAATAAAAAATAAGTATTATGAAAAAGTATATAATAATAACAATAGCAATAGTATTCTTAGTTTTTGGATGCAAGACCCAAAAGCCAATCTATATAACAGAATACCAAACGCAAACGATTACAGAGATATTAAAAGATACTATTATTGATGTTCAGATTAAAGAAATGTACATTGAAAATAAAACTAAAGATACATTGTCTGAATTAAGCACAAATAACGCTTTCTCTCGGGCTTTGTGGTCTAATGGAATATTATTTCATTCTTTGGAACAAAAGGGCGTACAGCCTACGAAAATAGCATACAAAGATAGAATTGTCGTAGATAGTATTTACAAGAGTGTTTTAGAGATAAAGGAAGTTGAGAAGAAATTAGGTTGGTGGGATAATATGTTTATTTGGATTGGGAAAACTTTATTTTGGGCGTTGATAATCGGAATTGTTGGATTTATATTTTGGATATTCAGAAATAAATAGTATTTTTCAGTTAATAATACCCTCCAAGCCTCTTTATGATACTCAACTTATTCGTAAGTGTCTTAAACTTATGACTATTTCCATATTGGAAAGTGTCGGAAGAATTTGGTCGCCTTATCAATAAGGCGAGCAAAATTCATTTAAAGGAAATGCGAAAAACTTAAATAAGGATTAGTATATTGTTTTCAAAACCTCTATAAAAACCTTGCAACGCACTGTGTAACAGTTAAATAAGTTTAAATATAGTTAATAATTCATAAAATAGGTGTATTTTACTTGACAAATTCAATTAATTGTTGTATCTTTGCAATACAAACTAATTAATAGTCAAACATATAACAGAGGGTTCACTCTTAAAACGAAGTAACAAGATGAAAAATTTAATCAAAATTAAGCACTACCCAAGCAATTTTGAGATAGCTTACGAAGAGAATAATGAAACAATCGTACATAGCCTATCTTATGACGGATTAAAAGGAGAACTCACAATAAAAGAGTGGGAAAAAGATTGTTTTATAGCGGACTTTGACGAAATAGACCAAGAAAAAATTCTGGATTATATGAATATTTATGAGATATTTGCAGATAAAGAAGAATTATCTTTAGGAGAAATTGCAGATATTGAAGAGCTTGAATATGTAGAAACAACAAGCGGAACAAATGGTTATCCGCAAAATATTCAAGGTGCTATAATAGGCTTTGAGGACTGGGAGCAATTAGAAAAAATTGCAATAAAATACAACCTTGAAGCTATTAATCTTCATAGGAGAGACGGTTGGCAATTGTACGAACGTCAAGGCAATGCTTCAGAGCCGTATAAGAATAGTAGTAGTGATTATGGTGATGATTACTGTGAGTATGATGATGCTGACGCCTATCAAGAGCAAATAATGGAAGACATCCTACCTTATGCAGAATTTACAACTTTTGAGGATGTTGGAAATTGGCTCAAAGAAAAGAAAGAAGTATATGATGAACTCTTGACTTGTGGCGAAAATGAGATTGTGATTACTTATCAAGGAAGATTTTATGAAAAGATAGAAGAAGCTTCTATGAGTTCCAGCCACGATACTCATCATTATATAATAGGCTTACAAGAATGTGGTATTTAATAACAACAGTCGATACTGCGACTATAAAGAGGCTTTAGGCAGTAAGCGTTACCCCTTCGGGGGTAGGTAGTAATAATAAAAGCTGGCGACAACAGGGTAAATTCGGTAGAAAACAAAATGGAAGAATCAAAATTCATATTATTGAAAAAAGATATAAAAGTATATTACGATAAACTCCGAAAGGAATACGGAAAAAAAGTAGAATATAATTTACACATGACAGAACAGTTCTCATCCAATCTCACGCAAACACAGATAGTAAGATTAGTTCAGTATGTAAAACAATTAAATAAAAGTCAAGCCATGAATATAGATAAGTATTTAGATAATACTATTAAAACACATAATGGTTATGTCTATAAGAGTGAGGATGCGTTTAATAATTATCCTTATAAAATATGCTATATCTCAGAAAAAAGAATAGATGAGCTTATAGAGAAATATAAGAACAAAAATATTGATTTGAACGATGGAGAGATAATTAGTTTCGATTTAGGAGAATCGAGATATACAATCATTGCTCACATTAAAGAATGTTTTGAGTTACAAAATGATGATATAATTAAAGAGAAAAAGATAGATAGATTAGTATTCGAGTATCTTGATTGGCAAAGTGTAGATTTGTTGCTTAATGATTTGGAAGATGAGATTTATAATAAAATTAAAAGTGAAGTGTAATGAATATAATTAATGAAAAGAAGTATCCGTATTTAAAATATTTATCGGATGGAATAATTAAGAAGATAGGATTCACAGCTGACAATAATGAGCAGTTGAATTATGAAGAAATCCACAAAATGTATAAATGCTGGAAAGAAAATAAATTTGGAGAAGAAGAGATTCTTATTATAACTAAACCTTTCTATAAGGCAGTACAGGACAGTATTAATAAATTACATCCTGTGGTGTTAGAAGAAATAAACAATACCAACGATGATTTAATTGGAACAATGTTAGTTAATAATATATGGATTTCTTATAAAATCTCGTTTAGAAAAGATTCAGATGACTTTGAACGAGAGTTATATATTTTGAATGAGCAAGGATTGGTTATTGCATATCTTATTTACACGAAAAAGCTTCAAATATATAGAATTGATACTAATACTCATTTTACAGAAACTATTCAAGTAATTAGATGGTTTGATGGTATTATATCAACTATTATTGCACATTTGATTTTCAGAAAGTATGCAGAAGTAGAAACAAAGATAGTTCTCCCAACTAATCACAAGCCAAAAGAAGGAGAATATTTTAATAAAACAAGGTGCATATTTACGGTGTTAGACAGTAAATGGTTTACTAACCTTGTACGTTCAGAGGGGTTTAAAGTAAGAGGTCATTTCAGACTGCAACCATGCAAGAATGAAAATAAAGAATGGATTAAGAAACTCATTTGGATAGAAGATTTTGAAAAGAGTGGATATTCTCATAAAGCTAAAATCACCGAATATGTCAAAAATACAAATGAACCTATTATATAAATAAAAGAAATGAAAACACAAGAAATCAGGAATAATGCTAAATACAACGCATTAGACAATAAGTTATACGACTACGTACAACAGTTAGTCGTTGATAATTGGTATAAAAAAATAGATACCGAATTAGCTGTTCAAACATTCTACAAGGACAATATAGATGACTTCAACGAAGTTTGCAATGAGCTAAACTTAGGAGAGGATATAAGTTCATTAATTGACTGCATGAAAGAAACTGCTAACGTCGCAAATCACAGAGGAGAATAGTTATGGAAATGATTGTAAATAAAGATAGAATTAAAATTGGAAATAGAATTAGAGCAATAAGAGAGAAGCAAGGCTATTCAGCAGCAAGAATAGCAGACGTAATAGGAATAAGAGAATCTTCATATAATAGAATTGAAGAAGGTAAATTTTCTGTTGGATTAGATATTCTTTCGAGAATTGCAGAAGCGTTAGGCTGTGAGATAGATTTTGTTGAAAGTGCGTAATTAGGTTGTATATGTCTATAATATTATTACTTTTAATTAGCTTACGCACGCTTGTAAATCTATCATTCTCAATATAATAACCTTGCTTATAAATTTATTTTCATTAAATCAAATAAAATGCTTGACAAATCAAATAAAATGTTGTATCTTTGCATTATTATATAATCATATAAAGTATTTAAGATATAAACACTTTGACAAAAATAATAAAGAAAATGACACTAAAGAATTATTACGAAAGATTAGAGAGAGAAATGCCCCCTAAGACTGCTTTTGTAAAGGAAATAGCAGAAGAATGCCAAGTAACAGAAGTTACTGTAAGAAATTGGATTTCTTATGGAATAAAACCACGAGACGAAGCTCACATCGAAGTCCTTGAAAGAAGAACAGGGATTAAAAGAGAAGATTTGTGGGATAAGTAATTAGAAAAATAAATAAACAACCAATAAAAATAATTAATCATGAGCAATCAAATTAAGATTTTCGACAATCCAACTTTTGGATCTGTTAGAATAGTAACAACAGAAAATAACGAGCCTTTGTTTTGCTTAACTGATGTTTGCCAAGCATTAGATTTGGGCAATCCAAGTCAAGTAAAAACAAGGTTAGAGGATAACCTCATTACTAATGAGGTTATCTCTGATAGTCTTGGAAGACAAAGGAATATATTATTCGTAAACGAAGACGGACTGTATGATGTAATATTAGACAGTCGCAAACCTGAAGCAAAGCAATTCAGAAAATGGGTAACAAGTGAAGTTTTGCCTCAGATTAGAAAAACAGGAGGATACATAAAAACAGAGGAAGATGATACTCCTGATGTAATTATGGCAAAAGCTTTAATTCTTGCACAAAAAACAATTGAAAGTCAAGCACAGCAAAACCAAATCCTAAAACACACAAACGAAATCTTAGAGGAAGAAAAAAAGATACTCCTTCCTAAAGCAGAATACACTGACCAAGTGCTTAACAGCATAGACACACACACGTTCAGCGAAGTAGCAAAGGACTTAGGACTAACTTCTGCAACAGCATTATATAACAAGTGTAGAATATTAGGAATAATCTTCAAGCAGGGGGACAAATACCTTCCTTACGCCAAGTACTCAACACAAGGGTATTTCGCTACAAGAACTTATCCTTTCTTCCGTAAAGATGGCACTCAAGGAACAAGCACAATACTTGTTGTTACTGAATTAGGAAGAGCCTTCTTAAGAAAGAAATTACAAAAACAAATATCATAACCATTAAATAAATAAACACAAACCAATAAAAACAAAAAAGAAAATGAAAGACTTTATTAAAGAAAACAAAAGCAGATTAGTTGAAATGTATGCAACTAATGAAAATGAGTTTGCAAATGATGTTGATGAATTAATAAACATCTTAGTTGAAGGGAGAGCAATTGACAAGAGTGCTATTTGTGAGATAGGACTTCTAAAAGTTAATTCTCTAATCGATGAAGATAAGATTAAAAGAAGAATATTCAATGCGACAAATCCTTACGGAGAAAAACAATAACCAGTTAAAAAAATATAACTATGACAAAAGTCGAAATTTCAAAAGTAGTAATCGAAAACTTCAAGGGTATAAAAAACGAAACCTTTGAGTTCGGTAAAAAAACAGAAATTAGAGGAGGCAATGCACAAAAAAAATCCTCTATCTATGAAAGTTATTTGTGGTGCTTATTCGGAAAGAATGCACGAGGCGAGCAAGTCAATATTCAGCCAAGAAACGAGCAAGGAGAAATAATTCATAAGCTCAATACTTATGTAGAATTACACCTTATCGTTAATGATAACGAGTTGGTAGTAAAAAGAGAGCTTAAAGAGGATTGGGTAAAACCAAGAGGCACGAATAAAGAACAGCTGAAAGGAACTACAACTATATACTCGATTAATAATGTTCCACTTCTCAAGAAAGAGTTTGACCAAAAGTTGAATGATATTTGCAACCTTGACACTTGGGCAATGTGTTCAGATATTAATTCATTTTTCAGGTTGAAAGTTGATGAAAGAAGAAAGGTAATAATCGGACTTGCTGGTAATGTTTCAGATATTGAACTTTCTAAAGATTATCCTTTGGTTAAGAAAGCTTTAGAGCAAGGAAAAAATATTGACGAGTACAAAAGAGAATTACAAGCATCTAAGAAGAAATCTAAGCAAGAACTTGATGAAATCCCAAGTCGTATTGACGCACAAGATAAATTGATAGTTGATATAGATTTTGCAGAGCTTGAAGAGGAAAAGCAAGCTAAAGAAAAGGCTATTGAGGTAATAGACAATATCCTTCAAAGTAATGTTGATACAGAGTTAATTGATGAAAGAAAAGACTTGTTTGCAAAGCAACGTACAATAATTGACAAAATCAACTTAAGAGCTAATGAAATCAAAAGTGAGATTGATAGAAAGAAAGTTAATATTGAAAGCAATATTAGTCTTCTAAAGAACTTAATTGAAAGCAACACTGTCCAGCTTAACAATTTTATCAAAGAGTTAGAAAACGTTGATAAGGATATTCAAAAAGCCATTCAGGAGATTACAGATAAAAGTAATCAATGGAAAAAAGAAAATGAGAAAGAGTACACAGGCTCGCTAATCTGTTCCGAGTGTGGACAAACTTATCCTCAAGACAGATTAGAAAATCTATTAGAAAACTTCAATCAAGCAAAACTTAATAGGTTAAGAACTATTGAGGATGAGGGTACAATAATTAAAGAAAAAGAAAATAATTTGATTGCACAGAAAAATAAGATAACTCTTTTAGTCGAGGAAAAGAGGAATTTTATTGCTGACCAACAAGAACAGTTTAAAAAAGCAAATGAGCAATTAAATGAAGTTCCTGAACTTGGCTACGCACTTAAGGAAGATGAAGAGTACAACACTCTATTAGCAGCAGAGAAATCAATAGTTGAACAGCTTGAAGGAGTTTCAACGGAAGATAATTCGACAAATGATGAATATAAGACAAGAAAGCAAGAGCTAAAGCAAGAATTAGAAGAAGTGATTAAAAAGCTGTCTCAAAGAGATACTAATTCAAGAATTGCAAAATTAAAAGATGAACTTAACTCAAGAAGCAAAGAATTGGCTCAAACAATTTCAGACTTAGAAAAAATAGAATTTGAAATAATAGAATTTTCTAAATACAGAATAAGCAAAATTGAAGAATCTGTTTCTTCATACTTCCAAATGGTTACTTGGAAGATGTACGAACAGAATAAGACCAACGACGGAGAAAAGCCAATTTGTGAAGCATTGGTAAATGGAGTTCCTTATTCAGAAACCAACGAGGGGATGACAATGGCAATCGGAACAGACGTAATTAATGGACTAAGCAAAGCCTTTGACCTTTCTCTGCCTTTGTTTATTGACAGATTTGAAAGTTTAGAAATCCTTCCAAAAATCAATTCTCAACTTATCACGTTAGAAGTTGCCAAAGGCGAAAAACTACAAGTAAATATAATTAAATAAACCAACAAAAAACAAGAAGATTATGAGTGATTTAACGCAGTTCAATCGAACTATTACAAACCCTAAGACACAGGAGTATCTGCAAAATGTCTTATCCGAAAAGAAAAATAGCTTTGTGAATAATATCACAGCTTTAGTGTCAAACAATCAAAAATTACAAGAATGTGAGCCATTAAGTCTGATGTATGCAGGAATTAAAGCAACAGCTCTTGATTTGCCTTTAGATGCAAACTTAGGTTTTGCTTACGTGATACCATTTAGAAATAATAGAGAAAACAAAATTGAAGCACAGTTTCAAATGGGTTACAAAGGGTTCATCCAGCTTGCAATAAGAAGTGGACAATTCAAAACAATCAATGTAACTGAAGTGAAAGAGGGCGAGTTGATAGAATGGGATATGCTTAGTGGCGAGGTTAAGTTTAAGGCACTTCCTAATCGGGAGGAATTAAAGACCATTGGTTATGCAGCCTACTTTAGACTAATTAATGGTTTTGAAAAAACTCTATACTCTACAATTGAAAGTATTGAAAAGCACGCAAAGAAATATAGTCAAACGTACTCCAGTAGTAATCAATACGTTCAAAGGTCGAGCAAGTGGAATACCGATTTTGATGCTATGGCAAAGAAGACAGTTCTTAAGCTCTTGTTATCTCGATTTGCCCCACTATCTGTTGAAATGCAGTCAGCAATTATCAACGACCAATCAGTCATCACAGAGAAAGGGAACAAGTACGTTGATAACGATACAGATATTATTGTTGCTGAAGAGATAGAAAACAACGGCAATAAAGAAGTTATAACAGCTTTTGATGAACAGGAAACACAAACTACATCAGAGGAAGAAAAAGACGCTCCAAGTCAAGAAAAAACACCAATCAAGGCAGTTAAGTTAGAAACCCCTCCAATCTTTTCATAATGAAATTATCTATCTTAGGAAGTAGTTCATCGTCTAATTGTTATGTGCTACATAACGATAAAGAGGCTTTAATAATTGAGGCAGGCGTTACAATTCAAAACGTAAAGCAAGCATTAGACTTTAAAATTAGCAAGGTTGTAGGTTGTTTCGTAACCCACGAACACAGCGACCATTCAAAGTATGTTGAGCAGTATCTTAAAGCCTCAATAGACGTGATGTCTTCCAAAGGAACTATTGATAATATTGTTATCAAAGGAAATAGAAAGCCTTTGGCGATTGATAAGTATAAAACGCTCCAATATGGAGGTTTTAAAGTGTATGCGTTTGACACACAGCACGATTGTCAAGAGCCAATAGGCTTTTTAATTAATCACGAAGAGATAGGCACGTTGCTATTTGCAACAGATACCTACTATCTGAAGCACACCTTTAGCAATCTGACTAACATAATGATTGAGTGCAATTACTCTAATTCTATACTTGATGAAAACGTAAAAAACGGCACAGTTAATTATATGAGGAGAAAGAGAGTTAAGCAGTCGCACATGAGCCTACAAACACTTAAACAAACTTTGCAAGCAAACGACCTTTCCAAAGTCAATAATATAATACTTCTCCACTTATCCAAAGAAAATGGCGATGAAAATCTATTCAAAGATGAGATAGAGAAATTGACAGGCTGCAAGGTTACAATTGCTAAAAAAGGAATTGAAATAATAATCAATAAAACCCCATTTTAATTATGAATGACCATAAAAAACAAAAAATAGCAGATAGAAATTTTGAAAGGGCAACAGTCTTTATTGCAATTATAGGAACAATAGTACTACTAATTGGAGTAGCAATATTAAAATAGTAAAGCTATGTACACAGAAGAATTAGAAAAGCTAAAAATTGTATCTCAAAAGATACAGGACTTTCTTGAAGAAGATTTCGAGGATACTGATGCAAATATTCTTGTTGCAAGGCTGACGAATATAAATGTTTATCTTGCAATAAGTGGCAAAGCTCTTGCAGACGCAAAAGAAATTCAAGACAAACAAGCTAAGATAATTTTTGCAGAAGAGTTAAAGAGTATAAGCAAAATGCCTGCAACAATAGCAAGCAAGTTTATCACTTCTCAAAATGCAGATGCTAACTATGTTGTCAATTGGTTAGATAGACTTAATAGAGGTCTTGTACATATTGGCGACAATACAAGAACACAGATTTCCTTTGCTAAGGAAGAATTAAGATTAACTAAACAAGGATATTAGTTATGACCATAACGAAAAAACAATTAAAAAAAACTAACTATTTTTCTCATGATAGCAATGCAAGAAATGATAGTAAGATTATTTCGCTTAGGATGAAATTAGGTGTTGAAGGTTATGGCATTTACTTTATGATAATAGAAAGATTGAGGGAGGAGTCAAATTATGTTTCTAATAAAGATTACGACTCATTGGCTTTTGATTTTAGGACAACTACCGAGAAAGTAAAATCAGTAATTGAGGATTTTGGGTTATTTGTATTTACTGATGATGATTGCTTTTACTCGGAGAGCCTTATGCAGAGAATGATATTGAAAGACGAGAAGAGTAGAAAACATTCATTGGGTGGTAAAAAAGCAATGGAGAAAAGATGGAATAATATTCCAGAGACTGCTCAAAACGATAAAGGTGCTATAACTAACTTACCAAATTCTGATAACATAGCTATAACTAACTTACCTGAATTGGATAACAAGGAAAGTAAAGTAAAGGAAAGTAAAGTAAAGGAAAGTGAAGTAAAGGAAAGTAAAGTAAATATTACACACACTAAAGAAAGCGAAAATTTTTCTGAAAACTTTGATGAGGTCGAAGTTGAAGAAATTCCGACATTAGAAACAGAAAAAGAAACTCCCCTTCAAAAAAGTTCCGGAAAAAAAGTTTCCCCAATTGAAGATGTTTTTCTTAACAACCTTTCAAGATTCCAAAGCGACTATCCAAATACTAAGAGATTTCAGGAGATATGTATATTCAACAATAAGTCAAAAGAGTTTATGCTAAAACTATTTGATGAATTTATTGAAGACAACAGAAGCTCACGAGAACACGCAACAAAGGAAGATTATGCTTACTTCTACCAAAGTATTGATAAGCATTTCTTTTATTGGGCAAAAGCAAAAACATCTAAACCGACTGCTCGAACCAAAAGGGAGCAACAAAGCGAAATCTATAAAGCAATAAACGAAGGAAAATCAATAACAGAAATATTAGGAGTATGAGTACAGCATTAATAACACAAGCCCAATTAAGTCAAATGACAGAAGAGGAGCAAAGACAATTTAAGTTATTTAACCCTCAATGTTATGTTCTTAGTAGAAAGAAGATTGATAAAGTTAAAAATGAAAATAGTCTATTAGATAAATGCTTTCAGATACTTACAAAGGCTTATATCTATAAAGGATTAAATATAGATTCCGAGAAGATTAAATCAATGGCAGTTTTATTCTGTGAGGATATAACTAAGAAATACGGATATGTCTCAATTTTCAAGATTGAGGAAGTTTTGCAAGAAAACAAATACGGAGAAGGCTTTAATGTTTCAATTAAAGGACTTATTGATGTTTTAGATACTCATCTATACGAAGTCAATAAAGCCAATAAATTAAGAGCAATTGAGCTTAAAAGAGAGGCAAATACTCCTTTGTTATCAGATAACAGAACAAATGAAGAAAAACAATTAGCAATAGTTCAGAAAGCTTACGAAAGCTACTTAATTAATGGATTTATCTTTGACTTCAACAATGAGATATTTCAGTTCATTCTTGAAAATGGTATGTATGATTGGAGTGATGAAGAGATGCAGAGAGCTGAACTAATTGCCAAGAGTAAAGCTAAAGAATTTGTAGGTACAAAGCTTTCAAAAGCAAGGATGACTTTAAACGACAAAGAAGCTCGAAGCCTTTCAAAAATTATCAAAACAGATATTAGAAAGCACGATAGCTTTGGGAATATCAACAAGACAGAGCTTGTAAAACTCTTTTTCAATAGAATGAAAAAAGATGAAATAAAAGTATTAAAACTTACTGATAATTAATTAGAAATGAATGTAGATATATTTGATGTGTTTTGTATGGGAGTTGATTATGGGCAACTCCTTATGGAGCAAGAAAGAGATAATGAAGAGTGGGCAGATGCTTTCAATGGGTTTTTAGTCGACCAAAGATGCTCAATGCCTGCAAATGAATTACCAAGAAGGCAACCACACAGCGAGAAATGGAGAGAAGCAAAACTAAATAGTTACAAGAAGTTCTTAGAATTAGTCGCACAAAGCAAAAGAGAAAATACACAACTAACTTTGTTTTAATATGTCAAAAGAATTAACACTTAAAGAAAAATACTTTCCGAACCGTAAAGACGAAGTAGTGAAAATTTCAAAGAAACACGAAGAGGGAGATATTCAGAAAGGATGTGTTGAATGGTTTAGGTTACAATATCCAAAATTATCAAAACTTTTATTCGCAGTTCCCAATGGAGGGAAGAGGACAGCTCGACAAGGAAAGATGTTGAAATATGAGGGTATGGTTGCTGGAGTTGCTGATTTACTCCTCTTAGTACCTAAGCAAGGATATGGTTGTTTGTGTCTTGAATTAAAAAATGGTAACAAAGGGAGACAACAATCTAATCAAAAAGAATGGCAGGAAGATGCAGAAAAATATGGCAATAAATATGTGCTTGTCAGAAGTCTTGACGAGTTCATTAAAGCAGTAAATGAATATCTAAAATAAATAATTATGAAAGCAATTTATCAGCCTAAAAGGACAAGCGAAGAAATACGCAGAGAAAAGATAGAGCAAGCTAAGTACAGAATTAAGATTGAACAAGAAAACTTAGAAGAAATTAAAAACGAATTAAAACAAATATCGATAATGAAAGTAGAGCAATATTTTAATATGGTAGAAAAATATAAACAGCAATTAGAAGAGCTAACAAAAGAGAAAATTACATTCAAGAAGAGACATTGGCAATCAGCCAGTTACTATTATAGATTTGAAGAGAGTAAAAATAAGATAGTTTGCTATGCTAAGGCTCAGACTATTCAGAATAAGGAGTTAGAAATAAAATAATAAACAAACAAAGAAAGAATATGACAGCAAAAGAATTAATAGAAAAATTGAAACAATTTCCAGAAGATACATTAGTTGGTTCTGTAGGAAGTTGTGGAGAATATTTAGATATAGAAGGTGTTTGGATATTTGACAATAGAGTTAAATTGGTAAAAGGAGATGAATATCCAGATATTATTTGTATTGATATACAACAATCTGAAAATTAACCTATAAAATTGAAAATAATATGACAACAAAAGAATTAGAAAAGAAATTAAAGATTAGTGAAAAGACTTGGATTCATTGTCCAACATTAGAATTGGCAAAACAGGTGTTAAGTATATTTCATCAATTAGGTTTAAGGTGGAATAATGAAACGAGTTATGTATTAGACCATAATTGGGATGCTTTTAAAGGAAACACTTTGTATTATCCTTTTGAAGGGGGACTTTCTGCTTTAGGATTCGCTAACTTAACAGGTTATAAAATTATTAATGCTGAAGAATTTATAGCTTTACATACAGAAGAAGAAAAATTTAATTTAGAAAATTACGAACCTAAAGGACAACTAATAGGTTTTCCAAAAGAAATTATAGCTCGTATGCTTGAATGTCAAGAAGAGCAAGGAAATTCAAGAGATATTTCTGTTTTTGAAAAACAATGTAATGCAGGATGCTTTAATAAAGGTTTTACATGGGAAAAAACTAAAGAAGGTAATATTTTCTGGCTTGAAGTAATTGGTGTTAGAAACTTCGATATTTTCTTTGAAAGATATCCAAAAAAAGATAACTCTCAAGAATTTAGAATTGGGGATGAAGTTATTGATATATATACGAGACAAAGAGGAAAGATATTTCGAATAGATACCAATAATAAAAATATCTTCATTGTATATGTTAATTTTAATGAGAAAAAAGATATATATACATTAGATGGTAGGCTTTATTTTAATGATAAATATCCAAGATTACTCCACTACCGAGATGATTATGATTATTCTATAATCGATTTTAATAACTTACCTAAGAGGCAGAAACCTAAAAGGTGGAGAGCAGAAAATGGGGAAGTGTATTACTTTATATGTTTTCAAATAGAAGGTTGGTTTTATACTACTTCAACTAAAGAGAATAATTCTTATTATGATAATATTGATTATAATTCAGGTAATTACTTCCGTACGGAAATAGAAGCTGAAATTATAGCTCAAAAACTAAATACTTATTTTAAACAATTAATTCAAGAAGAACATGAGCATTAACGAGATGATGCAATGATGGTTTTTAATAGATAATAATTAATATGATAACAGAAGAGATTAAAGAACAAGTAAAAGAGATGTATTACAATGGGAGAACCAAAACGGATATATCAAGGACTTTAAAAATTTCCATTTATTTAATTGGGAATATTCTTCAACACAACAAGAAGATAACAGACAGGCAAAAAAAAGAAATGAAAGAACTTTATAAGCAAGGTTTAAACAAAGCAGAGATAGCAAGGAAATTAGAAGTTTCTTGGGGGAGTGTTCATAGGATAATTGAGAATAAACAATATACGTATAAACGTATCCCTAAAAAGACAAGCGAGGAAATACGCAGAGAAAGGGAAGAGAGAAATCGTAGGCTTAAAGATTCGATTAAAGAAGAAGATGTTGTTTATCCTACTGAACTCGATGAATGCTTAGCAGAGATTCGTAAAAGCAAGAACGATATTCACTATAAAGGCTATTTAAAATTGATAAAATAGAGTTTTTTGGAGATGTATTGCTAACTAACGAAGAGTATAAAGAAATGCTTTTAGAAAAGATAGAGCAAGCTAAGTACAGAATTAAGATTGAACAAGAAAACTTAGAAGAAATTAAAAACGAATTAAAACAAATAAAACAATGAAATTAAAAGAACAAGTATTAAGTTTATCACAATTATCAGAACTTTATAAATTAGGTTTTGATGCGGTTGATAATTCAAGCATGTGTTGGATTAAACATCCTGACAATGATAAGATAGGTTTGACAATTTTTATTAAGGAATTATTTGATAAAAATGAAATAGGATGTATTCCTACTTTATCTATTGGAGATATAATAGATGTACTACCTGTACAAATAGAAGAGAAGGTATTAAATATATTTACTTTCGGTGAAACATGGTCAGTGGGTTGGGAAGGTATACAATATTATGGAAGTAATACATTAATAGATGCTCTTTTTGAAACCTTAAAATGGTGCATTAAACAAAAACATATAGCCTTATGATAGACGCAAAAATACCAATACCAATAATTTATCCTAAGAGGACTTATCAAGATAATGCTGGCGAAATTGAAGCAAAACAAGTAGTAGATATTAGAGAGCTGCCTAATTACAGCGAACTCAACACAATGACGCTAATGTTATTCTTGCTTAACGATGTTACTGAAACAGCCTTAATGAATCTACTACAAGAATTTAAAAAGCACAACTTTAAATTCAAAACGGAATATGAACATAAGACAAAGAAAATATTAGTAGAAGTAAGAAAATTAAAGAAACCCATTGACAAAATGGATATAGAGTGTCAATACCAATTCGGAGATGTCGCCGATATGGTTTACCAAATAATCCTTAATTTACATAAAGCCACAGGATGGCATACAGATAAATTAGAGGAGATAAATAAATTCATATTAGAATATGCTAAACAAAATGAGGGGAAATAATTATGAAAATAGGTTTAATAGATGTTGATGGACATAATGCATTTCCAAATTTAGCTCTTATGAAATTATCTGCCTTTCATAAACAAAGAGGAGATAGTGTTGAATTTGCTAATGCTATGTTTCAAAACTATGATAAGGTTTATAAGAGTAAAGTATTTACATTTACTCTTGATGATAATGAAATTTATAATTGTGAAGTAATAAAAGGTGGGACGGGATATAGAGATTATACAACGGTATTACCTGATAATATTGAGCATATCTGTCCTGATTATGATTTATACAATAGTGATACTGCTTATGGCTTTCTCACAAGAGGATGTATTAATAAATGTGAATGGTGCATTGTCCCAGACAAAGAAGGGAAGATAAAAGCAAATGCAGATATTGAAGAGTTTATGTCAAACAAAAAACAAGCAATTTTACTTGATAATAACGTTCTTGCATCAACTCACGGTCTGCTTCAAATAGAAAAGATAATAAGACTTGGAATAAGAGTAGATTTTAATCAAGGATTAGATGTAAGATTAGCATATAGTGATAAATACATTCTTGATTTACTTTCTAAAGTAAAATGGATAAGACAAATAAGATTTGCTTGTGATACCCTTAGCCAACTTGAACCTTTGATAAAAGTTACTGAAGAACTAATAAAAAGAGGAATAAAGCCTTATAGAATTTTTGTTTACGTCCTTATCAAAAAAGATATTAATGATGCATTAGCAATACTTAATAAATTAAAGGAAGTAGGAGTAGTGCCATTTGCTCAACCTTATAGGGATTTTGATAATAAAATTACTCCTACTAAAGAACAGAAAAATTTAGCGAGGTGGTGTAATCATAAAGCAATATTTAATACTATTGAATTTAAAGGTTATAAATAAGAAAGAATACGGAATACTATAGCAAACGAAAGGATAAAACAAACTCAACAAGAATTATTTTAAATACAGTTAATATGGAAGAAGAAATAAACAAAGAATTAGACATTGCTCAATTACATATTGGTCAGCTAATACAAGTAAAGGAGACTAAAGAGATAGTTAAGATAGTCGCAATAAATGGCTATGCTGCTAAGATTATAGAGGTAAACCCTTGCAGGAAATACTACTTAGAGCAATTACAGCTACCAGAAGAAAGAGAAAGAGCATTTGGCTCGTAGAATCGTATAGCAATACAAGAATAAAAAATGAATATGGTTTCTATTCAACTGCCAAAACACCAATTTTAGATGCAAGAGAATTTGCAGTAAAGAAGATGGGAAAGAATAAGGGTATTATAAGAATAGACATAATCAACGCTTACAACGATATTAATTATATAGCAAGAAAATAACATTATGGAAAGAAAAATTGAATTTAGAGGGAAAAGGCAAAGAGATAATTCTTGGATTTATGGGTTACTAATGAGTGATACCTATGGTCATTATCGGATTCAGTTTGATGCAAATCAATTCTCACAAGTAGTTATCCCTGCAACCATTGGACAATTCACAGGATTGAGAGACAAAAATGGAGTAAAGATTTATGAGGGTGATATTTTGAAAGAAGGCAACCAAATAATCCTTGTATTGTGGAATGAAAAATACGCTTCTTTTACTCTGCATTGTGATAATTGGTCTTGCTTAGGCTTTTTTTACGAAGATTTAGATGTGGATAAGGTTGAAGTAATAGGGAATACATACGATAATCCTGAATTATTTAATAAATAACATTATGGCAACATTACAATTAAATTTAGTCAAACATTTGTTTGGCTTAACACTACAAGGGATTAAGAAAGAAGAGTATAGAACTATTACTCCATACTGGGCGAAAAGGCTTCTATGTATGGAAAATGGAGATAAATTAACCGAGTGTTATTCGGAAAAATCAATAGAGTGGCTATGTACTTCTTTGAAACGTTGGGAAGACCTTTACTATAATTCTATTGAAGATGTTTTGGATAAATTTCATATCAAATTCAAAGAATACCAAAATACCCATTTCAGAAATGGTTATAAGCCTTTAGATAAAGTTCCAAGATTTATAATTGAAAACAAAGGAGTAACAGTAGGAATTGGAAAAGAAGAATGGGGATTTATTGGAGATAAACCAATGTTTATTATTCAACACGGAGAAATTATTGAACAATTTAATATAAAATAGATACAGCAAAGAGTTATAAACAATAAAAATAAATAAAACAATGGAAATAATCGGAAAATTTGTAAAAACTCTACCTGAACAAAGAGGTACATCCCAAAGGGGTGATTGGGTAAGAGGTGGATTTGTAATCGAAACAGAGGAGCAATACCCAAAACAATTGGCATTCTCTCTATGGGGAGAGGATAAAGTAGCAATTGTTAGAACAATGACAATTGGGACACAACTCAAAGTGTTTTTCTCTCCTGAATCAAGAGAGTTTAATGACAAGTGGTTTACGGACTTGAGATGTTTCAGGATTGACGTTTTTGGAGCTATAAATAAAACGCAACAAGTTGCTCAACCTCAACAACAAACACAATCACAATATCAATCACAATATCAAGCACCACAACAAGCTAATCCTCCTGCAAGTGAGACTATGGAGTTTACTGCTCCTCAAGAGGATGACGATTTGCCTTTTTAGTAATTAAAACATAAAGAGAAGGCGACAGTATTATTTTAAACTATATGGAGATTTTGATTAAAGCTGTTGAAATAAAAGCAGATAAAGAAAATAAATTAACAAAAAGTTTTTGTTATTCAAATATTATTCGTATCTTTGCATAGTTGTACTAAAAGGAAAACTAAAAATAAAATTGTATGGAAATTAAAGAAGCAGTTATCGTTCAATATGATGTTGATACTCTTATTGAACCCAAATATAATCCAAGAAAAATCTCAGCGAAACAAAGAGAAGAGATAAAAAAGTCTTTGACTGAATTTGGTTTCGTTACTCCACTTGTTGTAAATATCAATGAAGATAGAAGAAACATTGTAGTAGGTGGTAACCAAAGATTAAGAATTGCAAAGTCTATTGGATTCAAAACAGTTCCTTGCGTTGAAGTAAACCTCTCTGAAGAAAGAGAAAAGGAGCTTAATATTAGATTGAATAAAAATACAGCAGAATTTGATTATGAGCTATTAAAAAAGTATTTTGAAAAAGACTTATTGTTAGAAATTGGGTTCACAGAGTCAGAACTTGGGAAAACTCTTTCTGATTATGAAGAAAAGCTTGCAGAATTTGATAATGATAATTGCGAGATGCCAATTGTTCAGAAATTCAACGAGAAGTATGATTCTGTAATTATTTTCTGCAATAACGAAATGGACTTCAATTAGTTGCGTAATGTTTTAGATTTAAAACGAAAAAAGGATTATAAAAATTCTAAAATTGGAGAGTCTTTAGTAATTACAGTTCAAGAATTTCAAAAAGTTTGGGAGGAAGCAACAAATGAAGCAACAAATGAAGCAACAAATGAAGAAACAAATTAAAATATTATGTCCCTCAAAAGGAAGGGCAGATAATGTTATGACCATAGCATTGATTCCTACCTTAGAATTAGTTGTTAGTGAAAACGAAGCAGAAGAGTACAAGAAAAACTATCCTGATACAATAGTACACTCTTTTCCTTCATACATAAGGGGAATAACAGCAACAAGGCAATGGATGTTGGAAAATTTTGAAGAAGTATTTATGATAGACGACGATGTTGCTTCATTAAGAAGGAATTTTGCTTTTGGAGAAAATGACCCTATAAGAATATTCGACCCTGAAGTAATCCTTGAAATTATAAATAGTACAGCAGGAATTGCTAAAGATATAGGGGCAAAAGTGTTTTCCTTTTCTAAAATCAGAAACCCTCTTGAGTATAACTCTTTCAAACCTATTGCTCACACAGGCTATATGAACGCTTCCTTTTGTGGCTTTTTAAAAGGACACGGATTGTCTTATGATGTTAGTATGAGCGAAGGAGAAGACCATTATATGTCTTGCCTTACTATGTACAAGCATAGATATTGTTTGATTGACAACAGATATAGTTTTATAACAGATGGCAATTTTACCTCAAAAGGAGGTTGCAACACTTACAGAACGAGGGATAGTATGATGAAAAATACTTTATATCTAAAAAAATTATTTGGTGATGCAATTACTTATAAAGCACCTACCGAATTAATGCAAAATGTAAATATAGGAGAACGCTCATTGAGATTCCCTTATTAAATAATTATTATGGAAAAGAAATTGTTTATTGGAGTTCCTTCGTTAAGCCGACCAGAGTATATTACAAAAAAAACAATGTCTTGGCTTAAAGCAACGAATATACCTTTCAAAATCTTTGTTGAACCACATGAGAGATTTTTGTATAAGTATTGGAATGGGGGGGAGTGTATTGAAACTCTCCCTAAATCAGGACAAGGCTTAATGTATTCCTTAAATTACATAAGACAATACGCTAAAGAAAGAGGATTTGACTATTTGTTTCAAATTGACGATGATGTTACTTCTTTTCATAGACTTGATGAGGAAGACCCATTAAGAGCCTTTGAAAAAACTGCTTATGATTGTGTAGATGCAATGAATAACTATCCTCTGCTTGGAGGTATTAGGTTTACTCAATATCGTTTTTGGTTATATACTAAGAAGAATATGCACAAGTGGACACATCTTAACCCATTAATGCAGGGCGTTTGCGTTATTAGATTAAATGCAGTTCCTCAACTCAATATAAAACTATCTAATTTTACTGATACCATAACGACGTTGTATATTTGGAGAAATGGATATTTCACATTGAATTATGGCTTAGCAGGTCTTAATGTTGTGCAAAATTCTAACGCTGGAGGCTTCCAAACTATGGATAGGAAGAAATTAGCAATTGAAACAATCGAAGAGCTAAAAAAAGATTTTCCTTTAGTAAAAGAAAAGAAATCCTCCAGTTGGTTTGGTGTAGATGTTGATACTTCTCACTATATAAAAGAAAATGGATATTTAGTTGTAAATAATAATGATAAATATTTGGATAATATACTAAAACATAGTAAGTTTGCAAAATAAAATTATAAACAAATTACTATGAATAAGCAAGTTTTAACAATGAAAGGATATGATATGTTTGAAGTAGTATCAGCCTTTCAAAAATCAATTAGAAGAGGTCTGGAAGACGATGCAATGTTTTGGGGAGTTGAGTTATACAACTCAGGATTTATCCCTTATGCTTGGCAAAGAATGATGATTATTTCAACAGAAGATATTGGACTTGCGTGTCCAAATGCTCCTGTTGTGCTTCAGGCATTAAAGCAACAATTCGACAGCTTGTATTATGACAAGAATAGGAATAAAAAATTCGACAAAAGGCAACAATGCAGGCTTCCTTATGTGCAAGCTATATTATATTTAGTCCATTGTCCGAAGTCAAGGCATACTGATTGGGCATTAAATTATTGGTTTGATACTCTCCTATTTGATGAGAACAATAAGGAAATTCCTGATTATGCTTTAGATATTCATACAAGAAGAGGTAAGATAATGGGGAAGAATATAAATGATTTCTTTAATGAAGGAAGTAAAGTAAATGACCACGTTTTAATATCGAAAGAGCAATTTTACAAAGAAGAATGTCAAAAAAGGTGGACAAGTGAAGAATGGAAAGAAAGGGCGAAAATAGCAAAAGCGAAAATAGAACAAGGGAAAACAGGACAACCTACTAATCAAAATAATAGTACTGTGGAAGTTAAGAAAGTCGCAGCAACATTGTTTGGCTAAAAAAACAACAGCAAAATATGACAACTAAAAAAGAGATAGAACCAAAGAAAGTAAAAGGGCGTTTAAAAAATGCTCTATTAAATGCCTATGATAAGAGTATGGGCAACATTTCCTCAGCTTGCAGAACAGTTAACGTTTCAAGGGAGACTTTCTATCGTTTCAAACGAGAAGACCCTGTCTTTGCAGAAAGAGTTACCGAAATTGACGAATCTAACTTAGATTTTGCAGAAACTGTTCTCCTTAAAAACATCAGAGAAGGAAAGGAGACTTCGTTAATATTCTTTCTAAAAACGAAAGGCAGAGACAGAGGTTATGTTGAGAGGGTTGAGAATGATATTACCATTAATCCATTCCTTGAATTAATGAAGTCTGTAGATGCAGAAGAGGATTAATACTCCATTAAGTTGTGATAGAAAAGAAGCATAAAGATGTATTTAAAGCTTGGAGGGAAGATTGGAATAAGTTTGCAAGAGATGTTTTAAAAGCTCGTTTAGATAAAGAACAGCAGGACATTTTAAGTGCAGTCCAACGACACCCAAGAGTAGCAGTAGCAAGTGGCACATCAAGGGGCAAAGATTTTGTTGCAGCCGTTGCCTCTTTATGCTTTTTATATCTTACACCAAAATTCAACAGCAAGGGAGAATTAGTAGAGAACACAAAGGTAGCTATGACAGCACCGACAGGCAGGCAGGTAGGTAACATTATGGCTCCTGAAATAAGAAGATTATACAGGAATGCAAAAATCTTACATGGGAGATTAGTGGCGTATGATATTAGAACAGATTATGAAGAATGGTTTCTAACAGGATTTAAAGCTGGAGACGATGCAACAGAAGCTTGGTCAGGATTTCACGCTGTAAACACTATGTTTGTTGTTACAGAGGCAACAGGACTATCAGAGAACACTTTTAATGCTATTGAAGGTAACCTGCAAGGAAACTCAAGGTTATTGATAGTATTCAACCCTAACATTACGACAGGATATGCAGCAAGAGCAATGAAGAGTGAAAGGTTTAAGAAGTTTAGGCTTAACTCTCTCAATGCTGAAAATGTAACATCCAAGAAAGTCATTATTCCTGGTCAAGTGGACTATGAATGGGTAAAAGACAAGGTTGCGAATTGGTGTACAGTAATTCAAAGGGATGAAGTGAATCAGGGAGAGGGAGACTTTGTATTTGAAAACAGATTTTATCGCCCAAATGACTTATTCAGAGTAAAGGTGCTTGGGATGTTTCCGAAGGTTGCTGAAGATATACTTATTC
>JAQVXZ010000004.1 GCA_028708845.1 Bacteroidales bacterium
GTTTCACGAAATTGAATCTTCGTTTTAAAAATTTCTTTCTTTGTTTCAGCAAATTCTTTCTTTGTTTTAATTTCCTAACTCTGCGTTTCATTTCCTTATGATTCGCCTTGCTTCATTGTCTTATTTTAATCAAAAAACAAGCTTGTAAAACAAACCAAAATCAAATAAACGCAGAAGAAACAGAATAAATCAATGAAATATTAGCCATTTACGTGTAATAAGAAGAAATAATCTATTCTTTGATGAAATCTAATATTGATTTGAGTAAAAATGCAGGATTATCAACCTGTATTAAGTGACCAGCATTTGGAACTGTTATTGTTTTGGAGTTTTTAAACTTTTCTTTGAATGTGATTAGGTCTTCATCCTTAACATAGTTTGAATTTTCCCCTCTAAGTAAAAGAGTTGGGATATTTATGTCTGAAAACTCAATACGAGCCATTACTTTTTCTACTTCTTTGGCAAGCATAGTTATATTCGATCTCCATCTAAGAGTTTTCTTAGAGTAATCTAAATTCTTTAAAAGAACATCTACATAATCTTTCTCTATCCCTTTCTCAACCAAATATGCTCTAAAACGGCTTATATCTTTGAAATCCGATGGGTTTATCTCTAGAATTAGGTTTATTAGCAAATCTCTTGCTTGAGTCCTTTGGTAGTCTTTAAAATGAATATCAATTAAAATTAAGGATTTATAGTATTCAGGATTTTTATCAACCATCTTCATAGCTATTTTGCCTCCCATAGAATGCCCAAGTAATATTGGGTCTTCAAATCCTTGAGTTATGCAAAATGAATAGAGAATATCAGCCAATTCATCAAAGGAAAAGTCTTCGGTGTGGAAGCTTCTGCCGTGGTTTGGAATATCTGGCACAATAACATTAAAACCCTGCTCGGAAAGAAACTTAGCTGCCATCATCCAATGGTCGCTTAGTCCCAACCAGCCATGAAGAATCAAAATTGCTTGCCCTTGTCCGTGTTGTTGAAAGTAAAATTCCATATTATTTTTTGTTTTTAATCAATAATGCAGTCATATTGAATGCAAAATTAAAAAAATATGGAAGATATCCTTTGATAGGTTGTAAATTTTAATTAGTTTTGCACATTAAAATCTAAAGTTCTTCAACTATGGAATATGTAGCAATTATTATTTTTGCGGTATTCGTTAACAACGTAATACTATCACAATTCTTAGGTATTTGTCCTTTCCTTGGTGTATCCAATAAGGTTAGCACGTCCTTAGGAATGGGAGCAGCGGTTGTTTTCGTTATGACCCTTTCAACTCTTGTTACCTACCTTTTTCAACACTATTTACTAAATCCTCTTGAAATAGGTTTTCTCCAAACCATTGTTTTTATCTTGGTAATTGCAGCTTTGGTTCAAATGGTTGAGATTATATTAAAGAAAGTTAGTCCAAGTTTATATCAAGCTCTTGGAGTTTTCCTCCCACTTATCACAACAAACTGTGCAGTTCTAGGTATAGCAATCTTAGTTATTCAAAAAGATTTTTCTTTAATAACAGGGCTTGTTTATGCAATTGGGATGTCATTAGGTTTCACCCTAGCAATGGTTCTTTTTGCAGGACTAAGAGAACAAATTGAGCTTTCATTTACCCCAAAAGGGATGAAAGGAATGCCGATAGTACTTGTAACAGCAGGCATTTTAGCAATGGCATTTATGGGATTTGCTGGCTTGGTTAAAATCTAATATTTTCATAATGGATAATGAAGTTAAAGACCCTACAAATGAAGAAACTCCTTCAGAGCAAGAGGTAAAGATTGATATAAACCCAATTAAATCTATTGTTAAGGACAAGACCAGCAGGAAATTATCAAAAGGACTTAAGGAAAAACCAAAGAAAGCATCTTGGTGGGGAAGAACTAAAAGAAAGAAACTAGTTTTAGAACTTCAATCTGCACTTAAAGAATTTGGAATTCAAAAGGCTTGGGTTCATAATCATTTTATTACCGCAGAAGAAAAGAAAGCTAAAAATTTTACTATCTATGTTGAGATTAATGAGTTGAGAATAAATAAGATTGATGCTCATCAATTAGATATATTAATGGATAATAAATTTAAAAAGAAGAAGATAAGCATTATTGATGTAGCTACACTTCAGCCCTCCATTAAAGAGTTTGTTTTCAAAGACGTTACCCCTTTACTGTAAATACTTAATGAAAATTTCAGCAAGCATAATTTCATTCAACGAAGAAAAGAATATCGAACGTTGTTTAATATCTCTGCAAGGTGTTGTGGATGAAATAATTGTTGTGGATTCCAATTCTACTGACAGGACAAAAGAGATTTGTTCGAGATACGATAATGTAAGATTTTTTTCACAAGACTGGCTAGGTTATTCTTCTCAAAAAAACTATGCAAATAGCTTATCGTCAAATAATACCATCCTTTCAATAGATGCCGATGAGGCATTATCTTCTGAATTGAAACAAAGCATTCTTGAAATAAAGGCTAAATATAAAGATATCACTAATCCAAATATAATATTTTCAGTAAAGAGACTAACAAACTATTGTGGTTCTTGGATAAAGCATTGTGGCTGGTATCCAGATATTAAAGAGAGGATTTTTAGTAAAGAAGTTAATTGGGTAGGAGATATACATGAGTCCTTACTTCATTTGCCTAATACAAAAACAATTATGCTTAAGGGCGACTTATATCATTACTCTTATCATACAACCTCTGATCATATTCTTCAAGTAGAGAAGTTTACAAACCTTACCTCAAAGCAAGCTTTTGAGAACGGGAAGAAAGGTCATATCCTAGGACTATGGTTTAAGCCTCAATGGAAGTTTTTTAGAGATTACATATTAAAAGCAGGAATATTAGATGGCTATGCAGGCTATCAAGTTTGTAGGATATCTGCTTTTGCAACCTATTTGAAACATGCAAAGCTTAGAGAACTTAATAAGAAATAAAACTAATCCTGTCTTCCTGATTTCTCGTACCGATAGCATTGGAGATGTTGTTCTTACTTTGCCGATGGCGGGGATTTTGAAATCTATTTACCCCAATTCGAAGATAATCTTTCTTGGAAAAACATATACCGAGCCTATTGTTAGTTTATCTTCTCATATTGATAAGTTTATAAATTGGGATTCATTAAGTTCAGAAAGTTATCCAACCCAAAAAATACTTTTAAAGCAATATAATATTGATGCTTTTATTCATGTTTTTCCTTCAAAAGCTATTGCAAAACTTGCAAAAGAAGTTAAAGTTCCAATAAGGATAGCTACATCTCACAGGGTATATAATTGGCTTTATTGTAATAAACTTATAAGATTTTCAAGGAAGAGATCTGAGCTTCACGAGAGTCAATTAAATATAAAATTAATAGAATGTCTTGGAGCAAAATCTAATTATAGGATTGAGGATTTGAATAAATTTATTGGTATTCAAGCTAATAGTATAACAACTCCAGCTGATAGTTTAATTGATAACAAAAAGTTTAACTTAATTCTCCACCCAAAATCTAAAGGAAGTGCAAGAGAGTGGGGGGTAGATAACTTTAATAAGTTAATATCTATTTTGCCCGAATCGGAATATAATATTTTTATTACCGGAACAAAAGAGGAGGGAGACTTAGTTAGAAAAGAGATAATTAATAAGAATATTGGAAGAGTTCATGACCTAACAGGAATATTCTCACTTTCAGAGTTTATCTCATTTATTGGCAAAGTAGATGGCTTAATTGCTGCAAGCACAGGTCCACTTCATATTGCATCTATTTTAGGAGTAAACGCCTTAGGATTATATCCTCCAATAAGACCAATGCACCCGGGTAGGTGGAAGCCAATAGGAGAAAAGACAAAAGTATTTTCGAAAAATGAAGAATGTTCAAAATGCAGAGAAACACGATATTGTGAGTGTATGCTTTCCATTAACCCAAATGACATTCTAATTTATCTCGATAAAATTAAATAATAAAAAAGGTCGCTAAATAATTATAGCGACCTTTTTACTTATATTGTTTGTTAGATTTTTCTAGCTTACAATTCAAATACTGTTTCAACAATTGATTTTCCTGTTTGAACAGCTTTTAAGTTTTCTGGTATCATTTTATGATGGCGTTCTGGAAGAGATTTAAGTAAACCTTTTTCAATGAATTCTTCAGTTACAACTGGTTTAACTTCTAAGAATGCTCCAAGAACAATCATGTTAAATACTTTTGCCATTCCAAGCTCAGATGCTTTTTCTGTTGCAGCAACCTTGTAGATATTAATATCTTTACGAGTTGGAGGATTAAATACTCCATTAGGGTCGTATAATAATACTCCACCAGGCTTAACTGTCTTTTCAAACTTGTCAAGAGATTGTTGGTTAAGTATGATTGCTGTGTCAAATTGGCTAATGATTGGAGAACTGATTCTTTCATCAGAAATAATTACTGATACGTTTGCAGTTCCTCCACGCATTTCAGGGCCGTAAGATGGCATCCAACTTACTTCTTTATCTTGCATAGCGCCTGAGTAAGCAAGAATTTTACCCATTGATAAGACTCCTTGTCCACCAAATCCGGCTATGATGATTTCTTCTGTCATTGCTTTTACGTTTAAGGTTATTTTTTAACTTTTTCTCCGTCAACTTTTATGTCGCCGATTGGATACTTAACAAACATGTTTTCTACCATCCATTTGTTAGCTTCAACTGGTGTCATTTTCCAACCTGAATTACAGTTAGAAACAACTTCAACTAAAGAAGTTCCTTTTTTGTTCTTTTGGTTTTCAAATGCTTGACGAATTGCTTTTTTTGTTTTTCTAACAGCTGCTGCAGTGTGAACAGATTGACGAGTGATGTAATATGTTCCTGGTAATTCTGCAAGTAATTCTGTTATTTGCAAAGGATAGCCATTTAATTCAACTGTACGTCCGTAAGGAGAGGTTGCTGTCTTCATACCAAGTAGTGTGGTAGGAGCCATTTGTCCTCCTGTCATACCATAGATACCATTGTTAATAAAAATAATAACAATGTTTTCGCCACGGTTACAAGCGTGAATTGTTTCAGCAGTTCCAATAGCAGCTAAGTCTCCATCTCCTTGGTAGGTAAATGTGTGACGATCTGGGAACATACGTTGAACTGCTGTTGCAATTGCAGGTGCTCTTCCGTGAGCTGCACCTATTGCGTCAACGTTGAAATAATTGTAAGCTAAAACAGAGCAACCAACTGGAGCAATGCAAATAGCTTTATCTTGAATACCCATTTCTTCAATAACTTCTGCTACAATACGGTGTGTTGTTCCGTGCCCACAGCCTGGACAATAATGCATTATAGCATCTGTAAGTACATTAGTTTTTTCGTAAACTAAGTTTTCTGGTTTAATTATATCTGGATTAAACATATCTCTTAACCTTTAATGATTTTTTCTTCTAATGCTTCTAGAACTTCATGTGGAGTATGGATGATTCCGCCATAACGACCAAAGTGTTCAACTGGACAACGGAATTCTGCTGCCAATCTTACATCTTCTACCATTTGACCAGCGCTCATTTCCACTGCCAACATTCCTTTTACTTTTTTAGAGAACTCTGCAATTTGTTTCTTAGGGAATGGGAATAATGTGATAAGACGTAGAAGACCTACTTTTATTCCTTTTTCTCGTCCAAGTTGAATAGCTTTTTGTGCAATACGTGCACTTGATCCATAAGCAACAAATATATATTCAGCATCTTCACAGTTAATGGCTTCGAAAAGTACTTCCTTTTCTTCCATTTCTCTGTATTTTGCTTGAAGCTTATGGTTATGTAGTTCTTGTTTAGCTGAATCAAGATCTAGTGATGTGATAATGTTATGGTCTCTATCAGCTGGTTTTCCACAACTTGCCCATGGTGCATTTTTTCTTAGTTCTTCTTCAGTCCAACGAGGAATATGAGGTCCAACATATAGTTTTTCCATAACTTGACCAATTGCACCGTCAGAAAGTATCATAACTGGATTACGATATTTAAATGCAATTTCCCATCCTAAGAATACGAAATCATACATTTCTTGTACAGATGCTGGTGCTAATACATACATTTGGTAGTCTCCGTGTCCGCCTCCTTTAACAGCTTGGAAGTAGTCTGCTTGAGATGGTTGGATAGTTCCTAAACCAGGACCTCCACGTACAACGTTTACTACTAGTGCAGGAAGTTCTGCTCCTGCAAGATAAGTTAACCCTTCTTGCATAAGACTTATTCCTGGAGAAGAAGAAGAGGTCATTACCTTTTTACCTGCTGCTGCTCCACCATATACCATGTTAATTGATGATGTTTCACTTTCTGCTTGTAAAACAACCATTCCTGTAGTTTCCCATGGTTTTTCAATCATAAGATGTTCCATAACTTCAGATTGCGGTGTGATAGGATATCCAAAATATCCGTCGCAACCTGAGCGTATTGCTGCTTCAGCAATAGCTTCGTTACCCTTCATTAATTTTAGCTCTTTTGCCATTTCTATTATAATTTAATAGTTTATAACTTTACTTTGTAAACAGTGATTACTCCGTCAGGACATACTAAAGCACAGCTAGTACAACCTATGCAATTGTCAATTATTGCTTCAGAATAATGATATCCTTTACCATTTACATTTTTTGACAGAGCGAGAACACTGTTGGGACATGCGGTAATGCATACTCCACAACCTTTACAACGCTCTTTATCAATTACAACTGCTCCTTTTATTGCCATTGTTTTTACTTTTAATTGGTTTATATTTAGTCTTATTAATTTCAGACTTCAAAATTATAACTTATTTTTCATTGTAGCAAATAAATATAGTTAATAAAATATTAATGCAATAATACAACGGGAATTGCGTTATTAATATTGTTAAATAATTTTTGTATTAATTAATATTGAAAAGTCTATGTCAAAATTTACATTACCTGTGTTCCCATTTGCTCAAGATGCATTGGAACCTCATATTTCAAAATCTACAATTGAATTTCATTATGGTAAACACCATCAAGCTTATGTAGATAACTTAAATAAGCTAATTGTAGGAACAGAATTTGAAAACTCTACCCTAGAAGAAATTGTTATGAAATCAAGTGGTGGAATTTTCAATAATGGTGCTCAAGTTTGGAACCATACATTTTATTGGAATTGCTTAACTCCAAAATCAACTCTAAAACCTCAAGGAAAACTTCTTGAAGCAATTGAAAAAGAATTTGGAAATTTCGAAGAATTTAAAACAAAATTCACTGCTGCTGCTACAACTTTATTTGGTGCAGGATGGGCATGGTTAGTTAAAAATGCAGATGGAAACTTAGAAATTGTTCAAACTTCAAATGCAGAAAATCCAATGAAGCAAGGGAAAACTCCCCTTTTAGTTTGTGACGTTTGGGAGCATGCTTATTATCTTGACAAACAAAATCGTCGCCCTGCTTATTTAGAAGCATTCTGGCAAATTGTTGACTGGAAAAAAGTAGAAGAAAGATTCTAAATTTCAAGTATTATTAAAACCTAAAGTATTCTGATTATTATAAATATTAAGTATTGAAATAATAATCAGAATATTTTTATTTATACACCATGGATATGAAAAAAAGATTTACTCTTATATTTATGATCTTAATGCTAGTAACAGCATTTAATGTTCAAGCACAGCCAAATATTGCAAAGAAAAGTACGGAGCAAATTAATGGTCAATTTGTTTTACCTAAATTGCCTTATGAAATGAATTCTCTTGAACCTCATATTTCGCAAAAGACTCTTGAATTCCATTATGGTAAACACCATCAATCATATGTTGATAACCTAAATAAGTTAATTGTTGGAACAGAATTTGAAAAGTCTACACTTGAAGAGATTGTTATGAAATCAAGCGGTGGAATATTCAATAATGCAGCTCAAGTTTGGAATCATACATTCTATTGGAATTGTTTAACTCCAAAATCGAAACTTAAACCTAGTGGAAAGTTACTTAGAGAAATTGAAAAAGAGTTTGGAAGCTTTGAAGATTTTAAAACAAAATTCACAGCTGCTTCTTTAAGTTTATTTGGTTCAGGATGGGCTTGGCTAGTTAAGAATGCAGATGGGAGGTTAGAAATCATTCAAACCTCTAATGCAGAAAATCCAATTAAGCAAGGAAAAACTCCTCTTCTAGTATGTGATGTTTGGGAGCATGCATATTATATAGACAAACTAAATCGCCGTCCTGCTTACTTGGAATCATTCTGGCAAATTGTTGACTGGAAAAAAGTAGGAGAAAGATTATAATTCCATTTATATACTAATATATTAAAAAGAGGTGGTCGAAAGTTAATTTCAATTATCTCTTTTTTCTTTAATTATAAATCTAAAAATGTGTTGTTTCTTTGTCCTTTCATTTATTCTTTCTAATTTTGTAAGCTTGAAATTAATAAATATCTAAAAAAATAAATCATGAATGTATTAGTATTAAACTGCGGAAGTTCTTCTATTAAATATCAATTAGTTGATATGGCTAACGATGCTGCGGTATTAGCAAAAGGTTTGGTTGAAAGAATTGGATTGGAAATGGGTGAGTTTACTCATAAACCAACAGGTAAAGATAAACATTATATAAAAACTCCAATACCTACTCATAAAGTTGGAATAGACTTAGTACTTGGAGCTCTTGTAGATGAAAAAGTTGGAGTGATTAAATCATTAAAAGAAATTAATGCATGTGGTCATAGGGTTGCTCATGGTGGAGAAATATTCAAGCAATCTGTTATTGTTGGAGTAAATGAAAAAGCAAAAATAAAAGAACTTTGCGCACTAGCTCCTCTTCATAATCCTGCAAACTTAGAAGGGATTGAAGCTATGGAAGCTTTACTTCCTGGAGTTCCTCAGGTTGCAGTTTTCGATACATCTTTCCATCAAACTATGCCAGAGGAAGCTTATATGTATGCTATCGACTATAAATATTATACTGATGACAAAATACGCCGCTATGGTTTTCACGGAACTAGTCATAAGTTTGTTGCTGAAAAGGCAGCTAAATTGGCAAACATCGATATAAAAAATTCTAAAATTGTTAGTTGCCATTTAGGAAATGGAGCTTCAATTTGTGCTGTTAAGAATGGTGAGTCAGTTGACACATCAATGGGATTCACTCCAGTTGAAGGATTGGTTATGGGAACAAGAGCAGGAGACTTAGATATAGGAGCATTCTTATACATATGTGAAAAAGAGGGTCTTAATATTACAGCAGCTAATAACATGATAAATAAGAAATCAGGACTTTTTGGCCTAAGTGGTCATGCTGATATGAGAGAAGTTTGTGAAGGAAAGAATGCTGGAGTAAAAAGAGATACAATAGCTTTTAACCTTTTTTGTAATAGGGTTAGAAAATACATTGGAGCATACGCAGCAACTATGGGAGGACTAGATTTAGTTCTTTTCACAGGTGGGATAGGTGAAAATGCTGATGATGTTAGAGAAAAAATATGTGAAGGATTAGAATTCCTAGGAGTTGAATTCAATAAAGAGGCTAACACTGGAATAAGAGGAATTGATAATATGTTATCAAAACCTTCATCAAAAGTAAAAGTGATGATGATTACAACAGATGAAGAATATGTTATTGCAACTGACACTTACAATTTAACTAAATAGTAAATGAAACAAATTGCTAAATTCATATTGTGGGCTTTTGGTTGGAAGCTAATTGGAAAACGAGAGCCGCAAATGAAAAAATGTATCTTTATACAAGCTCCGCATACATCTATGTCGGACTTTTTATGGGGACGTTTAGGATTATGGCAATTGGGAGTAAATGTTAAATTCTTAATCAAGAAAGAAATGTTTTTCTTTCCTTTTGGACTCATTTTGAAAGCATTAGGAGGAATACCTATTGATAGGAGTAGTGGGAATAATGTTGTAGAACAAATAGTTCACCAATTCAATTCAAGAGATGACTTCTCGCTTGTAATTACACCTGAAGGAACTAGGAAGTATACAGAACGATGGAAGAAAGGATTTTATCATATTGCCATTAAGGCAAATGTGCCAATTTATATTTCTTACCTTGACTATGAAAAGAAAGAAGGTGGTCCAGGAAGGATATTCCATCCAACAGGCGACTATGAAAAAGACTTTGCAGAGATACAAGAATTCTATAAAGATAAGGTTGCAAAATATCCTGAGAACTTTAATTTAAGTAAACAATACCAAAATAAATAAGAAAGATGTTAAGGACAAACACTTGCGGAGAGTTAAATATAAGTAATTGTAACCAGAATGTTATATTAAGTGGTTGGGTTCAGCGTTCAAGAGACTTAGGAGGAATGACCTTTATTGATTTAAGGGACAGATATGGTATTACTCAATTAGTTTTCAATATGGAAACCAATTCTGAACTATGTGAGAAAGCAAGAAAACTTGGAAGAGAATACGTAATTCAAGTAAAAGGAACGGTTGCAGAAAGAAGTAATAAGAACCTAAAAATTCCAACAGGAGAAGTTGAAATCATAGTAAATGAAATCAATATCTTGAATGCTTCTAAAACACCTCCTTTCACAATAGAGGACAACACTGATGGTGGTGATGAATTGAGACTGAAATATCGATATCTTGACCTTCGTCGCAACCAAGTAAAGCAAAATATGGTTCTTCGTCACAATTTGTCTATTCTTATTAGAAATTACTTGAACGACTTAAGTTTTGTGGAAATTGAAACTCCATACCTAATTAAGTCAACTCCTGAGGGAGCAAGAGATTTTGTTGTTCCTTCACGAATGAATCCTAACGAGTTTTATGCCCTTCCTCAATCTCCACAAACATATAAGCAATTGTTAATGATTTCTGGGTTTGATAGATATTTTCAAATAGTAAGGTGTTTTAGAGATGAAGACCTAAGGGCAGACCGTCAACCTGAATTTACTCAAATTGACTGTGAGATGTCCTTTGTTGAACAAGAAGATATATTAAATTTATTTGAGGGATTAATGACGTTTCTTTTCAAAGAAGCAAAGGGAGTAGAAATAAAAGAATTTCCGAGAATGACTTGGGCAGATGCTATGAAGTATTATGGTTCTGATAAGCCAGATATTCGTTTCGGGATGAAGTTTGTAGAATTGAACGACTTAGCTCAAAATAAAGGCTTTTCAGTTTTTGATGATGCAGAATTAGTTATTGGAATTTGTGCAGAAGGATGTGCGCAGTACACTAGGAAACAGATAGATGAGCTTGTTGACTTTGTAAAAAGACCTCAAGTTGGAGCAAATGGCTTAGTCTATATTAAGTATAATGATGATGGAACGCTTAAATCATCTGTAGACAAGTTCTTTACGCCAGAACAACTCCTAGAAATTGCTAAGAAATTTGGAGCAAAAGAAGGGGATTTAATGCTAATAATGGCTGGAAAAGAAGAAAAAACGCAAAATTCCTTAGGTGTTTTACGTTTAGAGATGGGTAACAGACTAGGTTTGAGAGATTCAAATAAGTATTCTCCACTTTGGGTTGTTGACTTTCCACTTCTTGAATGGGATGAAGAAACAAACCGTTTCTATGCTAAGCACCACCCATTTACAGCTCCAAAACCAGAAGACTATCCAAAGTTATTTACATCACCGAAGGACGTAAGAGCAAATGCTTATGACCTTGTTATCAATGGTGTGGAGATTGGAGGAGGTTCAATCCGTATTTATGATAAGGAAATGCAGAATGATATGTTTAAAGTACTGGGAATTAGTAAGGAAACTGTCAATTCTCAGTTTGGTTACCTATTAAATGCTTTTGAATATGGTGCACCACCTCATGGAGGAATTGCATTTGGTTTTGATAGACTTTGTTCAATATTTGGAGGAGTTGAGTCGATAAGAGATTTCATTGCTTTCCCAAAGAATAATAATGGAAGAGACACAATGTCTGACGCTCCATCTTTAATTGCACAAGATCAATTAGATGAGTTATGTCTTTCTCTTATTCCAAAACAGTAGATTGAAAATTATCTAGAATATTTATGCCACTATATTAATAAAATGTAGTGGCATATTTTTTTTATACTATCTTTGCTTTAAATTGATTAGATATGGAAGCAAAAGAAATTATTAAGGAATTAGGATTATCGCCTCATCCAGAGGGAGGATATTATAGGAGATTGTTTTCTTCTGATAAACAGACTATTGAAGGAAAAGGTCTAATAAGTTCTATCTATTACTTGTTAGAGGGAGAGGATTTCTCCGCTTTTCATCGCCTATCTTCTGTTGAGCTTTGGTTCTTTCACATAGGAGAACCAATAAATATTTACATACTTAATAATCATGGGAAATTAGAAACACATACTCTTTCATCTGATTTGAATGATAGTTTTCAGTTGGTTGTAAAGCCAAACACTTGGTTTGCTGCCGAAATTCCATCCAAAAAAGGTTTCTCCTTAGTTAGCTGTGCAGTCAGTCCTATGTTTTCTTTTAATAATTTTTACCTAGCAAATAAGGAAGAGCTGATTAATTATTACCCAGAACACCAATCAATTATAAATAGACTTACAAGGTAAAATCAATCATTATTTGCAATGAAATAGAAAAAAACTAGATAAAATGTAAAGTATATTTGTCAGTTTGGATAATATACTATACTTTTGTAGCGTTAAACAATTAAAAAATTACCGTTATGAAAAAATCTTATTTATTCCCAACGTATTTTAAGAAAATCGGTTGGATAGTTACGTTACCAGTTATGCTGTATATGCTAATAGCAACAATCTTTGATTTAGCCTGGGACTCTACTGTTTATATGCCTGCAATTTATGCAGAAATGGATCTCTCTTCTTTTTTTGGCAATAATCCAAAAGAAAATGCTTTTTTTACAATTGCCAAGACATCATTTGCTAGTACTTTACTACCAGTTCTTATTGTAATTGGATTAAGTTTTATTGCTTTTTCTAGGCATAAGAATGAAGATGAGTATATTTCTAAGATAAGAGAGCAGTCTTTGGTTTGGTCAATGATTGTTGGCTATTCAATTTTTATTCTCTTGACTTTATTTTTATATGGTACAATTTATATTAGTGTTATTATGTATGATATCTATCTTTTTCTAATATTATTTGTGTGTAAGTTTAATTTTGAGCTTTACCGTTTAAAAAAATCTATGCGTAATGAAGAATAATATTAGAGTAGAGAGAGCTGTGTTGAAAATGTCGCAGCAAGACCTGGCTGATAGGATAGGGGTCTCTCGTCAGACTATAAATGCCATAGAACTAGAGAAGTATGTTCCTTCTGCATTGGTTATTATGAAGATTTCTTATGTATTTGGTAAACCTGTTGATGAGGTTTTTCAGCTTGAGGATAAAGACTGGTAACTAATATCTTAGCAAAAGTCTAATAAATCCAAATCTCTGATAACATGTGTTATAGTCTTAGCTAAATGAATCTTCGTTTCAGCAAATTAAAACGAAGATCTAGCAAATTAAAATGAAGATTCAGCAAATTCTTTCTTCGTTTCATTTCCCTAGATCTTCGTTTCATTTTACTAATAGAACAAAAAAAGCCTGCATAATACCTATTACAGTAATATGCAGACTTTAAGGGTTATTTTATGCTAATATATTAGTTCTTTTTATTTGGGATATCTAAGCCGTAACCTTTTTTCTTATCAATTCTTTTTAGAATTATTGCAAGGAAAAATGCTGCAACTCCGAAGCCTGCGAATATTAGTTCTGGTACAGTATAGTTATATCTTGCACCCACAACTTCTGCTTGGATTTGTTCTGCAACTCCTGGGTTTGAGACTGATAATGCATATCCAATTAACATCGGTACTAATAATAGGCCAATGTTTTGTATGTAGAATATTAATCCATAAGCTGATCCTAAGTACTTTTCATCTATAATTTTAGGAAGTGAAGGCCACATAGATGCAGGAACAAGAGAGAAGGCAACGCCTAAAATTACTATTGTTCCTATTGCTACAAATGGAGTGAATGCTGCTTCTGGAACTAATGCAAAAATTAGATGTGAAATTGTTAGTAATATTGCTCCATACATCATCATTGTTGCTCCCTTTCCTTTAAAGTCTAAGAATGCACCAATAAATGGGGTTAGAACCATTGCTCCGATAGGGAAGAACGATACATATTTTGCGGCAATAGCAGCATCAATGCTTAGTTTTGAAGCGAGCATATCTGTTGCGAATTTTTGGAATGGGAAGATTGCTGAATAGAACAAAACGCATAGTCCTGCAATTGCCAAGAAACCTGGATTTGTTATAATTTTCTTAAGGTCAGAAATTCTGAATTCATCCTCAGGATCTACATTTGTTCCTTCTCCAGTTTGTTTGTCAAGAGCCTTATCCATAAATGTATAGATAAAGAATGTGATAAACCCAATTAAAAGGAATAATACTCCAAAGAATACTGAATTTGAAACTCCACCTTCTTTAGCAAATATAGGAGAAAGTTGGAATACTGCAAAGACTCCTAAACGAGCAAGAGCCATTTCAAGCCCCATTGCAAGAGCAAGTTCTTTTCCCTTAAACCATTTTACAATAGTTTTAGAAACTGTGATACCAGCCATTTCAACACCAACTCCAAAGATAGCAAACCCAAAGAAAGCTAGTTTCGCAGAAGCAGGAACGCTTACAATAAAAGAATTTAGGAAATCTTGAATTCCTGTTCCAACAAAGCCTGGGGTCAGTGCATACCATTTAAGAGTAGCACCTGCAAGCATAAGAATTCCAGATAATCTTAAGGTAAATCTTATACCCATTTTATCAAGAATAATCCCTGATAGAATTAGAAATCCTGCGAATACATTTAGGAAGAATTCAGATCCTCCAAGCATACCAAATGTTTCATTAGACCAAAAATAAGGGTCTTGTTCTAATAAAGTTTTTAATGGTGCAACGACATCAACAAAGAAGTATGCGAAAAACATTGTTGATGAAATCAATATTAGAGCAATCCAGCGCATAGTCTTGGAATCTCTCATCGATGTGCGTAATTTTTCTGTCATGTTTACAATTTTTAATAATTTTTCAATGTGCAAAGCTATAATATTTTGTTGATATGAGTTTTATTTATAAAGATTTTATTTTATTATTGGCTTTAAACTTTTGATTAAGTGAAAAATAATTCTTTTTCATAATCATTAATGAGTAAATAATTTATTGTTATTAGGGAGTTATAAAATAAAATTCTATCTTTGCACATTCTAAAAAATGAGTATTTTTAAAATAAATCATTATTATATATGCAAAACAAAGGTGCGATTAAAATTATTGTAATTATCTTTTCTTTGGTATGTTTGTATCAACTATCATTTACATATTTTTCTAAAAAGGTAGAAAGAGATGCTAATGAATACGCTGTAAACAGCTATGCTAAGAACTTAGCTAAGACACTATCAAATGGAGATGGATTAAGAGAGCAAGAAATTTTCGACTCAATATCTCACGAAAGAGAGTTAAATTACTTAGATTCAATTTCTGAAAAGACTGTTTATAACTTTCTTTGGATACGTCCTTTTACATATAAAGAGTGTAAGGCAAGAGAGATTGGAATGGGTCTTGACCTAAAGGGAGGGATGAACGTTAAGATGGAAGTTTCTACAGTAGATGTGGTAAGAAATCTTGCAACGAACCCTAATGACCCTGCTTTTTTGAAACTAATTGATCAAGCAACAGAACTTCAAAAAGTAAATGGAAAGAATTTTTACACTTCTTTCGAAGAGGTCGTTAAAGAAACAGAAAAAACTAGTAAAGTAAATTTATCTGCTTTTTTCAGAGTTAAATTAAAAGAAAGTGGAATTACAACAAATTCTACAAATTCTGATGTTCTTTCTGCAATAAAGAAAGAATGTACAGATGCTTTCGATAGAACATACCAAGTTTTAACAAAGCGTATAGATAAGTTTGGAGTTTCAGAAATGACAATTCAAAAATTGGATGCTTCAGAAAGAATTCTTATTGAATTGCCAGGTGTTTCAGACCCTCAACGTGTTAGTAGGTTGTTGGAAGGAACAGCTCAATTGGAGTTTTGGTTAGCAGGTGATGCTGGTAAAGTTTTCCAATCACTAGGTGCTGCTGATGAATTCTTATCAAACTTAGGAGAAGAGGTTGATGAAACCTTAGTTGAGGATAGTCTTAATAATAATGTAGAGAAGCCAGTTGCTAAAAAAGATACATTATTAGGTAATAAGAGACCTTTGTTGGATTTATTCACAAGACTTAATAGAGGAGACTTAGCTCCTACAGTTGTTGGAACAGCAACTTCAACTTCACAAAAAGAAATTAATCGTCAACTTGAAAGAGCTGCAAAGGTTCTTCCATCTGATGTTAAATTTCTTTGGAGTGCACAGCCTATATCAAAAACTAACGAATACGAATTATACGTTATACAATATACCAATAAAGCAAAAAGTGCTCTTTTAGATGGAGACGTAATTGATGATGCCCGTCAAGACTTTGACCAACAAGGTCGCCCTGTCGTTTCAATGTCTATGAAGGCAGAAGCAGCAAGGAAATGGGGAAAGATAACTGGATCAAATATTGGTAATAGTATAGCTATTGTTCTTGATGATGTTGTTTATTCAGCACCAAGAGTAAATGGTGAAATTAGTGGAGGACGTTCAGAAATTTCTGGAAGTTTCTCAATTGAAGAAGCAAAAGACTTAGCAAATATCTTAAAATCTGGTAAGCTAACCGCACCTGCGAAAGTTGTTCAAGAATCAATAGTTGGCCCTTCTTTAGGAGAAGAATCAATTAGAGCTGGATTTATATCATTTATCCTATCATTAATTATAGTATTTGCTTACATGCTATTCCTTTATAGTTTTGGGGGCATTGCTGCTTGTGTAGCATTAATAGTAAACTTATTCTTCCTATTTGGAGTTTTAGCTTCAATAGGTGTTGTTCTTACATTATCAGGAATTGCTGGTATTGTTCTTATTCTTGCAATGGCGGTAGATGCTAACGTAATAATAAACGAACGTATTAAAGAAGAATTAAGACTAGGAAAGAATATCAATAATGCAATTACTGATGGATATAAAGCATCATACTCTGCAATTATTGACGGAAATGTTACAACATTAATAACAGGTATAATCTTAGCTTATTTTGGAGCAGGTTCTGTTATGGGCTTCGCTATAACATTATCTATTGGTATTTTAACATCATTATTTACAAGTATATTCATTTCTCGTCTAACAATGGAATGGATGCTTAGCGTTAAAACTCTTAAAAACAAACTTACATTCTCAAATAAACTAATGGCTAACTTCTTAGTAGATCCAAAATATAAATTTGTTGAATCTGCAAAGAAACAATTAATGATTTTTGCAGTTATTGCTGTAATCTTAGTTGGTTTCATAGCAGTCAAAGGATTAAATTATGGAATTGACTTTACAGGAGGAAGAACTTATGTAGTTAGATTTGACCAAGATGTTAATGTGAACGAGATTAGAACTTCTCTTGAAAAGGAATTTGGATCTTCTCCTGAGGTGAAAACTTTCGGACCAAACTATCAAGTGAAAATTACAACAGACTATAAAGTTAAAGAAGATAATGAAGATGTTAAGAAAGAAGTTGTAGGAAAAATATTTAACGGTACTAAAGAGTTTTATGCAGATAAAAATATAAGTATTGAACAATACCAATCAACTCTAAAATCTCCACTTGGTATAATTAGTTCCGAAGTTGTTGGACCAACAATTGCTGACGATACCAAAACTTCAGCAATAATTGCAATTATATTCTCTCTGATAGCAATGTTTATCTATATTGCAATAAGGTTCTCTAAGTGGCAATATAGTCTTGGAGCAATTGCAGCACTTACATTTGATGCATTATTTACTATTGGAATGTTCTCTGTTCTTGGAGGATTGCTTAACTTTAGTTTGGATGTCGATATGAACTTTGTCGCAGCTGTGCTAACGGTTATTGGGTTCTCAATTAACGATACTGTTGTTATTTTTGATAGAATACGTGAAAATATAAAGCTATATCCAAAACGTGATTTTGGAGAAATTATGAACCTTTCATTAAATCAAACATTAAGTAGAACAGTTAACACTATAGGTACGGTATTCTTATCTCTATTAATTATAATAATTTTTGGAGGAGATGTCCTAAGAGGATTTGCATTTGCATTACTGATAGGAACAACATCTGGAGTTTTCTCTACATTGTTTATATCAAATCCAATTACTTATTTGTTAATTAAAAAGCAAAACGTCAAAAACGCTTTAAAAAATAAAACAAAATAAATCTTAATAATAGGTATTTAGTATTTTAATTTTGGTAATATCGGTTTTTTAGCTAAATTTGTGGCTTAAATATATAGGAACATGAGTATATATGTGTTAATAGGAATTATGGTGTTTGCGTTGATATCCAAAAGATTATTTTCGTCTTTGGGTAAACAAATAACCGATTCTACGCAACCGATATTAGATGAAAAGAAGAAGAAAAGTATTTTTGAAGAGATTTTCGGAGAGTTTTACAGTGATGTAGAAAACCAAAATATAGTTAAAAAAGATATCGATCCGGTTAAGGAGAAAAGTAAACCGGCAAAAATTATTAAGAATAAAATAATAGAAGATAAACAAAATAGTTTCGAAATAAAGGAAGAAGATGAATTTGATTTAAGAAAGGCAGTTATTTACTCTACAATATTAAATAACCCTTTCATTGATAAAAGTATATAGATATGAAATTTCATTCTTTACATAAATAATATAAAAAAAGAAATATGTTGAGAAAATTATTCTTTACTCTAGGTTTGTTTTTAACAACCAGTTTAATTTTGTACTCACAAGGAACTTTGACGGGTACAATTACCGATTCTAAAACAGGCGAACCGATGCCGTTCGTAAATGTTATTGTTGAACAAGGAGGTCAACAAAAAGGAGGCGCTCAAACAGATTTGGATGGTAACTACCAAATTAAACCTTTGAATGCTGGAAATTATGATGTAATTGCAACCTTTGTAGGATACAAAAAAGCAATGAAAACAGGTGTTCGTGTAACAGCGACAGGTTATTCACCAGGGGGAAGTCTTGCCTTAGAGCCTTCTTCTACAGCAATTGATGAAGTCGTTATTACAGACTATGTCGTTCCACTTCTTGAGTCAGGAACTGCAGAGACAGGAAAGCGTATCACCAATGAAGATATCGATAAGATGGCTGCAAACACTGTTGATGCAATTATTGCAACAGTGGGTGGTATTTCTGACGTTGATGGAGGTGCTGGAACTGCTCGTGGAGAGTCTGGAATGGTTACCTATGTTAATGGTGTTGCAAAAAAAGGAAGCGTAAATCTTCCAAAAGCTGCAATTGCTGAGATTCAAGTTATTCTTGGAGGGACTCCTGCTCGTTATGGAGAATCTATCGGAGGAACAACAAACATTACACTAAGACCACCAGAAAACAAATTTACTGGTATGCTTAGATACCAAACCTCAGAACCTTTAGATACAAGAGGACTACATAGAGTTGAATACTATTTGTCAGGACCAATGTATAAGAAGAAAACATCTGATGGAATAGAAAAAAGTATTATTGGATTCCGTTTATCTGGATCTAATGGGTATAGTCAAGATGGTAATAGTAGACCTAAAGACAATTATTATTATATGCTAAAAGAGAATAAACAAAATTTTCTTGATGCAAACCCTTTAACATTTGACCCATCAACTGGAGCTGTATACAATACTGCTTCATTCTTAAGATTAGATGATTTTGAACAAGTGGGAAGAAAACCTAATATGTGGAGTAACTCTGTTTATTTAGAGGGAGGTCTAGATATTCGTTTTAGCGATAATAGTATCCTTCAAATTAATGGAGAATATGTAAATAGAATAGGTAGAGATGCTGGTTATAGTTCAATGTTGCTTAACAATGCTAATAACTCAGAATCTAAAGGTAATAGCTTCCAAATTATGGCAGACTTTACCCAAAAATTCTCTTCACCATCTGAAACTTCTAAAATTAAGAATATTATCTTTAATATGAATGGTGCTTATGAGAGATCATTTAGTGAAACTCAAAGCAAGAATCATGGAGATGATTTATTCAAATATGGTTATGTAGGAACTTTTAATACACATAAGAGAAATACATATGCATTAACAAGAATGGAAATAGGTGGAGTAATGCAAGATGTTATGGAACATAATGGATGGTTAGACTACCAAGTAGACTATACGCCATCAGATGCAAATCCAGGTCTTGCAAGATACACTTGGCAGCTTTATAACGACCCAAGCTTCTCATCAATTAGATCTTCTTTAGTAAATTATGACTATCTTCGTTCATACTTAGGTCTAACTAATGGTGATAGACCTGGAAGTATTTATCAAATGTTCCCAAGTTCATTCTCATGGGAAAATGCTGGAGTACCAACAGGAGGATATTCAAAATCTGAATCTCAAAACGTTTACATTTCAGCTAAAGTTTCTGCCGATATAGGTAAACACGCACTTGAATTTGGATTCCAATATGACCAAACTACATCACGTGCATACTCACTATCTGCTTCTTCTTTATGGACAATTATGAAGCAAGAAGCTAACTCACATATATTATATCGTGATTTAGAAAACCCAATAATCGATAATTCAGGTTCTATTCCATACATTACTTATAATAGATCTTATGACCAAGCAAGTCAAACTTATTTTGACAGAGCTTTAAGAGAAAAATTAGGTTTAAGAGTTGATGGAACAGAATTTATAGATATTGATAGCTATGACCCTTCAACCTTCTCATTAGATATGTTCTCAGCTGACGAATTATTTAATAATGGTGGAAACAGGTCAATAGTTTCTTATTATGGTTACGACCATAGAGGAAATGCAGTTAAAGGAAAACAAAACCTTCAAAACTTTTTCTCAGATCCAACTAATAGATCATTAGGTGCATGGCAACCTATTTATATGGCTGGATATTTTCAAGACCAATTCTTCTTTAAAGATTTAATTTTCAATATTGGATTCCGTGTTGATAGATTCGATGGAAACCAAATGGGATTGAAAGATAACTACTTATTATATTCTGCATATACAGCAGGAGAATTAGAAATTCCAAATCGTCCTTCAAGTATTGGTGACGACTATGTAGTATATGTAAATACATTAAGTGGCAACACAACAACTAGTGATGCAAGCAAGGATGGATTTATTAGAGGATACAGAAACGGTAACACTTGGTATAATGCAAATGGTGAAATTGTTTCAAATCCAACTGATATATCAGGATCATCTGGTCAACCTCTTCCATTTAGAAAAGGGAAATTAAATGATACTGGACTTCCTTATCAAATTTCTACTGACGCTTTCGAGGACTATAAACCACAAGTAATTGTTATGCCACGTATAGCTTTCTCATTCCCAGTGAGTGATAAATCTGAGTTCAAGGCATCTTATGATATGATTGCTCGTCGTCCTCAAAGTTATTGGAGAGCTAACTATGTTGATTATCTATTTATGGAAAGACAATCAGGTAGTACTCTAACAAATCCAAACTTAAAGCCTGAGAAAATTACTAACTATGAATTAGGATTTACTCAAGTTTTATCAAGATCTTCAGTATTAATTATGTCTGCATACTATAAAGAAACAAGAGACCTAATTGCTCTAGTTCAATATGTAGGAGCTGACCCAACATCATTATATTATTCATTCGGGAACCAAGACTTTAGAACAACAAAAGGACTTACAGTTACATACGAATTAAAAAGATCAAGTAATTTACGTGTTAACGCAAACTACACATTGCAATATGCTGAAGGAACAACAGGTTTACCTCAGTCAACAATAGTTTCTTTAATTCAAGCTGGTTATCCAAACATTAAAATGTTATATCCAATTGGTGATGATAGACGTCATGAGTTTAAATTACAATTAGACTTCCGTTATCAAGGTGGAGATAAATACAATGGACCAACTTCTAAAAGAATCGTTACTGATCAATCTGGAGAAGAACGTGTGAAAATTACTAAATGGTTACAAAACTTCGGCGTTAACTTAACTGGAGTAGCTCAATCAGGAAGACCTTACACTAAATATTTCAGCAACACACAAAGATCAATAGTTGGTAGTTTCAATGGAGCAAGACTTCCTTGGATATTCAGAATTGACCTTAATATCGATAAATCTTTTGATATTAAAGTTGGGAAGAAGATGACCCAATTAAATCTTTTTGCAAGAATAAATAATGTATTAAATATTAAAAATATTGCTAGTGTGTTTGGAGTAACTGGTGACCCAGACGATAATGGTTACCTAACAGACCCAGAAACACAAACAATTATTGCGAACCAATTAGATCCAAATTCTTTCAGAGATTATTATTCAATGTATCTAAACAATGTTGAATATAACTATCAAAGACCAAGAATGGTATATTTAGGAGTAGCTTATACATTTTAATTAATAGATTAGATAGAAAATTATTGAAAGATGAAACAAATATTTAAAATAACAACGTTAGTTTTAATCTACCTTAGTTTGCAAAGCCCTGTTTTTGCAAGAGAATATCAAGGTCCGATTAAAAAATCTGCAACGTCGACTACCAAAGATGCTACTGCTGGTGTTGAAAGATGTAGAAGAGCTCAAGGTTCAGCTGAATTAAGTATAAATAATGTTAGAGCACGTATTAACACTGGTGGTAATATGTGGTTTGATGGAAACACAGCAAGATACTATGTACCGAAAGATGGTACTAGTACTGCGATGTTCTGTGCTGCATTATGGATTGGTGGACAAGACGAAAATAAACAATTAAGAGTAGCTGCATTACGTTTTGGACAAAATGGAGACGATTTCTGGCCTGGTCCATTAACAGTTGACAAAAATGCTGCTGTTAACAAATCAGTTTGTGAAAAATGGGATAAACACTTCCGTATCACTAAAGCTGAAGTTGAAGCATTCGTAGCAGGATGTCAAAAAAATGCTCAAGGACAAATCATTGGAGGTCCAACTGATCAAAGTTTAATTACCGAGGCAATTAGAACTTGGCCAGCACATCCAGAAAACTATGCTGAGTTAAACCAAACCAAATACCTAGCTCCTTTTAAGGACGTTGATGGTGATGGTATTTATAACTATGCAGCAGGAGATTATCCTTACTATGACTTTAATGGAGATCTTTGTCCAGTTGTTGCAAAACAAAGTGGTCAAAAATATAATCCAATAAGAACCATGGAAGACTCAATAGGAACAGGTGGACAACCAGTTCACGGAGGAATCTTAGTTGACCAAGTACTTAAAGGAGATGAAACTCTTTGGTGGGTATTTAACGATAAAGGAAACTCACACACTGAATCACAATCTGCAAATCCAATTGGTTTAGAAATTCGTGCACAAGCTTTTGCTTTTAGTATGAATGACGAAATCAATAATATGACTTTCTATTCTTATGAAATTATCAACCGTTCTACATTTACTCTTCAAAACACTTACTTTAGCCAATGGGTTGATCCTGACTTAGGTTATGCTCATGATGATTTTGTTGGTTGTGATGTTAAGAGAGGTTTAGGATATTGTTATAATGGAAATGCAACCGATGGCCCAGGAACTGGAGCATATCCAGGAAACCCTCCTGCAATTGGTATTGACTTCTTCCAAGGACCTTATTTAGACCCAGATGGAATAGATAATCCTAAAGTTTATATTGACTTAGTTAAAAACGGACCACACTCAGCTTGGTTAAAAGAAGATCAATATCAAAAAAGAGATGATAATAACGATTTCATCCTTGATGGAAGCGGAAATAAAATATTAGATACATTAAAAGTAACTGCAGATGCTGAAAGATTTGTTGATTACTGGTATAATGTAAACGATAAAATAACTAACGGAGCAAATATAAACGGAGTTAACTTCGGAAATGGTATTATTGATGACGAACGTTTTGGTATGAGAAGATTTGTTTATTATGAAAATAGTGGACATACAACCAAAGGTGAGCCAGATAAAGCTACAGACTATTATAACTACCTTAGAGGAATGTGGAAAACAGGAGTTACTATGACCTTTGGTGGTGATGGTACTTCAGGAACTATTCCTTGTGACTTTATGTTTCCTGGAACAACTGATATTTGGAATTGGGGAACTAAAGGTATTATTCCTAACATTACTGACACTAGAGGATGGACTGAAGAGTCTTCAAACAACGCTTCAGGTGACAGACGTTTTATGCAATCAGCAGGGCCTTTCGAACTTAAGCCAGGTGCTATTAACTATATTACTGTAGGTATCCCATTTGCTCAAGCAGCATCAGGAGGTCCTTATGCATCAGTAACCTTATTAAGACAAATTGACGATAAATGTCAAGCATTATTTGATAATTGTTTTAACCTATTAGAAGGACCAGATGCTCCAGACTTAACAATTAAAGAATTAGATAGAGAATTAATTTTATTCTTAACTAATGATTCACCAGCATCAAACAACAGAAATGAATCATTTAACAAGATTGATATTTCAATCCCTGTTAAGTATGAAGATGTATTTAAGGTAAGCGAAATTCGTCTTGACCAAAATAATGATCCTTATATTTATACTTTTGATAGTATTAGAAGTACTACATACTATGATCAATATTATAAATTTGAAGGATATCAAATCTTCCAGTTAAGAGATAATAAAGTATCGGTATCTGATATCTACGATGAGGACAAGGCTAGACTTGTAGGTCAATGTGATATTAGAAACTTTGATACACTGCAAAATAATCAGCCAATTGCTAAGCTTGTTAATTATTACAAAGATGATAATATTGGCGACTTAGTTCCTAAGGTAATGGTTGCTGGTTTAAATAAAGGAATCCAACATACATTCAAGATTACAGAAGACAAGTTTGCTACTACAAACGATAAGACTCTTGTAAATAATAAGAAATACTATTATGTTGCTATTGCATATGCTCATAATAATTACAAACAATTTAGTTCAACAGACCCAACTAAGTTTGACGGACAAAAAATTACTTATTTAGCAAGTAGGAAAACTGGTTTAGGTAGAAGTATTACACCAACAACTGCAATTCCTCATAATGTTGTTCCAGAACAAAATGGTACATTAGTACAATCCACTTATGGAACATGTCCTGAAATTACAAGAATTGAAGGACACGGTAACGGAGGAATGGTTCTTAATTTCAAGCAAGAAACAGTAGAAAAAATAATGGGTAAGGCAAACGAAGAACCTTCAGGTTTGTCATATGTTACAGATTTAAAATATGAACAAGATTTTGGTCCATTAAATATTAAAGTTATCGACCCTATCAAATTACGTCCAGGTAAATTTATTATTAAAATTATACCTTCTGATACTTCAACCAACCTAATGTTTGGAAAATGGAAATTACAAAATGCTGATACTACCCTACCATTATATACTTTAAAGGTTGATGGAGTTTCAAAGGATGTATTTTCTATAACATCAGATAGAATCATTAGAGATATCAACGAGCAAGTTGTTTTCCCATTAGGTTTGTCTATATCACTTACTAATCCTCAGCAAACAGCTACTCCTTTATACATTGGAAATGATTTGTATATTAAGCAAAGAAGAGTATTTGGTGGAGATTTAAGTGAAGGAACAGACTTATTCTCATCAGTTGTTGCAAAGGATCCAAATAAAACATGGTTATTTGGAGTTGCTGACAATGATGGTAGTGACTATACTAACTGGATTAAGTCTGGTGGAAAAACTGCATCAGAATCTATAGTTAGAGGTTTTCCAACCTTAACAGATGCTTCTCTAGAAGATGTTCTAGCTTATTTAACTCAGGATTATTATTATGCTGTTGGTAAACTAGTTTGGAACCCATCTGATGGCAAGAATGACACTATTTTTACAAATTTCCCAATTGATAAAAATCAAGACTACGAAGAATTTGGTAATGGCTGGTGGGCACCATATAGACTAACATCTGTTTATACTAATTACTCAGGTGAAATAATTCCTCACCCTGGATTCTCATACTATCATTTTGGAACAGCAGCAGAACCTGCTCCTATAACAAAATATAGAATGGACCCAGCATTCCTTTACTCTACAGCATCAAATGATATGAACAATCTTGCATCAGTAGATATTGTTTTCACAAGCGATAAAACAAAATGGACAAGATGCCCTGTTATTGAAATGGGAGATGATATAAATCAAACACAAGGAAAAGCAAAACGTTTCCAAATAAGAAGACATCCATCTGTTGATAAGAATGGTCAGCCATTAGGTGACGGAACTCAAGGATGGGGATGGTTCCCTGGTTATGCAATCAATCTTGAAACAGGTCAAAGGTTAAATATGATGTTTGGAGAAAACTCACAATTAGGAGAAAACAAACCTGGAAACGGAAGAGACCTAATTTGGAATCCAACTTCAACTTCTTTTGGAGCTAATGGAGAGCCTGTATTTGGAGGAATGCATTACATATATGTATTAGGAGCTTCACAATATACACTCTTTACACCTAACGGACTTGAACCTAATAAAGAAAAGAGAATTGTAAACCCACCTTCTTATAACGATCTTAACGCTCAAGGAGACAAAGATATGGGAACATGGGCTTATAATAAACTCAAAAAACTAGAATTAATAACTCTTACAAACACTACTCCATATAACGATTACAAAAATGATAATCTAACAGAAGCTATGGAAGTATTTGGTTCTGTAATGTGGGTTGGTATGCCACTTGCAACAGCATTCGATCAAAATCGTTTAGCTGAAATCCCAACTGATGTAAAAGTATCACTAAGAGTACGTCAACCATATAAGAAGAATTATATCAGCAACATAAATGGAGCTGCTATATCTCCTCAGAACGACAACTACCCTATGTATGAATTTACAATAACTAATGATATTGCAACTACAGTTGGTAATCTTGAATTAGCTAAATCTGAATTAGATCAAGTATCTGTTGTTCCTAATCCTTATTTTGCAGCTTCAACATATGAAGGAGACCAAGTTGAAAACCTTGTAAAGATTTGTAACTTGCCACCTGATTGCTATGTAACTATCTATTCAGTTGATGGAACTGTTATTAGAAAATTACGTGGACCATCTAGAAGCCTAGTTTCAGGAACAGGTTCAGCACTAACATCAATAGATTGGGATTTAAAGAATCATAAAGGATTACCAATCTCAGGAGGTGCGTACTTGATACATATTAAAGCTGATGGTGTTGGTGAGAAGATAATTAAATGGTTTGGCGCTTTACGTCCAACTGACTTAAACTCATTCCAATAATATTAACCAGCAAAGATTGAAATATTTTAAATAAGATAGATATGAAAGATATATATAGAATATTTGCTTTTATCACGTTAGGAATTTTACTATTCTCCAACTTGAATCTAAAAGCAGGGAACGATGACAGAAGAGGGACTGCTGGTGCAGGATCTCTTTTGATAAACCCTTGGGCTAAAAGTGCTGGTTGGGGCGGTGTGAACACTGCTTGCGGTACAGGTATAGACGCACTTTTTTCTAACGTTGCAGGTTTAGGACGTATTTCAGGAACTGAGGCTAACTTTTCTTACAACAATTGGTTAGACAACTCAGGAGTTGGAGTTAGTTCATTTGGTATTGGACAAAGTCTTGGAGACTACGGAGTTCTTGGAATTTCTGTTACTTCAATGGGTTTTGGACTTATTGATAGAACTGCAGTAAATAGTCCGGAGTTCAATAATGGAACTTTTTCAATTTCTAATATGAATATTGGAGTTTCATTTGCAAAAGCTTTCTCAACCTCAATATATGGGGGAGCAACTGTTAAGGTTGTAAATGAAGGTATAGATAACGTTACAGCAACAGGAGTAGCAATTGATGCAGGTATCCAATATGTAACAGGTGAAAATTACGAAATCAAATTCGGTATAACTCTAAAAAACTGGGGACCAGCAATGAGTTATAGTGGAGACGGTTTGTCTACTGTTGCAGACTTTTACGGACGTCAAATGTCTTTGGAACAACGTTCTCAAAGTTTTGAAATCCCTTCAAGTTTAAATATTGGAGCATCTTATGACTTCCTATTCTCTGAAAACAAACACAGATTAACAACTGCATTAAACTTTGCATCAATGGCATTCTCAAAAGACCAGTACACATTAGGTCTTGAGTATTCATTCGCAAAGATATTTATGCTACGCTCTTCATACACATATGAAGACGCTATAACAACTAGTGTTTACGATGTTGATGCAGGTGCAACAACTCTTTATTCAGGTTTTGCTGCTGGAGCTTCAATTGTTGCTCCAATACAAAAATCTAAAAACGACAAAAACGGAGTTAACTTATCAATTGATTACGCTTATAGATTGACCAAGATTGGAGGAGGAATCCACACTGTAGGTCTGGTGATTTCGTTGTAATATAAACACTTAATTTAATAAATGAATCGAAGACCTTTCATTAAGGGTCTTCGATTCTTTTTAATTCATAATACAATTAATTATGTCAAAAATTAAATATTATTCGGAAGAGGGTCTAGAAAAGCTAAAGCAAGAGCTTCAAAACCTTATCGCAATTGAGCGTCCGGCAATCTCTGCAGCAATTGCCGAGGCAAGAGACAAGGGAGACTTATCTGAGAACGCTGAATATGATGCAGCAAAAGATGCTCAAGGACACTTAGAGGCAAAGATTTCTAAGCTTCAAACCCTAATTTCAAACGCTCGCCTACTTGATGAAAGTAAGATAGACACATCAAAAGTCTTACTTCTTTCTAAGGTGGAGTTTGTTAACCTTGCTACCAAGAAGTCACAGGTATATGAAATAGTACCAGAAAGCGAAGCAAACCTTAGAGAAGGAAAGATTTCTGTAACCTCACCAATTGCAAAAGGAATGCTAGGCAAGAAAGAAGGAGAAATAGCAGAGGTTGAAGTTCCAGCAGGGATTTTGAAACTACAAATAATCAAAATAACAAGAGATTAGTATGACAACTATATTTTCAAAAATCATTGCAGGCGAAATACCATGTTACAAAGTAGCAGAAACTGAGAATTGCTTTGCATTCTTAGATATATCACCACTTGCAAAAGGACATACATTAGTTATTCCAAAGAAAGAAATAGACTATATATTCGACCTTGACGATGATTTATTGTCAGAGATCAATATCTTTGCTAAAACCCTAGCAAAAGCCATTCAAAAAGCATTCCCATGTCCTAAAGTTGGGCTTGCAGTTATAGGACTTGAAGTACCGCACGCACATATACACCTTGTGCCAATTAACAGTGTAGGAGACCTAGACTTTAAGCGTCCAAAACTATCACTATCAAAAGAAGAATTTGAGGAAATAGCCTCCAAAATAAAAGCTAATCTATAAATAAGATTAGAAAACAAACAATTATAATTCATAAAGCGAAGAAGGAAACAAACCCTCTTCGCTTTTTTTATGCAATATGATAATTAATTTTATCATAATCAAGCCTTAAACTTACAAATTAAAGTAGTAAATTATTATACTCAAATCTTAAATTGCTAAGATGCCCATCTCAACGTGCTAAGATGTACATCTCAACGTGCTAAGATGTACATCTCAGTGAGCTAAGATGTACATCTTAGTAAAATGAATCTTCGTTTCAATAGTTTTATACTTTGTTTCAGGAGTTTTATTCTTTGTTTCAGAAGTTTAATATTGCGTTTCCTGTTTTTATTTCTTGTTAATCTGCGTCTTATATTACTTAATGAAGTATTGTTGTTAGGATTTTCTGAGACTTTATGGAGTTTGGACTTAGGAGATGGGTCTCGTAGAATTTAATTAATATGTTTAGGATTTTTGTTTTCTCTTCTTTGTTTAAGGTTATTGGATTTTTCTCTTCTGAATATGGGTTTTGTGATAAGAGAAATGAAGAGAAAAGTGATGAATCTTTTTCGTTAAGATGGTTGCTATGAATTGGGTTTGTTCTAAGGAAATATCCTTTTGATAGGTCGAAGTATTGGTTTTCTTGTGAGTAATTATTCATTGGTTGAAAGCCTAGATGTTCTGAAAGTTCTATTAGGAAATATAAATGAAAGGTTGAATAATTGCTTTCAAGTGCGTTGAGGGATTTGATTTTCTCTTCTATGAAATCATATAGCTCCTCATTTTTCTCTTCTTCTCTAAGGCATTGATTAATGATATCGGAAATAAAAAATGCAAGTGTTGTTTTCTTTATATCGGAGAATAGGGGGGTGAGGTCGTAGTCAATCTTTGCTTCACTTATTAGCTGTAAGTCTTTCTTGGGATTGTTATATGCTTCAAGTTCTAAGATATATAGGGGTTGGAATAGATTGGAACGTAGTTTTGCTTTCGGGTTCCTGCTTCCTTTTATTATATAAGATTTTATTCCAAATTCCTTTGTGAGTATTTTTACTATTATGCTGGTTTCTGAATAGGCAAATGCTTTAAGGACTATGCCTTTTGTCTTGAAAATCATTGAGCTTTGCTATCTTATAAATAGAATTTTCCCAACTGCGGTTTCTTTTCCTTCAAGTGCTGAACCAAATATTAAATAAACTCCTGAGCTTACTCTTTCTCCATTGAAGTTTTTCCCATTCCAAACGGCCTGTCCTCCGATTGATTTAAGATGTGCTACTGCGTTTCCTGCAATATCTGTTATGCGTACGTCAGAATCTGATACAAAGCCCTTAATTGCAATTATTCCGTTATACTCTGGCTTCACAGGGTTTGGATATGCTGTTAGATTTCCTGCTTTTTCCTCTCCTGCCATCGATTCTGCCTTATATGATATTACACCAAGACCTGTCCCAATATAAACTTCTCCTGTTTTTGGGTCTTGCGCCATAGTTATTATCCTATTTGAATAGAGTGGTGAGTTTTCAGCGGTAAAATGATATAGCTGTTTGTCTCCATTTGGTGAGAAAACGAATATTCCATTTCTTTCTGTGCCAACCCATTTCCTATTTCCTCCATCGCTCATTATGCAGTTGATATTGTCGAAGTTAAGTAGGTATTGTGCAATTCCTTCTTCTTGGTATATTATGTTGTTGCAAGTAACAGTTGATTTGTTGGTTGCCCCTACTTCAAAAAGATTGTCTAAGGAATATATAACCTTAACTCCTTTGTCTGTCCCTATCCAAATTTCTCCATCACTATCTTGAACCATACAATTAACTTTATTTGACTGGTCTTTTGCTCCATTGTTTGGGTCAATAAGTATTTGGTTATTATTATTATCTAAGGCTAATATATCATTATTGCTTGTCCAAAGGAATTTATAGTAGTTTCCATGATTATATTTATCGAGCATTAAGCCTAAGACTTCTGCTTGTCCAATGCTATTGAATGTGTTGAAATTGCCCCATTCGTTCCTATAATTATAATAACAGAATGAATTGCTTGAAAGAGAATTTGCTACAATAAGATTTGAGGATGGGTCGTATTCTGCTCCTGCAATTCTATATCCATAGACGTCGCTCTTAAGAGTATTATTAGTATTTGTGCTATCCCAAATCTTTACAATTTTATTATCTAATATCTCAACAACTCCATTCCACCACGATGCAGCCATTAGGTGATTAGGATTTCTTGGGTCAACACTAATATGGATTATATCTTTTAATATATGTTGGTAATCGAGGTGGTTACTTAAACAATCCCAATAATAACCGTTGAAATGATATATGTTTCCAGGATAACCTCTTGGTGCATTTTGAATGTTTCTTCCTCCTGGTGCAACATAAATCTTATCATTTGATGCAGTTATTGAGAAAACACCATTGGATAAAGGACCATTAGGATAAATTGATTTGGCAACAGTATCGGATTCAAAATCTTTAAGAAATATTAGTCCTCCTGCTTTTTCGTGTGATAGCCATAAATTACTACCAACAATGATTGCATCGCCAACCTCTGGGGTTATTGCTAAGTTATTATAGTCATTGGTTATTGGTCCCCACTCAACATCAATAAATCTTTTTTGATTATAGTTTTCGTCTAAGACAATTACTGCTTGGTTTGATGACCCCCATGTCTTATAAACTAAATAGTCATCGGTTGGTTTAATCCAATATGCTAATAGGTTTGTGAAAACGGTATCCCATTGATCTAGTTTTTTCTCTAATAAGTGAATGCGAGCATCATCAACCTTAATGCCTGCCATAAGTTTATCTTTATATTTAAAAAGATACTTAATTTCTTTATTGGAAGGATTGTCTAAGCTTTGATGTTTTATCCAAGTTTCGCTTGTTGCTAGGGAAGGGGAGTTATAGGGTGCGTATAGCAAGCCATTAACTGTTGCAGCGTAAATTGAATCATTATCAATCAAAACGGCATTTACATTTATCTTAGAGCTATTATATCCTATATAGTATGTTTCAAAGATTTCTTTTCTTTCTAAGTCTAAAACCACAATTCCAAAACCACAAGATAGGTATGCCTTTTTCTTATGAAAGATAATATTGTTTATCGACTTGCTGCCTTCTATGGAACGAATCTTTATGTCGGGGATATTATAAACCTTATCTTTTTGAATTATATCAATATTAGAATTCTCGTATACAACAATAATGCTTTTAGTGGTTTTGTCGTAAGCAAGTTGAACAATGCCTGCATCGGTTAACCCATTAACTTTCGAAAATCTTTCAACCGAGTTATCTTCCTTGTCATAGTAAAACATAGCAGTCCCTGCCGAGACTAGAATCCTATTCTCAACTAAGGCTAGTTTTTGAGTTTGGTAATACGATAAATGGTCTCTCCAAGAGCCAATAGGAATATTAGCATATTGTGCCTTAGATGTATAAGGCATTAATAATATTAATAATGAACAAAGGAGTATTGAAAATACTAGATTAATAGCTTTCATGCGTAATATATTGTTATACAATTGTAAAATACTTAACGCATTAGAGTATTAAATATTGCTTAGTTAACAGCCTCTTTCAATCTTTCAGCATTTTCAGCTAATTGAAGTGCATCAAGAATTTCTTGTAGGTCTCCATCCATAAAGGAAGTAAGGTTATGCATTGTATAATTTATTCTATGATCACTAACTCTCGATTGAGGATAGTTATAGGTACGAATCTTTGCACTCCTATCACCAGTTGAAACCATTGTCTTACGTTTTGATGACATTTCTTCCAAATACTTATTGTATTCTAATTCAAATAGTCTTGTTCTCAAAACAACCATAGCTTTTTCAAGATTCTTGATTTGTGATTTTTGGTCTTGACAAGAAACAATAATTCCTGTTGGAACATGGGTAAGTCTAACAGCAGAGTATGTTGTATTCACCGATTGACCACCAGGACCTGATGAACAAAAGGTGTCTTTTCTAATATCTGATTGTTTAAGTTCAACATCAAATTCTTCAGCCTCAGGCAAAACAACTACTGATGCAGCAGAGGTATGAACCCTTCCTTGTGTTTCGGTTTGTGGAACTCTTTGAACGCGGTGAACTCCTGATTCGTATTTCATTTGTCCATAGACGCCATTGCCCATAACATTAATAATAACTTCTTTATATCCTCCAGCAGTTCCTTCGGTAAAGTCAACAACGTCAAATTTCCATCCTTTTTTCTCAAAGAACTTTAAGTACATTCTATATAAATCGCCAGCAAAAATACTAGCCTCATCACCTCCAGCTCCAGCTCTAATTTCAAAAACTGCATTCTTACTGTCTTGAGGGTCTGATGGAACAAGCATTAGTCTAATCTCATCCTCCATTTCGTCCCTTCTCTCAATTAGGCTATTCAATTCCTCTTTTGCCATTTCTCGAAACTCTTCGTCCTTTTCGGTATTAAGAACTTCTTTTGCATTATTTATGTTTTCTAAGATGTTTTTATATTCTTTGTAAGCCTCAATAATAGGTTGTAGATCTTTATAATCCTTATTTAGCTTTACATAACGCTTCATATCAGACATTATCTCTGGCTGATTAATTTGATCTTCTATTAATAGGAACTTTGAATAAATTGCTTCTAACTTATCTAACATAATATAAAATTTTGAGGTGCAAAAATACAAATAAATCTTCGTTTAATAAACTTTTGCCTATGTTTTCTCGATTTATTTTAAGATATTTGCAAATTATTATATTAAATTGGTATGAAAAAGTTATTTTATTTTATTGCATTATTTTCAATAGTTTCATCCCTAACGTTATTAAGTGGATGTAAGAAAAAAGATTCAACCGAATCCAAAGAACAATCCCAGTCATCAGTTAATCCAAAGAATTTACCTTCATCAGGGGGGAAAACATTGGAAATGCTATTAATTGTTCCAGACGAAGTTTATAAAGGAGAATTTAGGGATACAATAGGTTCATATTTCCTTAAAGCTTGTGAAGGGATTTCAAGTCCTGAGCCACTTTTTGATGTAGTTCAAATACAACCAAAAACATTTTACAATTCTGAGATGTTCCAAAAGCATAGAAATATCTTTATTATAGACTATGCAAAGACTAATACCGAAAATACTATTTTCCAAAATATAGACTACAAGTCTTTCCCTCAAGCATATTTCCAAATTATTACAAATAATATGGATAGTCTTTATAGTATGATTAGCAGATACGCACCTTCCATAATTAATCAATTCTATGATAATGAACATAGAAGAGTTGCAGTGGCATTTAAAAGATTGGAGAATGTTGAATTGACCAAGAAACTAAGAAATACCTTTAAATTCACATTAACCTTTGCAAAAGAGTTTTCTATTTCTAAGTTTGAAGATGATTTTGCATGGATTAGAAAAGATTATAGAGTAAAAGCCGATCAAAAGACATTAAACCTTATGATTTACAAGACACCTTTCTTGGGAGATGGAATGTTTAATGAAGAAAAGATAATAGAGTTAAGAGATAAAATCTCAAAAGAGAATATACCTGGCCCAACCCGTGGTTCATATATGGGAACAGAAACAAGATATCCATTATCAAGAAAAACTGTAAGCATTAATGGTCAACCAGCAATTGAAACAAGAGGGTTATGGCGATTGTTTAACGACTTCATGGGAGGTTCTTTCATTAACTATTGTTTTTTTGACCAAAAGAATAATCAATTTATAATGATTGATTGTTTTGTCTATTCTCCAAACCAAAATAAGAGGGACGAATTAATGCAGTTAGAATCAATAGTATATAGTTTAAAAATAGAATAATCCTTATTTCCTTCGTAATGTAAGAAAACAATAGTATTTTTGCATTTTATTTGACGCGAGTAATTTATTAACAAAAAACATATAATAATATGAAACCTAAACGTATAGAGCATATAGGTATAGCTGTTTCGAATTTAGAAGAAGCAATTAAATACTGGGAAGATGTTATGGGACTAGAATGTTATAACATTGAAGAAGTAGTAGACCAAAAAGTAAAGACAGCCTTTTTTAAGGTTGGTGAAGTAAAAATAGAATTGTTGGAAGCAACATCTCCAGATAGTCCAATTGCAGGATTTCTAGAGAAAAAAGGACCAGGGGTTCATCATATTGCTTTTGCAGTTGATAATGTTAATGAGGCACTTGCTGATGTTGAAAAAGCAGGAGCAAGACTTATTGATAAAACATCAAGAAAAGGAGCAGAGGGATTAAACATTGGTTTCCTTCACCCAAAATCAACATTGGGAGTACTTACAGAGCTTTGTGGCGAATAATAGAATTAAATTATTAAATAATTAAATATCATAATAATGGCTTTTGAAGATAAAATAAAGCAACTACTCGATAAAAGAGCAGAAGCAAAACTAGGTGGGGGTCAAAAAAGAATTGACGCTCAGCATGCAAAAGGTAAACTAACCGCACGTGAACGTATTGAAATCCTTTTAGACGAGGGTTCTTTCGAAGAATTTGATATGTTTGTCACTCATCGTTGTACAGATTTCAACATGCAAGACAAAACCTTCCTTTCAGATGGTGTTGTTACAGGTTATGGAACAATAGACGGACGCCTTATCTACGTATTCTCACAAGATTTTACAGTATTTGGAGGTTCTCTATCTGAATCTTTTGCAAAGAAAATTTGCAAAGTAATGGATCAAGCAATGAAAGTTGGAGCTCCAGTTATTGGGCTTAATGATTCAGGTGGTGCTCGTATTCAAGAAGGTGTTAATTCATTAGCTGGTTATGCTGAAATATTCCAAAGAAATATTATGGCATCAGGTGTGATACCTCAAATTTCAGCAGTCTTTGGCCCATGTGCAGGTGGAGCGGTTTATTCACCAGCTCTAACTGACTTTATCATGATGTCAAAAGAAAATAGTTATATGTTCGTAACCGGGCCTAAGGTAGTTAAGACAGTTACCGGAGAAGATGTAACTGACGAAAAACTAGGAGGAGCTATGGTTCATGCTACAAAATCTGGGGTAACTCATTTTGTTGTTGACACAGAGCAAGAAGGCCTGTTATTAATTAGAAAACTAATGACTTATCTTCCATCAAACAATTTGGAAGAAGCTCCAATTTATCCATGTTCTGACCCAATAAATCGTTTGGAAGACTCTTTAAACTCAATTATTCCAGAAAATAGAAACAAACCATACGATGTTAAAGACATTATTCATGCAATTGTTGATGATGGCGAATTCTTAGAAGTTCATCGCAACTTTGCAGCAAATATTGTTGTAGGTTTTGCACGTTTCAACGGAGTTTCTGTTGGTATTGTTGCAAATCAACCAAACTATATGGCTGGTGTATTAGATATAAACTCATCAAGAAAGGGAGCACGTTTTGTTCGTTTTTGCGATGCTTTCAACATTCCTATAGTAACCCTTGTTGACGTACCAGGATTCCTTCCAGGAACAGCACAAGAATATAATGGAATCATTGTTCACGGAGCTAAATTCTTATTTGCTTATGGTGAAGCTACAGTTCCTAAGGTTACTATAACTCTTCGTAAATCTTATGGTGGTGCTCATGATGTTATGAGTTCAAAACAATTACGTGGTGATATCAACTACGCTTGGCCATCATCAGAAATTGCAGTTATGGGAGCAAGTGGAGCAACTTCAGTTCTTTATGGCAGTGAAATAAAGAAAATTGAAGGAGATGAAGCTAAAGCTGCATTCATTGCAGAAAAAGAAGCAGAATACAACGAAAAGTTTGCTAACCCATACAACGCAGCGAAGTTTGGTTATATTGATGATGTTATTGAACCGAGAAATACTCGTTTCCGTATCATTAGAGCTCTTCAAGCATTAGCTACTAAGAAGGATCAGAACCCAATGAAAAAACATAGCAATATTCCATTATAATAAAAAAGAGATGAAAGTTAATATAATAAAAACTGTTGTATTATTTCTTTCGCTTGTCTTTTCTTTGAGTATTAGTGCTCAGAAGAAAGCTACGATTGAAACGATGCAACAAGAAATAGACTCTTTGAAATCTCAGATAGCCAATGTTAATGCAGGGGGAACCTACGACCCATTGGTGCCTCAAACTTACGCTGTAGATTCAAAGACACAAACTGTAGCAGTAATTAATCATAATGAGAATACTGTTGAAATACTAGTCCCAATAAAAGATGGATTTAAAAAAGAAATTGTTTTACTTGTTGACGTAGTAGCTGGTCGCCACGATGAATATGCTATCTATAGACCTAAGAGTATTGCAATTTATGATAATCATATTGTTTACTTGGCTTCAAATAGAGATAGTTCTTTCGTTAGAGTTATTAACTTTAAAGGAGAACTAAACCAAGAATATAGATTTAACGGAGCAGCATCTGCATTTAGTTATATCCCCGACACTAAACAGCTTTATATAGCTGGAGATAACGTTAATGGATATAATATATTTGCAATTGATGTTAAGCAAGGTTTTGAGCATATTGATATTGCAAATTCACCTTTATTTAATTATGTAAAACCTATGAAAGGTGATGAGATTTCAAAACACGACCCTTATGGTCTTGGTTTAACTCTTATTGCAGTAAGTACAGTTTTCCTTGCCCTAATAGTTATCTTCTTGTTTCTACTTCTCTTTAAAAATACTATTATTAATTTACAAGATAGAAAAGCAAGAAAGCAAGAGGCGAAAGATTCTAAACAAGCAGGACCTAAGTCTATTGCTTCTATAAGTGGAGAAGAGTTTGCAGCAATTGCAGCAGCAATCTACATGTATGACGATCAATTACATGATGAAGAAAACACAATTCTTACAATTAATAAGGTTTCAAAAACCTATTCACCTTGGAGCTCGAAATTGCATAATATGAATGTTTATAGGCGATAATCATAAAAAAAGAAATAAGTAAAATGAAAAATTATAAATTCAAAATAAACGGAACAAGTTATACCGTTGACATAAATAATGTTGAGGGACAAACAATCGAATTAGAGCTTAACGGCACTGCTTATTCAGTTGAGATTGACAAAGAGGTTAAACAAACAAAAACACCTAAGTTAGTTCGTCCAGTAGCTGTACCATCAACCGACTCAACTCCTCAAACTGCAAAAACAACTAGCACAGGAGCCCAAACAGTTAAATCTCCACTACCAGGAACTGTTCTTGATATTTATGTTAATGTTGGAGACGTAGTAAAGGTTGGTCAAAAACTAATAATGTTAGAAGCTATGAAAATGGAAAACATTATTGATTCAGACTTAGCTGGAACAATAACTGAAATAAAAGCACGAAAGGGAGACTCTATTATGGAAGGCGATGTGCTTATAACAATAGGAGGCTAAAAAATGATAGCATTAGAATCTACAATGGGTTTCATGGAATTTATCCAAACCCAACTCGTCCAATTTTTTTCCTACACATCATATGGTAACTTTACATTAGGTCATATCATAATGATTGCTATAGGCTGTTTCTTCATAGGTCTTGGAATAATAAAAGAATACGAACCATTATTATTAGTCCCTATTGGGTTTGGTATCATTGTTGGGAATATTCCTTTCTATCCTGGCTTACGAACAGGAGTCTATGAAGCAGGCTCAGTTCTAAATATACTTTATCATGGTGTACAAAACGGATGGTATCCTCCACTCATATTCCTAGGTATTGGTGCCATGACCGACTTCTCAGCCCTTCTTTCCAATCCAAAACTACTACTAATTGGTGCCGCAGCACAGTTTGGTATTTTTGCAGCTTACGCAATAGCACTTCAACTTGGTTTCACACCAGCAGAAGCAGGAGCAATTGGTATTATTGGAGGAGCTGATGGTCCAACAGCAATCTTTATTTCATCACAATTAGCACCAGAGCTACTAGGAGCGATAGCCGTTTCGGCATATTCCTATATGGCCTTAGTTCCTGTTATTCAGCCGCCAATTATGCGAGCTCTAACTACTAAGAAGGACCGTTTAATTAGGATGAAACGTCCACGTCCAGTATCAAAACTTGAGAAAGTATTATTCCCTATAATAGCATTCCTCTTAACATGTACCATAGTGCCAACAGGTATTCCTCTTTTAGGTATGCTTTTCTTTGGTAACTTGCTTAAAGAATCAGGAGTAACCAAGCGTTTAGCTACAGCAGCATCAGGTCCAATTATTGACACAGTAACAATATTAATTGGTCTAACAGTTGGAGCTTCAACTCAAGCAACATCTTTCCTTAATGCAAAATCAATAGGAATCTTCGCACTAGGAGCATTCTCTTTCGTTGTTGCAACAATAGCAGGGGTATCATTTGTTAAGTTTATGAACCTATTCTTAAGAGGCGATAACAAAGTTAACCCATTAATTGGAAACTCAGGAGTATCGGCAGTGCCAGATGCTGCACGTGTTTCACAAGTTGTTGGACAAGAATATGACAGAACAAATCACTTATTAATGCATGCAATGGGACCAAACGTAGCGGGAGTTATGGGGTCAGCAGTTGCAGCAGGTATCTTACTTGCATTCTTGAAATAAGAAGAGAGTAATACAACTAAACTTATATAATATAGGTAATTAATCTCCGAGATTAGTTACCTATATTTTTTATATAGACTTGTTGTCCTATCTCTTAGAGCCCAACTTTTCTTTCTTTGTTTCAATCTCACCACATACCCATGTCGCACTCCCTCACATGGGCATGTCATGGCTCCTGACATGGGTATGTCACGTATGCTGACATGGGTATGTGAGCGACCTTGACATGGGCATGTCAGGAACCGTGACATGGGTATGTCATGAGTTTGATTCTTCATTTAGATAGTTTGTTTCTTTATTCTAATATCTTATCTCTTTGATTGAGGGTTTTATTACTTTGTTTTTTCAATATATACTTGTGTATTATTGACTTTTGTGTCTTGTTTTTTATTTTTGAATAACAATTATAATTATTGGCTATTATAATTTTGTACCTTTGCACTTCGAATTATGAGTGAAGATAGAACCCTTTTATTAGAGAGAGAAGATACCGGCAAGCTATTACTTAAATATGCTTTTCCTGCAATTGTGGCAATGATTGCAGCATCATTATACCATATTGTGGATAGTATTTTTATTGGGCAAAAGCTAGGAGCCTTAGCAATTTCTGGGCTTGCACTAACATTTCCCCTTATGAACCTGGCTGCAGCTTTTGGCTCCTTGGTAGGGGTAGGGGGTGCAGCAGTTATGTCTATTCGATTAGGAGAAAGGGATATTGAATCAGCAAAAATGGTTCTTGGAAATGTTGTAATCTTAAACATAATTATAGGAATTGGTCTAACGGTTTTGATTCTTCCATTCCTTACAGAGGTGCTTTATATGTTTGGAGGGAGTGATGCAACCTTGGGTTTTGCAAGAGAATTTATGTTTATTATTCTTTCTGGTAATGTTCTAACATCTCTATATCTTGGACTTAATGCCTTATTACGCTCTTCTGGATACCCAAATTTGGCAATGTATGTAACATTATTCTCAGTAGTTCTAAATATCCTTCTTCTTACCTTATTTATTATTATTTTAGATTGGGGAATTGCAGGAGCAGCTTGGGCAACTATTATAGCTCAGTTCGTAGCCTTAGTATGGCTTATTTTTATTTTTATGAGAAAAAATAAGGTTATTCACTTCACTAAGGATATATTTAAACTTAAAAAGAAAATTGTTAGAGATATTTTCTCCATTGGCATGTCTCCATTCCTAATGAACCTAGCAGCAACCGGCGTTGTTATTCTAATTAATTATAGTTTAAGGAAATATGGTGGTGATTTAGCAATTGGTGCTTATGGGATAATAAATAGGGTTGCTTTTCTTTTTGTTATGGTGGTGCTAGGTATAACTCAAGGGATGCAACCCATAGTTGGTTATAATTATGGTGCAAAACGCTACGATAGGGTCTTAGAGGTGCTTAAGAAAGGAACTATTATGGGAGTAATAACAATGGTAATTGCATTTTTGTCTGTTGAATTCTTCCCTCTAACAATAAGTAAGGCATTTACAAGTGACCATGAATTAGTTGATATTGCATCAAAAGGATTTAGAATTGTTTTTATCTTATTCCCAATAGTAGGTTTTCAAATTGTTTGTTCAAACTTCTTCCAATCGATTGGCAAGGCAAAAAAAGCAATATTCCTTTCCTTAGTTCGCCAGGTAATAGTTCTTATTCCGCTTCTATTTATCCTTCCGTATTATTGGGGAGTACAAGGGGTTTGGATAAGTATGCCAGCTTCCGACTTAGCAGCAACAATCATTACAGCTATTCTAATTGCCAAAGAAATCAAGATACTAAAAGCTCAACCTTTAAGATAGTTGATTATATTTATCGTTAAGTAAAGATTTTAGGGTTTTAAGCGTTTTAGTAATCGTTTCCCATAATTTATGCTTGCAGGGGTTCCATTAATAAGTAGCTTTTCAGCGATGGGTATAAGCTCTTCTTTTACCCAAGCATGTTTCTCTGCATAATATAATAGTATTTCTAATTGCCACATCTTTGTTCCAATTGGAATATCCTTTGCAATTAACCACTTAAAGCATCCTTCAATTATTATTTCATCATTAGATTCTCTAATAGCTTTTTGAATAATTGGGCTAGCTTTTCCTTTTGCATTAAGTTTAAGGGCTAAGGCAAGCATCCTTCCATAATGGCGAGCACAAGCATAGTTAGGGATAGTATTATAGTCTTTTAGGAGGTCTTCGATAATCAAATCAATAACTTCAATATCCTTTTCATACATCTTTTCTATTGTCCAGGCTGCATGAAATCCTATTTTTTGTTTCTCTTTAAATGATATATCATATAAAACACTAATAGGGAAACACTCCTTTTCGATATCTTTGATTATATCTCTAAGGCAGTCTTTCCCTATTGGCTTATCATAGAACTCAATAAGATATTCTCTTGTTATCATTATTGATTATGAATAAATATTAAACCCTAGAAAGAAAATGAAGCTCCTATCATTCCCATAAACTTTTGTGAAGGGAAGTTATAGTATTCCTCATAGCGTTGGAATGCAAGGTTATTTAACTTCACAAATAATGAAAGCTGGTCGCTATACTTATAGTTTACGCTTAGGTTTATATCAATAATTGGGTCTAAGTTCTTTTCTTCTCCCAAATACATTGCCTTCATTCCTGATTTGAATTGAGGGGTAAGGTCAAAGATTAACTTATTGCCTGCTATATACTGCAAAGAAAGAGAGGTTGAAAATGTTGGTTTATAGTAAGCAAAGTCTAATAAATCTGTTTTGTATGATTGGAATTCTGCATCAAGGTTTAGAGAAAATACTTTAATAACATTATATTCCAAATGTGCTCTAAGATAATATCTAACTGCATCATCATAAACTATATTAAACATATTATTATATTCTGCAAAAGGTTCTAATTGGTAGAAATGAAGGTCGTTGAAGTTTTGTAGTCCTGCCTCTAAATTAATCCCAAGTTTATTGGAGAAGGTTGAGCTAAGCTTTGCAAATAACTTATAGTTTGATGTAGTTTTAATATTAAGAAATGGGCTTATATAAGGGTTGTCAATTCTTATTGTATTTAATGAAATCCTTTCAAGCTTTCCTGTTAAACCTCCCTCAAAATATATCTTCTTAGGAATAAGTGGGAAGTATATAATTGCTGTTGGGTAAATATAAAAGTCTTTTTCTTGTCCAAATTCTGTTACAAAATCAACTGCGGTATGGAGTTGAAATTTATTTACCTTAAAGTCAAAATAAGGTTTAACGCTAAGAAGTCCTGTGTTGTATTTATTTGTATTGTTTGTAATATAATCTGGTGTAAAAATCTCTGAAGAGAAATAAGGAGCTGAATTAAAGATTGAAGCGTCATAATTATTTAAAGAATGTAGATATGATAATTTAAGACCCAGTAGTTGTTTGTCATTATCAAATAGCTCAAATCTCTTAGAGGCCTCTGCGTCAAACCTAACGTTTAGTTCATTTGATCCCCATTTGCCAAAAAGGTCTTCAATTCCAAAGCTAAGTTTGTGATTTAATGCATCTTCATTACGGAATAAGCTTTCGTAGTTTGTTTTAAATCCAACATTATGCCAAGAGGTTCTAAAGTCTGAATTATCAATATCTGCAACCTCATTATTAAATCCGTAATAATAGTTTATTGAATTATTATAATATGCTTTTGCATCAACAAAGAACTTATTCCAAATCTTCTTTCCATAAACATTAATATCATTATCAGCAAAATGATTCTTTGGATAATCTTTTATTGACCAGTGAGAAGAGTAATGTCGTGCATGAATGGCGTAGAGTAATGATTTATTCCTTGTTTCAGAATATAAGCCTTCAAAATAAGGTGTTAGATATGTACCTATTCCTGCCTTAATGTTTCCATTATATAGCATAGAAATAGGCTCTCCCTTAACCTTAGCTGCTTTAATCTCTTCAACATTGTATTTTGTAGAAAAGACATTATTCATTATCTCATACTTAAGGTCAGGAATAACAAAGGTAGTATCGAAAATGCTTGGGTTATCCGAAATCTTCATAGCCTCATTAACCACAGGATCAAACTGGGTTGAAATAATAACACTTTCATTTAAGTTCTGTCTTATATCTCTTTGTATAGTATCTTTTATTGGACCTTGAGCCATTAACCCAAAGCTCATTAGAGAAATAAGTATAAATAATTTTATTCTATTTATAGTTTTCATATTCAAAATATATTTTAGTATTATTATTGAGTTTAATTAGCCTCTGGTAATGGTTTGTTATTTGATTTGCTTCCATCAATAATGATTTCGTCAACCTCTTCTTTTGTTTGCTTAGCTTTTATCTGAGTCTTTTCTTTAATTGCATTTTCTGCATTCTCAATTGTTTCAATCTTAGCTTTTGCAATATCAACAAGTTCCTCCCCATCATAATTATCAACAATACTTTGGTAGGTTTGTTTAGCTATCATATTCTTGTTTTTCTTCACATAAATATCTCCCAATAGAATAATTGATTTTGCCAACCAATACTCACTCGTTGGGTTTGCCGAAATTGCTAATATCTGCTTCTCTGCTTCTGCATTCTTTTGATTATTAAAGGCGTTTTCTGCAAAAACATAGTTAGCCTCGCCTGAGTAATCTCCATTCTTAGACTTCTTTAGCTTGGTAAATTCTTTAAGTGCATTAACTGTATCGCCCATTGAATAATAGCTTTTAGCAATTATATAATTAGCCTCATCATTTGCTGCACTTGTGTTTTTAGCATTTGAAAGTACTTTTTGAGCAGATGCAATTGCAGTTTCATATTGTGATAAATAGAAATCTGTTCTCATTATTCCAACCTCTGCCAAAGCCTTATGATTATTTACTTCGGTTTCTTTTTGTAATCTCTTATATAATTCATTTGCTTGCCTATACTCTTTTGTTTCATAGCTTATATTTGCAGCATTTAACAAGGAGTTTTCTGTAAACATATTCTTTGGAGCCGAACAAATAAACAAATAAGATATCAAGGCACTGTCTTTTTTGTTTTCTTTCATTAAACAATCAGCCAAGTAATAGTTAGCATTAACTGAGAAGAAGCCAACAGGAAACTTATTAAGGTAATCTCTAAATCCTTTAATTGATTTCTTGCACTCCCCACTCATATATAAGTTTTCAGCTGCCTCAAAAGTTATTGAATCCTCTTCATTAACTGTGAAGTTTGCATCAGGGATTGTTTTTATGTATTCAGAAAACTCATCAACCTTGTTTTGACTAACATAGATTGTTCTTATACTTTTTATCCCAGACTTAGATTCTTCAGTCTTTGGATAAGATTTAACCAATTTGTCAAGGGTTTTAAGTGCTAAATCATCTTTTCCGTCCTTATAATAAAGCATCCCAATCTTGCTAATTGCTGTTTTGGCATGAATTGATTGTGGATGGTCTTGGGCAACTTTGGTATAGGTTTGAAGTGCTTTCTCATTTTGTTCTAAAACTAAATAAGCATTGGCAAGTTCAAACAGCATACTAGCCTTATATGAACTATTTGGGAAATCACTTATTGCTTTTTGCAGAATTGTTGACTTGTTTGCTATGTTTCCTGAGGCTCCTACCGATAATGCTTTCTGATATGTTGCATAGTCAACATCGATAAGGTTAGCGTTTATAACATAATTATATTCTTTTATTGCATTATTGAAATCTCTTTCCATATAATAACAATCAGCAAGACGGTTATGTGCATCAGAAATTAATTGTGGGTGCTCTCCAATGCTTGCATTTAGGAAGCTATTGAAGAAGTCTTTTGCCTTCTTATAGTTCTTTTGTTTAAAGTAATTATACGCCATTGAGTAATTAGCCTTAGAATAATATGTGCTCTTATTTACATTGGGAACCTTATAGAAAGAATTTAACTCTCTAATTGAACCCTCATAATTACCTAAACGATACGAACATTCTCCTCTAAGATAATATGCAGCTGCTGTTAGGTTATTATCAATTTGGTTTTCTAAACTCTTATTAAATAATTGTATTGCTTCCTTATAGTTGTTTTCGTTAAATACCTCAATACCTCTATTTAATGCAATTCTTTGGTATGCTGCATTAATGGTCTTGCTTCTTGAGGGTAGTTCTTCAATAAGTTTTAGGGCATGCTGATAGTTCTTCGATGCGCCATATAGTTGGGCTAAGTATTCTTTTACTTCGTTTATCTTGCTCGATTTTGGATAAGTATCGTAATAGAGTTGGAATGATTGTAGGGTTTCGTTAAATGGATTAGGTAGCTCATATGATAGCTTGGCAAAGTTAAGAAGGGCATCTTCACTAATTGCTGGGTCAAAACCTAAGGTATAGGCTTCCTTAAAAGAAGAACGTGCTGAAACCTTATCGCCTGTCTTAAGATAAGAATATCCAATATTATATAGCGCATGTTGAGAAAGAGAATCGTTATTGGTTGAAGCTTTTAATAAGAAAGGAATAGCTTCTTGGTGGTTTCCGCTTTTGTTTAGGGTATAACCTAATAAATAATTATCCTCTGGGGTAGCTGCTGGATTATCTTCAACTCCTTTTTTAAGATATGGTATTGCTTCCTCATAGCGTTCAAGCTTACAATATGCCTCACCCAGCATTCTATTTGTTTCATAAGAACGCTTAGAGTTAGAAAGCTGTGAAAGTTCTGAGGCTTGCTTAACTAATTCGGCATAATTGTTTTGAATATAATAGATTTGAGCTATATAATATGGAGCGATACCTTTAAAGTTCCTATCATTCTTTAAGGTTTTAAATTCCTTTAAGGCTGCATCGTATTTCCCTTCTGAATATAATATATGGGCGTAATAATAAGTAGAAGGTGATGAATACTTGCTTTTTGTGTCTTTGACTTTTGCAAAATAGCCTTTTGCTTGGTCAAAACTATTGATATTGAAAAGGCAATAACCAAGTTTATAATTAAATTCAAGCTTTTGATCATCCGTTAGGCTTCCATACTCTATCTCGTTATAGGTTTCAATAGCGCTTATGAAGTCATTTTGTTTTTGATAGAAGTTAGCTAAGCTGAAAAATGCATCATTCTTTCTTACGTTGTTTGGAAAAAGGGTAAGGAATTCCCTGATTTGATTGTCTGCATCATTGTTTTCAAGGTTAGAGGCTGCAATTGCTTTATAGAAATAAGCATCTGCAAGGTCTGATTTATTGCCTGTTTTAAACAAATCAATATAATTAACATATTGTTGGTAGGCTGCAGCGTATTTTTGTTCGTTTAAAAATGCTTTTGCATCATCTAAGATTCGTTGAGGTTCTTTTATAGCTTCAGTTTTCTGAGCCATAAGGCTAAAACTAAATACATTGCATAAAAAGATAAGAGCTAAAAGTTTTCTGTTCATAATTATATTATTTTTCACGGGATAAAATTACACAATTATAACGAAATAGAGCCAATGAATTGGTATATTTTTCAACATAAAAAAGTTAAACACTTACCTTTGTATGAATAAAACCCCTTAAACATGGATTTGTATAAGGGGTTTTAGGGGGCTTTATCTTATTTTGGGCTACCAATAACTGCAACGGTGCCTTTTTTCTTTTGACTTAATCCGTCACCGTCCTTATAAACTAGATACCAAACATAGGTTCCGTCCTGCGCATAGCCTCCACTTTTAAGTTTACCATTCCATCCTCCTCCAATTTTGTTATTTGTTGTGAATATTTTTTCTCCCCATATATTAAATATCGAAAGTTCATACTCTAATGGAATTGATGAGAAAGGTAAGAAAACTGATGTTATATCTCCTGAGCCTGGAGTAAAAGCATTAGGAAGATATATGGTGAAGTCTGGTTTAACAATAACTCTTCCTCTTGCTGTATCTGGACATAATGCCTCATTATAAGCAACCAATATAACTTCATATTCTCCTGGTTGGTCGTTAGGATAAACATGGTATCCATTTTCATCTGTTGAGGTCTCTCCATCCCCAAAGTCCCAAAGTACTGAATGAGAATTCGCCGTTAGATTAATAAATTTAGTTTGTGTATTTATATAGGTTAGGTTGGTTGGATTTAACGACATTGTTGCGTTAACATTTGGATATGCGGTAATAGTAATTTGATTTTTTGCCTCACAACCAAACTCATCGCTAATTGTAACTTTATATGTTGTTTGACCACTTGGCATTGCTATAGGACTAAGGGCTGTATTGTTTTGTGCTAGTTTAAGGTCGGCAGGAATAGATGTCCAAACACATGTCACTGCATTTGTGCAAGAAAGCTGAATGCTATCTCCTTCACATATCTTATCTCTGTCAGTACTTACTTCGGTAGTTCCGGTATTAACTCTAAAGTTAACAGTTTTTGAAATTTCTCTAAAGCACTCATCTTTTGCCGTAATGGTAATTGTTATTGGTTCAGTAATTGTTACATAGTTTGAATCTGCGGTTGGTCTTTCTCCAATTGGTTGACCATCGGGTCCTGTCCATAAATATGTTGTATTACCAATTCCATTAATTACTTTTGCTTGTAATAGCTCTCTTTGAGGTAATACATTATTACAATAAACTGTATCGTTTCTTATATATGAGAATTCAAAGGTTTCAGGAACAACTGCTTTAATTAATATTGTGTCCATTTTAGAACAAGGAGTTGTATTTTCTGTTATTATCTTTAAGGTTTTTATTTGTCCAGGAATGTCTGATGGGTCTGTAAGAAAGTTGATTATAGTCTGAGCAATAGAGTCTCCTTCTGGAAATGTTAGTTGGTTACCAAATGCTTCATAATCTACACCTTCAACCATATCACCTTCAACTTGAAAAGTATAAGTATCGTATTCTGTAGCTGGTCTATTAAGTTTAGCAGTAATAGTTGTTGATGAGCATCTAGCTTTTATTAATAAAGTATCACCACTACTAGGCCCTTCAGTTAATCCACTAAGATCAACCGCATCTGTTTTAAATGAATTAGCTCCAAGATATACTGAAGAATTTAATGCATGGTCTGAAACATTACAAATAGCTATAGAAATTGAATATTTATAGCAAGGAGCTACTGTAATTCTCTTTGTTTCAAGAGCAATTGTATAGCCTTGCATTTTATTAATTGAAGAACCGCTTGTGAGTTGAATATGTAAATGAGAATTTGAAGGGTCTGTGCCACTAGTACCATACCCGCTATTAACAGTATTAATAGTAACGGGTAGTTCTGGGTATGTGTCAGGAATTATTGCAATATTATAATTTGCAATTGAGGTGTATCCAGCAATAGTAGTAGGACTTCCGTCGTCTAAAAGTGGTCCAGTAACGAAGAATCCAAATGCATCGTTGTAGTTGGAGTTAACATAACCAGGGTATTCATCGCTTGCAAAAACATATTTAAAAGAAACTTCATTTCCTTGAGGAACGAAGTCGAATGATAGTACTCCAATATCGTTCATAGACTTGTCGCTTAATCCAAGGTCGTTAAGTACTAATCTAAGAGGTACTGCAATTTCTTCGTTATCACTTGCAGGAACTGCATTGGAGCTATGAGTACCATATGGACCAGCTGCTGCATCTTGAATATCCCCAGTAACAATAACCAAACCGCTACTTAGTTTAATATTCTGTCCTGATGTGTCGGCATTAGTAAAAGTTCCAAATTGATTTGAGTTTGCAACTTCTAGCCCATTGAATCTAACGTTAGAAACCTCAACACCTCCTCCTATAAAATAGGTTTCAATAATTTCTTGAACGTTTTGTCCACTTCTTGGTGTGCATACTACTTGTGATTGTCCTAAATTAAATAAGGGATAAGTAATGCTAATAGGTATAATATTTTTTTCATAACTTAACTTTTATTTGTCTCGCAAAGATAATAATTATTGCAATATTCTTGTATTTATAACACTATAAATCTAATTTTTGTTTACTTTTGCCATTACAAATAATTAAAACTAGAATTGAAAAAGGATTTATTTTTACTAAAAAAGGCTTTAAAACCTTTTTATAATATGTATCTAAAGCTATATATGGATTTAGATAAGACTGAAAACGACTTAATAGAAACAGAGTTTAATAGGAAGGTTATTAGGCTAGACAATGACGTGTCAGATATTATGACAGCTAGGGTTGATATATTGGCATTAGAGTTTTCAACTCCCTTTAATGAAGTTATGGAGACTATTGCAAAGAGTGGGTTTTCGAGGATTCCTGTTTACGAAAATGAATTAGACCAAATAAAAGGGGTGCTTCATGTTAAGGATCTTTTTAAATACTTATGCGTTGATAAAGAATTTGAATGGAATAGGATAATTAGGGAAGCTTTTTTTGTTCCAGAAACAAAGGACGTTAATGACCTGTTAAAAGAGTTTCAAGAAGATAAACGTCACCAAGCAATTGTTGTTGACGAGTTTGGCTCTGTTGTAGGAATTGTTAGCTTAGAGGATATTTTAGAAGAAATTGTTGGAGAGATTATTGATGAATTTGACTCCCTACAACCTTCATTATTTACAAGACTAGGGAAGAGGAGCTATTTGTTCGCAGGCAAAATTAGTATTAATGACTTCTGTAAAGCAATTGGTCTTCCTGACGATAAGCTTTTTGAAGAGGTTAAGGGTGATGCTGATACTTTGGCGGGAATGCTTATTGAAATTGCAGGTCATTTGCCAAAGCAAGGAGAGAAGATCAAGTTCCAGAACTATATCTTTGTTGTTGAAAAAGCTGACAATAGAAGGATTGAAATAGTTAAACTTACTATTAAAATTGATTAGTACTAAGATGCAAAAGAGATTTTTTTTATTAGCGATATTATCTGCGGGTCTTTTCATTGCTTGCTCGGGAGATAAAAACTCAGCCCCTAAGCCAAAGACTTATTTCCGAATAGACGTTCCTTTACCAATCTATCAGAAGTTCGATACCTTAGGACTTCCTTTTATGTTTGATTATCCAAACTATGGAGTCGTAGAAAAAGCAGAACAAAGGTTTGATAATAAGAATTGGTTTAATATAAACTATCCTGATTATGGATGTAAGTTATATTTAAGCTTTGTTGGTCTTTCTCCAAAAAACACTTTGTCTAATCTGGTAAATGACAGTTATAATTTAACCAAAGAACACGATAAGTTTTCAAGTGGAGTAATAGAAAGAGCATATTCGAATCAGGAGGCTAAGGTTTATGGTTATGTTTTTGAGATAAAAGGAACCAAGGTAGTTTCGCCTTATCAGTTTTACATAACCGATAGTTCTCGTTATTTTGTTAGAGGAGCTTTATATATTGAGTCAAGCCCAAATACCGATTCCCTTTCTCCAATAATCCAGAGACTGACCCAAGACTTAGATTATATGATTTCTACCTTTGAGTGGAAGTAGTGCTTATATGCTAAAATGAAACGCTGTTTCAGAGAAATGAATCAAAGAAAGAATTTACTGAAACAAAGAAAGGATTTACTGAAACTTCGTTTCAAGAAATTAAAACAGCGTTTCAGTGGATTAAAACGAAGATCTAATTTGGTGAAACAAAGAAAGAAAAAGGGACTTAATTAATCAATAACTAAGCCCCTTTCTTTATGTTGAAAAGCCTAAATAAACTATTCTTCAGTAGCTTTTTCAGTCTCTTGTGTTTCTTCTTCTTTCTCGTTTAAGTCAATAAGATTTATTTGATTTAATATATTATACCAAGTAAATAGCTTTTTCATATCAGAGGTATAAACCCTTTCTAAATCAACATTAGGAAGCACTTCTTTCATATAGCTAACAAGTTCTTTAGTATCCGATTTAGGGTTGATACATTCCTTGCCTTCTTCTTTCTTATAAATTTCTTGAAAGACTTTTGACAGTGGCACATCTTCATCAGTTGTGAATATGCTTATATCTTCTAGTGAGCTGATTTTTTCTTTTGCAAATGCTTGTTGGCGTTTGCCGTCAATTAGAGATTCTATTAATGCTCCGTTTTTTGTTTGTGAAACAAGTTTAAACAATCCTGGCTTGCCCGATATTGATAATATCTTACTTAAATCCATACTTTTAATTTGTTTTATTATATTAGTTCTTATTTGGTATTCTTATATTATTTCGATCCTATCTTCCATTATCTCAACAAAATCGCCCTTTCTTAGCTTAGCTCTTTTGCGGTAATCAACCTCTCCATTAACCTTTACCTCCCCATAAACAACCATTTCTTGAGCTATTGCTCCGCTATCGGCAATACCAGTAGCTTTTAGTAATTGTATAAGTTGAATAAATTCGTCCTTCTCTCTTAGTTGAAATTTTGTTGTCATGTCTTCTTAATTAAAATAGAGGTGCAAATTTACAATTTTATGGATAGGTAACGTTATTCTATGCAATTTATTTAATAAAAGAGTAAATAAAAGAGCCCTCATATAATTAAAATGAGGGCTCTAATAAAAGTTTTTATGTTTTTATTGCTTATTATCTTGCAACTCTTTCAAGCCACTTAAGCATAAATATCATTGTAAACATTGAAATCAAACAAGCTGACACGAAGATAGTCCATGTTGCCCATACTGGAATAGTATTATAGAATATTACTCCAATAAACAATAGTTGGTTACCTAATGCTGTTGCACTCAACCAACCTCCTTGCATAATACCTTGGTATTTAGGTGGTGCAACCTTAGAAACGAATGCGATTCCAAGAGGAGATATAAATAGTTCTGCAACTGTAAGGATTAAATAAGTTCCTATTAGTAACCATGGAGTAACTCTCATAGCATCTGGAACTCCTCCTGCTGCAATTCTTTCTGCTGCTGTTGGAAGTCCAATAGAGCCAATAGACATTACTGCAAAAGCTGTAGCTGCAATACCCATACCGATAGCAATCTTCTTAGGAGTTGAGATTTCTATGCCTCTAGCCTTAAGCCATCCAAAGAAACCAATCACGATTGGAGTAAGGAAAACTACGAATATAGGGTTAAATGCTTGGAAGACTTCAGCACCTTGAAGTGTAGTAAAGCCAAGGTTGATATTAATCATTTTCGTATAGTCATTGGCAAAAAGAGTTAGAGATTGTCCGTTTTGGTGGAATGAGAACCAGAAGAATATAACCACTGCAAATACTGCAAAAAGAGCATAAAGTCTTTGTTTTACTTCCTTAGCATCCATTTCAACTTCCTTAACAGTACCAGCATCTGTCTTAACAATAGTCTTCATTGAAGGGTCTGGAAGGTTCTTTTTGTTAGCGATGAATATAGATAGTGATATAACCATTGCAATGATAGCAATACCGAAAGAATAGTGATATCCTTCCATAAATACGTTAAGATAAGTAGTAGCAAACTCACCTATATTAGATACATCTCCACCAACTTTCTCTGCAAGTTCAGTAAAACGAGTTGTTGCATCTGGGCTTAGAGTTCCACTAACATATTGGTTGCAAAGACCAGGAAGGTCAGCATTAAACTCAAAACCTTTACTCTTTACCCACCAGTTCCTTAAACCAACAGCCATAAGAGGAGCAAACATAGCCCCAACGTTAATGAACATATAGAAGATTTGGAAGCCTACTTCTCTCTTATCTGAGTACTTTGGGTTATCGTAAAGTTGACCTACAACAGCTTGTAAGTTACCTTTAAACAAACCGTTTCCAAAAGCTATTGAGAACAATCCAAAGCATGTAATAGCAAAAACCAAAGGCATATTCTCAACAGGAGTCTTAGTTGGAATAGCCAGAAGGATGTATCCCACTGTCATTAACACCAAACCAACCAAGATAGTACCTTTATACTTCTTGGTTTTATCAGCGATTAGACCACCGACTAAAGCCAGAATGTAGATTAAGGCATAGAAGACTGAATAGATAATTGCGCCTTCTGAACCTGTGAAACCAAACTTATTGTTAAGGAACAAAAGCAGGATCGCCATCATAATGTAGAAGCCAAAACGTTCTCCCATATTGGCAAGAGCAGCCGAGACTAGCCCTTTTGGATGATTTTTAAACATAGTTTTCTTTTTTAATTATTAAATTAATTGAACTTGATTCCTAAAATAAGAGTGCAAATATACTTAGACTTATTTACTTCACCTAATTAATTAGATAGGTTTTAACTCTTTTTTTAATATATTTGCAATCTCGTATCAAGACCATAAGAATTTCGACTTAGATGAACAAAGGAGCCAAAGAGAGGATAGTATTAGGAATAGACCCAGGGACCAATGTCTTAGGTTACTGCGTCGTAGAGCAGAAAGGAAGGGAGATGAAACTTCTTTGTATGGACGTTCTTAAGCTGGGTAAGATAGAGGATATGCCCACAAGGATGAAGATACTATTTGATTCTATTATAACTATTATCGACAAATACCACCCCGATATCCTCTCAATTGAGGCTCCATTCTTTGGGAAAAACGTTCAGTCAATGCTCAAATTGGGTAGGGCACAAGGGCTTTGTATTGCCGCAGCTTTCTCAAGAAGCATACCCTTTGTTGAGTATGCACCAAGGAAGATAAAGCAATCCATAACCGGAAATGGGGCGTCTTCAAAGGAGCAAGTTGCCCTTATGCTACAAAGAATACTAAAGTTTGAAGATATGCCAAAGTACTTAGATGCAACCGATGCCCTTGCTGCTGCTCTATGTTATATTAACCAAAGGGATATTGTTTATGAAGAAACAACACCTGCCAAACCAAAGTCTAAGAAGGCTTCTTGGGCGAGTTTTGTTTCCGATAACCCAAATAAGGTAAGGTAATATCTAAGATTTGGTTAATCCTTGTACCACAATTACTATCTCTCCCTTAATTGATTTGGCAGAGAAATAAGCAAGTAACTCCTCTATCGTTCCCCTCTTATTCTCCTCATAAAACTTCGATAATTCTCTGCTAACACAGGCTTTTCTGTCTTTGCCAAAGTAGTCTTGGAATGAGGAAAGCGTCTTAATAAGCCTGTGAGGAGACTCATAAAAGACCATCGTTCTCTCCTCTTGAACTAAGCTTTCTAACCTTGTTTGCCTCCCTTTCTTATGGGGAAGGAAGCCCTCAAAGCAAAATCTATCACACGGAAGACCCGAATTTACAAGTGCAGGAACAAAGGCTGTTGCACCCGCAAGGGTCTCAACCTCCACATCATTCCTAATACATTCCCTCACCAGTAAGAAGCCCGGATCGGATATAGCCGGCGTTCCAGCATCGGTAATAAGAGCAATGGTGGCTCCCGACTTTATCTCTTGAACAATGCTTTCCACCCTTTGGTGCTCGTTGAAAAGATGATGTGACTGGAGCGGAGTCTTAATTTCGAAATGATTAAGAAGGGGTTTTGAGGTGCGAGTATCTTCGGCAAGAATCAAATCAACCTCCTTTAAAATCCGTATAGCCCTGAGAGTAATGTCTTCAAGATTGCCAATTGGAGTGGGAACAAGATAGAGTTTGGACATATAATTATTTATTTAGAATGGTTTAAAACCTATGATTTCCCTAACCTCTCTTATCGTTTTTTGGGCAGAATCTCTTGCCTTTTCACTCCCCTGACTTACCACCTTTTTAAGATAAAGCTCATCTTTTTCAATATCAAGTATCCTCTCTCTAAAAGGCAAAGTGAAGTTTACCATATCCTGAGCCAGCTCCTTCTTCATATCACCATAGCGAATCGAACACTCATTATACTTCTTTTCAAAGAACTCAACCTTGTCCTTACTTGATACAAGTCGCATAAGTGAAAACAAATTATCAATCTCTTGCGACATTGGTTCCCTCTCTTTGGTAGGACCAGAATCGGTCTTTGCCCTCATAATCTTCTTCCTTATAACGCTCGGATCGTCCACTAAGAACAGCGCATTACCCTCTGTCTCACTCTTTCCCATCTTACCACTGCCGTCCAAACCTGGCACCTTCACAAGCTCATTACCAAAGTTGTAAGCCACAGGCTCGGGGAAATAATCCACCCCATACATCCTATTAAACCTGCCAGCAAAGTCTCTTGTCATCTCCAAATGCTGCTCTTGATCCTTACCAACCGGCACATGAGTGGCCCTATGTATAAGAATATCAGCCGCCATAAGGCAAGGATAGGTCAGAAGTCCGGCGTTAACATTATTCGGATTCTGCCTAATTTTATCCTTAAACGAAGTAACCCTCTCCAATTCTCCAAGATACGCATTCATATTTAAGAACATATAAAGCTCACAAGTCTCAGGCACTTCGCTCTGAATGTATATAGTTGACCTCTGAGGATCGAGCCCACAGGCCAAGTACTGTGCCAATATAGTCCTAACATTATAATGTAAATCCTTAGGATTAGGGTGAGTTGTTAGGGAGTGATAGTCGGCAACAAAGAAATAACAATTATGATTTTCTTGTAGGGAAATAAAATTTTTCAATGCTCCAAAATAGCTTCCAAGATGAAGATTCCCCGTAGGACGCATTCCACTTACTATAGTTTCCATCATATAAATCTAAGATTTGAATTTTGCAAAGATAGGATAAAATTAATTATTTTCTGCAAATCGCCCCCCATATACCACCAAGAAATAAGACGCAAAGTAACTTTAATAGTTTGTTTTTCTTTGACTAATTAGTATTAAATTAATATTTTGTCTGTCAAGTTATTATACTTTATCCATGTTATTAAAGCATAAAAGATACATATAAGTTTGGGTTTAAAGTAATTATTCTTATATTTGCCCCCAGAACTACTTCATATAAAGCTTTCTAATATTAAGGAATATGAAGTCTGGAGTGGAGAAAAAACATATAAAATACAAAGATATGAAGAAGTTATTACTAATTTTAATGAGTTTAATCCTCTTTTCTTGTAATGATGATATGGAGATTGCAAAGCTACAAGAGGGGGTATATGATTTGGATATAAGAGGAAAATCATATTGCGATGTGAACAATCCAGCTGACTATAGTTGCGATCAAAGGCTAGTGATAGCAAAGATTGATCAAACACATTATACAATTGCAATAGGTCAATCCTACTATAATTCAACTGGGGAACCTATTATTAAAGAAACCAAAAGCATATTAAAGATAACTGAGGGTAAGAAGATAAATGGTTCTATATATGTATATTCGGGTATGGGAACGCTGATTAGGGGGAGTATTGATGGAGAAATAGACCTTGAAGGTAATATAAAAGGGACTTATGATGGGCAGGAATTTTGTTACCATAGCACCGCTCCAGTGAAAGCAACATTTACTCTTATATATGACCAATACCAATAATTAAAGCCATGAAGAAGTATTTTTTAATAGTAATAGCAGCTCTTTTGCTCTTGTCTTGTAAAGAAGAGGAAAGAGACTTTTCAGGTGTTTATAACGCCAAATTTGAAGGTCAGTACACCTATAACGACACAATAAGGAGCTATAAAGAAAGCTTTCAACTCCTGATTTCTAAGAAAGACGATACAAAATACAGCCTTTCCTCTTTTCTAGAAGTTGTAGATATTAGAGATGGCATTGACTATAGTTACTCCATAAGCTCCGAAAACACAATAGTAAATCTTAGTTCTGAGGATAAGATAAAGGGAGATTTCTATATGCTCACACAAGATGGCCCTTGGAGAAAAGGAAGTTTTGAGGCAAGCATAAAGGGAGATAAGTTGCAAGGAAGCTTTGATGGCTTTGAGGCAATTTATCAAAGAACAGATACTGGATGGCAAACAATTTTTTGTCCAATTACCAATGGAAAGTTCACCGCAACTAAAGATTAACGGTGCAGAAATGAAGACTCCATAATCTCCTATCAAAGAAGTACTTATCCCAATACGCCATAATGCCAAAAGTAAAACGCCGTTTTAAGGTGGTTAAAGTGGCGTTTCGAGGGTCTTAAAACGGCGTTTCATTATGGTTAAAGTGGCGTTTTACTTTTGTTAAAGTGGCGTTTTGGTTTTTGTGGGGCTTTGGTTTGGTTTTTGTAGGGCTTGGGTTTGGGAGATTTGGAAAAGGGGGTTTTTGGTTATAATGCAGGGTTTTTTATTAAATAATATTAAATTTTTAGGTCTTGATACAATAAGTTTTAGATATATAGCGTTTGGTTTTGTAGTTTATAACAAGTAATATTAACCTTAAAAATTAAAAGTTATGGCAATTAAGTATGTTAGAGTTAAGCGTATTATTCAGGTGGGTGCGAACCCTGGACAGAAGTATTTGGCAAGACAGGTTAAGAAGAAGACTATATCTTTTGACCAGATTGCAGAGAGGGTACAAGCCCATTCTTCGATGACAAAGGCTGATGTTTATGCGTCTTTTATGCAGGCTGTGGAGGAGATTACTGAAGAGTTGATGGAAGGAAATCCTGTTCAGCTGGGTGAGTTAGGGACTGTTTACCCTACCTTTTCTGCCAAGGCTGTGGATGATTTGGAAGATGTTGATGCTAGTACTATCTCGAAACCTAAGCTTAGATTCCTATTTTCTAAGAAGCTAAGGGAGAAGATGAAGGAGGTTCCTGTGGAGCTTGACAAGTCTCAAGAGATTAAGGGTCTTCAATAGGGACTTAGTTTTTTGAGTGATAAAACGCCGATTTGTTTGATGCAAGTCGGCGTTTTGTGGTTTGAGATAATGGGTTTTCTGGTTCGAGATAATAGATTTTATGTTTTTATTTTCTAAATTATAGTATAGTTGAAAAAATATACTTACTTTTGCAAGACTAAGATTTAAAATAATTTAAAAGAAGATAATTATGTGTGGTATTGTTGGTTATATAGGGATGAAAGATGCTTTCCCTATATTAATAAAGGGATTAAAAAGACTTGAATATAGGGGTTATGATAGTGCAGGAGTTGCTCTTTTGAATAGTGAAGGGGAGCTTAATGTCTATAAATCCAAGGGAAAGGTGAAGAACTTAGAGGAGTATTGCATAGGTAAGGACGTAAGTGGAACGATTGGAATTGCTCATACCAGGTGGGCTACTCATGGGGAACCCAACGACCTAAACGCCCATCCTCACTACTCACAATCAGAGAATATTGCCCTTATTCATAACGGTATCATTGAGAACTACCTTGCAATAAAGAAGATGTTAGTAAGGGAAGGCTATACTTTTAAGAGCGATACAGACACCGAAGTCTTGGTTCAGGCTATTGAATATATAAAGAAGAGATATGATTTAACCCTGTCTGAGGCGGTTCAAAGGACGCTTAAGTTTGTTATAGGAGCCTATGCTATTGGTGTTATTGAGAAGAATAAACCCGATTGTTTGGTAGCTGCAAGGAAGGGAAGTCCTCTTATTGTTGGCATTGGAGAGGGGGAATTCTTCCTTGGATCTGACGCAACACCTATTATAGAATATACATCTAATGTTATATATCTTAATGATGAGGAGGTTGTTCTCCTACAAAGAAACAAGAAACCTGTAGTTAAGACCTTAAAGGATGAGGATGTTCACCACGATATAATAAAGATTAAGCTACAATTAGAAGACATAGAAAAGGGTGGATATCCTCATTTTATGCTTAAAGAAATCTTCGAACAGTCCAAGAGTTTGGCTATGTGTATGAATGGAAGGCTTAATACTGAGCTTATGGAAATAAAGCTTAGCGGTATTACAACCAACATTGAAAGGTTCCGCTCTGCCAAAAGAATCATCATAACAGCCTGTGGTACATCGTGGCATGCGGCACTTATTGGCAAGTATCTCTTCGAAGAGTTTTGCAAAATACCAGTAGATGTTGAGGTTGCATCGGAGTTTCGCTACCGTAGTCCGGTGATTCACTCAGACGATATCCTTATTCCAATCTCTCAATCAGGGGAGACTGCCGATACGCTTGCGGCGATGGAGCTTGCGAAAAGTCACGGAGCATTCATATACGGAATATGTAATGTGGTTGGAAGTTCAATAGCTCGAGGTACCGATTCTGGCACTTATACACACGCAGGACCTGAGATTGGAGTTGCTTCAACCAAGGCTTTCACAACACAAGTTACGGTTTTAATTATGATGGCTCTTCAGATTGGAAGGGAATTAAAGACACTTCCTGAAGCAAGATATAAGAAAATAGTAAGAGAATTAGCAAATATTAATACCAAGATTGAGGAGTGTTTTGAGCTTAGTAAAGAGATAAGGAAGATATCATCTGTCTTTACTTACGCACGTAACTTCATGTATTTGGGTAGGGGATATAACTTTCCAGTTGCATTAGAAGGAGCTTTGAAGCTAAAAGAAATCTCGTATATACACGCCGAAGGCTACCCTGCAGCAGAGATGAAACACGGACCTATTGCCCTTATTGATGAGGAAATGCCTGTGGTAGTTGTCTCTCCTAAGCTAAAGACTTACGAGAAGATTGTTAGCAATGTTCAGGAAATTAAGGCAAGAAAAGGCAAGATAATAGCAATAGTAACAAAGGGTGATGTTGATATAAAGAAGATGGCGGACTTCTGCATCGAGATTCCAGACACCGAAGAGTGCCTAACGCCGCTTCTTACTGTTATACCTCTTCAGTTCCTTTCCTACTATATTGCAACCGTAAAAGGAAGAAACGTTGACCAGCCAAGGAACTTAGCTAAGTCGGTAACCGTTGAATAAACTAATAAATAACTAAGAAATCTAATCATGATAAAGCATTTTTCCGATAAAGATATTGAGCAAATCAAAGCCTATGGACTAAGTGTTGATGAGGTTGAAGACCAGATTATCAACTTTATAAAAGGCTTTCCCTATGTCAAATTGCATGAGAGTGTAAGCAAGGGAAACGGCTTACTTGATATGTCAAAAGCGGAAATAGACAATACAATTCGTTATTATGAGGAGAATAAAACGAAGCATTCCATCCTAAAATTCGTCCCTTCTTCGGGTGCAGCAACAAGGATGTTTAAGGATTTAATGGAGTTTTCAGGGCTATATATGGGCATGCCATACAATATGAAGAACTTCCCTTCGGCTCATAAAACCTTAGATAATATTGAGAGTTTCGCCTTTTACGAGGAGTTAGAATCAATAATTAACGCAAGTGGAATCACCTTAGAGGAGCATATGGTTAGCGGAAACTACACCACAGTTGTTAACTATATCCTTACCGAAATAGGACTTAACTACGGCAAATTGCCAAAAGCACTAATAGCATTTCACCGTTATCCAGAGGCAGAAGAAAGAAAAGTCAGATACGCAATTGAGGAACATCTTGTTGAAGGAGCAAACTATGCAAGGGAGGAATCCTCAGAAGTCAATATCCATTTCACCGTTTCACCAGAGCATAAAGAGGCAGTTATGGAGCTTATATCTAAGGTTCAGCCCCATTATGAAGAGGTTTTTGGGGTTAAATACCTTATTAACTACTCCCTGCAAAAGAAGGAAACCGATACCATAGCCGTCAATCCTGACAACACAATAGCCTATGATAAGGACGATAAACTCATATTTCGCCCATCAGGACATGGAGCTTTAATAGAGAATCTTAACGACATCAAGGGTGATATTATCTTTATTAAGAACATCGATAACGTAGCACACGACAAGCTAAAACCCCATACCTATAAGTATAAAAAGCTAATAGCAGGCACATTAATCAAGGTTCAAGAAGAAGTATTTTCAGCCCTTAGAAAACTAGAAAGTGGAAACTTGAAGTCGCAAGACGTAGTAGATATCATAACGCTATGCAATAAGATAGGCATCAATCTCTCAGAAGAGGAGAAGAAAAGTGAAGATATGATGCAAGTATTATTTGATAAACTCAACCGTCCAATAAGAGTTTGTGGAGTAGTAAAGAACCAAGGAGAGCCAGGAGGAGGACCTTTTTGGGTCATCAAAGACGGACTAAGAAGCCTTCAAATTGTAGAATCATCACAAGTAAATATGCTAGATGAGGAGCAGAAAACCATATTCCAAACCTCCCAATACTTCAATCCAGTAGACCTAGTATGCGGAGTTAAGGACTATAAATCAAGGAACTTCGACCTAAGAAACTTCATAGATAAGGACTCAGGCTTTATATCCAATAAGTCCAAAGATGGAAAACTAATCAAGGCACAAGAGCTACCAGGGCTTTGGAATGGTGCAATGGCGAATTGGATAACCCTATTTGTTGAGGTACCTATCCAAACCTTCACCCCAGTAAAGGAAGTAAATGACCTTCTTAGAGACGAACATCAATACTAGAAATACTTAAAAAAACCTAAAACACAAGCTTATTTTACAATTAATGATGTCCCAAAACATTTATTTCATTACTTTTGCACATTACATTTATATATAAACAATATTATTTTATTATGACCAATTCAACAAGACTGTATTTAACACTTACCTTATTCCTTCTATTACCATTATTCTCAATGGCTCAGCTACCTAAAGAGGATGGAATACACGAACGAGGGATGATGAAGAACAGAACAAATGTTGAGAAAGAAAGTTCTGAATACCAGATAGGCATAATAAAAGATACTGTACGCTTTCGTAAATCACTTATGAAGTTTGTAGGAACAAGCCTTGTTTATGAAGATGATGCAGCAGAGAACGAGGAAGATATCCTAAAAGAAACTACACCTCAATCCACCTCAATCCACAGAAAGAAAACAGATTTCTCAAACCTAACAGAAGCAATCTCCATACCTCTAGTAGATAATAAGAACAAAAAATACTACTCATTCCCTTCCGATGGAGTAAGAGTAACTTCACGATTTGGTCCAAGAAGAAGACGTTACCACTACGGAATAGACTTAGGACTAAGAGTTGGAGAGCCAATCCGTTCAATGTTCGATGGCACAGTAAGAGTAGCAAAGAGAGCAGGAGCTTATGGCAACTTAGTAGTAATCGATCACGATAACAAACTAGAAACCTATTACGCTCACCTTTCACAAATCAATGTAGCACCAGGAGACGAGATAAAAGCAGGCGAAGTTCTAGGACTAGGAGGAAGTACAGGACGCTCCACAGGCCCACATCTTCACCTTGAAATCCGTTACGAAGGAGCAGCAATAAACCCAGAAGACGTAATCGACTTTGCAACCTATACCCTAAAAGATAATACCCTACAACTAACCAAAGATAATTTCCGTCACCATTCAAGCAGAAACACCAATGTTAAGTTAGCTAATAACAAAACAAAGGCAACCAAAGGCGGACAATACACAAACGTTAGAAAAGGTGAAACACTTAGTGCAATTGCAAAGAGACATGGAACAACAGTAAGTAAGTTAGCAAAGCTAAACAATATCAAAGGTTCCAAGATCAAAGCAGGTCAAAAGCTAAGAGTTAGATAACAAAACTTCATTATTTCATTCCCAAACCATCTTAATCCTATTTCCAAACATAGGTTAGCGATTAAATAATATCCCATAATCATTCAGCAAATTAAAACTCTGAAAGGATTGTCTGAATCAAAGAAAGAGAAAAATAAAACGCCATAATAATTTTCTAGAACAAAGAAAGGATTTCCTAAAATAGCGTTTCATTTCACTAAGGTGCCACCTTACACATAGTAACCTGCCACCTTACTCGAGTAACCTGCCACCTTACTATAAGTAACCTGCCACCTTACTCAAATAAGTCTTTGTTTCATTAAACTAAATCTTTGATTTACAAGATTATTCCTAAGTCTTGCAATTCCCTTGCCTCATCTCCATCAATTTCTATCCCCCCCAAGCCCAAAACAAGTAAGTAATATTATTTATTTTACACTTTTCCCATAATTATTGCAATCTATTCCAAAACATTTTCCTATCTTTGACGTCTGAAAGAGAAATACAATACATATTATAATCCTTTCTGTTGGACAGAAGACAACCGTTTACAAGCCGTGAAGGACGATAAGATGGGCGCATTTTATAACTATGATGCATCAGGGGAAAGGAATTTGAAGCTTACAGGTGGAACTGTGGATGTAACTCAAAATGGAACATCAGTAAACACACCAGTCTTAGATCAACAAACCTTGTATGCAAGTGCTTTGGTAACCATTAATGATAAAGGATATACAAAGCATTACTTTGAGGAAGGGAAGAGGATATGTAGTAAGATAGGAAGTGGAGAACTACAAGGAATACATATACTAGTAGACCCATTATCAGGAGATATCCCACGTCTTTTAGCAGAATCAGACAATTTAATAATTAAGTCCTTTGATGAATGCTTGGGTATAACCCCAATGATAAAAACCGAAAGTATCTATGACAATACAATCAAACGATACGAAGGACTTGAAAACCCAGACGAACCAGTCTTCTACTACCATAGCGACCACTTAGGCAGTGCATCCTATATCACAGATGACCATGGACACGAAACCCAACACTTAGTTTACTTACCATTTGGTGAATTGCGAAGCAATCGTGAGTACCATAATACTAATAATAAATGCGACGAACAGCATTGGGTAGATATGAAATACAATACTTCTCAATTCGACACCCCATATAAATTCAATGGCAAAGAAAAGGATGATGAATTGCGAAGCAATCGTGAATACCAAAATAATAATAAATTACATGAACAAACCGGTTTACACTACTACGGAGCAAGATATCTAAACACCGACTTAAGCATATGGCTATCGGTTGACCCAATGAGTGACAAATACCCACATCTAACATCATATAACTATTGTGTAAATAATCCTGTGATGCTTGTGGATCCGGATGGAAGGGAGATGGATGAGTATGGATTGGATGTGAAAACAGGAAGATTATCTTTTATAAAGAATAAAGAAGGAAAAGATGTAATATTGCAAGGAACGTTTGAAAAAGATGGAACTTTCAAAAATAATGGAGGGCAACCTTTAAGTGATATTTCAAATGATATTTTAACTTCAACTGATAAAAATGAAGATCTATCTAAAACTGGAATTATTGCTGGTGGAGGAAGACAAGGTGAAGGTCTTGATATTATGAAATTTATCTCATTCAACTCTAATAAAGAATTAAGTGCTTGGGGATTTAATGACAATAAAGGACAAGACGGTTTAGCAATAGGGAGTTGGGATAAAAACAAATTTAACAGTGGAGGTAGGACTATGTATGATGAATCAAACGCATTCAAGAAAATAGGGACGAGAACATTTCATATACATACACATCCAGGATCCAAAGATGGAATAGGAGGAGGATGGAAAGCTTCAATCACCGATCATAATAGAAATTTTTATGGAGTTAGATCATTTATTCTTTCCAAAACAGGTTTGACTGAATATGGGCAAAGACAAGGTGTTAAAAAAACATGGACCCCGAATAAAAATAGCTTACCAGTAAATTTAAGAAGATTTTAATATGAAAAGGTATGTATTAATATCAATTTTAGTTTTCATTTTCTCGGGCTGTTCTAAGAATAATGAATATGTTGAAATATTAGAAAAGGTTTCTAAGTCATACTTAGATAAACATATTTATGAAATAAACAATATTGAATCAGAAGCTAAAAGAAAAGGTTATGCTACATTTATTTTTATTCATTTAGAACAAGAAGAAGATTATAGAGGTAATCGTTTGTATACAATCTGTCTAAACGAAAAGCTTGACAAAAGGAAAACGCCATCGAAAATTATTAAATATAAAGACAGGTATATTGTACTCTATCTTAATGACAAAGATATGATTGAGAAGAATATTCCTAAAGAATTACAAAACGATTATTTTACTTTTTGGACAGAGGGATATTGGGCAATATTAATGTGTAAAGATAGTAATAAATATATTGTTGTAGATAATGACCAAGGGGATAATCTTGAAGATATTGATGAGCTAAATAGATTTAAATGCAGATAGAGTACCTATGTCGAGAGAAGTATGAATAAATATCCTCATTACTATAAGGATTCTTGCTCTACAAGCGGTAATCCGATGATATAATCCGTAATAAATAAGGAAAGAGAATAAGATAATATGAGTAATAAGCTTGGTATCTGACACTAATAACTAAGAAATATTAAAATATACTTGTTTTTATGTTTTATTATTTATAAGTTTGCAGGGTGATTTTGAGAAGGGCTTTATGGGGTTATGAAAAGGGCTTAGGTTGGAGAGGATATTTTGAATTAAAAGACACGAAAACGGCATTTTTATAGTTCTAAAAAGGCTCTTTGAGAGGGAGAGAAAGAAAAAAAGAGTGCCTTTGTTTTCATTGGCACTCTTATTTTTTTAGTCCTTTAGTCTTATTCTTCCGTGCCTATCCATAAGATACATTACTCTGTTTGCTCTTTGGTTTAACCATGGGGTTGGCTTTCCAGCATTGCGTTTGAGAGGGGAGGGAAGGACAGATGCTAGTAGGGCGGCTTCTCTTTTTGTTAGGTTCTTGGCGCTTTTATTGAAGAAGGTTTGAGAGGCTGCTTCAACTCCGTAGATGCCGTCGCCAAATTCTATGACGTTGAGGTAAACTTCCATTATTCTTTCTTTGCTCCAAAAGGCTTCTATTATTAGCGTATAATAGGTTTCAAGTCCTTTTCTTACCCAATTTCTGCCGTTCCAAAGGAATACGTTCTTAGCTGTTTGTTGAGTGATGGTGCTTGCTCCTCTTACTTTCTTGCCTTTTTTATTGTGTTCTATGGCTCTTTCTATGGCTTTTTTGTCAAAACCATTATGTTTTGTGAAAAGATTGTCTTCAGAGGCGATTACAGCCTTAATCATATTAGGGGATACTTCATCAATACTTACCCAGTCTTTCTTTAATCTAACATCTCTTTCGGAGGATAGGGATTGTTCAACTGTTCTTTGAAGCATCAAGATTGTGAAGGGTGGGTTGATGAATTTATAGGCAAAGCTTAGAATGATTGAGAAGGCGAAACAGCTTAGTCCTGTTACCCATATTATCTTCCATAGCTTTCTTCCAAAACTTCTTTTCTTAGACTTTTTCTTCTTTGGCTTTGCTGCCTTATTGCTTGTTACCATATAATATATGTATAATCTTATTTTGCATTTTCTTCAAACCATTTCCAGAAATCATTTTGTGGAACGGGTGCTACGAATCTCATCTTTTCTTTTAGGGTAGGATGCTCTATTGTTATTTCTCTTGCGTGAAGGGATATGGATTTGGTCTTGCTGGTTGCCTTATATCCATATTTCAAGTCGCCTTTTATTGTGCAACCTATATTTGATAACTGAACTCTTATCTGATGGTGCCTTCCTGTTATTAGTTCAACTTCCAATAGGCTATAAGTCTCGTTTTTTGCAAGTAATCTGTATTTTAGCTCTGCTTTTGAACCTTTTATGGTATCTTTTGTTACGAAAGACTTGTTTTGTTTCTCGTCTTTTATTAAATAATCAACTAAGTAATCTTCTTCTTTGGGTGGTGTTCCTTTAACAATTGCCCAATACTTCTTTGTAACAAGTTTGTCGTGGATTTGTTTATTAAGTCTTATGAGTGCTTTTTCTGTTTTGGTGAATACAATAACTCCACTTACAGGGCGGTCTAACCTATGAGCAACGCCGCAGTATATCTCTCCTGGTTTATTGTATTTAACTCTAAGATAGTTCTTAATGAAGTCAACTAAGCTTTCGTCTCCTGTTATGTCGCCATGAACAATTTGGGAATTCCTCTTATTGATTACCAATAAGTGATTGTCTTCGAATATGATTTGCTTGCTAAAATTGTCCATCTATAGTGTTGCTAAAACCGACAATCCTCCTTTAACTTTGTCTTCAATCTCAACGTGAACATTTGCATCAAGAGGGATAAAGACATCTACTCTTGAACCAAATTTAATAAATCCAAGCTCATCGCCTTGACGAACCTCTTGTCCTTCTTTTGCATAACAAACTATTCTTCTTGCTAAGGCTCCTGCTATTTGGCGAACAATAATCCTAGTACCTTTGTCTGTTTCTATGCAAATGGTTGTTCTTTCGTTAAGTGTTGATGACTTTGGATGCTTAGCAATTAGATATTTGCCATTATGGTAGTTTGTGTATATTACCTTTCCTGAAATAGGGTAGCGGTTAACATGCACATTGTTTGGTGACATAAAGGTTGAGATTTGAATACACTCTGTCTTAAGGAATTCTGGTTCAATTATTCTTTCAACAACCACAATTGTACCATCTGCCGAACTAATTATTTGATTAGGATTATGAACTAATTCACGAGCGGGTATCCTGAAAAACCTAATAATGATTAGTGCAAGAATAATAATGCCTGCTGATAGGAAATACCAATACCAGTTCCAACTATCAATGAAACGATGCATTAGACTTATAAGAACAATAACTATAGCAATTGTTGCTGCAATGATTCTGTAACCTTCTTTATGTATATACATTTCTATATTAATTTAATCGTAAAAATAAGTAAGTGAAAATAAAAGGGATTATAAAGAATATAATATCAAATCTATCTAAAAACCCTCCGTGTCCTGGCAATATGTTTCCGCTATCCTTAACTCCCATTTGTCTCTTAAACATTGACTCAACTAAGTCTCCATAGGTGCCGATAATTGAAACTATGGCTCCCATTATCATAAAGTCAAAGAAGAATAATGGAGTATTAGTGTATTTATAAAGGATAATGGATGCTATTTGAACAAAAACAAAGCCGCCAAAGAACCCTTCCCAGCTTTTTTTAGGAGATATTCTTTCAAATAATCTATTCTTTCCAAACTTAACTCCAACCAAGTATGCAAAAGTATCATTACACCAAGCAAGGATAAAGACAGAAAGTAAGAGGATTGGGATAAATGTATTTGTTGTAAGACTTGGGTTTACAATGAAATTAGTTAGCCCCATTGGAATAACAATATATACTATGCCTAAGATAGTGTATGCAATATTGGTAAAAGGATTGCCTTTCTTATTATATAGTTCAATAATAAAGATAAGGAAGACTAATAATAGGGATAAGGCTATTGCATATTTATTATCAATCTCGAATGCTTTAAGTGAAAAGCTTAGATATGTTGTTATTGCTAATGTAAAGCCTAAGATGTTTTGTGCAAATATATCTTTTATCTTTGAGTTTTTATAGAATTCGTATAGGGAAACAAGAGCGACCAATCCAAAAAAGACAGATAGGACAATAGGATTAAACATAATTGCTGAAACGACAGCAATTACATAAACTCCTCCTGTTATTGTTCTTGTAGTAAAATTGTTCATAGGCATTGCTAATTAGTTTGAATTATGTTTTCGACAGTGAAAAGATATAATTCCTTTATTTCTTCTTTTAGTAAATAGTTAGGGTTAAGAGTAGTTATGAATTTAGGCATATCTTCAGATAATTGATTAAGACTCGTTCTTAAGTCTGTTACGATTTGAGAAGTAAATATAATAATAATTAGAATATTAGGTAGCTTGCTAAATTCATTATCCACTTGGTTTGAAGTAACGATAATTAAGCTATTCCTTGCACTAGCGCTATGACAAAGGGTTATTCCAACCTCTGCCTTTTCTTCCTCCATTTGATTGGTGTGAATGCCATTTGCTTGTAGATAATCTTTTAAGGCATTGCCATAGGAGAGGATTTTATTAGACCAGTTCCTATATTCAATTAAGGAGTTTAGCTTATTAATCATATCTTTTTCATCCTTGCAATAGACAAACTTTCCTCCATTTCCAACAATTGATTCAGCAAATATCATCACTGGGTCATCAGTTATTGGATCATATATATCGGAGTCCATATCTATATTGGAATATGGTATATCTGCCTTGTCAAGCAATGAATTACGGACAAGCTTTAAAACCTTTCCTTTTTCTGAATTTCCTTTCACAAGTTTTTATTCACTAATTGTTTAAGACCCTTCTTGTCTTCTTCGATTAATTCTTTTCGTCCTTTATCTCTTCTTGTAACTCTTCCTTTTCATCATCAAATGGACGTTTACCAAAGATTCTTTCCAAGTCTTCTCTAAATATTACTTCTTTTTCAAGTAGGAGCAAAGCAAGTGTATCAAGCTTTTCCCTGTTTTCAGTTAAGATTTCTTTAGCCTTTAGGTATGCCTCTTCAATCATCTTATGAATTTCATCATCTATTCTTTCTGCAGTCTTTTCTGAGAAAGGCTTAGTAAAACCATATTCTGATTGTCCTGAGGAATCGTAATAGCTAAGATTTCCTATTTTATCGTTAAGTCCATAATATGCAACCATTGAATATGCCATCTTAGTGGTTCTTTCGAGGTCGTTTAAAGCTCCAGTTGAAACTTCTCCAAAGACAATCTCTTCAGATGCACGTCCTCCAAGTAGAGATATCATTTGATGAAGCATCTGTGTTTTGGTTGTTATCTGTCTTTCTTCTGGCAAATACCATGCTGCACCAAGGGCTTGTCCTCTTGGAACAATTGTTACCTTAACTAAAGGATGAGCATGTTCAAGCATCCAACTAACAGAAGCGTGTCCTGCTTCGTGGTATGCAATTGTCTTCTTTTCGTTAGGTGCAATTACTTTGTTCTTCTTTTCTAATCCCCCAACAATTCTATCAACTGCATCAAGGAAGTCTTGCTTACCAATAAGTTTCTTATTATGTCTTGCTGCAATAAGTGCAGATTCATTACAAACATTAGCAATATCTGCTCCTGAGAACCCTGGTGTTTGTCTTGCAAGAAAATCTAAATCAACTTCTTTCTTATCATATTTAAGGTTCTTTGTATGTACCTTGAATATTGCTTTTCTTTCTATAAGGTCAGGTAAATCAACATAGATTTGGCGGTCAAAACGACCAGCACGCAATAATGCTTTATCTAAAACATCAGCACGGTTGGTTGCTGCAAGAATAATAACTCCTGCATTTGTTCCAAACCCATCCATTTCTGTAAGTAGTTGGTTAAGGGTGTTCTCTCTCTCATCATTTGAACCAGATGCTAAGTTCTTCCCTCTTGCACGACCTATTGCGTCAATCTCATCAATAAATATAATACAAGGGGCTTTTTCTTTTGCTGTCTTAAATAAATCCCTTACTCTTGAAGCTCCTACTCCAACAAACATCTCAACAAAGTCAGACCCAGAAATAGAGAAGAAAGGAACCTTTGCCTCTCCTGCAACTGCTTTTGCTAATAATGTCTTACCTGTGCCTGGAAGTCCAACAAGTAATGCTCCTTTTGGAATCTTTCCTCCCAAATCGGTATATTTCTTAGAGTTTTTCAAAAAGTCAACAATCTCCATCACTTCAATCTTTGCTCCTTCAAGTCCTGCAACATCTGCAAAGGTAACTTTCACATCGTTTTCCTTGTCATATAGTCTTGCTTTAGACTTGCCAACATTGAAAACTCCGCCCATTCCTCCGCCTCCGCCACCTGGGCCTCCGCCTCTCATCATCCTGAAAAATACAATCCAAATAATAATAAGGATTACAAAAGGAAGTATGAAAGATATGCTATCGCCCCAGAAGTTTTTCCTTGTTTCGTTTGTCAAAGTTATCCTACTAGAACTTATTATCTCGTTTTTGCGAAACTCACTTTCTATTCCAATTGTATCTTTTGCTATCCATTGGTTTTCCACATCTTTTAGCTGATCCCTGAAATATTGGAAGTCACCAAACTTATATACATAGAATGCATTCTTTGGTGTAGGTTGCGCTCCGAAAAGTCCTGACTTAGGTTTCAAATCACTATATGTAGTATCTGTTTCCAAAGCTTTTGCATCTATATATATTTCTGCAAACTCTTTATTTACAACTGAGATTTTTGAGTAATCTTTTTTTAACAGTACCTGTTGTAACTTATCCCATCCAATTTCTTTATTGATTTTATTATCTCCATTATCGGTAAAAAACAAAATGCCAATAAAAATAAATATTGCAATGTATATCCAATATATATTAAATGTAAACTTTGGCTTTTTACCTAAAGGATTCTTGAAACTGGGCTTTTTATCTTTTGAATTATTTGTATTCATAAACTTCTCTAATATATTATTCTATATTCTCCAAATGCTTTTGAGGAGCATCTTTCCACATTTGTTCTATTCTGTAGAAATCTCTTGTATCTTCAAGCATAACGTGAATTATCACATCGAAATAATCTAGTAAAACCCATTGACAATTTTGGAGGCCTTCAACCTTCTTTGGGTTTATTCCTGTTGATTTTTTTATCTCAAGATCTACTGCTTCTGATATTGTGTCCACATGTGAAGGAGAGTTTCCTGTACAAATAACATAATAATCAAACAACGAACCCTCGACATTCCTTAAATCTATTGTTGTTATATCTTTTGCTTTCTTGTCTTGCATCCCTTTGATTGCTATCTCAACCATTATTTGGGATAATTTATTTTCTGTTTTCTTTACTGCCATTAAGTGATTTATTTAACTTGCAAATATATAAAATAATAACCAACGAAATGAATTTCGCCGTATTTTAATTTATAGTCTTTTGATTAATAACTTGATTTCTTTGAAAAACACAGCGTAAAATCAAGGAATAATTAATTAACATAAGCTTTTAAATTTCAGTCTCTTTGTTTCATATTGCTAAGATGTACACCTCTGTAAGCTAAGATGTACATCTCAAGACGCTAAGATGTACATCTCAGTAAGCTAAGATGTACATCTCAGTAAAATAAGTCTTTGTTTTAATAATTTTATGTGGCGTTCCACTACGTTAATACTGCGTTTTGTTCAAATTATTCTTAGTTTTAGGCTAATAACCATAAAATGTATTTATATTTGTAACGTCTTTTTTTAAACAATATGATTGATGAGTGAAAATAAATACAATATACTTTCTTTTGATTCTTTAGCCTCAACTCAGACCTCTTTAATTGGGATGGATCTAAGTTCCCTCCCCGAGTGGACTATTCTTATTACTAAGAATCAGACTAGTGGAAGGGGGCAGAGCAAGAATGTTTGGGAGTCTGAGGATGGTAAAAATCTTACGTTTTCTATCTTACTCAAACCTTTTTTTATTAATATAGCTGATCAGTTTCTTATTACGCAAGTTCTCTCTCTTGGAATTTATGATTTTTTATCTAAGTATATTCAAGATGTATATATAAAGTGGCCTAATGATATATATGTGAAAAAGAATAAAATTGCTGGAATACTTGTAAATAACAAATTGCAAGGTGAGGAATTCTCTTTTTCAATTTGTGGTATAGGACTAAATGTTAACCAGACTTGTTTCCTTAATGCTCCTAATCCAACATCGATGAAGTTTGAGTTAGGAGATGATTTTGATATTGAAGCTGTTTTGTTCGATTTACTTGATTGTATTTATTGTAGATACAATAGATTGAAATCCGAGAAGGTTATCGACTATAAGCAAGAGTATATGTCAAAACTATTATACTATAATGAGTGGGCTAAATATGAATACGAAGGAATTTTGCTTGATGCAAAAATTTTAGATGTGAATCAATACGGTCATCTTATATTGTTAAAAAAGGATGAAACTCGAATTTTAGCCGACTTAAAACAACTGAAATTCTGCCATTGATTATGAACGAAGCCATCTTTTGTTTAAAATAAATATTTCATTTTAATGTAGTTGGCTTTCTAGTAATAGCTTTTTATATGTTTTTTTTCAAAAAAATTAGGTAGGGATGTTGAAAGTTAGTATTTTTGCACTCTCTTTTAAACAAAGCGATTGCTCTTTGAAACATATGACTTACTAACTTAATCAATTATTTGCAATAAAATGATGAAATAATAGGTCATATCAGAAAAATTTTATAATTTTGCAATCCCTTTTTGTATAAATAGGGGAAATGCCGATGTAGCTCAGTTGGCCAGAGCAGCTGATTTGTAATCAGCTGGTCGGGGGTTCGAATCCCTCCATCGGCTCATAAAGTTAAGGGAAGGTTCCGGAGTGGTTAAACGGGACAGACTGTAAATCTGTTTGCTTAGGCATACGTTGGTTCGAACCCAACCCTTCCCACAAATTATAGTGTATATCCTTTTACTAAAGATAAGGCATAAAGTTTAAATTATACAAGCGGAAGTAGCTCATTTGGTAGAGCGATAGCCTTCCAAGCTATAGGTGGCGGGTTCGAGCCCCGTCTTCCGCTCAAAGCTTCAATAGAGCGAGTTAGGGTATCTTAGCTCGTTCTTGTTGGCATAAATAATGTTAAGCCGTTGTAGCTCAGTGGTAGAGTACTTCCTTGGTAAGGAAGGGGTCACGAGTTCAACTCTCGTCAATGGCTCTTTCAAAACTTAAGGTTTATATAGAAAACAAAATTAAAAACAATTTATTAATACGTCAATTATTATGGCAAAAGAAAAATTCGACCGTTCCAAACCCCACGTTAACATTGGTACAATTGGTCACGTTGACCACGGTAAAACAACATTAACAGCTGCTATTACTAGTGTATTGGCAGGTAAAGGTTTATCCACAATGATGTCTTTTGATTCAATCGACTCAGCTCCTGAAGAAAAAGAAAGAGGGATTACAATTAACACATCACACGTAGAATATCAAACAGCAAATCGTCACTACGCTCACGTTGACTGTCCTGGTCACGCGGATTATGTTAAGAACATGGTTACTGGTGCGGCTCAAATGGATGGAGCTATTATTGTAGTTGCTGCTACTGATGGTCCTATGCCACAAACTCGTGAACACATTCTGTTGGCACGCCAAGTTGGTGTTCCTCGTCTTGTTGTTTTCATGAATAAAGTTGACTTAGTTGATGACGAAGAGTTATTAGAATTAGTTGAAATGGAAATTCGTGATTTATTAAGTTTCTATTCATTCGATGGTGATAACACCCCTATTATTCGTGGATCTGCTTTAGGTGGATTGAATGGCGAACCAAAGTGGGTTGATAAAATCATGGAATTAATGGATGCTGTTGATGCATGGATTCCACTTCCTGCAAGAGCAGTAGATAAAGATTTCTTAATGCCTATTGAAGACGTGTTCTCAATTACTGGACGTGGTACAGTTGCTACCGGTCGTATTGAAACAGGTGTAATTAACTCAGGTGATCCAGTTGATATTATCGGTATGGGTGCGGAAAAATTGAAATCTGTTGTTACAGGTGTTGAGATGTTCCGTAAGATACTAGATAGAGGTGAAGCTGGTGATAACGTAGGTTTATTACTTCGTGGTATTGATAAAGAAGAAATACGTCGTGGTATGGTTATCGCGAAAGTAGGTTCTGTTAAACCACATAGCAAGTTTAAAGCTTCTGTTGTTATCTTGAAAAAAGAAGAAGGTGGACGTCATACTCCATTCCATAATAAATATCGTCCTCAATTCTATTTTAGAACAACTGACGTAACTGGTGAAATCACTCTTCCAGAAGGAGTTGAAATGGTTATGCCTGGGGATAACTTAGAAATTACAGTAAACCTTATTGCAGCAATTGCATTAAATGTTAATCTTAAGTTCGCTATCCGTGAAGGTGGAAGAACAGTAGGTGCTGGGCAGGTTACTGAATTATTGGATTAATCATATAAAATTATGAAGGGATATTTTCTCTTCATAATTTTTTAGGGACATAGTTCAACGGCAGAATAGTGGTCTCCAAAACCATTGATGGGGGTTCGAATCCCTCTGTCCCTGCAAAAATAAAAATAAATATTGATGTCTAAGATAATTAATTACGTTAAAGACAGCTACGATGAACTTATGCATAAGGTATCGTGGCCAACAATGGCAGAGTTACAAAATAGTACTATTGTAGTATTTGTAGCTTCACTTATTATAGCCCTAATAATTTTCTTTATGGATATATCTTGTGGAGTCCATCCAACATTGTTTTGGAAAGGTCTACTTGGTTACTTATATAGCATGATGGGGTAATTCCTTTCTTGCTTATTTTATATATCTTGCTTCCCACCGACAATATGTCACTGAGATATATAGAAGGCAATCATATGTTTATTTTTGATAATTATTCGATTAACTAATTTCAGATTATGAGTGAGCAAACTAAGAAATGGTATGTTTTGAGAGCAATCTCTGGAAAGGAAAAGAAAACTAAAGAGTATATTGATAATGAAATTTCCAGACTTGGTTTACAAGATTATGTTTCTCAAGTTTTAATACCAGTTGAGAGAGTTTATTCAGTACGTAACGGTAAAAGAGTATCTAAAGATAGAAATCTTTTTCCTGGCTATATATTGATTGAAGCAAACTTGGTTGGTGAAATTGCTCATATTGTTAAGAGTGTTCCTAATGTGATACATTTCCTTTCTGAGAAAAACGGAGACCCAGTTCCTATTCAGGAAGATGAGGTAAAACGTATTCTTGGTCAGGTTGATGAATTACAAGGTCAAAATGAAGAGTTAACAGATCCATTTATTATAGGTGAGTCTGTAAAAATTGTTGATGGACCATTTAGTAATTTCTCTGGAACTATTGAAGAAATAAATGATGAGAAGAAAAAGTTGAAAGTTACGGTTAAGATTTTTGGTCGTAAAACTCCAGTTGAACTTTCTTTCATTCAGGTTGAAAAAGAATAATTATAATTTAATTTTTTAATAATCTTAAAGCACAGTCACAAAATGGCAAAAGAAGTTGCAGGATTAATTAAATTACAAATCAAAGGAGCTGCCGCAAACCCATCTCCACCAGTAGGACCTGCATTAGGTGCTAAGGGTGTTAATATAATGGAATTTTGCAAACAGTTTAATGCTCGTACTCAAGACCAAGCAGGGAAAGTTGTACCAGTTATTATTACTGTTTATGGCGATAAATCTTTTGATTTTGTAATCAAAACTCCACCTGTTGCTATACAACTGAAAGAAGTTGCTAAACTTAAAAGTGGTTCAGCAGAACCTAATAGAGATAAGGTAGCTTCTGTAACAATGGATCAAGTAAGAACAATAGCTGAAGCAAAAATGGTTGACCTAAATTGCTTTACTATCGATTCTGCTATGTCTATTGTTTCAGGTACAGCAAGAAGTATGGGTATCACTGTTAAAGAATAATCTTTAACAAGTATTAATTAGAATTTTCGCAAAAAAAAATGGCAAAACAATCGAAAAAACAAAAAGAGGCTTTAGCTAAACACGATTTAACTAAACAATACTCTCTTGAAGAAGCCGTAGCTATTGTGAAGGACATTACTTTTACTAAATTTGATGCATCAGTTGATATTGATGTTCGCCTAGGAGTTGACCCTCGTAAAGCAAATCAAATGGTTAGAGGTATTGTTACTTTACCACATGGTACAGGTAAAACAAAGAAAGTGTTAGTTCTTTGTACTCCTGATAAGGAGGAAGAAGCTAAGGCAGCCGGAGCTGATTATTTTGGTCTTGATGAATATCTTGATAAAATAAAAGGCGGTTGGACGGATATCGATGTAATTATTACAATGCCAAGTGTAATGCCTAAAATTGGAGCATTAGGAAAAATATTAGGCCCACGTGGTTTGATGCCTAATCCAAAAACAGGAACAGTTACAATGGATGTCGGTAAAGCAGTTCAAGAGGTGAAAGCCGGTAAAATTGATTTTAAAGTGGATAAGTATGGTATTGTTCATACAGGTGTAGCACGTGTATCATTTGAAAGTGATAAAATATGCGATAATGCTCACGAAGTATTAACTACTATTTTAAAACTTAAACCAACTGCAGCAAAAGGTACTTATATTAAGAGTGTTACAATCTCTTCAACAATGAGTCCTGGGGTGCAAATTGATCCGAAATCCATAAGTAAATAATCTTCACGAGTAAACTTTTGAAATATGATAAAAGAAGATAAAGGACAGTTGATCGAATCTATTGGGGTTGAGTTATCAAAATTTCCTTATTTATATTTAGTTGATATTGCAGAATTAAATTCTGTTGATACAGCTAAACTTAGGAGACTTTGCTTTCGTAGAGATGTGAAACTAATGACAGTTAAGAATACATTGCTTAGAAAAGCAATGGAAAAATCTGAGATAGATTATTCAGAATTATTCTCAGTTCTTAATGGTTCAACTTCGATCATGCTTTCAAACGTCAATAATGTACCGGCTAAATTAATAAAGGACTTTAGAGTTTCATCTAAAAAACCAATATTAAAAGCTGCTTATGTTGAAGAATCATTCTATATTGGAGATGAAAACTTAGATGTATTGATTAACATCAAATCTAAGAAAGAGCTTATTGCTGATATTATAGCAGCATTAGAGTCTCCTGCAAAGAATGTTATTGGAGCATTGCAGTCAGGTGGTAATACATTATCAGGCGTATTAAAAACATTATCGGAAAAAGCTGAATAATAAAAAACATTGTTAAAAATTTAATAAATAAAATAAAATGGCAGATTTAAAAGCGTTTGCAGAACAATTAGTTAATCTAACTGTTAAAGAAGTTAAGGAATTAGCTGACATATTAAAAGACGAATATGGTATTGAACCAGCAGCAGCAGCAGCAGTTGCAGTAGCAGGTCCAGCAGCAGCAGCAGCAGCAGTAGAAGAACAAACTTCATTTGATGTTATTCTTCTAGAAGCAGGTGCGTCTAAATTAAATGTTGTTAAATTAGTAAAAGACCTTTGTAGTCTTGGTCTTAAAGAAGCAAAAGAACTTGTTGATGCAGCTCCAAAACCTTTAAAAGAAGGAGTTTCAAAAGATGAAGCAGAAGCATTGAAAGCTCAATTAGAAGAAGCTGGTGCGAAAGTTGAAGTAAAATAAGACATTTCACAACAAAGTTATCATAGGAATATGGTATTCTAACGATAGAGTACCTATTCCTTGTTTGTGTTTGTATAAATCTTATTTTTTTACTAATTAATATTTAAACCTTGGCACACAATAAATCCAAAATAGTAAGTTTTGCATCCGTAAAACCATTTGATTATCCAGATTTCTTGGATATTCAATTAAAATCGTTTCAAGATTTTTTCCAACTTGAAACAAATTCTGAAAATAGAGTTAATGAAGGCTTGTATAAAGTGTTCTCAGAAAACTTTCCAATTTCAGATGCGAGGAATAATTTCGTTTTAGAATTTCTCGATTATTTTATTGATCCACCCCGATATTCCATACAAGAATGTTTAGAGAGGGGCTTAACATTTAGCGTTCCTTTGAAAGCTAAATTAAAACTTTTCTGTACAGATCCTGAACATGAAGAGTTTGAAACAATCATTCAAGATGTATATCTAGGAATGATTCCATATATGACACCGAAAGGTACTTTTGTTGTTAATGGAGCCGAAAGAGTTGTTGTATCACAATTACATCGTTCGCCAGGGGTTTTCTTTGGAACGAGTAATCATGCAAATGGTATGCAATTATATTCAGCGCGTATTATTCCATTTAAGGGATCTTGGATGGAGTTTACCACAGACATTAATAATGTCATGTATGCTTATATTGACAGAAAGAAAAAGTTACCTATCACAACTCTATTAAGAGCCATAGGTTATGAAACAGATAAAGATATATTAGAGATTTTTAATCTTGCAGAAGAATTAAAAGTAACCAAAACTAATCTAAAGAAAGTTGTTGGAAGAAAATTAGCAGCAAGAGTTGTGCGTTCTTGGATTGAAGACTTCGTTGATGAAGACACAGGTGAAGTTGTTTCAATTGAGCGTACAGAAGTTATTATTGATAGGGAAACCGAACTAACAGAAGAGAATATTGAGGAAATAATTCAATCAGGCGTTCAAACCATATTACTACATACAGAAGACTCTTCATCAAGCGACTATTCAATTATTTTTAATACACTTCAGAAAGATACAGCAAACAATGCCAAGGAAGCTGTTGAGTTTATTTATAGACAATTAAGAAGTGCTGAACCGCCAGACGAGGAAACAGCAAGGGGTATAATTGAAAAGTTATTCTTCTCTGACAAACGTTATGATTTAGGAGATGTTGGTCGTTATAGAATCAATACTAAATTAAATCTTAAGGTTCCAAGTGATGTGAAAGTCTTAACTCAAGAAGATATCATTTCAATCATTAGATATTTAATAGAGTTAATTAATTCAAAAACTGATATTGATGATATTGATCACTTAAGTAACAGAAGAGTTAGAACTGTAGGGGAGCAATTGTATGCTCAATTTGGCGTTGGTTTAGCTCGTATGTCTAGAACGATTAGAGAAAGAATGAACGTTAGAGATAACGAAGTTTTCACTCCAACTGATCTTATAAATGCTAAAACTCTATCATCTGTTATTAATTCATTCTTTGGAACAAACCAATTGTCCCAATTTATGGATCAAACCAATCCACTAGCTGAGCTTACTCACAAAAGACGTATTTCTGCTTTAGGACCTGGTGGGCTTTCCAGAGAAAGAGCAGGTTTTGAGGTTCGTGACGTTCACTACACTCACTACGGAAGGTTGTGTACAATTGAAACTCCAGAAGGACCAAATATTGGTCTAATTTCTTCATTGTGTATATTTGCAAAAATTAATAATTTAGGCTTCATTGAAACCCCTTATTATAAAGTCGAAAATTGCAAAGTACTTAATGATGAAAGCCCAATATATTTAAGTGCGGAAGAAGAGGAAGATATGGTTGTTGCACAGGCGACAACTCAAATAAATAAAGAAGGAAAATTCGTTGAAGAGAGAATAAAAACTCGTAAAATGGCGGATTTCCCAATTGTTGCTCCAGAAGAAGTTCATCTTATGGACGTTGCTTCAAATCAAATTGCATCAATTGCAGCTTCATTAATTCCATTCTTAGAGCATGATGATGCTAACCGTGCATTGATGGGATCTAATATGATGCGTCAGGCAGTTCCATTATTAAATCCTGAGATCCCAATTGTTGGAACAGGAATAGAACCTTTTGTGGCACAAGACTCAAGAGTATTGCTTGTTGCTGAAGGAGATGGAGTAGTTGAATATGTTGATGCTGAAAAGATCACTATTCGATATGCAAGAGATGAAAAAGAAAGAAAAGTAAGTTTTGACGATGATGCTAAAACATATTATTTCACCAAATTCCAAAGAACCAATCAAGGTACTTCAATAAATCTTCGTCCTATTGTTAAAAAAGGCGATAAAGTAAAAAAGGATCAAGTTCTTTCAGAAGGATATGCAACAAAAGATGGCGTTTTAGCTTTAGGAAGAAACTTACAAGTAGCATTTATGCCTTGGAAAGGTTATAACTATGAAGATGCAATTGTTATTTCAGAAAAAATAGTTAAGCAAGACTTATTTACATCTGTTCACGTAGATGAGTTTGTTACGGAAGTAAGAGAAACTAAACGAGGATTAGAAGAGCTTACGCAAGAAATTCCTAATGTTAGTGTTGAGGCTACAAAAGATCTTGACGAAAAAGGAATGGTTAGGATTGGAGCTTATGTAAAAGAAGGCGATATTCTTGTTGGTAAAATTACTCCAAAGGGAGAATCTGATCCAACGCCAGAAGAAAAGCTACTAAGGGCAATCTTTGGAGATAAAGCTGGAGACGTAAAAGATGCTTCAATGAAAGTTCCACCTTCAATTTCTGGAGTGGTAATTGATAAAAAGCTATTTACAAGAATACATAAAGATAAGAAGTCAAGAGCAAAAGACAAAGATATTATTAAAGATTTAAAAGAACAATGCGATAAAGAACTTTTTGATCTTAAGAATAAATTAGTTGATAAATTAATAGTAATATTGGCAGGAAAGGTTTCTCAAGGAGTTTTCTCAACATTCAGTGAAGAGTTGATTCCAAAGAAAGCAAAGTTCAACCAAAAGATGCTATTAGCTATCGACTATAGTAATGTTAACCCAAATAAATGGACATCAGATAAAGAAACAAACTTCTTAATCAAAGAGCTTTTGAACAATTACAATATTCGTTCAAAAGAAATTCAAGGTGTATACGCAAGAAAACAATTTGTAACCTCTATTGGAGATGATTTACCTGCAGGAATTATTCAAATGGCTAAGATTTATGTTGCTAAGAAACGTAAATTGAAAGTAGGGGATAAGATGGCTGGTCGTCATGGAAATAAAGGTATTGTTGCAAGAATAGTACGTGAAGAGGATATGCCATTCTTAGAAAATGGAAAACCAGTTGATATTGTTCTTAACCCACTTGGAGTTCCTTCTCGTATGAACCTTGGTCAGATATTTGAAACTGTTTTAGGTTGGGCTGGAAAAGAGTTAGGATTAACTTTCCAAACACCAATTTTTGATGGAGCTAACTTAGATGAAGTTAACGAATATATGAAAAAAGCAGGTTTACCTGAGAATGGTAAATGTTATCTATATGATGGTGAAACAGGAGAAAGATTTGATCAAACAGCAACAGTAGGTTATATTTATATGCTTAAACTTCATCATATGATAGATGATAAGATGCATGCTCGTTCAATCGGACCTTATTCACTAATTACACAACAGCCATTGGGAGGAAAGGCTCAATTTGGAGGTCAGCGTTTTGGAGAGATGGAGGTTTGGGCATTAGAAGCATTTGGTGCAGCTAACATACTTCAAGAGATTTTAACAGTTAAATCAGATGATGTTGTTGGACGTGCTAAGGCTTACGAAGCAATTGTGAAAGGAGACAATATGCCAACACCTGGTATTCCAGAATCATTTAATGTCTTAATACATGAACTAAGAGGATTAGGATTAGAAGTCACATTTGACACTAATAAAAATAACTAATCAAGAAGCAGTTCAATAAACAAATCAATTAGCATTAAATATCATGGCAATAAAAAAAGAAAACTTAATAAATAGTAATTTTAATTCAATGACTGTTAGTCTTGCTTCTCCTGAATCGATTCTTGAACGTTCAAGAGGAGAGGTGTTGAAGCCTGAAACTATAAATTACAGAACATATAAACCAGAAAGAGACGGGCTTTTCTGTGAAAGAATATTCGGACCTATCAAGGACTGGGAATGTCATTGCGGTAAGTATAAAAGAATTAGATACAAGGGAATTGTATGTGACCGTTGTGGTGTTGAAGTAACTGAAAAGAAAGTACGTAGAGAGAGAATGGGACATATTCAATTAGTTGTTCCTGTTGCACACATCTGGTTTTTCCGTTCATTACCTAATAAAATAGGAGCATTACTTGGATTAAAAACAAAAGAATTAGAACAAGTAATCTATTACGAAAAATACATTGTAATTAATCAAGGTGCTCTTGAAAAAGACGAAATAAAACAAGGAGCATTATTAGATGAAACTCAATATTTCGAATGTCTTGATTTACTCCCACCAGAAAACCAACTTTTAGACGATAAAGATCCTAATAAGTTTGTAGCAAGAATGGGTGCTGAGGCATTAATAGTTCTTCTTAAAGGTTTAGATCTAGATAAATTATCATACGATTTAAGACATACAGCAAATAGAGAAACTTCACAACAAAGAAAACAAGATGCTTTAAAGAGATTAAATGTTGTTGAAGCATTCCGTGATGCACAAACTCGAATAGAGAACAGACCTGAGTGGATGATTGTGCAAGTTGTGCCAGTTATTCCTCCAGAACTACGTCCACTAGTTCCTTTAGACGGAGGACGTTTTGCAACATCTGACCTTAATGACTTATACAGAAGAGTTATTATAAGAAACAATCGTTTAAAAAGACTAATAGAAATAAAAGCTCCAGATGTAATTATGCGTAATGAAAAACGTATGTTGCAAGAAGCTGTTGATTCATTGTTTGACAACTCACGAAAAGTAAGTTCAGTTAAATCAGAATCAAACAGAGCTTTAAAATCACTTTCAGATAGTTTAAAGGGAAAACAAGGACGTTTCCGTCAAAACTTATTAGGAAAACGTGTTGACTATTCTGGTCGTTCAGTTATTGTTGTAGGACCAGACTTACTACTTCACGAATGCGGACTTCCGAAAGATATGGCATCTGAGCTTTTCAAGCCATTTATCATTCGTAAGATGCTTGAAAGAGGGATAGTAAAGACAGTAAAATCAGCAAAGAAGATAGTTGATAGAAGAGACCCTGTAGTTTGGGAAATATTGGAAAACATTTTAAAAGGACATCCTGTTCTTCTAAACCGTGCTCCAACACTTCACCGTTTAGGTATTCAAGCCTTCCAACCTCGATTAGTTGAAGGAAAAGCCATACAGCTTCACCCACTTGTATGTTCTGCATTTAATGCCGACTTCGATGGAGACCAAATGGCAGTACACGTTCCGCTTGGTAACGCTGCTGTACTTGAGGCTCAAATACTAATGCTAGCATCTCACAATATTCTTAACCCAGCAAATGGAGCTCCTATAACGGTTCCGTCGCAAGATATGGTACTTGGTCTTTATTATATGACCAAAGGAAGATTATCAGATGCTGAAAGAACAGTAAAAGGGGAAGGGAAGTTATTCTATTCTTCTGAAGAAGTTCAAATAGCTTATAATGAAAAAGCAATTGATCTACACGCTAACATAAAACTAAGAAGAACCTTTGTCGATAAAAATGGAGAACAAAAAGTTGAAAAAATAGATACGACTGTTGGTCGAGTATTATTCAACATAGTAGTTCCAGAAGAATTTGGTTTTGTAAATCAAGTTTTAAAGAAAACTATTCTTAGAGATATTATAGGTGATATATTAAAAGTCTGCGGAACAGCCAAAACAGCAAGATTTCTTGATGATATAAAGAGCTTAGGATATAGAATGGCATTTAAGGGAGGATTATCATTTAACTTAGGTGATGTTATTATTCCTGAAAGAAAAGCTACTCTTATCAGTAAAGCAAATGAAGAAGTTATTGAGGTTATTGGTAACTATCAAATGGGACTTATCACCAATAATGAAAGATATAATCAAATTATTGATGTTTGGACAAATACAAATAGAGATTTGACAAACATTGTGATGAAAGAAGTTGCTGAAGACCGCCAAGGTTTCAATCCAGTATATATGATGCTTGATTCTGGAGCCCGTGGATCTAAAGAGCAAATTCGTCAACTTTCAGGAATGCGTGGACTTATGGCAAAACCTCAAAAGTCTGGAGCGACAGGAGCTGAAATTATTGAAAACCCAATTATCTCTAATTTTAAAGAAGGACTATCAGTTCTTGAGTATTTTATTTCAACTCATGGTGCTCGTAAAGGACTTGCCGATACAGCTCTTAAAACAGCTGACGCAGGATACCTAACTCGTCGTTTGGTTGACGTAGCTCAAGATGTTATTATTGCAGATGAAGACTGCGGAACACTAAGAGGTATTCCAACAACAGCTTTAAAGAAAAATGAAGAAATAGTTCAGACACTATATGATAGAATTTTAGGTAGAGTAACTCTTCATGATGTTATTCATCCTCTTACAGGAGAAATACTAGCGACTTCAGGACAAGAGCTTACAGAGGACATTTGTAAAGAAATTGAAAATTCCCCAATTGAAGAAGTTGAAATACGTTCAGTTCTTACTTGTGAATCCAAACACGGAGTATGTGCTAAATGTTATGGACGTAACCTTGCATATGGAAGAATGGTTCAAAAGGGAGAAGCAGTTGGAGTAATTGCAGCTCAATCAATTGGAGAGCCAGGAACTCAGCTTACACTTCGTACTTTCCACGTAGGGGGAGTTGCTGGAGGTAATGTAGGAACTGGTTCAAGAGTATTTGCAAAATATGAAGGTAAATTAATAATTGATGAACTTCGTTCGGTTGATACTAAGTCTTCAACAGATCAGAAATATAAAGTTGTTATAGGTAGATCTGCAGAATATAGAATCATAGAACCTAAAACTGAAGTCATTTTAGCATCAGGGAATATTCCATACGGAGCAAAACTATTCTTTGAAAACAATGCAATGATTAAGAAAGGAGACTTGATTGTTGAGTGGGACCCATACAATGCAGTAATTATTACTGAAGTAAATGGTAAAGTTGCATTTGAAAACGTAGTTGAGGGTATTACCTTTAGGGTAGAATCTGATGATCAAACCGGACTTCAAGATAAGGTAGTTATTGAATCTCGTCAAAAGGCTAAGAATCCAGCAATAACAATTGTTAATTCTTCTGGTGAAGTTCTAAAGATTTACGATATACCAGTAGGTTCACATATTATGGTCGAAGATGGTCAAAAACTTAATGCTGGAGAAGTATTAGTTAAGATTCCTCGTTCATTTGGAAAATCAGGAGACATTACAGGAGGACTTCCAAGAGTAACTGAATTGTTTGAAGCACGTAATCCTTCTGACCCTGCAATAGTTGCAGAAATTGATGGAGTTGTTTCGCTGATGAAGAAACTTAAGAGAGGAAATCGTGAAATTATTATTACAAGTAAGACAGGGGAAACTCGTCCATATCTTGTATCTACTTCAAAACAAATCCTTGCACAAGAAAATGACTATGTAAAGGCTGGTTCTCCACTTTGTGAGGGAGCAATCACCCCTGCTGATATTCTTGCAATTAAAGGACCTATGCGAGTTCAAGAATATATTGTTAATGAAGTTCAAGAAGTTTATCGTTTACAAGGAGTTAAGATTAATGACAAACACTTTGAAGTAATCGTTAGACAAATGATGCGTAAGGTTGAAATACAAGACCCAGGCGACACTAGTTTCCTAGAAGGAGAAGTTGTAAATAAGATAGATTTCCATGAAATTAATGATTTAATATACGGAATGAAGGTTGTAGAAGACCAAGGAGAAAGCGAAAACTATATTAATGGACAAATCATTAGTGCAAGAGGTTTAAGAGATGAAAACTCAACCCTAAAGAGAAGAGATAAAACTCAAATCACTGCACGTGATGCTAAGCCAGCAACAGCGCGTCAAATTCTTCAAGGAATTACACGAGCTTCTCTTCAAACCAAGAGTTATTTATCAGCAGCATCTTTCCAAGAAACAACAAAAGTTTTAACAGAAGCAGCAATCAATGCTAAGCAAGACGACTTGTTAGGTCTAAAGGAAAACGTTTTAGTAGGACATCTAATTCCTGCAGGAACAGGATTAAAAGAATACAGAAATGCATTCGTTGCAAATAAACAACAATTGGAAGAACTAGCAGCTCAAAACGCACCAACAAGAAGAGGTCGTAAAGCAAAAGAAGAATAAACAAATTAATAATATTGCCCTAATTAAACATTAATTCTAAGTAGATTTAATGTTTAATTAGGGCAAAATATTTTAGAAACATGGAAAACAACAAAGAACAAAAGATGGATATCGAATTACCAGCAGAAGTAGCTCCTGGAATATATTCAAATCTTCAATTAATAACACATTCCTCAACAGAATTTATAGTAGATTTTATTCAAGTTATGCCTGGGGTGCCAAAAGCTCAAGTACGTTCAAGAGCAATACTTTCTCCTCAGCATGCTAAAAGATTATTATATGCATTGAAAGAAAACATTGAAAAGTACGAACAACAAAACGGAGTAATAACAGAGCCAGAACAAACCCTACCATATCAAATGAATCCAATGGGTCAAGCATAAACTATATTTTCTTGTAAAAGAGAATTATCGATTTATTTGAAAAAATAAGTCGAGAAATATTTAAGAGAGTTATCGATAAGATAACTCTCTTTTTTTGTGCTCTTTGAATGTTTAATAAAAATTATACTAAATATGCTTTATGCCTTGCTGTATTCACATATTCATATGAAAAAATAAAAATAATTTTTCAAAAAAAACAAAGCGTATCTTTAATATAATAAAAGGCTATTTGTAAGGAGTTCTAATTTCTCTTTGTTTTTACTTTATAATGAAACTATTAGAGTTACTTTCCGTAATGTAGTAAAAAAGTTAATAAATATTCGATTAATAAATTTTAATTTCTTTAAAGTTTTTTTTGCTATTTGAGTTATTATATATATATTTGCAGATTAGAAAAGTAATATATGTCAGCTAATAGAGTGAATATTGATTTTGAATTAGTTTATTTGACATTATTATTGAGTTAATAAGGAGAAAATTATAGATAAATAGTTAAGAGATAATCAAATTTAATAACAAAAAAGCAATAATTATGGAGAGAGAAGTATTTTATCCTGATCAGTAAAGAGAAAGTGACATTCTTAAGAAAAGCGGCAAAATGTTCTTTCCGCTACCAAAAACAAATAAAAAAAGACAAAAAGAACACAATAATTAATAATTAATAAAATGAATGAGAAAATTACTTTAAAGAACAAAAGCTTCACAAAGATGTTTTCTTTCCTAGTTGTACTTATTATGGTTGCTTTTTGCAGTTCCTCTGCATTAGCCCAAATTCAAGTACGATTAAATTTAACCCCAGACAGAGTTTATAATGGCTCTCAATATGGAGGATTAGATTGGAAGAATCCTAGTGCGAAGCTTGTAGATGCTTCAACAGGAGCAGAAATTTCAGTAGCATTATGTGATGTCACAGGTTTTGATCCGCAGGCAGATGTCGCTTGTAGATTTAGCGATAAGAATGCTGGAAAAAACAAATCATGTGAAATTACAGATTTAAGTCCATTTAGCACTGCTGTTCTAACAGATCCAGTTGCGTATGAACTTGTACCTATAACAGGATATACGCCAGTTGCGTATTCAAAATTATCTTACGATCCAGTAGGTGCTAAATTAGTATCTACTAAAGGTGAAATCACGCATAAATTTTTAACAGCAAGTTATTCTGTACCTACTCTTCTACAAAGGCAATATAATGGAAGCATTTTACTTGATGGATCTTCTATTGAGAAATCTTCTATCAGCTTGACAGGTTATATCCTTGGTGAGTCAGGATGCTATGTAAGTGAAATAACAAATGTATATGCTCCTAGTAAAAACGTAGGACTATATAATACTCCAGGAAATCAAGCGACAGTTAATGGTATTACACTTGCAGGACCTTTTGATGTTGCATTTAACTATAAAGTTACCTCATTTAATGTTAATGCTCGCATTTTACCGAAACCAATAACAGTAAATGAAGACGCAATAATTATTTCAGATCATCAATTTGACGAAACCAACATAGCAACTATTGACTGGACTTCTACATCAACAGATCCTACAGTATTATTCTTTGGCGTTTACGATGGAGATGCTATCGATTTTGATAGAACATTAGGAACTGCACTTTTTTCAGACCCAGCAGTTGGTACTTTAAAAAATGTTTCAATTTCAGGATTGGTTCTAACTAACATTGGTACTTTCCCAACTGACAACTATATTCTAACACCAAACACTGCTTTATCTCATGGTAACATAACTAAAGCAAATTTAGATCCTACACTAGCATTAACAGCACTTCCTGTTGTTTATGGAACAAAACTAGATGCAATTGTTGGAACCACAATAACACCTGCACCTCTAGGATTTGATTATAGAATTGAATGGTTATATAATGGTTTAGATAATAATAACTACCAACCACTTGTTTCTGAATCAGGTTCTCCTTTAATTCAAGTAAGACTTACGAAACTTGTTGGTTTATTTCCATCAAGTGACGATTTAAATTATAATCCAATTATAGTACCAGCAAATATTACAGTAAACCCTAAGGTTATTTCGGTTGACTTAATTGGTGCAGATAACAAAGTATATGATGGAACAGATGCTGCTATTGTAAACGCAACTGGCGCTACATATAACTTATCTCCAGATTTATTAGACGTTTTAATTACAAGAAATGGAGTCCTTGATGATCTAACAATAGATTATTCAGCACTTACAGGTACTTTCGTTGATGTAAATGTAGGAACTGGTAAGACTGTAAATATAATTGGTTCTCCAGTAGAATCAGGATTAAGCAAAACAAATTACACCATTACATATAACTCATCAACAACAGCAAATATAACAAAAGCTCCATTTATCACAATGAAGTTAAAAAACACTGTTAATTTCTCACCAATAGATTTCCCAGCCAATTTTAGCTCAACACCTTTGTTGTCTGATTTTGACTTTACAGGATTTATTGGAACAGATGAAGCTAGTTTTGGTGCAAATTTTGTAGCAGAAGATTTCAGATATAGGTTAACAGACAACTCTGCAAACTATATTAGCATTCTAAGTCCACAACCAGGAACATATAATGTTGTTGTTACAAAAGCAGCTGATAGTCCAGCTTTATTAGATAATTCTACTATTACATTATTAGATCCAACTAATTTAGCAATAATCGCAAACTACGAAGGAATTCAGTTTTCAACTACTGACAAAACACAACTTGTTAATATCACTCCAGCTTCAGTTATTTTCCCTGCTCAAACCATTACAGAATATGGATGGACATTAAAAGAAATCTACAATTCAGTAGATGCTTTAGGGGTGCAAATTATTGATGCTGCAGCTAACCTTGACCCAACAAAGATACGTGCACAAGCAGGTCCTTTATTTATTGAAGGAGTATTTGAGTGGGTTCTTCCAAATAGTATTCCAAATGTAACAGCAACTCCAGGAGAAGCAGTAGATTATATATTTACACCAGATGCAGCTCTATATGGCACGGCATACGGAGTTACAATTACAGGAACACATCATGTTTTATTAAATAAAGCACAATTAGCTATAACAACACCTCCATCAACACAAACTATTCTAGTTGGACAAACAGTTGGAGATGCAACAATAACAGCTCCTTCAGGAGAAGTTATACATAAGAACAAACTTTCAACAGTATATAGTACAACAGTAAATCCTTTAATAGGTGATTGGTCATATATTAACCCAGCAGAAGTAGTTGCTTCAACAGGTGCTTTTTCTAAAGACATTAAATTTACTCTAACAGATGTTGATTTCTTAAGAAATTACATTTCTCCAGTTTTATTAACAGATCTTGGAGCAACAGCAAAAGCAACAGTTAATGTTAGCCCTTCAATTAATAACTTTAATCCTGATGGAGTACATTATGAATTTGTTTATGGAACTAAAATATCTGATCCGGCAGCTGCACCAATAATTGATCCAGCAGTATTTGTTATCCCAGGAAAAGAATTAGCTTACCCTGGTACCTTCACATTCATTACTGATGATGCTACTCTTACTCCAATGGATGTTAATACTATCCCTTATAGAACATTTGCAGCAGATACCACTCTATGGGTTCTTTATACTCCTGGAGATGCTAGTTATGCACCAGAAGCATTCCTTGCAAAAGTTAAGGTAACACCAAAAACATTATACTATGATGTAACTTATACAAAAGTATATGATGGAAGTCCTAGCATTACTATCAGCACTACAAATGCAGACCTAAACCCAGCTGGTCAAATTGTTGATCGTGCAGGTGTTTTCGATGTAATTAGTTTTGATCAAGTAACATTTGACTTAGACTCTAAGAATGTAAATATTTATAACCAAACTAATATTCTTCCAGCAACATTAACAGCAACCCTAACCGGTGCAGACAGTTATAACTATGAGTTAGCACCAATGCCAACCTTAGCTAATGTTTCAATAACACCTGCAAGCTTGATTGTTAATATAGATAATGTATCAATATCAGTTAGAGAAGTATTACCTACTTTCAATGTAAATTGGACAGGATTTGTAGGTGGAGAAGATTTTTCAACTGCAATAACCGATAATGGACAACCATTATTTGTTACTTATACAATACCTCCAGTTACAATACATACAGGTGATTTGGCTCCAACTTCAGGAGTTAATTGGATCCAAATTCCAGTTGCAAAATACACACCAAATAACGGAAACTATGTAATTACTTACCCAGTTTACGTTCCTGCACCTATTGGAACTGAATTAAATAATATCCTAACAGTTACACCTGCACAAATTAAGATTTTTGCACAAGATCGTCATAGAGTTTATGGAGAAATAACAAATCCTGTTTATTTCTTTGATAGATATCCTTATGGTGTAAATCCTCTTTATTATGATTTCGATGTTTATGAATATACAAGTGCAACTGATTCAGTCTTGATTGATGAAGTGGAAAAAGCAGCAATGTTCTTCCAAGCACCATCTATTACATGTCAAGATAATACAATAGATCGTCCAACAGGAAAATATGTTATTTCTCTGGCATCAAACTCACAATTAAATTCAGATTTATACTTTAATGATAAATATGAAATATTAGATCACGTTAATGGCGTTTTGACAATACATAAGGCTACTCCAAAAATACTTACATTACCTACAACCCTTGCTTCAACATTTGGAACTCAACTTTCAGATATTGCACTTGCAGGAGGATCTGCAACTCACCCTTACGTTTATTCTCAATTAGCTACTACAGGACATTTTGAATGGGATTTACCAGCAAACTTTGTTCCAGTAGCAGGCAATGCAAATTATAAAGTAAAATATGTTGTTGACGATTCACGTAATTACAATAATGCAATTAATAATAATCAATACAATGATAGCACTCTTGGATATTTTAATTGGACACCAGTAGCAAATGACTCAACGTTAGCAGGAGCTAATTTTGAAGTTAATGTAACAATTAACAAAGTTGCACCACATGTTAACTGGCCAACATCAAGTATCTTATACTTTGGACAAACACTTGCAGATGCAACCTTAAATAATGGTTCAACTAATAACCCAGTTGATGTTAACCCAACATTTACTTGGACATTAGTAAACCCAGCAACTGAATATCCAAATGCAGGAATGACAATGTATGAAGTATTATACACTCCATCAAATCCAAATTTCTTAGGACTAACAAATTTCATTCCAGTTTACACAAACAAAACTACACCAGCATTAAACGGTTCAGCAACTGTTGCAAGTTATGAGTTTGGACAAACATTATCTACAAACCCTATCGTAGCATCATTCATTAACACACATAATAATGTTGTTGTTAATGGAACTATTGATTGGGTAAATGGAACCCTAACTCCAGTAGACGGTCTTGTTTACACAGCAAGATTTACTCCAACAGATGACGCTAACTATAATTCAAAATTAATTGATATTCAAGTTCAAGTAACTCCAGCTACTCCAATTGTTTCTAATTGGCCAGCAGTTTCAAATTTAGTTTACGGACAAAAAATTGAAGATGCAAGTATTTCAGGAGGTTTAGCAGTTAATCCTAATAATAGTTCAACAGCAATTAATGGAACATTTGTTTGGGCAACACCTTCTACTCTTGCAGTAACAGGTACTAACTCATATCTAATGAATTTCATACCAACTGATCCAACTAAATATTTACCAACATCAGCACTTATTAGTATTTATACTGAAAAAGCAACTCCAGTAGTAACTGCTAATTTAATAGCTACTACAGCTTATGGACATACATTAGCACAAAGAGGTTTAACTCTTAACTCAGCAATAAACACAGTATCTCATATTTCTTCAACAGAAACACTTTTAGTTGATGGTACAATTGATTGGAATGCTCCAGCAACAACACCAACTGTAAATCAAGATACATATAGAGCTACCTTTACTCCAACTCTTTCTGGAGATTACAATTCAGTTGAACTTTACATTAATGTAATAACAACTAAAGCAGATCCAGTAATGAATCCATACTCAGTAAGTTCTTACAATAACGGACAAAAACTAAATGCTAAAGCAATTACATTATCAGCAATTCCTGCTTATAATGCAATAAATAACTTATCAATTGCTGGTAATATCACTTGGAACTCTCCAGATGTAACTCCAGAAAACGGAAACAGTTATTTAGCAACATTTAGACCAGAAGATCAAATAAACTACAACACACAAATAGTTTCTATTCCAGTTGTTGTTCTTCCTAAAAAAGCTTCAGTGTCATGGCCAACAGTTTCTACATTAACTTATGGTCAAATTCTTAATGACGCTATTGTAACAGGAGGTTCCGCAGTTAACCCTAATAATGTTTCAACAGCAGTAGCAGGTACTTTCTTATGGGAAACACCAAACGCATTACCAGTTGTAGGTGAAGCATACTATAATATGATCTTTAAACCATCAGATAATTCATTATTAAGTGATACATCTTCCATTAGAATTATCACAGCTAAAGCAACTCCAACAATAATATTAGATCCAGTAGCATCTGATGTTTACGGATTAACACTAGCAGATAGATTATTAACTATTAACTCTTCAACTAATGTTGTTACTCACAGATTACTAGCTCAGGAGATACTTCCAGTAGCAGGAACCATAACATGGAACAATCCTTTAGCAATACCAACAGTAGCAAATAATGAATACAAAGCAACATTTACACCAACTGATATTGCAAATTACAATTCAGTAGTAATTAATGTTACTAACGTACCAACAACAAAAGCTACACCTATTGTTGCTGCAACAGTTGCTCCATATAGCTATGGACAAGAACTAACAGCGAAAACACCACTATTATCTTCAGCAGTAAACCCAGTAAATAACTCACTTGTTTTGGCAGGTGGACAATTTGTATGGGATATCATTCATGATTTACCAATAACAGGAACATACGGAGCAACATATTATCCAACAGATATGGATAACTATACAACTGCACCAGTTTCTATTAGTGTAACAGTAAACGCATCATCACCATTAGTTACTTGGCCATCAGTTACAAGTTTAGTTTACGGACAAACTTTATCAGATGTAGAATTAACAAATGCTGTTGTAAAGAATGCTAATAATGAAGGAATATTAGTTGCAGGAAAATTCGAATGGGTAGCACCAACAACTGTTCCAGTAGCTGGTACAACAACAAACGTATTACAATTTATTCCAGATAATACAAATAACTATAATGTAGTTGTAAATAATAATGTAACTATTTACACAGCAAAAGTAAGCCCAGAAGTAACCTTAAATGCAGTAGCAACCGATACTTACGGAAAAACTTTAGCTAATAGACCATTAACAGTTAATTCTGCAACTAATGTTGTATCTCACAGATCATCTGTAGAAACACTTCCTGTAGCAGGTATAATTACTTGGAATAACCCAACAGCAATGCCTACAACAACAAATTCTAATTACTTAGCAACATTTACACCAACTGATATTGCAAATTATAACGCAGTAATAATTGATGTTAATGTTCCAACTTCAAAAGCAACACCAGTGGTTAATGGAGCAGCAGTTGCAGCTTATACTTATGGACAAGCATTGCCAGCTAACACCATTACTACAACAAGTATTGTAAATCCAAATAACTCAGCTCTTTCTTTAGCAGGAGGAACAATTGTTTGGAAGTCAATCGATGCTTTACCAGTAACAGGAACTAATGTTCACGTTGCAACATTTACTCCAGCTGCATCAGACCTTGCTAATTACAACTCAGTTGATTTCAACGTAAATGTAACAGTGAACAAAGCAGCTCCAGTAGTAACATGGCCAATACCAACCGAAATCATTTATGGACAAACTCTAGCTCAAGTTTCTTTAACTGGACCTCAATTTGCTGTAAACACAATCAATAACGCAGAAGTACCTGGAACATTTGTTTGGGCTAGTGCAACAACAGTTACCCCTTCAAATCCAGCTACATCATACAGATTAAGATTTATACCAACAGACTTAGCTAATTACTATTCTGATAGTACAATGATTAATTTAGTTGTAAACAAATCAAATCCTAATGTTAACTGGGGCACACGTGCTAACATAACTTACGGAGAAGCACTTTCTGATATCGTAATCACAAACCAAGTAGCAGAAAATCCTATAACAGGAGCAAACGTTGCTGGAGCATTTGCATGGAACAATCCAACAATTGAACCTAATGTAAATAATGCAGGTTTTGTAAGAACATTTGTTCCTACTGACCTAAACAATTACATCCCTTCAGAAACTATCATAGTACCTGTTGTTAATAAAGCTAACCCTGTATTAACACAAACAGCAAATCCATTTATCATCACTTACGGACAACAATTGCCAGCAATTACAGCAACAGCTGTTAATCCTAACAATAATGCATCAGTAAGCGGTAGCTATGAGTGGAATAATACACCAATACACTTACCTCAAGCAGGTGTATCTACACCATACCACGTAGAATTTACTCCAACAGGAATAGATGCAGAAAACTACAACACTGTAATCTCAGCATTCAATGTTCAAGTTAACAAAGCAAAACCTGTTTTAGTAGCACCAATAGCTTCATCATTAGTTTACGAGCAAACTCTTGCAGAAAGTACCCTTACACAAGGATCTGCAATGAATGCTAATAGCTATGATGCAGTAGCAGGAGAGTTTGTATGGACATTATCTACAACAATTCCAGATGCAGGAAGTTTAACCTACCCTGCAATCTTTATCCCACAAGATAAAAATAACTATGACAACTCAAACCCAATAGGAGTAGTTGTTGAAGTAGCTAAGAAACATCTTGACATAGAAATTTACAACCTAGAACACATCTTCGATGGCAACCAAAAAGAAGCTTCATTTAGAGATGCAGCAGGTAATGTAGATTTAACAGGAATGATAGATGCTAAGTATTACAAAGGAAATACTAACGTATTAATTAGTACAATAGCACCAATCGATGCAGGAACTTACAGAGTTATTGCAACAATTATTCCAACATCAAACTATGTAGGACGTGACACAGCAATGTTAGTTATCAACAAGAATGCTGCAAATATGACAAATCCAGAAGAGCAAATTGAAATAGTAAATGCTATTATACCTGGAAAGAATCAATATTTCAAGATTCGTGATTGTGAACAAATGACACCAGTAACCGTAAGAATGGTTAACGCTAATGGTAACAATGTTTATCAATCTGATAATTACAAGAACAACTTTGACATGAGTAATCTTCCAAGAGGCACTTATTTCTACGCAATAACATTTAAAATAAATGGTAGTGAGTATAATAAGACCGGTAGAGTAGAAGTAGTAGGAAAATAAATAATATAATCTAATCATTTTAGCTATGAGTTTCTCTTTCGAGAGATTCATAGCAAAATGAAAGATTAAAAAATTAATAACGAGGATTAAATAAAAAAAATAGAGATGAAAAAAATTAATTTATTTATATTTCTAATGATATCTTGCACCGCTAGTCTGTTTGCTCAGAGTGACTATCAATACGCTCAAGTAGTAAACAACCTAGGTTGGGTCAACCCATCATATCACGGTATGAGTAGAGATATTACTGGAACATTCATTTATGCTAACCGCTTAAATGGACAAATGAATTCAGAATCATTTGATATACACGGAGGACTACCATACCAACACTTAGGTTTTGGTATCCAAGGTGATTTCAATAATTTTGGTTTAAGAAAACAATCAATCATAGGTGTTGATGCTAATATTGACTTAAGAGTATCATGCAACTCATACCTTTTATTTGGTATGTTCGTAGGATATGATTTATGGAGATATGATGGAGAAGCAATTACAGACGTTGGTTATAACACTGACCTAACTGGTGTATATTTGCCAAATCACAACGCAACTAACCTGATGACATCATTCGGAGCAACATACGTATACAAAGGATTCCGTTTAGGATCTTCCCTACGTTGGAGCATACGTGATAGAGAAACTATCGAAAACAAAAACCTATTAACTTATTACGGACACGTAGAATATGAGTTTTTAGTTAACAAGTTTTCAGTACGTCCATTATTTGTTTACATGTGGAATCAAGAAGCAGGATCAAATAATGACTTAGGAGCAATGTTTGGATACAATAACCTAGCTAATATAGGAGTACTATACAGAGCAACTAACTCTTTCAAACCAAAATCATTTGCAGTATTAGCTGACCTAACAATAGCAAAATCTGCAACCCTATTCTTTGACTATGAATTTGGTTTATCAGATCATTCAAGCATTAGATCATCATGGGAACTAGGACTACGTTTTAACCTTAACAAAGCATTAAATAGAGAATCATTTGATAAGAGAGAAACAATCAGAGATTTTGCATGGTAATTTATCAAACCTATAAATACATATAATATGAAAAAATATATTTTAATGGTATTGATGGTTGTTTTTGGACTATCTTCAATCTCTGCACAAGCACAAAAGCTTCCTGCAAAGAAAAGACAAGTTATTGAAAAAACCATGTATCAAATGGATTATGCAAAAGCATTGGAAACCATAAACACAGAACTTCAAACATACCCTGAAGACTATGATTTAAACATTTTCAAAGCAATTTGCTGCTCAGCCCTACCAGAGCACAATCAAGAAGCAGTTCCTGCTTATGAAATAGCAATAGCAAAAGCTAAAACAGATTGTGAAAAGAACGAAGCAAGATATTACTTAGCTAAACATTATTGTGAAATTGGACAAAAGGCAAAAAGCGTTGAAGTTGCAAGCACAATACTAACAAGCGAAGGATACATTGATGAATGTTCACTGGAAATGGTTGAGAAACTAATGAAATCTTCTTGTATGTCAAAATGTGACGATACAGAAATGCAAAACGAAATTGCTAAGGTAAAGAAGACAGCAACTGAACAAGAGGCAGCGAATAAGAAACAAATGGATGATCTAAATAAGAAAATATCTGATTTAGAGAAACAAGTAAAAGAAGCAGAAGCTTTAAAAGCAGAACAAGCAAAGACTAAGAAAATAGCCGACCCTTCACAAGCAATTACTGCAGAAGCATTTTACAAAATACACTTCGAATTCAACAAAGCAGTAGTAGATGCAGAATCAAAAGACATCTTAGATCGTTTTGTTGTATTCTTAAAAGCTAATCCAAAATCAAAAATAACTTGTATAGGACACGCTGACATGGTAGGAACAGATGAAGCAAATCAAACTATATCAAGAGCAAGAGCAATGAACGCTAAAGATTATTTAGTTAAAAAAGGCATTGCACAAGATAGAGTGATAGTATCATACAAGGGAAATACCGAACCAGAAGTAATAGATGAATACTTAGTTAGAAAGAATCCTGAATTTAAAGTAGGAGAAACTCTAACCAATGAACTTATCAACAACCTAACTGGAGCTAAGAAAGCAAAAGCAAATTATCTAAATAGAAGAGTAGAGTTACACGCTACAAAATAGCATTAACTTATTACTAAATACCAAAAGTCGCCCCAAGCAATTGAGGCGACTTTTTTTGTCGAATCCAATATTACCCTATAATGATTTCTTGAAATAAATAATGATGGGAATGAATCCCCGAAACAGCTTGCTAAATCCTTGAAACAATCTTTTGAATCACCATAATAATTTATTGAAACAAAGAAAGGATTTACTGAAACGAAGAAAGAATTTGCTGAAACGAAGAGTTAGCGGCGTGAAACGAAGAAAGGATTTACTGAAACGAAGAAAGGATTTTGTGAAACGAAGAAAGAATAAGCTAATTATATATACTAATCTTTTCTGTTTTTGTGCTTGTCTTAGAATAAGCCCTAACAATATAAATACCGTTCTTAAGGCTTAAAGACTTTTGGTAATCGTCCTCAAAGGTTTCTTCTTCCAATAACCTATTACCAAGAATATCATAAATCTCATATCTAATAAGATCTTTCCCCTCAATATGGAGAATATTGTTGTAGTTCCAAATCCTTATCTGCTCAGACTTTTCAGGCTTGAAAAGCTCATTGATATCCTCTTTTTTATAAGAAAATAGAAGAAATAACCTGTTTTCATTGTCCCCAGAGCCAACTTTTAGATTATAATCAGCATTTTCGTTCAAATATTGAGCGTTTCTAAGCAAGCTATCAAGCAAATAAACATGAATATCGGGAGGAAGATTAGAGAAATTAAGACTTACCTCATTATCATTTTGGCTTCTCAAATCCAGTTCAGTCACATAAGGCAGGGTAGAGAAAGCATCCTTTAGGATATGTAAATCCCTATTTTCACTATCTAACGACTCTTTTCCTGCATTTATTCTAAAGAAAGGCTCAACAGAACTATAATTATTGCCAAATAGCATCAATCCATCATTAAAGTCAAAAGCATTATCAGCATCATCATTAAACTCAAGGAATGATTCCCTCTCCTGATTATTAGCAAAAGCCTTCACATAAATCAAATCACTCTTAATCACATTCTTTGCACCAGAAGTATTTTTTATTTGTGATTTTTTAAAATTAAATGTTCCACTTGCACTAGCGATAAAGAAACCTTCACTTGGTTTTATTGAAGTAACACGATTTGTAGATTGCCAATTATTATTCCATTCTCCTCTATCTGCATCATAAACATATATCAATCTTCCTTGAATTAAAGAAGAATTATTATTAATCAATAAAGCAGTATCTAAACTTGCAGGATAATTATTTGCTAAAGAAACAAATTTATTTGTAGCGGTAGAAGTATTATTAAAAGTATAAGATAAACTATCATTATTAAATAATACCCCCTTTGAAACAATTCTTGAAGTTGATAGTAATTGAGCATCCAAAGAATAGTTAGGCATAACTAAAATACCTTCTCCGTTTTTAAATTGAGTGTTTACAACTTGTGTTGTTAGGGCTGACCAATTATTAGTTGTATAATCGAACGTCTTTACAAAGGTTTTATATGCAGTATCAGTAAAATTGATTAGAGAAGCAAGGCTTTGGTTGTAGGTTGAAAGACCAATCAAATTCCATTTCCCAACATAAAGTTCTCTATTATATTCTCCAAAAAAGTTTAGATTAGTATTATTTAATAATGTTCCACCATTTTCAATTTTTACATAAGCAGCCATAGGAGCAGAACCATTAACAATTTTTATTTGTCTTCCGTTAGGTATTATCACAACTTGAGAGGCTTTAGGTAAAACACTACCCACCCAATTACTTGCCGTTTGCCAAGGTCCATTAACATTTACTTTAGCCGCCCCTAACTGATATTTAAGAATTGGATAACCATCATTAATACTATCATTATCTGCTTTCCAATTTGCAGAGCCTAAAGTTGAAGTAGCAAAAGTTGGATTTCTTAATCCTGCATTATTCATAGATGTTCCATTATATCCACTTGGAGTAATATTATCACAATTTACAAATACATTATCTCGAGAATAACATTGTGCTCCTGTTGTTCCTTGCGTGTTGCCTTTTATCTTTCCAAAATTAGTATTTGTACCATTACGAATTATTTTACATGCTGAATACACATTAGTAAGATTAGAAGAAGAGCTGGCATTACCAATAATTCCTCCAACATAATTATTTGGAGCAATTGAAGAATAAATTTCTGAATTAGAATAAGAATTATTAATTGTTCCTCCACTATGGTTTCCAACAAGTCCTCCAACATTTGTTTGGGCATCAATTGAGGTATTTGTAAAAGAAGTGTCAATAGCTGATGTTGCACCTGTTCCTACACCCACTAAACCTCCAACATTGTTTTTCCCTTTAATATGTCCATATACAAAACAACCCCAAATTTTAGTACTATCAGCATTTGCAACTAAGCCTCCCACTGTATCCTTAGCACAAATATTAATATTAGATATACCCAATCGTTGAATTGTTGCTAAATTTGTATATCCAAAGAAACCTATATTATTATTTGTTGTATCCAAAAAACTATAATTTGCAATTGCATTTCTTAATCCATTAAAATTACCACTAAAAGGTTTATTATTTGAAAAATCTCCTATCGGCTTATATAAACTTGAACTATCAATAACTCCATTATTATAATTTATATCATTTAGCATTTGAAAATACTTTGAAGAATAATTTGTATCATTAGCAACCATATTAGATATATAAATTAAATCTTTTACATATCTAACTTGATATGGGCTTGCTTGATTTCCACTAAAAGTTGTAACCCCCAAACAATTTCCTTCAAAACCAGCAGGAGTAATTCCATCACTAAGCTTTTGCCAAGATAAAACAGGATAACCCAAATTAACTTGACTTTTTGCCTTAAACCATACAATAGGACTTTGACTATTATTTAAACTAACCACAAAACAACCCGATTTCATTTCAGTAGAATCCTTAGCTGTGCCAATACTATTAAATCCATTAGCTAATTGAGTATTATCATAATATGAATTAGTTATTGTAGAATTACTACCCCCAACTAATAGTCCATAATTATTTGTTGCTAAAAAATGAGTTGGAGCAGAATAGCAATTTAACATAGAAGAATTAATGTCCAATTGTCCAACTAATCCTCCAAAATAATTATTATTTCCACCACCGTTTCCATCTGCTTTTATTATATATGACCTTGAATAACAATTCTTTATTTCTAAATAGTTTGCATAACCAATTAAGCCTCCTACTTTAGATTTTTTATTACCTTTTACAGTAGATATTGAATAGCAGCTATTAATTTTAGAGTTAATTGTAGAGCCTGTAGCAGCATATCCTACTAAACCTCCACCATAACCATTTTCATTAGCAGTAATATCAAATCCCTCAATTCCTAAATTTTCAATTGTTGAATTAGAAATATATCCAAACAAACCAACATAAGTACCTGATTTTGTAAGATTCGAAATTACATGTCCTCCTCCATTAAAATTTCCTTGAAAAGTATTAGTGGAATTACCTATTGGAGTAAAGCTACTTGAACTATCAGTTTGACCTGAAGGATGAAAGTTAATATTATTCTCTACTAATAAATAATCACCTGAATATGTTGTACCATTAGCAACATTATTTGAAAGGGTAACTAAATCGGCTACACATCTAATTCTAAAAGGATCTGTTTCTGTTCCTGTTCCTTGCAGACAACGAGGAAGTGCTGTTCCACCTGTTTGCCAATATAGAATAGGATAACTACCTGATACACTTTTCCAAGTTAGATTTTGACAAGCATTCAATTCAATAGCAAATGGCTGCAACTTCATTTGGGCTTCAGTTCTTGAAGTTCCATAAGTTTGAGTTGACCCATTACTTTTGTAATATGAATTGATAATATTAGAATTAGTACTAAAGAAGCCACATAAAATTCCTGCATTCGTTGCTGTAGGGAAATTTTGTGGGGCTGAATATGAATTTGAAATTGTTGAATTGATTTCTCCGTAACCAACCAATCCTCCAAAATATCCAGAACCATTCTGTATTGAACCTGTAAAATAACTATTATTTATTATTGAATTATTTGAATAAGCTACTAATCCTCCCATATATGAAGTACCATTACCTCCATTAATAGTTGATGTTGAATAGCATCTTGTTATATTTGAACCATTTTCAGCATAAGCAACAATACCTCCATAGTACCCATCAGCTCCTGGAGAATTAAAATTAGAACTATAATTAGAACAATTACTTATTGTGCAATTATTTGCATAACCTATTACCCCTCCTAACTTACAAGATGCACTACCTGTCATATTTACTGATGTAATACAACTATCTATTGTTGAATTAACAGCATATCCAACTAATGCTCCAACATTTGAACCTGAACCAATGTTACTCCCTCCTCCTATTTTTACATTTTTAATTGTTGCTCCCGAAATATATCCAAATAATCCTCCATACGTTACAGAAGAAGTTGTACTTAATGCCGAAAGAGTGTTGCCTCCTCCATCAAAAATACCTTGAAAACTATTAGTAGCACTATTACCTATAGGAGTAGAAGTTCCATTAACGTTAAAACTTGCGTTTACTTTAAAATATTTCCCGCTAAATGTTAATGGAGAATTAGCACGATTTACGTAAATTGCAAGGGAATCTAAATGAGCTTTAGTACTTATTCTATAAGGATCTCCTGCTGTACCATTCCCTCCTCCGAATGTTTGTGCGAAGCAATTATTCCCCATAAAAAAAATAAGGGTAATAATTAGTGGGATTAGTTGTTTGCGCATTATTATATATTGATATTACTTATTGTCTTATTTTAATATGTGTGCTAAAAGTTAGCAACTACATTCACGGAGTCCCATTTGTCGGTGGTTACTCCCATTCCTCCTTCACCTGTTGTCATGTCATTAAAATTAATAATCACTGTTGTTGGTCTTCCTGCTCTAACAACAGCATTATTCTTAGCCCCATTTTTCTTTAGTACTTGGTAGTTATGTTTAAAAATCTTTATTTCACTTTCTTTTCCGCTTACGGAAGGAAATGTATTAATAAATTGTGTTGTGATTGTATCGTTTATTTCTGTTAGAATTGGTAGTTTATAGTTTGTCCAGTTTTCTGAAAAAGATCCATCTGAGCAAACATCTTTTGGCGTTTCACCAAATAGTATGGAGTATGGAGAGTCTTTTGCTGCAATTACTGCATTTTCTTTATTCAGAAATGCATTAAGTCCAATGATAATACATCTAATTGCTCCAACCTTTCTTTCAACATAAATGTAGTGAGGAGCCATTTCATTATCTTTTCTTATTGTTGGAATATATCCAGATTTCATTTGAAAATCGTGTGGTGATTGAGAGATATTGTTTATATCGTAGTAGGGTGTGTCATCTCTTAGAGTAATAAATGGAATACTCGCCTTTAGTGGATTAGTTATTTTTTCTCCTAAATTAAAATTAGGGAATATATCGTCTGATATATGATTGGAGACAACAGCTATATAATAGACAGAGTCATATTCTTTATAGGGGAGTTCATATACTTTTTGTGTTTTTAGATAGTGTACTCCAATAAGAGTATTGTTTTTGTCGGCAATATAGAGTTTTACATCCTTAGGACTATTGTCCAGAGTTTTTATTCCATAATAATTTCCCCATTCAACATCATCAGGATCATCATAATCAACATATACTCTCATCTGTACACAATCACTTAAGTCATCTTCAATGGTTGAACAACCACCAACGAATAATGTCGCAATTAGTAATAATATGTATATGTATTTATTCATCCTTTTTGTTTGAAGTTTGGAATTTTTACCTTTTACTTTTTAAACAATTAGAATAATGAAGAGCACTTAAAGAATCAAGCACTCTTCATTATTTAATTATTAGATATTAGAAAGTTTGACCTGCAGTAGCTGGATCCCAAGGATCAGCTTCAACATTAACTTGTAAACTTCTTATTCTTTCAAATGGTCTATCAGTACCTATATTTGATAATGTAAATGTTAATGTATAATTAGTTTTTCTTCTAACGGAGAAACCATCAGCTATTATTCCAGTAATAGCATTATTAGTAGGATCACTATCAGCTTTAAATGCATAAGTATAGTATTTATGTCCCATTGTTCTGATGTATTCAGGTGCTGTAGATTTAGGCGTAATTCTAACAACAACTAAAGTATTTGCATTAGCTGAAGCATTAGTTATAAAACCACCATCACCAGCATCTAATGTTGAAATATCACTATAATTTTCTCCCATATAATAATGATAGCTACCACTCAATAATGAAGTTGGAGTGGCAATTAAAACTTCTCCAGAAAGATCAGATGCTAATACTTCATCTTTAAGATATTGTTCTTCAACTGTTGATAATCCAGTATAAAAATTATAATCAGAAGGGTAAGTAGTAAAAGGTGTTTGTGGAACTAAACCTGTGGACGCTGTTCTTGTAGCAGGATTAATATTTGAAGCTATAGTTACATCTGATGCAGCAGCCCAAACACCAGGAGTAAATACATGATCTCTAATAATAGGTAAAGTTGTCTTGTTTATTGCATTTACAATATAAATTCCAGTTACATTATAATTAGCTAAAACATCATCTGTTAAAGTCCAATTTACGGTTATTTTTGATTCAACAGGAGCAATATTAACATTTGATTTGTATGAATATCCATCTGTAGAAGTTTCTATATTAGCTTTACCAGTCATATGTAAACCTAAATCTTCGAAATTTCTCACAGTTACAATTTCTATTTCCTCAAGATCAGAATAGGTTGTTATGTCATCAATTCTTGATCCATTGTTTGCAACAACAACAACATAAGCATTAGCAGGAAGCGAGTTAACTGAAATATTTTCTGTTTGAGTTCCATCAGTTATTGAAGTAGCATAAGTAAAATACTTGTTTAATAATAAGCCATGAGATGTTCCGTCAAATACAAAGATATTTAAGTCTTTAATAATTTGATAATCTCCAGCACCATCTCCACTAACTTTTGATTGAAGCGGCTTAAGTGTTTTAAGATTTAGTGTTAAATACCCAGGTTTGCCTTGTGTTTGGTCGCCTGATAGTTCGTCTGAACAGCCGGTAAATCCTATTGTTAGGGCGGCTACGATTGTTAAAAGCATTGCTTTTAAACTGAATTGTTTGATTTTTTTCATTTGTTTAAATTTTAAATTAGTAAATTTTTGATTTTTGTTGTTAATAAATTTTTAAATTGTTTTGATTAATAATAATGTTTATGTGTCTTTTTTGTTCATAAGCAATAAATTATTGGTTAATACTATATTTGTTTATTTCCATACGCTACTTTTTACCGTTGAATAGTCTTCAGGGGCAACATAAATTAAATTCTTTGTTGTTTTGTAAGGCAAAGGAGAATAGGGTTGCATTAGGGAAGAGAGTGGAGACATTGCTCCAAAGTATTTGCCTGAAAGGGTGAAGTTAATTGTATATCTTGTTCCTCTTTTATTGGAAAGGGTTAAGCCAGTTGGAGGATTAAGTGGAACAGTTAGGAAACGAGTAAACTCTTCATCTACTCCTTCAATTGTTTTCATCTTATACTTGACTTTTAAGACTACCAATGTTTTAGCACCATTTCCTAAAGAAGCTAATGTATCGTTTTCGGGAGAATAAATGGTTACTTCTGGTGTGGTAAAAGGTAAAGTGCGTTGAGTATAAGTTATTTGTTTTGCTAAGTTAGTATTTTGATTATTTGTATCAGCAAACTCAAAGTTTCTATAAGGGTATTGCCACCAAAATGATTCGTATTTGCCATGAAGATATGTGAAATTAGTATTAGGAGAGAATAGTTTTGCCTTGGAGCGTGAGTTAAGAACAAATACTTCAATATTCTGAATACAATTAATGTAGTCAGCAGGTGCTGAAGAGGAAACTTTAATATCAAATTTTGAAACTATTGGCTTTAGGTATACAGTTGCTACATATTCATATGGGTTAGGACCACTCTGAGTTATGGAATTTGTATAACCTGTTAGAAGTATTAGACCTCCTTCGGAAATACCATCAACTCCAACGGATAAGGTGCTATCGAAATATGTCTTAAGATTATTCATATTCGCATTGACCTGCTGTGCAATTGTTGATGTTGGGGAAGCGGTTAAGAGGTCGTTGCAGTTTGCAATTGCATAGATATATGTTGCTGCTGAAGTAATATTCATATTTACTGAAGTGGTAAATGTTATTGTTCCTGTTCCTGAAGGGTTATTAACTTTCTTTACTGTATTTAGTGTTCCGTCATTATTAAAGACAAAGAGGGTGAAGTTATTAATATAAATATCATCATTACCTGATTTTGTGGTATTGGAAGATAAACTTCTTGGCCAAGTTACTTTCAATTTAACTCTTGTGTCATAAGCCATATCAGCGCAATCGGTGCAGTCGTCGCTTATGCAGCCACTAAGCAACGGGATTATCATTAATAATATGTATAGCAAGCGTCTTCTCATATTTATTAATTGAATTTATACACAAAGCTTAAGCCAATTTTTGTTGGCATAAAAAGAATATTCTTATAACTCCCCCAGTATGCTCCACAAACTGGATGTAGGTATTTGTCGTAGGAGGTATAGCTTAGTCCAACTCCTATATTGGCCTCAAAGCTCCAGCTTCTCGAGAGGTTAAACATATAGCCGTATGATAATCCAACGCTACTCATCCAGCCATCGTACCTATAATAAATTGCATCTGCGAAATATGGCATCTTGATTCCTCCAATATTGTATTTAGCCCAGTTAGCGTTTATTCCGAAGAACTGTCCTTCCATATTCTTCTTTGGCCAGTAGCGAAACTCTGCCGTTAGGGTTAGGTTCTTCCATTTTATGTTGTCTTCCAGATCCCAAGCATTATAGGTTGTGGAGGCTTCGGCTGAGAAATGTTCTTTGATAGGGATTTCAACAGCAAGGTTAGGAGTTAGGGCTGCTGAGTAAACAAGATTGGTTTTGATTGCAAAGGTTTTTTTGTCAATGTTACTTGATCTCCTTTTTCTGTTTGTTTTATAACGTTTTGAGAAATAACTGCTTCTTCTATCTTTTGTTTTGTTTCCAACGTCTTTCTTTTTCTTAATTTTCTTCTTATCTTTTGGTCCCGCACCCATATCATAACTTTCTTCTACATTATAATATGGGGAAGTGTAATCGTAAGCATGGAAATAATCAACAGCTTCTTTAACTTTATAAGTATTGCTTTTAGCGTTCATAACTATTGGAATAAAGATTAGTATCAATATGCATTTGAATGATTTCATTTATTGTATAATAGTTGTCATATTAGTATTCATTATCTCAGTACTGCAGCTTAAAAACAATAATTTATTATATCAATCTATTTTGGTTTTATGGCACATAGTTGTGTCTCTAACCAAGAAATCTTATTAAAGAAACCAAAGAAAATAACTAAAGTAGTTTTGCTGTATGGGTGTTATTTTAGTAAAATAATATTAAGTTGTTATAATTTTTTCTGTTCTTATCATTGAATAAAAGTCTATGTTTTTTCGTAACTGTTTAATCAAGCTAGATTTTAATCTTGCAAAGAAAGTAAACTTTATATACTAATGATTAAGAAAAGTAAAAAATAATGAAAAACGGCTATTTATTTAAGGTGAAGGAGTGAATAATTTAAGAGGACTTATAATGTATTTCCTATTAACAATTCCCTTTGTTTCATTATCTTTCTGATATGTTCCCTTTTGAAAATAATCTTGCTCTTGTTCTATAAAACTTTAGTCACAAAAGAAATATAAAAGTTTTTCTTTTAAAGGTTTGAGAGTTCAATAAATAAGATATATCTTTGCATCATATTTTTATTTGACCGTTCTGTCAATAAAGATATAAGGGTAAATTTAATTTAAACAAAATAAGGAGGTTTCAAAAGATGACAAAAATCAAATCGTTAGCCGATTTAAAGGCAATGAAACAAAGTATTCAAGACAAAATTGATACTCGACAAAAAGGAAATGCAGAGGGATTAGCTCATGTTAAAGTTGCTATGGCTACTTGTGGTATTGCCGCAGGTGCAAAGCAAGTGATGGACTACATGATGGTTGAGACTGAGAAAAGAGGCATGGATGTAGTATTTACTCAAACTGGTTGTATGGGATATTGCCATGCAGAACCAACAATTGAGGTAACGCTTCCAGGAAAAGAACCAATTGTTTTTGGTTATGTAGACCTTAAGAAAGCAGATGAAATCATTGAGAAGTATATCAGAGATGGTGAGTTAGTTGATGGTATAATTCCAGTTAACTATCAAACAATTAATAAATAATACCTAATTATTCAATCAACTTTAGGAGGGAAAATATATGGCTAAATTTAAAATGCACTTACTGGTTTGTGGAGGTACAGGCTGTAATGCATCAAAGAGCCAAGAGATTGCTGAAACTTTGAAAAGCAATCTTAAGGACAAAGGTTTAGAAAATGAAGTTCAGGTAATTCTTACAGGGTGTTTTGGCTTTTGCGAAAAAGGCCCTATTGTTAAGATAATGCCAGATAACACATTCTACACAGAAGTTAAACCTGAAGACGCAGCAGACATTGTTGAAGAACATGTTATTAAAGGAAGAAAAGTAACTCGTTTACTTTATACTGACCCTGAAAATAAACAACATGTTGCGGATTCAAAACATATGGGATTCTATAAAAAACAATTACGTATTGCACTGCGTAACTGTGGTTTTATTGACCCACAAAATATTGAAGAATATGTTGGAGCAGATGGCTACACAGCTCTAGCAAAGTGTTTGGGAGAGATGACTCCTGAGCAAGTAATTAATGAAATAAAACTTTCTGGTCTTCGCGGACGTGGTGGTGGTGGTTTCCCAACAGGACTTAAATGGGAAATAGCTGCAAAGCACGAGGCTGATCAAAAGTATGTAGTTTGTAATGCAGACGAAGGTGACCCAGGTGCTTTCATGGACCGTTCAATTCTTGAGGGTGACCCACACTCTGTTTTGGAAGCAATGACCATTAATGGTTATGCTATCAAAGCAACCAAAGGTTTAATTTATATTCGTGCTGAATACCCACTTGCAATTAATCGTCTTTTAACTGCAATAGGACAGGCTCGTGAATATGGCTTATTAGGAAAAGATATATTAGGATCTGGATTTGATTTTGATATTGAACTACGCTACGGAGCTGGAGCTTTCGTTTGCGGAGAAGAAACTGCTCTTATACATTCAATGGAAGGAAATCGTGGAGAACCAACGTTCAAACCACCATTCCCTGCTGAATCGGGTTATAATAACAAACCAACTAACGTTAATAACGTAGAAACATACGCTAACATTCCAATCATTATTAATAAAGGTGCTGAATGGTTTAGCAAAATAGGTACTGAAAAATCAAAGGGTACAAAAGTTTTCGCTCTTGCAGGACAAATCAACAACGTAGGTCTTATTGAAGTTCCAATGGGAATCACTCTAAGAGAAATTATCTACGAAATCGGTGGAGGAATAAAAGGCGGAAGAGACTTTAAGGCTGCCCAAACAGGAGGTCCTTCAGGTGGATGTCTAACAACAAAACACTTAGACACTCCAATTGACTATGATAACCTTGTTGCTGCTGGCTCAATGATGGGTTCAGGAGGAATGGTTGTTATGGATGACACATCTTGTATGGTTGCTATTGCTAAGTTCTACCTTGAATTTACTGTTGAAGAATCTTGTGGAAAATGTACTCCATGTCGCGTAGGAAACAAACGTCTATACGAAATCCTTGAGAAAATCACAAAGGGTAATGGAACAATGGAAGACCTAGATACTCTTCGTAATCTTGGACGAGTAATTAAAGATACTGCTCTTTGTGGATTAGGACAAACATCACCAAACCCTGTTATTTCAACCATAGAAAACTTCTATGACGAATACGTAGAACACATAAAGGACAAAAAATGTAGAGCAGGAGTGTGTAAATCACTAATGCAATATATTATTGACCCTGTACAATGTGTTGGTTGTACTGCTTGTGCAAGAAACTGTCCTGTTAATGCAATTCAAGGCGAAAAGAAAATGCCTCATTTCATTGACAAAGAACTTTGTATCAAGTGTGGCGCTTGTATTGAAAAGTGTAAGTTCAATGCAATTAGCATACAGTAATTGATTTGTTTACTATAAAAGAGAAGACAGAAATGGAAATGATAAATATAATTATAGATAATAAGCCTGTTCAAGCTGAAAAAGGAAAAACTATCCTTAAAATAGCTCGTGAAATAGGCATTGATATCCCTACTCTTTGTTATTACGAACTTGACGGAGTTAACCTTGAAAACCGCCCTGGTGGTTGCCGTGTTTGTGTAGTAGAGATAGAGGGAAGAAGGAATTTAGCTCCAGCTTGTGCAACAGAGGCAACAGAAGGAATGAATATTAAGACACATAGTCTAAGAGTTGTTAATGCTCGTAGAACAGTTGTTGAACTTATTCTTTCTGACCACCCTGCTGATTGTTTAGTATGTTCTAAGAGTGGAAAATGCGAACTACAATCACTAGCACAACGTCTTGGAATTAGAGAAATACCTTACCAAGGAGCACAATCAACATATAGAAAAGATATGTCACCGGCAATTATCCGTGACATTGACAAATGTATTATGTGCCGTAGATGTGAAACCGTATGTAATGTATGGCAAACAGTAGGTGCACTTTCAGCAATCAACAGAGGATTTGAAGCAGTAGTTGCAACAGCATACGAACAAGACCTTGTTAAGAGTCCTTGTACATATTGCGGACAATGTATTGCAGCATGTCCAGTTGGAGCCCTAAGTGAAGTGGATCAAACACGTCAAGTAATCACAGCAATCTCTGACCCAACAAAAACAGTTATCGTTCAAACAGCTCCTGCAGTAAGAGTTGCACTTGGAGAAGAATTTGGCATGGAACCAGGAACAATAGTAACTGGAAAGATGGCAGCAGTACTTAGAACAATTGGTTTTGACTATGTGTTCGATACAGACTTTGCAGCTGACCTTACCATTATGGAAGAAGGAACAGAACTTCTACAACGTATTTCTAAATTCATGGCAGGAGATAAGACAGTTAAACTACCAATCCTAACATCATGTTGTCCAGGATGGGTTAACTTCTTTGAATACAACTACCCAGATATGCTTGATGTGCCTTCAACAGCAAAGAGTCCAATGCAAATGTTTGGAGCAGTAGCAAAAAACTATTGGGCAGAGAAACTTGGCATCAAACGTGAAGATATGGTTGTAGTATCAATTATGCCTTGCGTTGCTAAGAAGTTTGAATGTCAAAGAGACGAGTTTAAGGTAGATAGCAACCCAGATGTTGACTTTGCACTAACAACACGTGAACTAGCAGAACTAGTAAGACAGTTCAATATTGACTTTAATGCAATTGAAGAACAAGACTTCGACCAACCACTTGGCGAATCAACAGGAGCATCAGTAATCTTTGGAGCAACCGGAGGAGTAATTGAAGCAGCAACCCGTACAGCATACGAACTATTCACAGGAAAGAAACTTGATAAAGTTGACTTCACAGAATTACGTGGCTTAGAAGGAATCAGGTCAGCAACAGTAGACTTTGACGGAACACCAATCAATATTGGAATAGCACACGGACTAGCAAATGCACGCCAACTACTTGATCAAGTACGTGAAGGCAAAACCAACTTCCACGCAATAGAAGTTATGGCTTGTCCAGGAGGATGTATCGGTGGCGCAGGTCAACCATTCCATCACGGAAACTTTGATATAATCAGAAAACGTCACGAAGCAATTTACCGTGAAGACGCAGGAAAGCCAATTCGTAAATCGCACGAAAACCCTTTCATACAAGCATTATACAAAGACTGGTTGGGTGAACCTTGTGGAGAATTATCTCATCACTTGTTACACACTCACTATTTCGACAAATCAAAACATATAGAAATCGAAGGATAAAACATAAAGGCTATGGCAAAAATAAAATTATCAGAAGATAAGATAAACAAGATAAAGGAAATTTGCTCTGCATTTGGAAACAAACCTAGCGAAGTAATCAATGTCCTTCACAAAGTACAAGGAGAGTTTGGTTATTTACCAGCAGAACTACAAGACTTAATAGCACAAGAAATGAAAGTTTCGGCAGCACATGTTTACGGCATTGTAACCTTCTACTCTTTCTTTACAATGACACCAAAGGGCGAGCATCCAATCTCAGTATGCATGGGAACAGCATGTTATGTTCGAGGAGCAGAAAAAGTATTGGACGAATTTAAGAGAGAACTAAAGATTGGCGTAGGCGAAACCACACCAGACGGTAAATTCTCATTAAATTGCTTACGTTGTGTAGGAGCATGTGGACTAGCACCAGTTGTATTAATTGGCGAAAAAGTTTACGGCAGACTAACACCAGACGGAGTAAAAGATATTATTAACGAATACCGCTAATAATATTCTTTTCCTATAAAACTAAAAGGACGTTGATTAATTTCAGCGTCCTTTTTTTGTTTTTTTTGTAGTTTGTCTATCACACTAAATAATATTTTAATTTATTACTAAGTTCAAAATAAAATTGCAATAAGTTTGGACAGTTGTAAATGAATTTGTATGTTTGCCACATAATCTTCTCATTAGATATGAAATGATACCTTACCTTAACATATTACCCCCAATACAATATATCTCTTTAATAAAGAGAAGTGTTGCTACTTTCTATGGGGTTTTATGTCTTATAGAAGAAAGTTTTATTCTTTCAATCAAAGAACAGTCTACATATTCTTTCACAAACTTACTTCGTATAAATAAAGTAATCTTACATCCTTTAGACTCGATTAGGGGCTAAAGTGTATATAAATCCATAAACAACACACTCCAAAAGCCCCAACAAATCAGCTATATCTTAATATGAATAGAAATATTTAACGTTTAGGGATATTAAGTAAGTGTTTGCTTAGTTAAGTAACCTTTTTGATGTATGAATTTATAAATAAAAAATAAACAATCATGAACAGAAATACAATAATATATGCAATAATATTCTCAGTTATATTTTGCATAAGTGGAAACACAGCATTTTCTCAACTTAAAGTAAAGGGAGATAATGGAAAAGTTATTATAGGGGGATTACCTTATGAAGCATCTCAGGCGTGGTATACTGAAGATTTTAACAACATTCTGTCTACTTCAATATTTGGCAAAGGTAGTTATGGTTCAGGGGCAAAGTTGTCCTTTGGAGACTTTGGTAGATGGGATTTTTATAGTTGGAATGTTTTTGTTGGAGAGTGGGGACCTACAGATACAGATAAATTATGGTTACATGGTAAATATGGTTTTTACCTTACCTATGGTCGAGCTGAAGAAGATTATTATATAATGTGGTTTGATGCTCAAGGAGATAATGTTTTACATTTAAACACTGAATTATATACCCAAGGAGTAAAAATCCCTGCCAATGAATCAAATCAACAAAATAATGAAGAAATAAAAAATTCTTTAGAAAGAATTAACTCTTTAGAAGGAATAACTTATAATTACAAATTCTATAAAGGATCAAGTAGTATTTCACAAGGAGGTTCTAATAAAGAAACAAAAGATCAAGAATTCTTTATATCCTTAAATGATGAAAAGGATAAATATGTCCCTCAAAAGAATGGATTTAATGCAAACCAACTTAAAGAGTTTTTCCCTGAATTAGTAGAAACAGATAAAGATGGCAATAGTTATATAGATTACACAGGACTTATTCCTGTGTTGGTAGAAGCTATAAAAGAACAGTCAAAAATAATAACAGCACAAAGTCTTAAATTAAAAGAAATGAGCTTATTGGCGGAAGATATAACAACAATGAGTGAATCAAGTACAGATAGTAATTTTACAACAAAAAGCACAACTACAGATACAAATTCAATAAATGGTATTTTAGCAAATGCTTTCCTCTATCAGAACACTCCTAACCCATTTAATACAACAACAGAAATAAAATACTTCTTACCAGAAGGAAGCACAAATGCTTATATTTATGTATTTAACCTCCAAGGAAATTTATTATTAACATATAATCTAAACGATAATGGTTTTGGTTCTGTAGAAATTAATGGCTCATCATTAAATGCTGGAATGTATATCTATTCATTGGTTATTAATGGACAAGAGGCAGAAACAAAACGAATGATACTTACTAAATAAGAAAGGACATTGAGATGAAAAAAATAACAAGTACACTTATATGTTTTGTTTTAACATCTTGTTCATTATTTTCTCAGGGAAATTACTATTGGGGTGATGGGAAAAAAATAAATCTAAAGGAAGATAAAACATCAATGGTCATTTATGAAAAAAATAATAAGAACTCATTAACATTTATAGATAGTAATAAAGTAATTATCACAGAGAAATTTAGTAAAAAGCTTGGTCAATATAAAATATTAAAAGTAAAAGATTCAAATACTGATATGCTTTCACTAAATGAGGATAATGTTAAAGCAAAAAAAAATGCATATGTATCGGAATTTGGAGACACTTTGTATCTAACTAATTACATATTTTTAAAATTTAAAATAGGTAGTGCATTAAATGATATTGAAAAGATAATGATTAATTATAATGTTACTCATAAAGAAACAAAATATAATGTTTTTAAAATGGAAGTTCCTGATATTAATAATGTGCTTTTGGCAGCTAATGAAATATATGAATCTGGAATAGTAGAATGGTGTCGTCCAAATTTCTTACGAAAGCTTGAACTACATTCAGAACCACGAGATAAACAATATTATATTCACAATAAAAATCATTATTGTGGTGCTTTTGATAATGACATTAATGCTTTAGAAGCATGGGAAATTACAACTGGTTGTGCTAATATAAGGGTTGCAGTCATTGATGATGGAGTAGAAGACCATCCCGAATTAAGAGATTTAAATGGTAATAGCAGAGTCGCAAATGGGTACAGTGTTCCAGGTATGCCCTCAAATGGAAGGCCTGGTATTTCAGATTACCATGGTGAATCTGTTGCAGGTATTATTGCTGCTTCACATTCAAATAATATTAGAGGAATTGCCCCTAACGTTACAATAGTTCCAGTTAATTTAGGATTTGATATCGAACAAGATGAAGATGAATGGTTTGATGCCATAAATTGGGCTTGGGAAGCAAATGGAGGTAATGCTGATATTCTTTCAAACTCATGGGGACCGACAGAAGGTACTGGAGGAAATGAGTTGTTGATAGAAGCTATAAATAATGCCAAAACTTTTGGAAGAGGAGGTGATTTTTCTAATAACATACCTGGATTAGGGGCAGTTGTTGTTTTTTCTTCAGGTAATAATGGGTTAGATGAAGTAAGTGATTATGCTAAAGCGGCTATTGCTGTTGGAGCCATTGATAAAGAAGACACACCCGCAAAAGGATTGGATGGTGTTCCAAATGTTCGATATACTAATATTGGTGTAGATCAAGATCTTGTGGCATATGGAGGATCTGTTTATCAATCCTTAGGCACCACTGATATAAGGACTATAGACAGAGTAGGAGAGAACGGAAAGACATCTGGAGACTATAGTGATGAGTTTGGAGGCACATCGGCTGCTTGCCCTATGGTTAGCGGTGCTGCTGCACTAATATTATCTATAAATCCTAGTTTAACAAGAACTCAGGTAGAGAACATATTATTTTCAACTGCAACTGATTTAGGAAATCCAGGACGGGATAACACTTATGGATATGGAAAACTAAATATTTATGCAGCTTGTAAAGAAGCAGTAAACACAAGAACAAATAGCTTTATTTTAAATAAAGGATATTTGACATATACAAAAATTAGAGATAATTCACAAACGATTTTTTCAAGCAGTCCTGGTTGTGGAATTGCTGCAGCAACATATTTCTGTGATGTATATAAATTTAATGCAACAGCTCCCCTAAATTCAGTGTATATAGGAGATGGTTTATCTGGAGCAAATCCTAATAATGGAGAATATTATGTAAGCATTACAAATAATGGAACTAATACTTATATTCAGACATTTTTTTATTATATAAGAAGCAATATAATTGGACAGACTATTAATAAATGGGTACCTCAAAACCCTGCTGATTTATGGAGTAGAGAATATCTTTCTCCCCCTTTGGAAAATATTACATTTAATGGAGTAATTAATTCAGGTGTCTCTAAAGAATTAGTAGCAACAAACTCAATAACTTTAGAATCAGGATTTGAGACCAAAGAAGGTTCTTATTTCCTTGCACAAATAGCTTCAAAAAAAGAAGATATTACATGTCTGCCAAATCCAACAAATAATATTACACTAAATTCTCAAGAGGTAGAATACATTAATAATACAATGACTGATTATCAAGGAGCATCTTCAAAATTATCAGTTGACAAAAATGAAAATATTATAATTTATCCAAATCCAAATAAAGGTAATTTTATAATTAATATTCAAGGAGATTTAAGTGATGACGCAAAAGTTGAAATATATTCAATAGATGGAAATCTAAAATATCGTTCTGCAATTATATCTAAACAACATAATGTTATATTTACTAGTATATCAGGATTGTATTTGATTAGAATATATAATAATAATAAATATTATACTGAAAAAATAATTTTAAAATGAAAAAAATAAAAAAGACATTCTTTATTATATTGTTTTTATGTTTTATATCTATTAGTAATGCACAAGATATTAGAATAAATTCAAATGTTGGAATTGCTCCAAATAGATTAACTGACTGGTCAGAGTTTAACTACAATATAGACTTGATGGTAAATACAAATATTTGGAATAAATTTTATTTCGGTTTAGGCTCATCTTATTTAGGAATTGATTTGTTACCTTCTAATAATTATCTTACTTTTGATAAGAAAATATTATCGTTTTATAGTTCTTTTATTTATGAAATAAACCTGACTAATAAAATAAAACTATTGCCAGAGATACAGTTAGGATATTCATTGGTACATTACAAACTAAATGAAATGAATGATATTGAACAAAAAACTAATGGACTATATCTTGTTGGAGGATTATCCTCTTCTTTTTATATATCTAAGCATGTAGATTTATTGGCAGGGTTTAATTATACTACAATATTTTCTGAATTAAAACCCTCTTCAAGAATAACTTTCATACCAGCTATTTACCTTGGCATTCCTGAAGATAGAATTAAGCAATATCTTTTTAAAGTAGGTGTTATATACTATTTTAAGAAACGTTCTTAAGGAGAGGTAAAAAAAGAAGAGAAGTTCAATTAGTTTTGGACTTCTCTTTCTCCTGACTTTGACACTTATTTTTCTTTTAACTTATAATTCGCTGTAATATAGTTATCTGTATTTTTTGCTTCACTTTTTAGGGTGAATCGGACGAAAATAAATGTTATTTTTGCATTATGTTTA
>JAQVXZ010000041.1 GCA_028708845.1 Bacteroidales bacterium
AAGACTCCAACCCAACAACTTGGAAAATGGCTACAATGAATCTTGCCATTAGAGGAATTGAAGCTGATTTAGGAAAATACAATGCTGATACTTTCTTTAATGATTGTCATCCAACCCTAAAGGCAGATTATGTAATGGCAAATCCACCTTTTAACCTTTCGGACTGGGGAGCTGACAAACTAAGTGAAGATATTCGTTGGCGTTATGGATTGCCACCAAATGGGAATGCCAACTACGCATGGATTCAACATATAATTCATCACCTCTGCCCAAAAGGAAAAGCAGGTATAGTTCTTGCTAATGGCTCACTAAGCACTCAAACCTCAGGAGAAGGAGATATAAGGCGTAAAATGATAGAAGATGATATAGTTGAAGGAATAATAGCAATGCCATCTCAACTCTTCTACACAACTCAAATCCCTGTTTCAATTTGGATACTTAACAAGAATAAAAAGCAAAAAGGCAAAACCCTATTTGTTGATGCAAGGAATCTCGGCACAATGGTTACCCGTAAGCTACGACAACTAACCGATAAGGATATTCAACTAATAGCCCAAACCTTCCAAGCCTTCCAAGAAGGAACCCTAACCCAAGAGAAAGGTTTCTCTGCCATTGCCACAATAGAAACCATAGCAAAACAAGACCACATCCTAACACCAGGCCGTTATGTTGGGATAGCAGACCAAGAAGAAGACTCCGAACCATTTGAAGAAAAAATGACACGCCTAACAACAGACCTATCTAAACTCTTTAACAAATCCCATGACTTAGAATCGGAAATAATAGAGCAATTAAAAAAGATTGGGTATGGAATTTGAAATTTATTGTGATGAGAGTGGTTTAGAGGCTATTAAAGATAAAGAGGCTCATAAATATTGTGCCATAGGTGGAATATGGATACCAGAGCAATATAGACCAATTTTAAAAGAAAAAATTAATTCAATAAAGCATAAATATAATATTTATGGAGAATTAAAATGGAATAAGGTTTCTCCATTAACTATTCAATGCTATAAAGATGTTATTGATTATTTCTTTTCTGCATCAAGAATAAGATTTAGAGCTATTATAATTGAATCATCCAAAATTGATAATAATGTTTTTAATCATGGAGATGCAGAATTAGGCTTTTATAAGTTTTATTATCAATTAATTAATCATTGGATTATTGAAGGGAATGAATATAGAATATTTTTAGACCATAAAATTAATGCAAACAAAGATAGAGTAAATGAACTTGGAAGGATATTAAAAAATTCAAATATTGATGCTTCAATAAAATATATTCAAGCATTACATTCTCATGAATCTGTCGCAATTCAATTAGCCGATATATTAACTGGAGTAGTATTTGCTAAGTTCAATAAAACAATTACGAGTGAAGCAAAATTAGACTTAATTGAATTGGTTGAAAATAATTTGTGTAAAGAAATTAAAGAGACAAGAAGATTAGAAGAAAAATTTAATGTCTTTAATATTAACTTGAAGAAAGGTTGGTAGTATGGCATATAAGAAAATTAAGCCATACAATATGACTTTAGATGAGTTAAAGAATTTATGGGAGGAAGAGTATTGTAGAAAAGTTATTTATACTCATGATAGTATTAGAGTAAAATTCTATCCAGATATGTTTGAGCATGTTTTTTATGAGAGTAACAATAGAAAAGCTAAAGACAAATCAATTTTATCCTACATGAGATTAGAGAAAATGTTATGGATAAAGGATGTTTTAATGGACGAAACAGCTTTAATGTTTCAAGGATGGAATAAAGATAAAAAAATATATGAAAATAATAGAAGAGTATCTATTGTAAAAGATGATTATGTTGTTGTGATTTGGATAAAAAATAAATATGAAGCAAAATTTATTACAGCTTATGAAGCAGATAACTCAAAAGAAAAGATTATGAATAGTCCAATTTGGGGAAATAAAAAAGACGCTGATTAAACTGGTTCAGCGTCGAAACCTCTGTAGGTTCCCTACCTAAGGTAAAGACGATGCAAAGATACAATCATTTAAAGAAAAATGCAAGCAATTTGCAAGTTAATTTGATAATTAATAATGCAATAAGCAGAATATGAGTAAAATAATGTAACTAAACAAACAAATAAGAATAAATTATATCTCTAAATACTAATATATTAAATGAACAACTGGAAAAAAACAACATTAGGAGAAGTTTGTGAATATGAATCTCAAAAAACATCTGATTTAGATATAAACACTTATATCTCAACAGAAAATATGCTTCCAAATAAAGGTGGTGTTGTTCTTGCAAGTAACTTACCTAACAAAGGAACTTTTACGAAATATTCAAATGGGCAAACATTAGTTTCAAATATTCGTCCATATTTTAAAAAGATTTGGAGAGCAGACAAAAATGGAGCCTGCTCAAATGATGTTTTATGCTTTAAATTAAAAGATAAAATTATTGACTCTTTCTTTTATTATTTTCTTAATCAAGATACTTTCTTTGAGTTTGTAATGAATGGTGCTAAAGGCACAAAGATGCCAAGAGGAGACAGAAAACACATTCTTCAATTTGAAATTAATCTTCCACCTCTTGATGAGCAGAAACGTATTGCTGATGTTTTGAGTGCTTTGGATGATAAGATAGAGATAAATAATAAGATTAATGAGAACTTAGAAGCACAAGCACAAGCGATATTTAAGCAGTGGTTTGTGGATTTTGAATTTCCAGATGCAGAAGGTAAACCATATAAAACAAATGGTGGAGAATTTATTGATTCAGAATTAGGAGAAATCCCTGTTGGTTGGAAGGTTGGAACGTTAGAGAATGTAACAAGTGAAATAATAAGAGGTTTTACATCTAAATATGTTGAAAAAAGTAATCTGATTAATTTAAATCAGAAAGTAAACAAAGGTAGAATATTAGACAAACAATATTATAAGTATTTAGATGAAGATTATGAAGTTCCTAAAAATAAATTCTTAAGAAAGCAGGATATATTACTAAATTCTTTAGGACAAGGTACACTTGGGAGAATTCATTATTTTATGGAAAGTGCAAATAATATTGTAGCAGATCAACATATTACAATAATTAGAACTGATAACAATACTTTATCTTCATCTTATCTTTATTTACTATTAAGTTCTGATTTATATAAAAATATCTTTGAAAGTAAAATATCTGGCTCTACAGGAATGTTGATGTTAAATATTTCAATGGTTAGAAATACAGAAATTATAATTCCAATAAATAATTTAACCTTTGCATTTGACAAAACAATAAACAACATATATGAAAAGATAAATATAAATACACTTGAAAATCAAAAGCTTTCAGAGATTAGGGATAGTTTATTGCCTAAATTGATGAGTGGGGAGGTTAGAGTATAAATCATTTAAATAAAAAAGTTATGGATTTGGAAATTTTTTATTCTTGGCAATCTAAAATCACACCGACAAAAAATCGATACTATATTAAGAAATGTTTAAAAAAAGCAATTTCAAAAATTGAGGAACAGAAAAAGTATCCTGAATTAAATGGAGTAAATTTAATTTTAGAAGAAGGAGTAAGTGGATTACCTGGTTCTCCTCCAGTTGCTTCAACAATTGTTGATGATAGGATACCAAATTGTGCTATATTTATAGCTGATTTATCAGTTACAGATCCTCTTAAAGATTATGAAATCAAAAAAAAACACAAACGAGGTGTTCATCAGGCTCTTAATGTAATATTTGAATATGGTGTAGCTTATAATGCAATTTCTTCTGCAAGGATAATTGGAATATTAAATTCAGAACATGGTTCTCCAAATGATAATAACGAAAATATCCCATTTGATATTAGACACTTGAGATATGGAATAGAATATAGATATAAAGAAAAAGAAATAGAGTTTATTAATGCTCTTGCAGATGCTATTTCTTTATGTGCAATAGAAGCTATAAAACAAAGAAGAAATAAGTTTAAACCTTTTATTTCTTGGTATGAGCATAGTTCTCATAGTTATAATAAAAGTGTTTTTTATGAAAATGAAAGAATAAATCAGATTAAAGAAATACTTAAGAATAATATTGATAATATAAGGTTTTTGGGACTATCAGGTTTAGGAAAAACAAGAATAACATTTGAAGCTTTTAGAAATAAAGATAATAATGAATCAATAAATTATCTATATGTAGATTATAATTTAACCGACATAAGTCATTTACGAGAAAAAATTAATGATATCTTTTTAAATGTAAATAACTCTCAGACACTTGTAGTTGACAATTGTCCTATTGATTTTTATAGAGAGATAATTAGATCAAAGCATTCTTCTCAAGCTTCGAACCCAATTATTACATTATATAATGAGCCTAAAGAAGAAGAATATGATAAAATAAACAATGTTAATTATATTAATCTCGAAATAGGAGATTTAACATCTGTGGTTGATGATATTTTAAAAAATAATTTTTCAAATATAAAAGATGAATATAAAGCAACTATTAAAGAGTTTTCAGAAGGTTTACCTTTAATGGCTGTATTAATGGCAGAAAGTTTAGCTGAAGGAAATGTAAATATTGGCAAATTAACTGATAAAGAGTTATTGAATAAACTTTTAGGTGTAAATTCAGATGACGAAAAGGAAATATTAAAATCATGTTCTATTTTTAAATACATAGGATATGAAGGAGATTTTGAAAATCAAATTAATTTCATATTAGATAACAAAAACATTAGTCCAGGTATAACAGGAGATATTGATAAAAAATTAAATTTATTCTATAATATTTTTAATAAATACGAACGAAGGCAAATATTTGAGATTAATGGAAGGTTATTTGGGATTAGACCAAGACCTCTTGCTTTTTATTTAGCTGAAGAATGGTTTAGTACTTGTACTGCAAACAGAATGACAGGCTTAATTAATGATATAAGTGATAATAAATTACTTGTTGATTCAGTTTGTGACCAAATTAAATATATGGGATATAGTCGTAAAGCAAGTATTTTATATGATAAATTATTGTCGATTAATGGCTCTTTTTGTAAAGCGGAAGTTGTAAATACAGAAGTGGGTTCACGCTTCTTTCGCTCTTTTGTTGAAGTGAATCCTATTGCTGTTGCCGATAATCTATATAGAAATTTTGGTTTAATGACAAAAGAACAATTGCTAGAAATAGATAAAGGTAGAAGAAATTTAGTATGGGTACTTGAAAAATTATGTTTTGATAAACGTACATTTGAAAAAGGAGCAAAATTAATTATGGATTTTGCCGCTGCTGAAAATGAAACATGGGGGAATAATGCGACAAATGAATTTCTTAGATTATTTAAAATTCAATTACCGGGAACTGAGTCTAGTTTAGAAGATAGATTAGAGATAATTAAATGGGGACTAAGTAAAGATAATGAACATAAATTATTATCCTTGAAGGCAATTGACTCAGGATTAGAATCTCAATTTTTTAATTATTTTAGTGGCGCAGAAAATCAAGGCACAAAAAAACTTAATCATTACACCCCAACTTATCCTGAAATATATCAATACTGGGGAGAAATGCTAAAGATAATTGAGAATGAAATAGATAATAAAACTGATTATGCTGATTTTTGCTATAAGATAATTGAAAAAAAAGCGAGGGGTATATGTTCTTTTAATAAAGCTATTGATGTTATTTTTCCTTATTTGGAACAATTTGCAGAGAAAAAAGGATATGATTGGGATGGATTATTAGAAATATTATATCACATAAAGAATTATGATTTCAAAAGAATTGATAGTATATATCATGAAAGAGTTAATAAATTAATTGAAAGTTTAACTAGAAATGATTTTGTTTCTCGATTTAATGAGGTAAGTAAGTTCTTTAGAAGGGGTGAGCAGAGTATACCATTTGAAGAACAGTTAAATATTAAAACACAAAAATATAAAGAACTTGCTCAAGAATTTATTAAAGACTATTTTTGTTCTTATGAAATTATTGAAGCATTGTTTTTGAATAAAGAGATACATCCCAATTCATTTGGATTTACTATTTCTGAATTATTGAAGGATGACTTAAGTAAAAATAAATTATTTATTGATACTTCAGTTGAAATAATAAAACAATATCAGGAACATGAATATGACAAATCTATCATTATTGATTACACAAGAGGGGTTGATTATGAAAATTTCCAATATTTAATTGATTCATTATCAGAAAAAGAAATATACTATCTTATTTTTCCTTTGTATGGAATTAAGAATATTGATTTGGATTATGTAGATTATTTATTCAGATTAGTTGATGAAAAGAAAGTTACTCCACATAGATTTATTGATTTTTTTAATTATTATCATCCAAGCAAAGAGATTAAAATTAATTTTTCAAAATTCTTTTCTAGATTAACCAATTATGGAGAGGATGGAATATTCACAATAATTACTTTAACAAAGAATATACTGTTTTTTAGCAATAAGGATGAAAATAGTATTTCTTTAGGTGATATTGTAGAAGATATTATCAACAAAGTAGATATACAAAATTTATCAAAGGATAAGTTTGAACAATATTTTGAACTCATTGACATATTACTTAAACAAAAAAAGAGAAATTTATTAGCTCAACATATCAATAATCAAATCATAGATTTTGCAAGAGATATAAATAATAATTTCATTGGTAATTATAGTATAGAAAATATCCTTTCTATTTTATTAAAAGAATATTTTGATGTAATATGGAAAGATTTATCAGAAGCTCTTGTTTTAGAAGGAAAAGATTATGCAATATATTATAATCTAAATTATATAATTGGGTCATCAATAGGAAATATTAGACCTATAGGTATATTGTTTTTAGGTGATATAGATAAAATATTTGAGTGGTGTGATAAATATCCTAAAGTTGCACCAGTAAGATTAGCATCAATGGTTCCTATTTATGAAAATGGAAATATTCATCCAATAGCTTTAAGATTAATTGATAACTTTGGGGATAATGATGAAGTATTAAATGTTTTACATTCAAATATTAATACTTTTGGATGGATAGGCTCTTTAATCCCTTTATTAGAAAAAAAGAAAAAGTTATTTGAAGATCTAGTTAATCACAAAATTCCAAGAGTTTCAAAATGGGCAAGAGAAAATATAGATATTGTTATTTTAGAGCTTGAAAATGAAAAAAGAAGTGAAGAAGAAAGAAAGTTTTTATATAACTAATGCCTATGTCTTACAAAGAAAGTAATTTCGAGAACGCTATTTTAGAGATATTCAGAGAACAATTGGGGTATGAGTATTTCTATGGTCCTGAGGTTGAAAGGGATTATCATTTGCCTTTGCATGAGGAATTGCTTTATGGGGCATTGGTGAATATTAATGATAAACTACCTCAAGAGGCTATTGATGAAGCATTATTGAAATTAAAAGGCTTTGATAGTGGTTCTTTGCTTGAGAAGAATATTCGTTTTATGGATTATCTTCAAAATGGTATAGAGGTAAACTATTATGACGGAAAAGAACAGAGAGCTATAAGGGTTTTGCTTGTAGACTTTAAGAATATAGATAGAAATGTTTTCTCAGTTTCCAATCAATGGAGTGTTGAGGAGTTTTCTATTAAAAGAGCGGATATTGTAGTATTTGTAAATAGGTTGCCACTGGTTGTAGTGGAATTGAAATCACCTTCAAGAGAAGAAACAGATGTTAGTTCTGCATATAGGCAATTGAAAAATTATATGCAGGAGATACCTTCTTTGTTTGTCTTTAATGCTTTTATGGTTATGAGTGATCAAGCTCATTCAAAGGCTGGAACTATAACTTCTGATGAGGATAGGTTTATGGAGTGGAAGACAGTGGATGGAAGTTATGAAAATACTAAGTTTGCCAGCTTTGATACTTTGTTTGAAGGGATGTTTGAGAAGAAAAGATTCTTGGATATTATTCAAAACTTTATTTGTTTTTCTAAGGAAGGAAAAGTTGAATTGAAGATATTGGCAGGTTATCACCAGTATTATGCTGTTCGTAAGGCTATTGAATCAACTTCCCAGGCTGTGAGAACAAATGGAAAGGGAGGAGTCTTTTGGCATACTCAAGGTAGTGGTAAATCATTATCTATGGTGTTTTATGCCAAATTGCTTCAAGAAAGTTTAGACTCTCCAACAATTGTAGTTATAACGGATAGGAATGATTTGGATGATCAACTCTTTGGTCAGTTTTCTAAATGTCAGAACTTTCTCCGCCAAGTGCCCATTCAGGCTAAAAGCCGAAAGCATTTAACAGAACTTTTGGCAAAAAGAGAGGCTAATGGGATTTTCTTTTCAACTATGCAAAAGTTTGAAGAAGGAAACGAACCTCTTTCGAAAAGAAGAAATATTATTGTTATTTCTGACGAGGCTCATCGTAGTCAATATGGGTTGGAAGAAAAGATAAATAAGGAAGGTCAAATAAGGATTGGTGCTGCAAGGGTTATTCGTGATTCCTTGCCTAATGCAACATTTATTGGCTTTACAGGGACTCCTATTTCTTTAAAGGATCGTTCAACTCGTGAGGTGTTTGGAGATTATATTGATGTTTATGATATGACTCAGTCGGTGGAAGATGGGGCAACTCGTCCGTTGTTCTATGAAAGTAGGGTAATTAATCTAAGGCTAAATGATGAGGTCTTGGGGCGTATTGATGATGAGTATGAGAGCATAGTGGCTGAGTCGGAAGCTGAGGAATATGCTGTTGAAAAGAGTAAGAGAAGTTTAGGACAATTAGATAGTATATTAGGGTCGGACGTTACTATTAATAGTTTATGTGATGATATTCTAGTGCATTATGAAGAATGTCGTCAGTATGAACAAACAGGAAAGGCTATGATTGTGGCTTATTCTCGAGAAATTGCAATGAAGATTTTTAAAAGGATATTAGAATTAAGACCTTCTTGGAATGATAAGATAGCTGTTGTTATGACATCTACTAATGATGACCCCGAACAGTGGAGAGAAATTATAGGTAATAAGACTTATAAGGATGAGCTTGCAAGAAGGTTTAAGGATAATGATGATTCATTAAAGATAGCTATTGTTGTTGATATGTGGTTAACTGGCTTTGATGTTCCTTCTCTTTCTACAATGTATGTTTATAAACCTATGAGTGGTCATAATCTTATGCAAGCTATTGCAAGAGTTAATCGTGTGTATAAGGATAAACAAGGTGGTTTGATTGTTGATTATGTTGGTATAGCTTCTGCTTTGAAGCAGGCTATGAATGATTATACAAAACGAGACCAATCAAATTTTGGAGATCAAGATATTACAAAAACTGCTCTTGGTGAGTTTATGAACAAACTTATGGTTTGCAGGGATTTGATGCACGGTTTCGATTATAAGCAATTTATTGAAGCAACAGATCTTCAAAGAGCTAAGCTTATAAGTGGAGCTGTAAACTTCCTTTCTGATCCAAAAAGAGAAAAGACAAAACAAACATTTATTAAGGAAGCTTTGTTATTACATAATTTCTTATCACTTTGTAAGAGTGTGGTTGAGTATGATAATAGAATAGAGGCTGCTTATTTCGAAGCCGTAAGAACTTTAATTACAAGGGTTGTAGGTAAGGGTAAGATTTCACTAAAGGAGATTAATAAAAGAATTAACGACCTTTTGGCTCAAAGCATAAAGAGCGATGGAGTGATTAATCTTTTTTCTGATATTAAGGAAGAGTTTTCTTTGTTTGATGCTAAGTTCTTAGACGATATTTCTAAGATGAAGGAAAGAAATATTGCTATAGAGCTTTTGAAGAAATTAATTGCAGAACAAGTGGTGGTTTATCAAAGAACTAATCTTGTGAAGAGTGAGAAATTTTCTGAAATGCTTTCAAGGGCAATGAGCAATTACTTAAAAGGTTTATTGACTAATGAACAGGTTATTGAAGAGCTCATAAATATGGCTCATGAAATAATGAATGCCAAGCATGAAAATTCATCATTAGGATTAAATGAAGAAGAACAAGCCTTTTATGATGCCTTAACCAAGCCTGAGGCTGTAAAAGATTTCTTTGCAGATGATCAGCTAATTGCAATTACAAAAGAACTTACTGATGCTCTACAAAAAAATAAAACCATTGACTGGCAAAAGAAAGAAACGGCAAGGGCTGGAATGAGAAGAATAATTAAAAGACTATTAGCAAAATACGATTATCCACCAGAAAAACGTCAAGATGCCTTAGAAACAGTTTATCGTCAATGTGAGATGTGGGCTGATAGCTTGTAAACAGGGTAGACTTATAAAATAGGGTAGACGCAAGGCCTACCCCCTACGTTGGGGTTATTGTTGTTTAGCTATATTCCTTTAATTAATATTGCCAATTCTTGTATTTATGTAATTTAGAACTCAAAAGACAATTTGGCATTGAGTTGGCTTGGGGTTAGGTAGTTGGGAACTCCGAAATAGCGATTGTCGTAGTCGGCTATCCACATATAGGATATGGTGTTTTGGTTGCCGAATATATTGAACCACTCTACATTGAACCATATTTTCTTTATATGTTTCATAAAGTTATTTTGAGCCCATTTGGTATTCTCGTCTTTTATTCTGAAGGTGAATGCTATATCTGCTCTCATATAGGATGGCATGCGATAGGTTTGTTCTCCTCTCTCTGAGCCTGGAGGTCCATAGGGATAACCTGTTCCGAAATTAAAGTTAAGATATACTCTTAGAAATGGCATTGAGGGGATATAGTCTTGGAAGGAGATATTCATATTAAAGAGCTGGTCGGTTGGTCTTGGGATATAGCCGTAGTTGT
>JAQVXZ010000022.1 GCA_028708845.1 Bacteroidales bacterium
TTCGGATATCTACGGATCAAATCGTATTTGCCAATCCCCGTAGCTTTTCGCAGCTTGTCACGTCCTTCATCGCCTCTGAGAGCCACAGGCATCCCCCGTACGCTCTAATTCTCTTTCTCTCGTTTCTATTCTTGTATGTCCTTTATGTCAAAGATCTATTCGCTTGCCAACATTTTGGCTTGCTTCTTGATGACTTATCATTATGAAGTAATAAGTCAATTATCATTTAAAAATTATTGTCTATTCAATTGGGCTTATAGATACGTAAGATTTATTGTCTTTACGTTTTCTAAATACAACAACTCCATCAACTAATGCAAATAATGTGTGGTCTTTTCCAATTCCTACATTATCACCAGGGTTGTGTACTGTACCTCTTTGGCGTACTATGATGTTTCCAGCTATGCAAGCTTGTCCACCAAATATTTTAACACCTAAACGTTTACTTTGCGATTCACGTCCGTTATTCGAACTACCGACACCTTTCTTGTGAGCCATAATCTATCTTCTTTACTTGTTAATGTACTATTAAAAATCTTTATTACAAAATTTCAGTTACTTGAATTTGTGATAAATATTGACGATGACCATTCATTTTTTGGTAACCTTTTCTTCTTTTCTTTTTGAAAACAAGAACTTTGTCCCCTTTTAAATGTTTTAATACAGTTGCTTTAACTGAAGCCCCTTCAATTTTAGGTGCACCAATGGTTATTTCCCCATCAGAGTCCTTTAGCATCACGGTGTCAAAACTTAATTGTGCTCCTTCTTCTGCTTGAAGACGATGAACAAAAAGTTTTTGATCTTTTTGAACCTTGAATTGCTGTCCTGCGATTTCTACTATTACGTACATTTCTTGTATTTTTGTATTTTTTCCCTCTTAATTGGGGGTGCAAAGATACTAAGTTTTTATTCATTACCAAAAATTGTTGGTAAAAAATTCACTTCTTTTTTCACAAGCATCACGTTCTATCCCTATAATTGATTAATAAATTGTTGATATGAAATAAATTAAATAAGGAAGACTTTGTGTAAGTTTTTTATAGAAAGATTGATTTAATTTATTGTTGAGGTAAATTATTAGATCTAAGAGATGGGAAAATGGATCAAAGATCTAGGAAAATGAAACAAAGATTCACTAAACTATAAGAAAGGAAGGAGATGATAAGTTTGTTTTTATGTTATATGAAAGAATTTAATTTATTATCTTTGCTGAAATAATATCACAGGGATGAGAGATAAAGGGTTTTTTTCTAAAACATTTAAGAACTTAGATTTGATAGGAATAGCAATTACTGTTCTTTTGTTTCTTTCGTTATTATTTATTGAATCAAGGAATCATTCAAGTGATAGAATTGCGAATAAGATTCAATTAGAAGTAAATAAGGAATATAGTAATATCAAATCATCTGGTGAGAAGTTCCTATATTATAAGAATCATCTTGCGTCGTGGTCAAGTAATGACATTCCTCTTCCGAGCGTTTATTCTAATAGCCTCGACAATAATGTTATTAAACTATCAAATGGTTATTACTTATTGGAAAATGAAAAGAAGGGAGATTCAACTATTGTTTATGTTTCATTATTAAAGAAGGAATATTCAATAAATAACAATTACTTAAGTGATAGTTTTAATCCCAAATTCAATTTAAAAGGAAAGGAAGGCATTAATATATCTAATCAAAAGACTAATTATAGTTTATCTATAAATAATAAGGTCTTTGCTTATTTAGATTTTTCAAACTACTCTCCAGAATCAAATTCATTTATTAGCTATATCTTATCTATACTCTATTTTATAATTATATTCTTTATTGCTAAGTTTCTTTCTGTCTTATTAATGAAGAAGGTTCGTATTAATAACTTCATTAGGCTTATTCTTTTGTTTGTTTCGTTTTCTATACTATATATAGGTCTTCATTATTTTGAATTATCTAATCAGTTTTATAATTCAGTTTTCTTTTCAACTATTAATAATTTAAACATCTTTGTTCTTAGCGTTGGAGAGGTGTTTTTGTTGCAAATACTAGCTTTCGTTTTTGTTTCAAGTATAAAAACAAGCCAATTAAATAAGGGAGCTAATTATTTGTTAATGGTATTGATAATTCCTATTTCTTGGATTTGTTTCTATTTAATTGATTTTCTTCTTAAAGCCTATCAAAATATCATTTCATTAGCTGATATTATTAAGCTCGATATTTCTGTTTTCCTTTTACTTCTTCAAATAATGCTAGTGAGCTATACATTATACTTGTTTGTAAAAAGGATTTCTTTTGAAAGAGAAATTAAAACAAGATTAGGCAAACTAGATTATTTATTCTTTTTGATTGTTGCCATCCTTTCTTGCGGAGTCTTATTCAATAGTCTTTCTCTTCTTTCGTTATTGATTGTGGGAATATCATTCTATATCCTACTAATATCTATTAAGAACGAAGTAAAAGCAAAGAATAAACTATCATCAGTCCTTTATATAGTATTGCTTCTTCTTATGTTTTCTATAATAAATGGGATTATTATTTATAACCATAACTATCAAGAAGAAAGAAACTACACTGAGGAGGCGTTAAAGAATATTTCAAAAAATGATGATAAAGGAGCTGAAGTTTTATTGCTTGAAATTGAGAATTCTATATTAAAGGATAGTATATTTCAATCAAAGATTATAGGGGAGACAAATGAAAAGATTGAAACTTATATCACAAAAACCTACCTAGAAGAGATAAACAAAACCTATAACACAGAAATTCTTATATGTTATGCTGATGAGCTATTGCTTATTCATCAAATAGGCAAACCAATAAAAAGTAAAGATTATATTGACTCTCGGATTTCAAATTCAGTTAATGTAGGAAAGAGTAAATCTATTTTCAGGGAGAACAAAGGATTGACAGAAAAGGTTTACTTGGCTTACTTCGAAACGAAACAAGGTCAGAAAACAAAGATTCTTTTCATTGACTGTGTTAAAAAGAAGGCATCAAAGGAGATGGGATATCCTGACTTGCTAATTAGCCAGGAGGCAAAGGAAGATGAACTAAGGGAAGACTTAAATCATTATGGAGTTTATAAGTATAATAAGCTAGTTCTTCAAGTTGGCAATTACAACTACCCATCAACCCTAAGTCACAAAACTAATTCTTGGTATGATTCAAATGGATTTTCTCATTATATAATTAAAAACGAGAAGAGCAATACTGTTTGGATAGCAAGTATAAAAGAAGAAACGTTTTCCGATAAGTTGTCCCTGCCTTCTTATCTTTTCCTTATTTCTTCCATAATCTTACTACTACTACAAGCAATTGTAAATCCAAAAAGATTTCTTTCAATTAAGAAAATAACCCTAAGTAATAGTTTGCAGATAACCCTTATTGGTATATTTCTAATATCCTTTATTGTTTTTGGCAGTATGTCTGTGAAATACTTTAATAAGTTAACCGACAATACCAATAAAGATATATTAATTGAAAAGACACAGTCTATATGCTATTCACTAGAGAACCTCTTCGAAGATAACAAGATTCAACAAGATGATATATACTATGAGTTAATAGATCTTTCGAATACATTTCTAACAGATATTAATATTTTTGACAAAAGCGGTTTCTTGTTAAACACATCTCGTCCAAAGGTTTTCTCACAAGGAATTATTAGTAAATTTATTAACCCTTATGCTTTCAATCAACTTAGCATTAACTCTGCTCCATTAGTTTATCAGGAAGAAAGAATAGGCAATAGAGATTATAGCGCTTCCTATATGCCAATTAAAACAGAAAGCGGAACGATAGGTTATTTGCATATCCCTTACATCATTCAGCAAAAGAAAATTGAAGACAAAATTCTTGAATTTGTTTCGGCTTATATTAATGTATATATACTTTGGATAACTTTGGTATTAATTATTTCAATACTTCTTTCTAATTTTATCACTAGGCCATTAAGACAATTGCAAGAAAGATTAAAAGGAGTTAAGCTAGGGCAAAGAAATGAAAAAATTCAGTGGTCAAGGCAAGATGAATTGGGTAATTTGATTTTATCCTATAATTCTATGGTTGATAAATTGGAAGAGAGCACTAATTTATTGAAAAAAGAGGAAAGAGAAGGAGCATGGAGGGAGATGGCAAAACAAGTAGCTCACGATATTAAGAATCCTCTAACCCCAATGAAGCTTTCAATACAACAACTTCAAAGGCTACAAAATACCGATATAGTTAAGTTTCATGAACGCTTTCAAGAGCTTTCGCCAGCCCTAATAGAACAAATAAATGTCCTTGCTCAAATTGCATCAGAGTTTTCTGATTATTCTAAAGATAATATAAGTTTGAATGAAACAACTGATATATCTGAATGCATAAGAGCTGCAATAGAGGTTTTTGAAAACCAAGAGAATATTACAATAAATTATATCAATAAGTCGGAGAATATAATTTTGGTTTTGGGAGATAAACAACAATATATAAGAATCTTCAATAACTTAATAAAGAATGCTGTTCAAGCACTTTATGGTAAAGAAGATGGGGTGATAGACATTGAAGTAAGTCAGGAAAATGAGCAGTGCAGGATTTCAATAAAGGACAATGGCTTTGGTATATCGGAAGAGAATCAGGCAATGGTTTTCTCTTCAGAGTTTACAACCAAGGTAGATGGGAGTGGCCTAGGACTTTCAATTGTTAATAGCATTATTGAGATAGTAGGAGGAAGGATTGATTTTGTTTCTCAGCAGGATAAAGGAACGAATTTTATTATCCATCTACCGGTATGGAAACCTTAATTCAATTAAAACGTAATTAATGATTACCAATATATAAAAAAATATTGTACTTTTGTAGATTATTACTAAGGAAAATAAGAAATAAATTAAATATATGAGAATCAAGAGTTTTTTTGTTTTTTTATTAATCAGCATTTCAAGTTTAGGTGCATTTGCTCAGAAACAAAGCTTAACAGAAAAGGCTGATGAAGCATTCTTTGCCCAACAATATACAATTGCAGTAGATTTGTATAAAAATGCCTATGCCGATATAAGCCTAAATCGTCAAGAAAGAGATAGGATTTTGTTTCAACAAGCAGAGTGTTATCGATACATGGACGATAAGGACCAGGCAATTAAAACCTACCAAAGACTTGTTAAAGCAAGATACTACATAACTCAGCCAAAGATATTTCTTCATATGGCAGACTTCCAACGTTTCAAAGGCGAGTGGGATGAAGCTGAAGCTAATTACAAAGAATACTTAAAACTAGTTCCTAGTGATGAACTAGCACAAAGAAGACTTTCCTCAATTGCACTAGCTAAGAGCTGGATGCAACAGCCAACAAAACATCAGATAAAGAACGAAAAGAACGTAAATACTGAATGGAATGAATGGTTTCCTAAGTTCTTAAAGCCAGATAATACAGACGAATTAATGTTTACCTCTTCTCGCTCAACTGGAGATGCAACTGCAATGGACGTTTGGACAGGAGAATACCTTTCAAGTATCTTTACAACTCAAAAGCTTAAAAGTGGAGAATTGTCAGAGGCAAATCCTTTTACAGAAATTGACGTAAATTCAGACAATGCCAACGAAGGAGAGCTTGTTATAATTAGTAGTGGCAAGTTAAAGAACTATTATTTTTCACGTTGTAATATAATAAAAAACAAAGGACTTAATTGTGCAATCTATAGCCGACCAATAAAACCAGCAAAAGGAAAAGCAAAACAAAACAAAGCGAAAGATGCTCCTGGTAAAGCACCTGCAAGCCAAGAAGTAGACCAAACCTTTGTTAAACTTGACTTAGGCGACACAGCCTATAACTACCTTCACCCAGCTGTTTCCTCAGACGAACTAACAATATACTTCTCTTCAAATCGCCCTGGAGGACAAGGAGACTATGACCTTTGGAAAGCAACAAGAGAAAACGTCAACGAACCTTTCTCAAGCGTAACCAATTTAGGAAAACAAATAAATACAGAAGGTAAGGAGCAGTTCCCAACACTTCGTTCCGACACAAGGCTTTATTATTCTTCTGATGGTCTTGCAGGACTTGGAGGATACGACTTGTTTTACACAGAATACAAGAATGATGAGTGGACAGAACCTGTTAACCTAAGATATCCAATAAACACTCAATACGACGAAATTGGTATTATCTTTAATCCTAACGAAGACGAGTCAATTGCAGCTGAGGAGTCAGGATATCTATCTTCAAATAGAGCAGGTGGAGTTGGAGGAGATGATATTTATTCATTCTATCGTGCACCACTACTTTTCACCCTTAAAGGAACAGTAAGAGATGACAAGTCAATGCAACTTGTTGAAGGAGCTAAGGTAAAACTAATTGGTTCAGACAAATCATCAGTTGAAACTCGTACAGATAGAAAAGGTACATTTGAATTTACAGACAAGCAAGTAAAATACAATGTTAAATACACTGTTCAGGTTTCTCAAATAGATTATATGAACGAGGAAGCTAATGAATCAACAGTAGGCTTAACAACAAGCAAGGATATAGTTCGTGATTTTCGCTTAAAGCCAATTGCAAAAGAGCCAGTAGTACTTCCTGAAATACGTTACGATTTAGCAAAATGGGATTTAAAAGATCAATACCTTGACTCCCTTTCCGACCTATTAGTTGTCTTGGTTAATAACCCATATTACGTTATTGAACTACGCTCACACACCGATATTAGACCTTTCCCTCAAGTAACAAACGACACTCTTTCACAACGTAGGGCGGAGGCTGTTGTTGATTTCCTTTATTCAAGAGGAATTGACCGTGAGAGATTAATTCCTAAAGGATATGGCGATAGAATACCAAGAACCTTATTAAGAGATACCGAATCGGATTTCAATGGCAAAAAATACATATTCCCAAAAGGAGTTACATTAACCGAAAGCTATATAAACTCCCTTAAAACACATGGAGAAAAAGAAGCAGCACATCAACTTAATCGCCGTTCTGAATTTAGAATAGTTAGAACAGACTATGTTCCTGCTGAAATGCTAGATAGTTTGGAAGATGCAGCTCTTAACAAACCAATTGTTGATATGGTGAAAGGCAATAAGCCTCTTCCAATAACAAATGTTCCAATTATTTATTCTGACAATAACATTAAACTAACAATGATTAATGGTAATAAGTCAATGCTCTATATGATTCTTAATGGAGCCAATGTTCCAGTAGTATATGATGAAAGATACCGTGATGCAGCTGTTATGGACTGGGACGTAGCAATGAACTTCCTTCTTAGTGGCAGAATAACCAAAGATGATTTCCGAGATAAAGATAAGGCATTCGACAAAGAAGGTAATATCCTAGATGAATCAGTTCTTACTTTCAAAACCGCATTTATTGGTAAGCATAGTGCAGATAAGTACGAGGTTTTGGTTAAGAAAGGAATGACAGAAAAAATGATAGTTAATAAAAATGGAATAGCAAATTTTGGAAGATTTACCTTAGACAAAGCAAAAGCAGAACTAGTATTTGAGGATTAGAAAACCAGTATTCTCAATCCTCAAAACTCAATCAAAAGAAAAGACTTGACCTAAAATCAAGTCTTTTTCTTTTTCTTAGATTATTTAAATGCAGAGTTAGGGAATTGAAATGCTACTTTAAGAAATTGAAACGAAGAAAGGATTCGCTGAAACGAAGAAAGGATTTCCTGAAACGAAGATCTAGTAAATTAGTACAAAGAAAGAAAAAAATAATAAAAAACGATGTATCTTTGCAAGCCTTATTGATATGAAGAATATAAAACTAGAACAAAAAATTGGGTTTGATCAAATACGTCAATCCATTAAAGATAATTGCTTGAGTTTAGGTGGAGAAGGTTTTGTCGATAGAATGGAGTTTTCCTCCAACTACGAGAAAGTACTTTCTTTGCTTAATATGACTGAGGAATTACGTCAAATTTTTGTTACAAATCAAGTTTTCCCTTCTTCCAACTACTTCGATATGAGAATTGAGCTAGAAAGATTACGTCTTTTAGGCACATTTATATCTCAACCAGCACTTTTTGACCTAAAATCCTCTTTACACACCATAAATGAGTGTTTGAATTTCTTTTTAAAGGCAGATGCTGAGAAATACCCAACATTAAAGGCATTATCTAAAGATATCTATGTAGATAAAGATATATTAATTCGTTGCGATAGATTAATTGATGAAAAAGGATTGTTTTTCGATAATGCTTCTGAATATTTGGCTATAATTCGTTCAAATAAGAGGAAAAAAATCAATGAAGTCGACAAAAGGATACAAAAGATATTAGTTTTATCGAAGAAAGAGGGTTGGAGTGGTGATGATACTGAAATCACAATAAGAAATGGACGTTTGGTTATTCCAATTTCTTCGGCTAATAAAAGAAAAATTAAGGGATTTATACACGATGAATCCTCATCTGGACAGACCTCTTATATAGAACCAGCTGAAATAGTTGAGTTAAATAATGAAGTAAGGGAGTTAGAACTTGAAGAGCAAAGAGAAATTGTTAAGATTTTAACCGAATTTACTGAGTTTATTCGTCCTCAAATAGATATTTTAAAACACGCATATTACTTCCTTTCTCAAATAGACTTTATTAGGGCTAAGGCGAAGTATGCAATGAAAATTAGAGCAGGTAGACCAATTGTAGAGAACAAAACCCTAATAAATTGGTATGATGCACGCCATCCACTACTCGAAAGAACACTTGAAAAAAACTCCAAAGAAATTGTGCCTTTGAGGATAAGCCTTAATGAGAAAAGCAGGATACTTATAATTTCAGGACCAAATGCGGGAGGGAAGTCAGCATGCTTAAAAACCGTTGGGCTTTTGCAATATATGCTTCAATGTGGATTATTAGTCCCTATGAGAGAGACTTCCGAAGCTGGGCTTTTCCCTTCAATGTTTATTGATATTGGAGACGAGCAGTCGCTTGAGAACGACCTAAGTACATACTCTTCTCATCTTTTGAATATGAAGAAACTATGTGAAGGGGCAGACGACAAGACCTTATTTCTTATAGATGAGCTTGGAACAGGAACAGATCCGGTTATTGGGGGAGCTATTGCAGAATCTGTGCTTCAGCATCTTAATAATAAGAAAGCATATGGGGTAGTAACAACTCACTATTCCAACCTTAAGCTTTTGGCAGATAAGGGGGAAGGCATTATTAATGGAGCAATGCTTTTTGACCAAAATAATATGAAACCCCTATATAGATTATCAATAGGGCGTCCTGGTTCTTCTTTTGCATTTGAAATTGCTCAAACAATTGGATTGCCGAAAGCAATTATTGATAGTGCGATTGATAAAATTGGATCATCTTATCTTGATTTTGAACAACAACTCCAGCAAATGGAAGTTGAGAAAATAGGGATAAAGAAAAAACAGCAAGAGCTTAGTGTTCAAGATGAGCTATTATCAGAGTTAATTCTTAAATACAATAAATTAAGTTCAGACTTAGATGCTGAAAGAAAAGCAATAATAAAACAAGCAAAGCTTGAGGCAAAAGAAATACTTCTTAATGCAAACAAAAAGGTAGAATATACAATTTCGCAGATTAAAGAGATAAATGCAGAAAAAGAAAGAACTAAGGAGATAAGGGAGAGTTTTAGGCAAGAGCAAGAGGGAATTGATAAGGATATAAGAATAATTGAGCAAGAGGAAAAGAAGGGAAAAAACAAACAAAAGACTCCTCAGCCAAATAAAGATATTGGAGTAAGAGTTGATTTCTCTCCACTAGCTATTGGAGATATTGTTAAGATTGGTGAGGATAATAATTTTGCAGAAGTTGTTTCAATAAGAAGAAATAAAGTTGAAGTAATAAGCAGTAGCATTAAGATGACAATAGATAAGAATAGCGTTGTTAAGGTAGATAAGAAAGCTTATTTAAAACAAAAGGCTAAAACATATTCACCAACTTCAAGCAGATTTGTATCAATTATTGATGAACTAAACGATAAGAGAAAAGACTTTAAGAACCAATTAGACTTAAGAGGGGAGAGAGCAGAAATAGCAATTGAGAAGGTTGGGACATTTATTGACCAAGCAAGACTTTTGGGAGAGAGAGAGTTATCTATTCTTCATGGAAAGGGTACTGGGATTTTGAAAATAGCAATTAGGGAGTATCTAAGAACGCATTCCGAGGTAAGTTCTTTTAAATCAGCACAAGTTGAGTTTGGAGGAGAAGGAATAACATTGGTAACACTATATTAGAAAACTAAAAAACTATAATAAAGTAAACAAATAGCCACCCTATGGTGTTTATAGATTGAACGTAAATTAAATATTTGAGATATGAAAAAGAATTTTATTATTAGCATAAGGACAATTGTCATAACATTGTTTATGATGTTTTTGTCAATTGATTATGGTTATGGACAGTTTACTGGGCAAAACTTTTCCTTTGAATTAGGCAGCTATGATTTTTGGAGAGGGTATCAGGCACAAAACAACTCTAACGGATCAACAATGATCTTTACTCCATGGACTGTATTTAACAACCCAGCAACTTGCCAATGGCAGGGAGCCGATTGTTTTGTTATTAATAGTAATGTAAATGAATTTGATTCCCGAATTCCTACATTAAAAAAGATACCAAATGGTTATACAAAATCAACTCAAATTAATTGTGCTAAAAATAACAAAAATGTTAATATGCTTACTTATGACCTTGATGTAACTGATCAAAATTGTTTGCTAACATTTAATTTTGCAATAATTATGGAATCTCCTGGACATCCTGGTTACGAGAGTCCGTTTTTCCGAATTGAAATTGTTGGGCTGGAAAATGGTGTTGAAACAGCTAGGGTAGCTGAGTGTGCATTATTTGAAGTTAAAGGAGATGTTTCTACTGCACCCCCAGGATGGAACAGTTTTACTGGAGGTATTTGGCAACCTTGGCGACAAGTTTCAATGAACCTTACAAACAATTTAGGAACAACAGTAAGGGTAAAAATTATTCTTGCTTCATGTGAATGGTCTGGTCATTATGCTTATGGTTATTTTGTTGGAAGGGTAAGTCCTTCTGTCCTTAATGTTAATGCATGTGGTAATGAAGGCAATGCAGCGGTTATTGAAGCTCCTCCAGGATTCCAATCTTATGAATGGTTTGCTAACCCAGAAGATTTACCTGAACACCTATTAGGTGGTGTTGCATCAACCTCAGTACCTCTTTTCACAAGTACTGCAACGGCAACCGTACCTGCTAACAATATATTTAGCCTTTCAACAGCTAATTATGATTTTTATGGTGAAAACTATTTTGTTAAGGTAACTTCTCCAAGTAGTACAGTTGGAGTTCCTGGTTGCGTTGCTTATATGAAAACACGTGTTCAAACCATTAAACCCATCACCCGTTATAATGTAGACATAGATTGTCAGCTAACTGCTACTTTTGACAATATCACAGAATTCCCATTTGACGATGGAGGAGATAAGGAATTTATATGGGATTTTGGAGACGGTCAAACAGCTACATATATAAATACAGACCCAACAACAGAAGGTAATATCAGTCCAACACATACTTATGAATCTGCAGGAACCTATATTGTTAAACTTTCAGCACGATATGATTCATGTATTAATGAAATCGAACGAGAAATAATTATTCCAGAAACTCCTTCTTTCTCTCTTTTAGATACAACAGTTTGTATGGGAGAAACAATTGATATATCTATTCAAAACCCTGCAATTACAACTGGTGTTACTTATACTTGGACTAATCCAAATGATGCCACTCCTTTTATAGGACAAGTTTATAATGGAACATTTAACGAAAGCACAGAAATAATAGTTGAAGCCGTATCCCCATCATGTAACTATATTGACACAGTTATTGTTGATGTTCAAGAATTCCCAGATATAACTCTAACTGGAGATACAATGTTATGTGATGGAGAAACTGTCTTCATAACTGCAAGTGATGCAACAGGAAACACTCAAGAAATGCAATGGTCACTAACTGATCCAGGAACTCCTCCACAGTTTAATCCTAATCAACCAGTAACAAGTGATCCTGTCTTTACCTATACTCCAACAGGAGATATGACAATATATTTAATAGCTCGTACTGGTAAAGGATGTATGGGTTCGAAAAGTATAAATATTAAAATAACAGATCCAAGAGTTGTTGCAAATAAATACAAGGTATGTCCTGAAGACCCTGTGGTTTTAACAGGATTTGATGCTGTGGATTATAGCTGGACAGCTAACCCTCCAGATCCAACTCTTCCAGCTGGTCGTTCTGCTAATTCAGTAACGGCTCATCCTCTTGAAACAACTGTTTACACCATGAGGGGCTATGGAGAAAGTGGATGTTTTGCAGAGCGTACTATAAAAGTAACAGTTATCCCATATCCAGAGGGAGAGATATATTATTCTCCAGACTATGTGGATGTTGATAATCCTGTTCTATCCATTAAAGATGTTTCAAAATATGGTGTAACCTCACGTTGGGATATTTCTGACGGAACAACATCGGAACAAAGAAGCTTTAGCCACAAGTTTAATGATGTTAGTGGACAAAGTGTAGAGATTCGTCTAACTAGTTATAATGAAGTTGGATGTTCAGACACTGCATCAGTAGTTGTACCAATTGAGCTTTTCTCTGTTTGGGTGCCTAATGCATTCTCTCCTGATGGAGATGGAAGGAATGATAGGTTCTTCTTTAAGAGTCTTAATAAGCTTGGTGATGTTAAATTTGAAGTTTATAACAAATGGGGAGAAAGACTATATCTTTTTGAAAGCCCTAATTTTGAGTCTTTTGCAGATATGAGTGAAGTTCATGGTTGGGATGGTAAGTTTAACGGAAAAGATGTGCAAGTTGGTTCTTATGTTTGGCGATTAACCTATAAACGCCAAGGTAACGAAAGAGTTTACGATAAGAACGGAACAATTAATATAATAAGATAAGCTTATTCAATCAATTTATGTTTAAACTATTAACGGCAAGAAGATTAATTCCTCTTGCCGTTTTTTTTGTTTCATTAAGCTAATAGGAAGACTATCTAAGTACTTCTATAACTCCAATAACATCTATTGTTTTATCGTGTCTCTTTCCTCTAAACCTATAAAAATATGTACCTGTTGGAGTATTTGTTTTCTTAGGTGACCAGAAGTCTTCTTTCTTTGAAATATCTCTAAACTCATAGATGAGTTTTCCTTGCCTTGTATAAATGATAAGTTCATTTTCAGGGAAAGCTTTTTGTTCAATAAGATTATGTATTTCAAAAACATCATTTATCCCATCACCATTAGGTGTTACGCAGTTAGGGAACATTACATTGTCAACCTGCAAATCAAGATAAGTATTACTATCGCATAGGTTTATTGTTTGAAAGTTATGGGAGTAGAAACCAGTTGTGTTTTCATTAAATCCAAAATCTCTATATGTATTTCCCTTATAAATATCAGCAAAGATAGTATCGCTATATGTATTATTAACTATTAGATTCAAAACATAAACACTATCACAACCATTCATAGTATTATACTTAATCTCATATACACCAGTGGAGTCAAATGTTTGATTTTGGAATTCATATTCTTGGTTGTCGCAAATAGAAGTGTATGTTGTGTCGGAGAAAGCAGGGTTAATTATTAGGTGAAGAACAATATTTGAGTCACAACCGTAAACAGATATTAATTCAAGTCTATATATGCCCGATTCTATAAGAATATTCCCTTGTGCATTGTATTCGTAGTTGTTGCATACAGTATCATAAACATCTATAAAATCATAATGAGGATGAACCCTAACAAGTTTGTGTGCAAAATGAGGACAGCCAGAAGTATCCATAACTTGAACCATATAATTGAAATCTGTTTTAGGACTAACTGTTATTGATTGGCTTGTTTCTCCAGTGTTCCACTTATAATCTCCTTCTAAAGTAGCTGTTAGGGTTGTTGTCTCACCTTCACAAAGAGATGAATCGCCAATAATTTTCAGTATTCCTGTTGGACCTTCAAGGCTAATAATCATTTCTAAGGTGTCAGTACATTGATTGTCGGCAAGTCCAGCAATTAGCTTAACATTATAATCACCAGAGGAGGAGTATTTCTTTATTGGATTGTCAATAAACTCCTCATCTTGATCATCGAATATCCATTTTATTGTTTCACATCCTATGCCAGAGGGTAGAGGGTTAATGCCATCTGATGATATTTTGCTATTATTTGTAAACTGAACTTCAAAGAAACAAGGCTGCCAATTAACGGTATAAGTGAAATCGGCTAGTGGGAAACGTCTTCCTGCATAAGCATCAATAATAAAGCTACAATTAGGGTTATCTAATGAAGATACTCTACAGAAATAGTTTTGTGTGCTATCTGTTACTATCTCTAAAACTCTTTTGTTTGAAAGCATGGTGTTTGGTGCAGAAGATGAATACCATTTATAGCTGAATCCCTCTGGCGCAGAAAATATATTAGTTTGAGTTTCTCCACAAGCTGTTGAGGTTATAACTTTGGTTCCGCATTTTAAGGTATAGTAAGCATAGCCAAAATGACCTCCCTCTCTACAATCATAGGTAGTTAATCGAACCTTAATAACTTTGCCATGATATTTAGAAATGTCAAACCCTACCTTAGTCCAATCTTTCCATATTATATTAGTGCCTGAAACACTATTCCAACCCAAGCTATTACTAGCAATGAAGTCTGCAAATCCACAAATTGAATCTATTAATTGATTATTCTCATTTAGTATTTCTAGTGTAAAACGAGGTTGGTCTTCTGGTGTATGGTCAGGGTCTTCAAGCACAACTGCATATTGAAGAAGCATTAAATCATAGTTATTAGTATCGACCTCATACCTATAAGTCAAACTTTCAGCTTGAGCACCAATATCCCAATTCCCTAACCTAACTGATGCAGCTTCGCCCCTTGGAATTGTTCTTAAAACACCCCCTGTCCTTAAATCTCTTTCCGATGTGTCAAGATGAATTGTATGTCGACTATCTTTACTTAAGTATCCTATATCAATTAAGCCACTAAACATATAAGGAAGGTGAAATGTTCCATAGGTTGCAGTTACGTCTGTTGAATACAAGTCAGTATAGTTCATGCAATTGCCAGCAGTTTCCATATTAATAAACAAGATGGAATCAGCACATCTTATATTAAAATTATCGCAATAAGAGAAGATCACTAAATTATAATATCCAATTGTATCAGCAATAGGGAGTGTGATATAATTCGTTATTGTAGTGTCGAAATGATAAGAGTTCGTTCCCTTCCTATTCCAACGAACAATCCACCCAGGAGAACCTGGGTCGTTATCCCAAGCTACCAAAACATTGCCATTGGAAACGTTTGAAATCATTATGTTTTCTGCAATAGGACAAGCGCATTTAGTCCATATGTTTCCTAACTTTGAGCATATAGTTGAATCATTACAATTGTTATATACAACATAATTATAATAGGTATTAGGAATTAAGCCATTAAAAAATGCTGTTGTGTCATTGGTTATTATGGTTGATACTAGTGTAGTATCTTTATATAATTCCACAGTCCACTCGATTGTGTCATTTGGTTCCGTCCAGAGGATTGAAATAGAGTGAGAGGTAGAATAAGCACGCAAATTAGAAACTTCAGGACAAGGACATTTTGTGCATATATTAATGAATTTTGTTTTGCAAATGGAGTCAAATGGAACGTTATGGCAATTATTGTAAATAATAACAACATAGCATTGCATTGGGCTTAAGCTATCGAAAACTGCAAAGTGGTTTGTTGTTATTGTAGAATCTATAACCTCTCCGTCGAGCAAAAGAAGCACAGTCCATTCAATATTGCTTTCAGGGTGAGACCAATAAACTCTTATACTATCTATTGTTGAGGTTCCTGAAAAAGTAATAGGGAGTTCGCACTGGCATTGAATCCAACATTTTTTTGTAATTACTCTAGGGCAAGAGTTTTCTGAGGTATCGCAAGGTGTGTATAGTCTTGCTCCATAGTTGGCACAGTGATCGAGATTTGTAAGAATAATACTTGTATCATTAGTTGCTATAAGTGTTCCTGTACCCATAACAAAATTACACTTATTCTTATATTCTAAAAGCCAACCTCCATTAGGAGTAGGTCCATTCCAAGTAATAAGAGTTGTGCTATCTGTTAATACTTGGGTGTTTATTTGAGGAAGCGTAGGGCATATATCACAGACACTAATAATTAATTCAAATCCACTTTTTGGAGTATCTGAATCAACTATAAAAACAATTGTTATTGGTCCAACAGTCGATTGAACACTAATAGTTCCGTTACTATTACTAGTATTTTCAAATAGTTTTTGGGTTGAGTTTGTGTCGCCATTATATATAATTAGCTTAGTTCTATTGTAGTTTTCAATATCATAAGTTCCTTTTAAAGTTATTCTTGCTAAAGAGGATGCAGGGTATATTGTTGTTTTGCCATTAGCTCTTATTGAATAATTACCCAAACTCCCCCCATCATCGAATAGGGTTCCACTACTAGTGTGTATCTCCGAATAGCCATAAATTGGCATATTATAGCTTTGTGAGAAAACAGAAACACTAATAGTACTTAATAGTAGGAAGAAAAATATATTTAAAAACTTATTCATTCATATATGTATCCATATATTTTGCCATCTCCTTTTGAACTTTCTTTGCTTCCTCATTTGCTCTAAGGGCAAAGTTCTTAGTATTATCGGCAAATATTATTGCTCTTGAAGAGTTTACAAGCATTCCACAATCTTTTGTCATCCCATACTTTGAAACCTCTTCCAAAGAACCTCCTTGTGCACCTATTCCAGGAACTAACAAGAAGTTATTTGGTGCAAGTTCTCTTATTCTTTTAAACATTTTTGCTTGAGTTGCACCACAAACAAACATCAAATTCTCATCATTTCCCCAGTTTTGACTCTTTATCAAAACATCTTCAAATAAACTTAATCCATTTTCATCTTTTCTAAACTGAAAATCATTTGCGCCTTTATTGGAAGTTAGAGCAAGAAGTATTACCCATTTGTTTGCGTAAATGGTGAAAGGCTTAACTGAATCTTCTCCCATATATGGAGCAATAGTCATTGAGTCAAAGTTGAAATCTCCTTCTGGATCTAAGAAAGCTTTTGCATATTGTTCGGATGTATTTCCTATATCTCCTCTTTTTGCATCAGCAATAGTGAAACACTCATTCCTAAACTTTGCCAAATAATCCATTGTCTTCTTAAGAGATATAAGCCCTTTTATTCCATTGCTTTCATAGAACGCAAGGTTAGGTTTGTAAGCTACTGTATAGGGAAGGGTTGCATCAATGATTGCTTGGTTAAAAGAAAATATTGGATCTTCCTCTTCAAGAAGGTGATTTGGTATTTTATTTATATCGGAATCAAGTCCAACGCATAGAAATGATTGCTTCCTCTTTATTAATTCAATTAAGTCCTTACGGTTCATATATTATCTATTTTTTATTAATCAATTCAACGAAATGCTTATAAAGTTTTCTCTTAACTTCTTCTATATCTATTTCTTTACCTATTTCTTTTTTCATTGAGGTTACTCCTTTATCCATAAACCCACAAGGATTAATATGGCTGAAATAGTTTAAATCTGTATTTACGTTAAGAGCAAAACCATGCATAGTAACATATCTTGAAGCCTTAACTCCAATTGCACATATCTTTCTTGCTGTCTTTTCCTTGCTGTCAATCCAAACACCTGTTGCTCCATCCATCCTTTCGCACGTTATTCCATATTCTTGCATAGTTAGAATAACCATTTCTTCAACAGTTGAGATATAGGTTTTCAATGAAAGCCCAAGAGCTTCAATATCTAAAATAGGGTAGCCTACAATTTGACCAAATCCATGATAAGTAATATCGCCACCCCTATTTGTTTTGTAGTAGGTAGCATTAATCTTCTTTAAGAACTCATCATTAATCAATAAATTGTTTATTTCCCCGTGTTGTCCAAGGGTATATACGTGTGGATGTTCACAAAGAATGAAATCTTGCTCTATGGAATTTGAAGAATTATTGATCTTATCAGAAATTTTCTTGTTAAACATAAGTTCTTGTTTATCCCAAGCCTCTTTATAATCTATTAAACCCCAGTCGATATAGTTTAAATTTGTCATCAAACCTTTTTTTCTTATTATATTTGCAAATGTAGTAAATGTTTTTCATTATAAAGAGATTTTCTACTTCAAATTACTTGAAGAAAATGAAATGAAGAAAGAGGAAAATGAAACGAAGAAAGAATTTCGTGAATCAAAGAAATAAAAAATTAAAACGAAGATTCAGTAAAATGAAACAAAGACTTGCATTTTCTATAAATAATTTCAATTTTGTTTTTTCAAAAACTACCCTATAATTCAAAGATTATTCTTAATTTTACACGAAATTTGAATCAATAAAAATAACAAAACACCTATGAATACGTTTCAAGAAAATTTACAAAAAGCTGTTTATGAAATAACTAAAGTATCAGAAATTATAATCGCATCTGATAAAACCTCACAGTTAGATATAGATATTTTGCTTGAAAGACTAAGAAAAGCCTATGATGTTGCAATTTCGTTTGAAATAGAGAAACAAGAAATCCCTTTTCAAGCTCCAATAATTATTGATAAGGAAGAAAAAGAGCCAGAACATAAAGAGGTTCCTGAAATATTAATTGAAGAAGAGGACTTAGAAGAAGATATTGAGCTTTTTGAACAAAGGTCTGCTTCAAAGCAAATTGTAATTGAACCTGAAATACTTTTCGATACACAAACACAAGAGGAAGAAGAAGTTAAAGAAGATATAGTTAAGGAAGTTAAGATAGTTGAAACACCATCAGTCCTTAAATATTTGAACGAACAAATGCCAAAGAATAATGAAGTAGGTCAAATGTTTGAGAAAAAAGAAATAGAACATATTCCTAATAACCCAATTGTTCAAGAGCACCAAGAGAAAGAGATAGAAATTGAAACGCCTCATATTGAAACACCATTGGAAGAGAAGTCACAGCAGGAAAAGCTAGTGATTGAGAAGCCAATAATTACAAGCAATAAAAATACAACAATAATAGGAGAGAGATATACTCAAAACAAATCTGTTTTTGACAACATTTCAAATTCAATAAATAAGGGAGATGTTGCTTCACGTTTCAAATCGAATAATTTTGACCTTAGAACAGCAATTGGAGTTAATGAGAAGTTTATGTTTATCAACGATTTGTTTTCAGGGAATTTACGTCAATACACAGAATTTATTCAAAAGCTAAATGATGCAGAATCTTTAGAAGTAGCAAACCAAATTCTTAATACAACAAAAGAAGAAAAACGTTGGATAGCAAACTCATTGCCTTATACAACCCTTCACGAAATTATGATAAAAAAGTTTCATTATTAATTCAATCATAATTATTGACAATGGATAAAAAATATTATGTTGAGGTAGCATCAAATCAAAGGAATCATATTGGGGAATATATTTGTGGAGATATGTTTCTTTCAAAAAGATTTAAGGGAGAGGGGCGTTTGATATCTGTTTTGGCAGATGGAATGGGGCATGGTGTTAAGGCAAATGTTTTGGCAACACTTACAGCAACAATGTCTCTTAGTTTTGCCGAGGAACATAAAGACCCTCAAACGATTGGAGATATTATCATTAAGACTCTTCCTGTTTGTAGTGAGAGAAAAATGAGCTATGCAACTTTTACCATTGTTGATGTTGATAACGGAGAGGTAACAATATTGGAATACGACAACCCTCCATGTTTAGTTTTTAGGGGAGCTAATCTTCTAGAGCTCGAATGGGAACAACTAAAACTTGAAAATGCTGATAGCTTAGGAAGGAGTCAAGAGATAAATGTTTGTAAGTTTATACCAGAAAAAGAGGATAGAATAATTTTTATTTCTGATGGAGTAACACAGTCAGGAATGGGTTCACAAGATTTCATGCTTGGCTGGACTCATGAAAGATATACTGAATTTGTTAAGGAAACCATAATACACGAAAGACATATTTCAGCTTTTAAGCTTGCTCAAAGAATAGTTAATAAGGCTTATGCAAACGATAATTTCAGAGCAAAAGACGATACCTCTTGTGGGGTTATTTATTTTAGAGACCCAAGAAGAATGATAATTGCAACAGGACCTCCTTTCAATAAAGAAAGTGATAAGGAATATGCACATAAAATCATGAGTTTTGCTGGACCTAAGGTTGTTTGTGGAGCAACAACTACAGATATTATTTCACGAGAAATGGGTATTAAGGTTGAGGATAACTTTGAAGCAATAGACCCAACCTTACCTCCAATGTCGAAAATGGAAGGCATAGATCTTGTTACCGAAGGCATCCTAACACTTAACAAAGTTGTAACAATTCTTTCCAACCACACAGAGTCAACAATGAATCTAAGGAATGGACCAGCAGATGAAATTATTAAACTACTTTTAAACAGTGATGAAATAGTTATAATGGTTGGTACACAAATAAATAACGCTCATCATGATCCAACAATAGGAATAGAAATTGAGATTAGAAGAACAACAATTAGGAGATTAGAAGAGGTGCTGGAAAAGAAATTTATGAAGGAAGTAATTGTAGAATACATATAAAATTTATACCTTTGCCTTTCATTACTTTAAGAGATATTATTAAACAGAGAAAAAAACTAAAATAGAAATGATAAAAAAATCAATATTTTATCTATTAATCGCATTAAGCACAACGGCTTTTTCACAAACTTATATTAGAGATGCAGAGCTTGGCGACAAGAATGCTCAATATCGTTTGGGAAGGATGTACGAAAGAGCAGATAGAATGCCAAAAGATATTGCAAAGGCTCTTTACTGGTACGCACTAGCTGCCGAACAAGACCAACCTCAAGCAATACAAGCATTGGCAGAGCATTATTTTTATGGTCATGAGGTTGATCGTAAGCCTCGCTTAGCACTAACCCTTTTTCAAAGAAGTGCAGAGTTTAAAAACGTTGAAGCATATTACTGCCTTGGAGAAATGTATTTCTATGGTCAAGGTACAACACAAGACTATAAGAAAGCTTTTGATTGGTATAAGAAGGCAGCTGATGAGGGAAACCTTGCAAAGGCACAATATAAGATTGGTGAATTATTATTTGAAGGCACGTATGTGAAGCAAGATAAGGCAATGGGAATAAATTACATTAAGCTAGCTTTCCAAAATGGTTATCCAAAAGCTTATGAATATTGGACAGAAAATGAAATGTGGAAATACGAAAAATAAACAATAACAATATATGAAAAGAACACTAGTCTTTTTAACAATAATACTTTTCTTCTCATCTTTAGCTTTTTCTCAAAACTTAGAGCAAAAGGCAAAGATAGGAAACGTTCAAGCTATGTATGACTTAGCCAAAGAATATTATTCAGGGATAGGACGTTTGCAAAATAAAGCCACTGCACTTACCTGGTTCGAAAGGGCTGCAAACAAAAATCATATTGAATCGATGTACTCTACAGCTCAAATGTATGACAAGGGAGAAACTACAAAGGTTGATTTGAGAAAAGCATTTAATTACTATCTTCTTGCAGCAGAGAAAGGACATTTTGCATCTCAATTAGTTGTTGCTCAAAAACTAGAAAAAGGAGAGGGAGTAACAAAGAGCGATAGTAGAGCATATTTATGGTATAGAGTATGTGCTGAAAGAGATGAAAAGCTTGCCTGTAGGAAATTAGGAGATTATTTCAAAGAAGGGAAAGTTGTACCAAAGGATCATTCTCAAGCAAAGTTTTGGTATGAGAAAGCAGTTGAACAAAATGATATTGAAGCAAAAGCATCTTTAGCTTATTTATATATTGCTGATGAGGGCATAGCTCCAAACTTAGAAAAAGCAAAGGAATTAAATAAAGAACCTTTAAAAGAATTAATACCTATATCATTTTTTGTTGAAGGAATGATTAATAAACATGAAGAAGGAGAAGCAAAAAAGAAAGCTGCTTTTGAATATTTTATTAAATCAAAACAATTTGGCATAGAACAATCTAACTATCATCTTGCAATGATGTACTATAATGGAGAAGGAACTCCAAAAAACATATCTCAAGCACTGAAAATAATGGAAGCCCTTCCTTCATATTATGATAATGAGGTTGGATATATAATGGCAAATGCATATAAGAATGGAGAAGGAGTTGAAGTGGATGAAGCAAAAGCAATTGAAAATTACAAAAAGTCAGCTAATGCTGATAATGTTGAGGCATGTAGAGCTTTGGCTGAAATATATAAAATAGGTTGGGGAGTTAAAAAGAATATAAAAGAATCAAGAGCTTGGCAGCAAAAAGCTAATATGCTAGAAGTCCCTAATTATAAAAGAAAGTAAAAGGAAATAACAAAACTAAGAAAAGTCAAGAAACTCTAAACGCTAAAGATTATGGCAAAAATAGATAACATAGCAAAACAAAATGCAGAACAATGGCTATCAAGTAAAGCTATAGACCAAAATACAAAAGACGTCATTAATGATATGATGGCAAAAAACATAGAAGAGTTCAATGAATCTTTCTATCGTAATTTAGAGTTTGGAACAGGAGGCTTGAGAGGAATAATGGGCATTGGTACAAATAGGATGAACCAATATACTGTTGCAATGGCTACCCAAGGTTTTGTTAACTACATCATCAAATCAAATCCCAACAAACAAATAAAAACAGTTATTTCTTTTGATAATAGAAATAATAGTAAAGAGTTTGCACAAATAACAGCAAGAGTTATGGCTGCAAATGGTTTTAAGGTTAGTCTTTTTAAAGAACTAAGACCAACACCTGTTTTAAGTTTTGCAGTTCGTCATCTGAATTGTGACGCAGGAGTTATGGTAACAGCCTCACATAATCCAAAGGAATATAACGGATACAAGGCATATTGGAATGACGGAGGGCAATTAGTAAGTCCTCATGATGATCTTGTTATTGAAGAAGTAATTAAGATAAGTGATTATTCTCAGGTTAAGATTCAAGACAATGACAACAATATCACAATTATAGATAATACATTTGATAATATTTACTTTGACGAGTTATTAAAGCTAAGTCTAAACCCAGAAATAATCAAAAAGCATTCAGATATTAAGATTTGCTATACCTCTTTACATGGAACAGGAATAACAATGGTTCCAAAGGCATTGGACTTATTTGGATTTAAAAATATTCATATTGTTAAGGAGCAAGCAGTGGTTGATGGTAATTTCCCAACCGCAAAAAGCCCTAATCCAGAAGAGCGTTCTGCAATGGAACTTGGATTAAAGCTTGCAAAAGAAATAGATGCTGATGTTCTCCTTGCAACAGACCCTGATGCAGATAGAGTAGGAATTGCAGTAAAAGACCAGAGTGGTGATTTTATTCTAATAAATGGCAATCAAACAGCAACAGTCCTAACCTACTATATTCTAAAACAATTAAAAGAGCAAGGCAAGCTAAAAGGCAATGAGTACACAATTAAAACAATAGTAACCTCCGAGCTTATAAAAAAGGTTTCTGAAAGTTTTGGAGTAAAGAACTACGATGTTTTTACTGGCTTTAAGTTTATTGCTGATAGGATACTTTCTCTTGAAGGAAAAGAAAAGTATATCTGTGGAGGAGAAGAAAGTTATGGATTCTCAATAGGAGATTTTGTTAGAGATAAGGATGCAATATCAGGCTGTTGTCTAATAGCAGAGGTTTGCGCTTGGGCAAAAGAAGAAGGCAAAACATTTTTCGACATTTTGCTTGATATCTATCTTGAATACGGATTCTACAAAGAAGATCTTCTTTCTATAACCAAAAAAGGGATCTCTGGTGCAGAAGAAATTAAAGAAATGATGCATGCTTTTAGAGAAAATCCACCAAAAACCTTAATAGGTCTTGAAGTAGTGAAGATTAAAGACTATCAAAAGCAAATCACCATAGACATAAAGACAAAGGAAGAAGATAAACTTAAGTTCCCAAAATCAAATGTTCTGCAATTCTTTTTGGAAGATGGAAGTAAGATATCAGTTCGTCCCTCTGGAACGGAACCAAAAATCAAATTCTATTTTGGTGTATTCAATAAACTAAACTCAATTAAGGAATTCCCAGAACTATCTAAGCAAGCAGATGCTAAAATTCAAGCAATAATAAAAGAGCTTGGTCTAAGCAAAAACTAGCTTTATAGTTTCCTCTTTCAATAATAAAAGAAATAAAATAAAAACATACGAAAGTTTTTATACGTTTTGTTTCTAAATAATATTTTTTCTGAAAAAGGCTTTTAAACGATTAAATTATTGAAACATATGAACAAACTATTCAATTCCTTTTTATTTCTTTTAATTATAATTATAGGAAGCAATAATGCATATTCTCAAACCACTTCTACCAAAAAAGGTTCTGTAACTGGCAAGGTAGTAAATAAGAACACCAATAAGCCAATCCCCTATGCAAATGTGATGATATTAGGAGCCACATTAGGTTCTTCGGCAGATGAAACAGGATATTTTGAAGTAAAAGATATACCTGTTGGTTTTGTTAGGGTGGTTGTAAGTGCTGTAGGGTATAAATATGTTATTTCCGATGAGCTTCAAATTTTCAATAATCATAGCGCCTATACTATTATTAAGATGGACGAGGCTCCAAAGGACTTGATGGAAGTTGAGATTGTTGCAATTCAGGAAAGAAGTAACGAATCTCCTGTTTCTCTTAGAACAATTTCTCTTCAAGATATTGAGAAGTCGCCAGGAAGTAATCGTGACGTTTCAAAAGCTATTCAAAACCTACCAGGAGTTGCAGCAGGAGCTATTAATAGAAACGATTTAATTGTTAGAGGAGGAGGACCTTCTGAAAATATATTCTTTTTGGATGATGTCGAAATACCAATCATTAATCACTTTGCAACACAGGGAGCATCAGGAGGAGCAGTCGGTATTCTTAATCCAGATTTCATTCGCCAGGTTGATTTCTTCACAGGTGCTTTTCCTTCAAATAGGGGAGGAGCTCTAAGTTCTGTTATGAATATTAAACAAAAAGAAGGCTCAAGAGACAAGATGCATTTCAAGGGATCAATAGGTGCTTCCGACCTTGCCCTAACCTTCGATTTGCCTATTAAAGACAATAACCTCTTGTTTTCTTATCGTAGAAGCTATCTTCAATTTCTTTTCACCGCAATAGGACTTCCTTTCCTTCCAACTTATGACGATATTCAATTTCGTTATAAATGGAATATAGATGAAAAAAATGAGTTGCTCTTTCTAGGACTTGCAGCATTTGACCGCTCTAAGTTAAACCTTACAATTGATAACCCAACCGAATCACAGCAATATATTTTAAACCTCTTGCCAGACTATAACCAATTAAGCTATACTGTGGGAGCAGTTTACAAACACTATAATACCAACTCAATTGATATGCTTGTGCTTAGTAGAAATATGCTTAGAAATGCTTTTGAGAAATATCCAGGAAATGATAAAAACTTAGCTAAGTCATTAGATTATTCATCAGTTGAGGCAGAAAACAAATTCAGATACGAAAAACGATATACAACCCTACCCTTTGAGCTTAGCTTTGGAACAAATTTTCGTTATTCTAAGTACACCAACGATAGCAAAAGGAAAATCAATATAAATAATTTAATATTTGAAGATAACTATAACTCACTAATAGACTTGTTCTCCTATGGTTTCTTTGTTCAAACAGGAGATTCTTACTTCAAAGACAAACTTAAACTAGGCATGGGAGCAAGGTTTGATGGCAATACCTATTCTTCGCTTATGTCAAACCCTCTAGTTCAGTTCTCTCCTCGTATTTCAGCATCCTATCTTTTCACAGACCACCTATCATTAAATGCAAACATAGGACATTATGCAAAAGAACCATCCTATACATCAATGGGCTATAAAGACTCTAATAATGTATTTGTAAACAAGAATACTCTTAAATACATACACGTAAATCACTTTGTTGCTGGTTTGGAATTCAATGCCAAAGCTAAAATAAAAGCAAGTCTTGAAGGCTTCTACAAACAATATTACAATTATCCAATAACCCTTAATGAAGGAATAAGCATTGCAAGTAAAGGAAATGATTTTGGGGCAGTGGGTGATGAACCCCTTATTTCAAATGGAAGAGGAAGAGCCTATGGACTTGAAGCACTGTTTACAGCAAGAGATATTGAAAAGTTTAATTTCTATGCAGTATTTACCTATTTTATTTCTGAATTTACCAATAAGGACGGAAAGTTTGTTTCATCCTCATGGGACAATCGCTTTATCCTAAACCTGACTGCAAGTCGTGAGTTTAAATATGACTGGTTAGTTAGTGCAAGATGGCGTTTGATAGGAGGAAGTCCATATACTCCAATTGATGAATATGTATCCTCACAAAAAGAAATTTGGGATGTAAGAAACCAACCCACTTTAGATTATACCAATTTCAATACCCTACGTTTAGGCAGCTACCACCAATTAGATATTAGAATAGATAAGAAATTTGCTTGGAAGAATCTTGATATCACATTATACTTTGATATTCAAAACGTATATAACTACAAATCAGAATCTGCACCAATCTACGTTAACACAATGAATGGATTACCTAATATTGACCCTAATAATCCTAATCAATATATCCTTAGAAACATATCATCCACAACCGGCACAGTACTACCAGCTTTTGGAATAATAGTTTATTTCTAAATAGATTGTCATAAAATTTCATATTTTTAAAGCAATACTTATACGTGTTGAATTAATATTTTATTATTCCACTTACTTTTCAATCAAAACTCTTGTTTAGATTAATAGACGACATAATAAATTAAAAGTTAAACCAATTAATAACTACGAATATGAAAAAACTACTTGCCTTATTTTTGATAATAGGTTTAGCTTCTACAAATGTAATAGCTCAATCATCACCAAGTTCTGTTGTATATGATGAATTAAACAACGCTAGTCTTTCAAATCAAATAATTCAATTAACTAATGAAAGACCTGCAATTGTTTTAACTTCAAAAACCTTTGCAGCAGGAGCAACTAATGATTATATCTTTGAGAGTATTCCTTTTAACCCACCTTGTTCATTTGACCTAAGTGAATATCCAGGTAAAGTTGATTACATACTTCCATGGGATGATGTTTGGAGTGAAGTTTTAAGTTTAGACTACGGGCAAGATACCACAGCTCCCCCTTTCATATTTTCTTTCTATGGACAAGATACATTAAGTCAATATGTTATTGGTTCTAATGGAGTGCTTTCTTTTAATCTATCAGTAGCTTCTGGGGAGGATTTTATTCCAAGTAATTGGTGTGACTTTTCGGCAGGAATAACTCTTCCATCAGTAAATCCTGACTTCTTAAATTGTATATTCGCTCCTTATCATGATATTTATTTTATGGTGCCAAGTAATAGGGGACACTTGTATTACTATATTGAAGGTGAATATCCATCAAGAAAACTAATTGTAAGTTTCTATGAAGTTCCGTTATTTGGTAATATAAGTCAGTTTGCTACACATATGCTTGTATTATATGAAACAACTAATACTATAGAGTTTTACCTCCTAAACAAACCTTGTTGCACTTCAACAAATGGAGGAAAAGCAACTTTAGGTATACAAAACCAAACAGGTACTCAAGCAACGTTTATAACAAATGCAGCAGGTGAATCCTATAATGGTACACCATGGTCTGCAAATAATGAAGCTTGGAGAATTAGACCCTCCGCAGACCTTAGTTATTCAAGTAAATGGTATAAAAGACCAGTTGCAGGTGGGGATAGAATAGAACTTAATGCCATATATGATAATATAATAGCTAGTCCAGATTCTCTTGAAGGGGCTCAATATTATATATTAGAAACAAGTATTATTCGCCTTGATGGAGATACAATAATGGTATATGATTCATGCATAGTTAAACCACAATTGGACTTAGCTATTAGCAAATATGAAATAGAAAACAATATAAGTGTTTCTCTTTATCCAAATCCAACAGAAAATGAAAGTAAATTAGAGATTCAAGGATTAAAATCTCAAGCTGATATTATAGTTTATGATTTAAGCGGAAGACTAATCTCTACCTATAAATTCAACCCAAATCAAAATCAAATAACCTTAGACTTTACAGGGTTTGCAAAAGGAGTTTATTCAGTTATTATTAGAAATAAAGATTTGAATATAACCAGAAAACTTATTGTAAGATAAGGATATATTTCGTATATTTGCATAATGAAACTGATAGGATTGATTCCTTTGAGGTTAAAATTCAAAATTCCCAATTATACTTCGCTAAATAAAATGATGTGCATCATTTGGATATTGAAACGAAGATTCACAAGTTTTAGATGAAGACTTAGTGAATTAGAATGGCGAATTAATTTTATAGAATGGCGATTTATTTTTTTCTTGTTTTAACCAATATCATTGACAAGAAGTATTGTAGAATAACAAAGAGGAACTACTTGTTATTATTCTGCAATTTAATGCGAAATGTTATAAATAGTTAAAATCAGAGATTTGTAATAATAATTTACACTGGAAAATTGTTTGAATCATTATTAGTTGTATTTTTGCAGTCTAATAATCAACCAATAAATTATTTAACATATGAATTTTAAAACAACCTATCTATTATTATTTATACCAATATTATTTTTAAGCAGTTGTGTTTCAGACTTTGAAGGTCCTGAGAAATCAGATTATTTTGATTTTGCAACAGTTCAAAAATATACACTAGACTTGAATTACTCAAAGAGAAATGATTCAAAAGTATTTTTTGAGATATATAAAGAGAATCCAGTTAATGAAAATGGCCAAAAACTCAATGGGTTAAAGCCAATTGCTAAGGGTTTTACTGATAAAAACGGACGTGCAAACTTTGACGTGTTCATTCCTTCGGGCTTAAAACATTTTTATGTTTACACCTCAGACCTAGGAGTTCCATCATTATTAGAAGCTTTTGCAGAAAATAATGTTATTAAGTTCGTTAATAACAACATTCAAACTAAATCCACAGGTGGATTTGATTTTGCAACAAGAGATAGCTTTTGGAATACTATTATTGGGAAATGGGATTTTAATGGAGAACCTCAGGCTCTAATGACTCCAGATGTTATTCCTTCTAGACTTTTAGCAGATGTAAGAAATACTTTACCAGAAGGTGTTTCCGTAATTGCGACAAAACCACATTTACTTTCAGATAATACAAGTACAAAAATTATAGAAGATGCGAATGTGTTTTTGACATTTTTACATGAAGGAGCTGGATATAAAAACTCAATGGGCTATTTTGTTTACCAAACCAATAATCCTCCAACATCAGTTAGTGATATAGAAGAAATATTAGTTTTCCCAAACACTTCTTATGCTCAGGAACAATATGGAGCTTTGAATTCAGGGGATAAAGTTCAGCTAAGATATAAGGATCCAAAAACGAAGAAGTTTAGTGATGTTTTCCCTGCAGGAACTTCTATAGGTTGGGTATTGGTTGCAGATGGTTTTGAAAAGAAAGATTCAAAGAAAAGGGGTACTGTTGGAGGTAATGGTAAGAATAAATTCTATTCCATATCTAGTTTAAATCCTGAGCCTGCTAATAAAGAAAGAAGACATTGCGTGCTTTTGTATGATCAGCAAACTCAATTCTCAATTATAGGCTTTGAAGATATGCTTACAACCCAAGGGGATAATGATTATGAAGATGTTTTATTCTATGCTAGTGCAAATCCTATTGGTGCAATTGAACCTCCTCCACATGTTGTAGTACCTCCTGCTATTCCTGCAGATGTTTTCTATACAACTAACTACTCAGGAAGCATAGCTTTTGAAGATATTTGGCCATATACTGGAGATTACGACATGAATGATGTAGTAATGGAATATAATATTGATCAAGTATATAATCAAGATAATAAAATCATAAGTGCATCAGGCTATTATAAGCTTGTTCACGATGGAGCACAATTAAAAGATGGCTTTGGTTTTCAGCTAGGTGTTGATGATTCAAAGATTCAATCTTTCTCACTCACTTCAACATATACAGACCCTTATTCCTTTATACAAAGAAATACAAAGGGCTTAGAGGAAGGTCAAAACTTAGCAACAGTAATTCTTTTCACTAACGCTAAAGATGTTTTTAATAGTTCTACAACTGATAGGATATTTAACTTTAATATTGTATTTACTTCTCCAATAAGTGCTTCTCAATCTATGATTCCTCCTTATAATTCATTTATATTCACAAACAGCGATTTAAAGAATTTTAAAAGAAGTCAAGAAGTGCATATGCCAAATTATCCGCCTACAGCAAAAGCAGATAAGAGTTTATTTGGAAAAGGGCATGATAAATCAAATGAAAGTTTGGGATTATATTATGTTTCAGACCAGAAGTTTCCCTTTGCGATTCATATTCCAACAACTTATGTTGTTCCAACAGAAAATGTAAGGATAGATATTTTCTACCCAAGATTCAATGACTGGGTTAATAGTTTTGGAGCAACTAATGCAGATTGGTATAATTCCCCAATTGGTGGAGCAAAAAACAACAAATAATAAATAATGACATAAGTTATTTATGACAAGTCCCAAATAGGTGAAAATAAACAACACTTATTTGGGACTTTTTTATAGTAGAATAATATAACAAAAAAAAGAGACGCGATTTATCGCGTCTCTACAAATTCAAACAATTATCAATTTAAATTTTATCAATTATTCTTCAGCAATTGGAACAAATGTTCTTGATTGCAATTCTTTATCTAATTGGTAAATTCCATAACCGTTATCACCAACTAATGTAAGTGTATCAATTATTGCTTGAACACTTTCTTCTTCTTCAACTTGTTCGTCAATAAACCATTTCAACATTGATTGTGTTGCATAGTCTTTTTCTTCGGTTGCTAATGCGTAGATATCGTTAATGAGTTTTGTAACAACTTGTTCGTGAGCCAATGCATCTTTGAAAGCATCTAGTGGTGTTTTCCATGTATTTTGAACCTTGTCAATTTGTCTTAGTTCTGGGTGAGCACCTCTTGAAAGCATATAGTTTAAAAATTTTAAACCATGAGATTGTTCTTCTTGGAATTGTATCTCCATCCAATTTGCAAATCCAGGTAATCCTTTTGCTGAAAAGTCAGCTGACATTGATAAATAAAGGAATGCAGACCAGTATTCTGCGTTTATTTGAGCGTTTATTGCTTCTTGTAACTTTTTGCTTAACATAATATATTCTTGTTTTTAGTTAATAATTATTGTTTTATTCTTGTACAAAGGTAATCGTTTAATAAACAATTACAAATTATATAACGACAAATCTCAAGTTTTTATTGTGATACTCCTGGGTTGCATAGTTTATTCCCATTCTTGGGCTTGTCTTGTATTTGATTTTGCTTCCATCATCTTCAATCCACAATTCATCGCTCAATGATAGATTAGTTTTATTATCTCTTTTCTTTCTCTTCTGCAAAGAAGTTTCCCTAGTAGTGAGGGTGCAAGCTCTAAGGCGTTTTGTTAAAAGAATTCTTGAGTTAACCTGGTATTCATTTCATTTAGTTGTTTTCTCTGAATATTCTTGTAAGCCCTGGTTTATTTAAAATAATAAAGCTTTTCTGTTTGGAATCTATTAATCCCTCATCAATCATATCTTTAATGGTCTTTGCAAGAGCTGGTCTTGTAACTCCAAACATATTTGCAAGTTCTTGTTGAGTATGAGTAATCTCAAATTCATTTGAATAATGATAGGTTGAGTTTTCTAATAAATAGCCTGCAATTTTACTTTTTATTGTGCCAAAACAAAGAGATCTAACCTTTGTGGATAAGAAGCTACTCCTATTTGATATCATTTTTAGGAAGTTCATAAGTAGTTTTGGGTTTCTTTGAAGCATATAATTAAACTCTACCTTGGCAATAGGCAGAACTTTTACTTTCTCAACTGCCGTTACCTCCACAGGCATTTTATTTGTTTCAGCATAAAATATGGCAGGAGCAATAACTCCAGGTGCTGCAATTGTTTCAATAAACATATTCTTTCCACTAATATGTGTCATTGAATTAGACACCTCACCTTCCAAAAGAAGAAGTAAGTACTTATATTCATCTCCTTGAGCAAGTATTACATCTCCATTGACAAAGGTTCTTATACCGTATTGTTTACCAATAACTTTCGTTATTTCCTCCTCTGACATACCTTCGAAAAGAGGACAGTTAATTAAGTTTTCCATATGCAAATATAAATTATTTTCTTGGTTTGTAATAAATGTTACAAACATTTTTTGTTTCATGCTCTATCTTTGCACCATAATTATAAACCTAAAAATTCAAAAACTATGAGTTCAATGTTTTGTTTTCAATGCCAAGAGACAGCGGGCAACAAAGGCTGTGCTATAAAAGGAGTTTGTGGAAAAGAACCTCAAACATCTAATTATATGGATATGTTACTATATGTTACAAGAGGAATAGCAATAGTAAATAAGAAACTAAGAGAGAATAATGTTGCAAGCAAAAAAGCTGAGCATGCTATTATTGATGCTTTATTTGCTACAATTACAAATGCAAACTTCGACGATGATGCAATTATTGCAAAGATAGATAATGCATTTAGTTTAAAAGATGCTCTTATTGCAGAGGCAAAAGAGAAAGGTATTGCTTTACCAGAAATGGATGAGGTATGGTTTAAGGTTGAGGCTCATGATTACTTATCATACGGCTCAAAAGTTGGTGTTTTAAGCGAAGAAAACGAAGATATTCGTTCATTAAAACAACTATCTCTTTACGGACTAAAAGGACTTGCAGCTTATGCAGAGCATGCATTAAATCTTGGATTTGAAGACGAAACTTTATACGAAATATTTGAAGAAGCACTTTATGGCATTAGTTCAAATGAGTTAAGTGCAGACGAATTAACTGCTCTTGTTCTTAAAGTAGGTTCTATTGGAGTAAATGCTATGGCATTACTTGACAAAGCTAATACTACAACTTACGGACATCCAGAAATAACTAAGGTTAATTTAGGAGTAAGAAAGAATCCTGGTATCTTAATTTCAGGTCACGACCTAAAAGACCTTGAAGAACTTCTTATTCAAACACAAGGAACAGGCGTTGATGTTTACACACATGGTGAAATGCTTCCTGCTAACTCATACCCAGCTTTCAAGAAATATTCTAATTTCGTTGGAAACTACGGTGGATCATGGTGGCACCAAAAAGAAGAATTCTCTACATTTAACGGACCAATCCTATTTACAACAAACTGTATTGTTCCTCCAGCAAAAGATGCTAACTATTTAGGTAAAATCTTTACAACTGGAAGTTCTGGCCTTGCAGGAGCAATTCATATTGCACCAAGAGAAGAAGGAAAGCAAAAAGATTTCTCACAAATCATTGCAATGGCTAAAACATGCGCTGCACCAACAGAAATCGAAACAGGTGAATTAACAGCAGGTTTTGCACATAACCAAGTACTTCAATTAGCTGACAAAGTAGTTGATGCAGTTAAAGCAGGAGCTATTAAGAAATTTGTTGTTATGGCAGGATGTGATGGTAGAATGAAATCAAGAAACTACTACACTGAATTTGCACAAGCTCTTCCAAAAGATACAGTAATTTTAACAGCAGGATGTGCTAAATATCGTTATAACAAACTTCAGTTAGGTGATATCGGTGGAATTCCAAGAGTACTTGACGCAGGACAATGTAATGATAGCTATTCATTAGTTGTAATTGCACTAGCTCTTAAGGATGCATTCGGTTTAGATGATGTTAATGACTTACCAATAGTTTATAATATCGCTTGGTACGAACAAAAAGCAGTAATTGTTCTTCTAGCGCTTCTTTCTTTAGGAGTAAAGAACATTCACTTAGGACCAACACTTCCAGCTTTCCTTTCACCAAATGTAGTTGATGTTTTAGTAAAAAACTTCGGCATAGGTGGAATATCAACTGTTGAAGAAGATATGAAAAACTGGATAGCATAATTTATCCAAACCTATAAAACATAATTTATGAGCTAACTCGAAAGAGTTAGCTCTTTTTTTTGTGCTTTGTAATCAATGTTACAGAACTTTGTTTTCTTTGGTTGTATTTTTGCATTAGAAATTAAAACTAAAAACTAAATACGATATGAAAAGAACAGTAATAAAAATAGATGAAGACTTATGTAATGGTTGTGGACAATGTGTTACAGGTTGTCACGAGGGAGCATTACAATTAATAGATGGCAAAGCTGTTATGATTAGCGAAATGTACTGCGATGGGCTTGGAGCTTGCATTGGCGAATGTCCTGTTGGAGCAATTGAACTAATTGAAAAGGAAGCAGAGCCTTATGATGAAATAAAGGTAATGGAGCGTATTGCATTAAAGGGAGAGCATGTTGTTGTAGCTCATCTAAAACATATGAAAGACCATAACGAATTGGAATATCTTCGTCAAGGAATAGAATACCTAAGAGAGCATAATATCAACTATGATCTATCTTCAATAGAAACGAAAGAAGATAAGAAGGAAGTAATCAATTCTTTTTCAGGTTGTCCTGGACTAGCTGCTCAAAGCTTTGAAAAGCCTCAGATAAAAGAGGAAGAGTTTAGCACTGCGAATCAAAAATCAGAACTTACCCACTGGCCAATACAGCTACACCTTCAAAGCCCTACAGCATCTTATTTCCAAAATGCAAACGTATTAATAGCTGCTGACTGCACTGCTTTCTCAATAGGAGCATTTCATTCACAATTACTTAAAAACAAAGTTCTATCAATAGCTTGTCCAAAACTAGATTCAAATAAGGAATCATACCTTGAGAAAATAACAGCAATGATTGATGTTGCTAAAATAGATACCCTTACAGTTGCAATGATGGAAGTTCCTTGTTGTGGTGGTCTAATTCAAATTGCAAAGCTTGCAAGAGAGAATGCAAAGAGGAATATCCCAATCAAAGCAATCATTATAGGAATAAAGGGAGAGATACTTGAAGAGAATTGGTTATAATCTTATATGTCATATCAAATAATGATTTGGGTTAGTACATTATCATATTAGACATTTATATTATTATTACCAATAGATAGGGGGATTGATTTATTTCAATTCCCTTATTTTTTGTGAGTGATTAAGGAGATTAAGGTCTTGAAAGTCCTTAACTCCTATAAAAGAAAAAAGACTGAATTGATATTATTCAAAACAGTCTCTTTTTATTCTCTGTGCGGATGAAGGGACTCGAACCCCCACGTCTTTCAACACTAGATCCTAAGTCTAGCGCGGCTACCAATTACGCCACATCCGCTATTATTGAGGTTGCAAAGGTAGATATTTTTTTGTTACCACCAAATTTTTATTTGATTTTTTTTATCTACCTATGCAGTTTTTTTTCCTCTTGTTTTATTATGGCTTAAGGTTTAGTTTCTTAGATATTTGAGAAGTTACATCTTCACTCTCTTCTGCATACCAAAGTATTCCTGTGCTTTCTAGAATATATGTGTATTTCCCTTCTTTTGCTACTTCTGCAACTGCTGCTTTAATCTTTTCTGTGATTGCTAGCATTAGTTCGCCTTGCTTTCTTTGAATATCGTTTTCAGCAATTTGTTGGAATTCTTGGAAACGTTGGTTTACTGATTGAATCTCTTTTTGTTTGCTTTCTTTTAGGATAGCTGATAGTTGAGCTTCTTTCTCTTGGTATTCAGTAACCAAGCGTTGGTATTCTTTTTGCATAGATTCCGCTTCTGATTGAAGCTCTTCCATATATTTTTGCATTTCTTTTTGTGCAGAATCACCCTCTGGCATCTTCTTTATCAAGTCTGTTGAAGAGAAATGACCTATCTTAATAGATTTCTGTGCAAATGAATTTCCTGATAGCGTGATAGCTACAACAAGAATTAATAGTTGAATTGTTCTTTTCATTCTTTATATATGTTATTATTATTAATTTTCTTTTAAATAAGGGTGCAAAAGTACACAATTAATTGATATTATCTATCTCTTCTTAGAACTATTAATTCTATAACCAAGTTCAGCTAATATCAAATCACTTACGTCTGTTTTCGAATCAACATAAAGTATTGTAGCTCCACTTGCTTTATCGAAGATTACAGAGTAGTTTTTTTCTTGAGCTATTTTTTCAATTGCATTATAAACCTTGTCTTGTATTGGCTTTACAAGTTCAGAACGTTTTTTAGATAAGTCCCCATTGTTTCCAAAACGTTGTTTTTGTAAGTCCTTTGCTTCTTTTTCAGCAGCAATGATTTCATTTTCTTTCTTTGTTTTTAAGTCTTCTGGTAAAAGAACACTTTCTGCTTGGAATGATTTATATAGTTTGTCAACTATAAGGAATTTTGATTCAACTTCTCTTTGCCACTGAACCGATAGGTCGTCCAATTCTTTTTGAGATTGTTTGTATTCTGGCATATTACTTAGTATATATTCAGAATCAACTGTAGCAAACTTTTGTGCGAAAATAACTGTTGTTGATAACAAACAGAATAGTAATACTGATAATTTTTTCATATCTTTTCTTCTTTTTAAATATTAAACTTAACTACTTACAGCAAATACTGTGCCTAATCGATAGATTGTCCTATTGAGAAATGGAATTGAGAGCCTCCAGCGGTTGGACTTCCTGGTATTTGGTCAAATCCATATCCCCAGTCAATTCCAATTAAACCAAACATTGGCATAAATAATCTTAAACCCACACCAGCAGAGCGGTACATTTTGAAAGGAGAAAACCCTTCAAAGTTCGACCAAGAATTACCTGCCTCAAAGAAACCTAAAACATAAATAGTAGCCATTGGGTTAAGAGAAACTGGGTAACGAATATCTAAAGTAAACTTATCAAATACATTTGCTCCGTTTGTTGGAGAAAGAGATCCTGCAGAGTATCCTCTAAGTGCAATAACTTCTCTACCATCCAAAGCCCAGCCCTGCAAACCATCACCTCCAACATAGAAACGCTCGAACGGAGAGTAGCCCACTTTCTTATTATATTGTCCTAAGAAACCAAACCTTGCTCTTGTGCTCATAACTAAGTTATCAACTAGGTTAAAGTACCAAGAAGATTTGATGTTTACCTTATAATATTCCAACCAGTTATATTTATCCTCAGTGCTCATAGTGGCATAGTCCTTTCCATTAACTAATGAATAAGGGAAGGTTAGTTGTGTTGAAACAGCAACATCGGAACCTGTTCTTGGGAATATAGGAGAATCGGAAGAACTTCTTGCAATGGTGAAATTATAGTTAAGGTTATTAGACCTACCATTACTAAAGTCAGGAATTGCAGTATAGTTCTTTACATTATATTGTTGGAAAGCTATCCCTTGAACAAAGGTGAAATAATCATCAGGCCATTGTAGCCTTTTGCCTAAGGAAACAGAAGCTCCAAATATACTTAACCAGTAATTTGGTTTCCCAGAATTATTAAAGTAACCATCATCTTGATAAGAATAATAAAGAGAAGTGCTTAATGCGTTTGGTTTCTTTCCTCCAAGCCAAGGCTCAGTGAAAGATGCACTAAGAGAATAATAATATGTACCATTGGTTTGTGCTCTTAGGGCAAGCTGTTGTCCATCCCCTCCTGGAAGAGGCTTCCAAGCATCTTTCTTAAAGAAGTTCTTGGTAGAGAAATTTGTGAAAACAACTCCCACGGTTCCAATAACCATTCCTGCTCCCCAGCCACCAGATATTTCAAACTTATCGGAAGAAACCTCTTTTAGCTTATACTCAATATTAACTAAACCATTCTCTTGGTCAGGCTCTATTACTGGTTCCATATTCTCTTGGTCGAAGTATTGTAATTGTTGCAATTCCCTTAAAGAACGATAAACATCATCACGAGAATATAACTGTCCAGGTAGTGTCTTAAGCTCCCTCATTATCACATGGTCATTTGTCCTTGTGTTACCAGAAATTGAAACCTTGCCAATTCTTGCTTGCTTACCCTCGTAGACCCTCATCTCAATATCAATTGAATCATTTTCAATATTTACTTCAACAGGAATAATTTGAGAAAATAAATAACCATCATCTTGGTAAAGAGCTGAAATATCTGCACCCGTTGGATCGTAATGTATATTCTTATCTAAAAGAGCTCTATTATAAGCATCTCCTTTTTTAATTCTTAATCTACGGCTCAAGTCCTCTGAAGTATATTTAGTATTTCCAACCCAAGTAATATCTCTAAAGAAAAACTTCTGTCCCTCTTCAATATTAAGTTCAACAATTAGGTGTTGTTTCTTATCCTTATCTTTAACCAAATAAACACTATCAGAAATTATCTTTGCGTTTCTAAACCCTTCATCGTTATATTTCTTAATAACAGCTTCCTTATCGCTTATAAAATCTTTTTCAGCAAAACGAGAGCTCTTCCAAACCCTCCACCAGCGGTATCTTTTGGTGTCCTTCATTTGAGAACGAACCTTATTATCGCTTATCATCTTATTGCCATTAACAATAACATCCTTAATTTTAATCTTGTACCCCTTCTTAATCTTAAATAGCAAAGTAACATCATTACGAGTAGTTGAAGTATCTTTTGTTTCAACAATTTCAACTTCAGTGTTGTAGAAACCTTTATCGAAGAAATGGTCTTTGATTATATTAATAGAATTCATCTTTAAGTTCTCTGTAACAATATCTCCAGACATAATACTAATTGCTTCCTTCACCTTGTCAGCCTCACCTCTTGAAATGCCTTCAAACTTAAAGCTTGAAAGACGAGGTTTGGTTTGAAGTTGGTAGATAATATTTATAGTCCTACCCTCAATTTTATCAACCAATATTTGAACATCATCAAAAATACCTTGTTTCCATAGCTTATCAATAGCTAAAGTTATTTTCTCACTAGGAATAAGAACCTTTTCGCCAACACTTAGCCCCGAAAGAAGAATGATGGAAGGATGATCTAAGTGATTGGCACCAGAAACAACAATATTCCCTATTTCATATTCCTTTGGGAAGAAATAATCTAGTTCTATCTTATTGTTTGGGATTGAATCTTTTTGTGCAAAAGCAATGCTTGAAATGCTTAAGGAAAAGAGGAAAATAAGGACTGTTCTTAATATATTCATTGTCTATCTTTATAATATAATGCTACTCTAACGCAAATAATTGTAAATAATTTTGTTTGCGTGAAAATTACTTATTTATTTGTTCGCTTGTCTTTCCAAAGCGTCTTTCCCTTGACTGGAAATCAAGTATCGCTTCGTAATAGTTTTCTTTCTTAAAATCTGGCCAAAAGGTTGGAGTAAAGTAAAGCTCAGCATAGGAAAGTTGCCACATCAAAAAATTACTTATCCTATACTCTCCAGAGGTTCTAATCAGTAAATCAGGGTCAGGAAAGTTCTTAGTGCAAAGGTGATTTGAAATCATTTCTTGATTAATATCCTCAATTTCTATTTCATTATTCTTAACCCCAATAGCAATATCCCTAACTGCTTTTTCAATCTCCCATCTTGAGCTATAACTTAGAGCTATAATTAATGTAAGAGCATCGTTATTCTTAGACATTTCAGTAACCCTATCAATAGCATCCCTAGTTTCTTGGTCGATTTTCTCAATATCACCAATTACTTCAACCCTTACATTATTCTTCATAAGGGTTGGCGTTTCGTTTTCTATTGCCTGAATCATAAGATGCATCAACCCCTCAACTTCATCTTGAGGACGGTTCCAATTTTCAGTAGAAAAAGCATACAAAGTTAGATACTTAATGCCCAATTCCACCGAAGCCTCAGTCACTTCTCTAACACTTTCTACTCCATTTTGGTGACCAAACAATCTATCTTTACCATGACACTTTGCCCATCTACCATTGCCATCCATAATGATTGCAACGTGTTTGGGTAAGCACTTATAATTGATTTTGTCCTTTAAACTCATAAACTAATTACAAAGATTTTAATTGACAAAGATACATAAAAATCTCTTTTCTCCCTTTATAAGATGAATAAAAAGCTAAAACCATTAAAATAAAACCAAGATTCAATCAAATAAATCAAAGAATTAAACTTTTTAATCTTTGATTCGATGTCCAATTCATGCCATGATTCTACCCATTTCATGCCATGAATTGATAAGTATCATGGCATGATATTGACGGAATCATGGCATGATTCTAGGATTGAAAGGAGGATTGGTTAGTTTGTTTCTTCGTTTTGGGACTTTGTTTCTTCGTTTTGGGACTTTGTTTCAGGAGTTTATATGTATGAAAACTTAAAAGGATAGTTAGAAAACTCAATTATGGGATATATTTTTCTTTTCTTGCGTCCTTTTAATGAGAAATTTGGGAAATATTTTGTATTTTTGCAAGCTATGGATAATACAAGATTAGAAAAAGTTAGTCGCCTAATCCAAAAAGATATGGGTTTGATATTACAAAAAGAGGCTCAGAACTTGTTTGAAGGGGCAATGATTACGGTTACAAGTGTTAGGGTGAGTGCAGATTTGTCTGTTGCCAGAATTTATGTTAGTATTTTCCCCATTCGTTCAAAAACTGTTGAAGATATTGTTAAGCTTCTGGAAGAAAAGAAAGCTTTTATAAGAATGAAACTAGCTGAAAAGGTTAGACATCAGCTTAGGATTGTTCC